>DIVR01000065.1 GCA_002428325.1 bacterium UBP4_UBA6127
GGCCCTGTCGAGGATATCTTTCAGGTTGACCATCTCAATCCAGGGATGATTGGCTATCCATCGGATGGTTTGTTGGTATTGCATCTGGTTATTATTGGCAGAAGAGGTCCCACTGCCGGAATCGAAAGATTTACCTGCTAAAGCTTCCCAATCATCAAAAACCAGGGTCAGCTGAGCCTGGTCAGATTGGCGGGCTTTATCCAGGAGAGTATATCGGGTATCCAGGTTTAATCCTCCATCTTCAGGGCCGAATTTAGCCTGGTCTTCTCTATCATTGATAAGAAAACAATAAACCCCATTGATTTGGTGGATTTTATGTTGGGCAGGGGCATCGAAAGAGCCTCCATTTCCGGTCCATCGGGTTTCAGCTGAATCAAACCACCAATGATAATGAGTTACTTCATCCAGATAACATGCCTGGTATCCCCCGGCGGTAATATCAGCAAAAGTGTATCCCGTCAGCGGAGATAATCCGGTGGGATAATTTCGAATGACCCTTTCAGGGACATGCATGACACTCATCTGGGAAGCTGTCTGATTGAAATACCTTTGGCTGATTTCATCAAACAACTGGATGGATTGGCGATTCGCTTCCCCCTCGAAATAAGGCATGATATGTTCTGAGAAAACACCTCCAATCAAGGAACCCGGCCGGTCGGCCTGGTTATTATCCACAAATTGAGCTACTTCAGAAATGAAGGAAGGCCCATCATCGGGGTCTGAAGACCCGCTGGAGGAAGCCGCCCATTGAGCGGCAGCTATCAATGAACCGCTCAGATGAATATTCAGAGGGACTTTAAATATCTGATGGGTATCCAGGGTTCTGATGAAACCTGTCTTGTAGGCATTGGAAGGGTCCCAGATGTGGACCTGAATATCGGCAGCCTTGTTGATGGACTGGTTACCATGGGCAATGGAGGCAAATTTAGCCCTTCCAGCTGTGGCATTATCCGAAAACGAACCATAGAGGATATGGCTGGTATTGCCCCGGTCGTCATCCCCAATGGCATCGGCCACAATATTCCCCTGGAAATCTTTGGCAGAATAAACTTGGAAATATATCCTATCGGTCCCATTCCATCCGGCTGTAGCCAGAGCTGTCGTCTTTATCCCAAATTCCACACTATCCAACTGGGAATGATAATAAGACCCGGCATATACACTGCTTAATGAGGAATTATCAGGCAAAGCCACCTTATAATTGACACTGTCATATACGCACACGGCCAAATCCCAGGGCCTGTTGGTCGAGAGAGTCGAAAAATCAGGAAGTACCGGATTGCCGCCTGCCTTGAAATCCATTAAAACATAAAGGTCCAGATAACCATTTTCAGCCCCCAGGGCTAAATTGTAAAAATCAATCCTGAAATAATAAGAGTCTCCTTCGGCTCGGGAATAAAAAGCCGCAATATCCCTGGAAGGGTCATACCCATCGCTGAATTGATACATATCTGAACTTCCGGAAGGGTCCAGGGCCCGCAGGTCAGTATAGGCCCAATCTTGAAACTCCTCATTATAAGCATTCCCGGCATGGTCTGTCCCAATGGCCGGACCGGCTCCAATGGTGATGGCCCCATGGCTGGTCCCATAGATTGCTAACGACAGGATAATCCCTGCCAGAAGAAGTCTCCAAATACCTGATTCTTTCATTTCTCTTATCCCTTCCCATACGGTAAAACCGGTCTAATCAATTCCACTGAGAAAGGGGAAAGATGGCCAGAGCCAATCCTCCCCCAATTGCCCTAAAGATAATTCAAAACAGGATAAATGGCAAGAAAAATATCAAAGGGATTGAGGATCAAACCCCAGGGCATCCTGGTCCACCGCCCAGATCAGTTCTCTGAGGGGAGAGACTCTGGCGCAGGGGTAAAGCAGCCTGGCTTTTTCAGGATAATTATAGAGGGTAGAAATCACCGGGGCTTTAGAGGCTCCATTGACCAGGAAGAGGGCATATTGGGAATGGTTCAGAAAGGGGTAAGTCAGGGTTATCCATTCCTGGTCGGCCTGAGGATCAGGGGGATGAACAGGAATCACCCCCTGTATCTTTTCATCCAGAGATTCCTGTTGAGGAAACAGGCAGGCAACATGCCCATCGGTTCCCATGCCTAAAATCAGGATGTCAAAAACCTGGTCCAGAGGGAGTTCATATTTTTCTCTGTAATTCAGGATATCTTTTTCATAAAAGGCAGCGGCTTGAGCCCAAGAGGCGGCTGTGACAGGGACCCGATGGAGGTTTCCCTGCGGGATTAAAAGAGTTGAGAAGAATTCTGTCTCAACCTGTTGATAGATCCACCCCTTTTGGCTGGGAGGTGAGAACTGTTCATCAATAGTGAAAAAATGGATTCTATCCCAAGGTAGTGCTTGTCGGTATTGTTGGCTGAAGATACGATAATAGGCCTTGGGTGAATTTCCTCCCGGTAGGGCAATGGAGACAACCGGCTGCTTATCAAGAAGGCCTTTGGCCCATTCGATGGTTTTCTCCACAGCCATCCGGCTCAAATCCTCAATATCCGGGAATATCTTAATATGTTCAATCATAAATTTATCATAGCAAAAGGGTATCCTGATTGTTACAGGAGAAGACTAACGGGTAGTTCTTAAATCTTTGTATAAGTTCTTTTCAGAAGCAGAGCATCTTTCTCTATATTCGGGCTTTCAGAAATCAGGAAACCTCCCACCTGATGTTTTTTAAGGGTTTCCAGCAAAGTTTTATATTGGAAATCAGATTCTTTCAGGAGCAGGTGATGCTTTTCACCCTTTTCCCCATAGGCGATACCGGAAAGATGCATATGCATATGGCTCAGGGCTTTCTTCCCCAAAGCTTTTTCCACCTTCCCCAGGATTTCCTCAAATTCAGCAGAAGAATTCCATTTTCCATTAGACCGGGCATGGAGATGGGAAAAATCGATACAGGGCATCACTTGGTCCAACTCCCGGCTGAGAGAAATCAATTCATCCAGAGAGCCAAACTGGGTTGGTTTACCTGTTGTTTCAGGCCTTATCCAGATGGGATTCTTTTCCTGACGGAGGATATGGATAATACCTTCTAGTTCTTTTTGGACTGATTTAAAGACTATATCCGGAGCGTCTCCCAGGTAATAAGCGGCATGGAAGGTAACACTTTCGGCTCCGATGGAATAACCGACTCGGGCGGAATCCAGGATTCGTTTCCGGCTGGCTTCCACAATTTTAGGGTCCCTGGAATAGAGGTTGATATAGTAGGGTCCATGAACCGTCAGCCGGATACCGGTGGTATCATGGGCCGCTCTTACTTTTTGGGCGGTCTCGGGTCCCATCCGGACTCCCTGTACAAATTCCACTTCCATACAGTCCAGTTTCAGCTTTTTTACCTGCAGGATGCCTGCTTCGGTGGAACGGGTCGGGGAACAATGGGGAGTTCCCGCCGGCCCAAATAATAAGGGTTTCTTTATTGGCATTGACATATTATCCTATTAAGTGGTTTCATATATTAACAAACCCAAGGGTGAATAAGTTCCCGGAGAGGAACATGAAAGCTTACTATCATTATTGTTTAGTGAAAATATTCTCAAGGATGCCGGTATTTATGGTACTGGTATTCTGGGGTTGTTTTAGCTATGCCTCCACCGGGGAATGGTCCAATGAATATTTTACCCTGAAGGTGTCTCCTGAGCCAGGACATTGGTCAGCCCAAAGCAGCTTGAACCTCAGCTGGTCTTTCTCCAGTTTTTCAACAATCTCCAATCATTCAGGGTATCAGTATCTGTTGGATAATGACTATTCAACCTCTGTTCCTGGAGCCGATTCGGTATTTACCCTTTCTACTGTTATCCAACTATATGTAAAGCAGTCAGGGACCTATTATTTTCATCTCTGGCCTGTCTCCTCCGGTGGGATGTATCAACAGCCGGTAACAACCATCGGCCCCATCATGATTGATTTAGTGGCTCCGGATACTACGGAGGTTATCCCTCTGCCGGATATTAAACTTCTAAACCACGCTACCACGATTCAGGTTTTCACCCTCTCCGATTATGCTGAGCCCAGTACTCTTGTCTGGAGTTGGCAGAAGGAAGAAAATATCCCGGGGTATGTGGATAATGGGCTTGAGATAGAAACCACCGGAACCAAGGTTTTTTATCAGATCGAACCAGCCAAGACTCAACCGGGCCAGACCCGGATTCTATATACCGCTGAGAATATCATCAATACCCGGTCCATTGTTCAGCTTAGCCATTATCTTTGGAATAAACCCTTCCCTCCCTTTATCTTTAAGAGAGGAAAACTGCAAAGTCCCGGGACATTATATTTGAATCCGTTTTATGAGGCCGCTTCTTATCCATTTCCAGCTCCGGAATTCAAAGCCAATTCCATTTTTCCGTCTCGATTGAAAGTTAAACTTGCTAAAAACTCTCTTGCCCTGGAGACTGACACTACCCTGAATACCCCTCTTCCAGCTAAGGTTCAGGTTCGGTATCCGTATGATGGGCCAGATGATGATACCCAGTTGATTTGGGCTTATGAAAATTTATTGGAGAATGGGGATTTCAGTGAAGAGGGCCATTCACATTGGGCTTTTGAATATTCCCAACCGTCTTCATTTCAGGTAGATTGGCGGGAGTCTTATAGCCATCAGACGGGTGTCTTAAAAGTGAGTCTATGGAATTCAGCTTCCCTTAAATGGGTGCAGGATTTGAGTGCTGATACCGAGTCAGCGAATCCTTTTCTCCCTGTTCATGGCGGAAGCTGGTACACTCTTCGGGCCAGGATAAAAACTGAGAATCCGGAGATAAATCAGACCTTTAAATTGGAGATTGCCGGGTATGCCGGGTATGGAGGAGTTACCACCCAGAGGGATGTGGCAGTAAAAACCTTTCAGGGTTCAACGGAGTGGACTTATTATGAGTTATCCTGGTATGCCCGAACCAATCTGGCCGCTGTGGTGATGACCAGCCAGGTGAATGATAACGCCACGTCCTCTTTTTATCTGGATGAAATGGATTTGATAGAGAAGAAACCCGATGCCTTAGAGAGTGATGGAGCCAGGAATGTAAATGTACCCAATGCTGGATTTGATAAAAATCTTTCCAGCTGGTCCTTTCAGCGAGAATCTTCTTCCATCCAATCCCAGGACACCGGCTGGCGGGCGGAGTACAATGGCCGAAAAGGAATAGGTGTTTTAAATCCTTCAACGGAAGGGTTTATTAAATTGACCCAATTTATGAATCTTAATCCCGCCCGGGGAAACTATAAATTCAGGGTCTGGTGTGCCACGGATGCTGCTCCTGCCGCGCAAACTCCTTTTCTGGCAATTATTTTAAATACCTTTGATGCCCGGACCCAAGTGTTTAAAAATGTCTTGGGGACAGCCAGTTTCAATATGAAACCAGATAATCTCTGGCAATCCTATGATTTCGCCTGTCCGGTGGAAGACCCTGTTATTGCCTTACAGATACAGGCTCGAAATTTGCAGGGAGCCAGTGTGTATCTGGATAAAGTCGAAGTGATAAAAGATGCTGAAAATCCCTCATATTGGAATCATGAAAAACTGGACTACTGGGAGATGATTCAAAAAGATACGACCGAAACCCTCTTCTTCCAACTGGCAGAATCCCATCGCCGATATGTACCGGTGGGAGGTAACTTCCATGTCTATGCGAATCCATTTGGTATGACAGATGATTGGTGGAATCCTTATTCTGAAGACAGTTTTTCTCCTCTTTGGCTGGATTCCCAGATGGAGGCCATGGAAAAAATCGGTTGTAATGCTTTCAAAATCACCGTACTGATTCATGATTTATTGCCGGATAAAGACATTGAGTTTGGGGACGACACTGTCTCTGGGGAATTTCCTAGTATTCAAAGTCCCGGATCGGCCAAAATACCCAGCCGTTATTTAGACAGGCTGGACCAGATAATAGCCATGGCCCATCGCCATCATCTCAGAGTCATACTGACCCTGCCTTTTAATTATCAGACTATCAACTGGTGGTTAAAAAATGGGGGAAACTATGGGGAAGGGAACCGGATAATCCTGGCTGATATGTGGAATCAGATTGTCTCCCGATATCGGGAAGACCCTGCGGTATTATCGTATTCATTCAATGTGGAACATTGGATCCAGATGAGGGAATGGGGGGATACTTCCTATGCCTATCGAAAAGGGCCTGAGGATTATTATTTCCATTCTCCGGTTACTGAGAAATGGCAACAATGGCTGATGGGCCGATATACCACCTTGGGAAACTTGAATACTGCCTGGAGCCAGATTCCGGTTCCTTTCAGAAAATATGCCATCGGGCTTCCTTATTCGAGCTTTACGGAAATCCCCCTCCCTGGCTGGGATGGGCAGAATACTATCGGGTCTTCATTATTTACCGGGGGTATCGGGGGAGGAGAAGACCCCGCTCATTATATCCCGATGGCTCCGGTGAGATTGGATGATGGAACATCGAATCATTTATTCTGGAAGCATCCTGATTCTCGGGAAAACCTGGTCTGCTATTATCTTTGGCGGCAGGAAAAAGGGAAAGGGGATGCCTACAGTTTTGGTACTACTTGGCACTTCTTGCAGGTATTATGGGGACTTCCCACCACTTTTACGGATACCAGTGAATCTTATTTTGGGGAGTTATCTTCATACCGGTATGAGGTAACGGGAGGAAACCCTGATGCCTGGAGAAGCTGGAATGAAGGAACTCCTGAAAATGAAAATGCCTCCTATGACCCAATGCTTTATGATTTCATCCGGTTCAGGGAATTTGTGGTGGATGGATATAATTATGCCCAATCCAGCGCCATTAAAAGTACGGAAAGATACCTGAATCCGGAAAGGGAATCTCATCTGGTTAGTTTGGGATTGGCCCAATTTAATTATTTATACCGCTGGCCTTCCCCACTGCCCCAATGGGGAGATGGGGCTTCCATGACACCGGAAGGTCCCCAGATGACCCTGGGATATAATCTGGTAGAACTGCCTAAATCCCTGGATGTTATTGAATTGTCTTACTATACGGGGTTCCCCCTGAAACCCTGGACTTCATTAGATAAAAACCCCGGAGTAGGGCTTCAAAAAGATTCCGGCCGGGTGGATGAAACCTCAATTCGGTTCATGCTTCAATATCTTCGGCTGTTGCTTCGAGGGTCTTACTGGAACCCAGAACCTGATTTAAGAAAGCCGGTATTATTAAAGGAATTTGCCGGAGAAGGGGAGGATCTGTATTTGCATAATCTCTGGAATAACTTGGTATTGGATTACACTCAGGGCGAAGTGGCAGGATGGATGGTTTGGTTCCTTCAGGATGGAAAATATGGATTATGGGATAACTCCGGGGTTCTTACTCCCTGGGGAAATTCCCTCAAACGAAGAATGGATGATTTGAAAAACAGTTATTACCCCATCCCTTCATCTGACAGTACCTTGTATTTTAATACGGGTATTTCCACTACCGGGAACTGGATGTTTTTACTGACTTCTTCCCATTATCGGGATGAAGATATCCCAACCGAATTAGAAACGGGAAATGATTACTTTACCCTGGGAAAACTCTTGAAAGCTGTCCGGGAAGGAGATATCCTTCCTTCTGACCATTGGGATATCCAGGTGGAACCGGACTCCATGATTCTTCGAAAACCGGAATTTTAAGATTAGAAGAATTGATTGACAGGCTATACTGATATTCTTTAGCATGAAGACAGAAGAGGGCTTGTTTGTGGCTGAAAAGATGAATAATAAAAGAGCTGTCATTGCTTTAGGTGGAAATGCCATAATCCCGGCCGGGCATCAGGGAACTATTGAGGAACAAAGAGACATTACTCAAAAGACGATGGCTCAGGTGGCTGGGATGTTGGAAGAGGGATATGAACTGGCGTTGACTCATGGGAATGGGCCGATCGTGGGGAATATCCTGCTTCGGAATGAATCCGCCAAATCCATTGTCCCCCCTATGCCTTTAGATGTCTGTGGAGCCGATTCTGAAGGGGGGCTGGGGTACATGATTCAACAAAGCCTTTATAACGAGTTTGCTCTGAGGAATCTGCCTTTTCATGTCATCACCCTGATAACTCAAGTGGAAGTCTCTCCGGATGATATAGCTTTTAATAAGCCATCCAAACCCATTGGCCCTTTTTATAATGCTTTTGAGGCAGAATTGATGGAAAGCGATAAAGGGTGGCATATGGTAGAAGATGCCGGAAGGGGATATCGGAGGGTCGTCCCCTCTCCTGAACCCCTGGATATTATCGAAAAAGAAGCTGTCCGGAGTTTAGTGGAATCAGGATTTATTGTGATTGCCGGAGGTGGGGGAGGGGTCCCTGTCCTGAGAAGCCCTGATGGACAACTTAAAGGCGCTGAGGTGGTTATTGATAAAGATAAAGTAGCAGGTCTGCTGGCTGAACTCATTGGCGCCACAGAATTAATCCTGGTCACCAATGTTTCCCGGCTGGCCCTGGATTATCGAAAACCAACCCAGCGACTGCTGGAGAAATTAACCGCCTCCGAACTCGACACTTATTACCAGGAAGGACAGTTCCCAGCCGGTTCTATGGGACCTAAAGTGGAAGCCATCCTTCGCTTCCTGAAAAAGGGTGGGAAAAAAGCCCTGATTACCAACCCGGATGAATTATTGCAAGCTGTCAGGGGCGAGGCTGGAACGTTAATAACTGCGTGAGTAGATGAATCATAAATTCCTCCCATATCCCCGGTCCCTGAGAAATAAAAAAGGATAGACCTGGTTCCCAGGCTGAGGCTATACTAAAACTGTAGATAGATTATCGGAACTTTCTGGCAGAGATGTTATGTTGAATTGTCCGGAAATCTAAGGGAAAGGAGATTTACAATATGCCATTATTTCCTGAATTACTGGATGAAAAATTCCCCTTGGAGAAAACTCTTTCCAGCGGGTTAAAAGTCCTGGTCAGAAACCTTCGGCCGGATGATAAAGACCGGTTATGGACCTTTTTTAATGAGATTCCTTCCCATGATAAATTATATTTGCAGGAAGACCTGAGTGTTCCTGAAGTGGTGGAGGAATGGTGCAATAACCTGGATTATTGCGCCATGATGCCCCTGGTAGCCTTGGTTGAAGATAAAATTGTGGGATATGCCATACTTCGCCATGAAATGCGGACCTGGAAACGGCACATGGGGATGGCTCGGATGGTGGTTCATCCCGAGTATCGGCAGAAGGGGATTGCTTCTTTCCTGCTGCATCAGCTGGTGGATTTAGGGATGCATTGCGGATTGGAAAAACTCCAGGCTGAATTTATGGCGGAACAGGAAGTTGCCATGAGGCTTTTTGAACATTCGGGATTTGTGAAGGTGGCCACCATTCCCAAATATGTGATTGATATGACAGGGAAATCCCATGATTTCATTCTAATGGTATATAACATGAGGGATGACGAAAGGCATGCGGCTGATTAACTGCCCATTGCCTAAGGCCTAAGCTTAATTCCAAATTCTGATAACATTTCAGCTAATCTGACTATGGGGAGCCCCACGACATTGGGGTAATCCCCATTTATTTTTTTGACCAGTAAAACCCCTTTGCCCTGGATGGCATAGGCGCCGGCTTTATCCATGGGTTCACCTGATTCAACATAAGACCTGATGGCGGCCTGGGAAAGGTCGTTGAAAGTCACATAAGTGGTAACATGGCTGACTTTGATTTTTGGCCCTTGAATAAGGCAAAGAGCTGTTATTACTTTATGGGTCTTCCCGGAAAGGGAGTGTAGCATTTCAACCGCTTCTTTTTTTGAGGCAGGTTTCCCCAGGATATTGTTTCCGGTAACGACAATGGTATCTCCACTGATAATCAGGGCCTTGGGATCCCCTAAGCTGCCAGCGACTGCCAGTGCTTTTTCTTTCGCCAGTTTTCTGGCAATACCAGCCGGAGACCCTTTTCCATTGGAATCTTCATGGATATCCGCCGGGATAACTTCAAATTCCAATCCCAGTGATTTTAAATATTCAATTCGCCGGGGAGACCCGGAGGCTAAGATGATTTTTGTTTTTTTTCTCTTTATCATAATGATTAATAAGTTTATCAAAAATCATCGAGAGAAGGTATGGTGGGAGATTACTCCTTTGGGGAATTGTGAATGCTATAATGAACCTTTCGCCAGATTACAGAAAGCGAGTAATGAAGATGGGATATAAAGACTTACGAGATTACTTGTCAGCCCTGGATGAAAAAGGCTGGCTGAAAAGAATTCCAGTGGAAGTTGACCCGGAGTTGGAAATGGCTGAGATAGCTGATCGGACAGTCAAAAAGGGAGGGCCAGCCCTTTTGTTTGAGAAAGCCAAAGGCTCTGAGTATCCGGTTGTCCTGAATCTGTTTGGCACAGAGGCAATGACCCATCTGGCTTTTGAAGTGGATCGAATTGAACAGATAGCCGACCGGATTCGGGATTATATGCAATTACAGCCCCCGACCGGGCTTTGGGATAAAATCATGATGCTTCCCAAACTGGGTGAACTGGCCAATTTTATCCCCAAGACTGTAAAATCCGGTCCCTGCCAGGAAGTGGTATTAAAAGGGGATGCGATTCAATTATCCAAATTCCCGATTTTAAAATGCTGGCCCCAGGACGGAGGCCGTTATATCACCCTTCCCTTATGCATTACCCGGGATCCCCGGACAGGAATTCGGAATATGGGGATGTATCGCATTCAGGTTTATGACGACCAGACTACCGGAATGCATTTCCAACTGCATAAACACGCCGCCCGCCATGAAGAAGCCTATGGAAAAATGGGGAAAAAACTGGAAATGGCTGTGGCTCTGGGGGGAGACCCCGCCACTATTTTTGCTGCCACCGCTCCCTGTCCCGATAATATTGATGAATTCCTGTTGGCGGGATTTATGCGCAGGGAACCGGTGGAATTGGTGAAATGCCAGACGATTGATTTGGAAGTCCCTGCCCAGGCTGAGATTATTCTGGAAGGATATGTGGACCCTTCAGAAAGACGGGTGGAAGGGCCTTTTGGCGACCATACCGGATTTTATTCTCTGGCGGAACCCTACCCCGTATTTCATCTGACCTGTATCACTCATAGAAAAGAACCGATTTATCCGGCAACGGTTGTTGGCCGGCCATTGATGGAAGATTTTTTCCTGGGGGATGCGACTCTTCGGATATTTTTACCTTTTCTGCAAATGACCGTTCCTGAAATCCAGGATATGTATTTTCCACCGGAAGGGGTTTTCCATAACTGTTGTATTGTCAGTATCAAGAAATCCTATCCGGGGCAGGCCAGAAAAGTGATGCATGCCCTTTGGGGACTGGGACAAATGATGTTTACCCGGCTCATTATTGTGGTGGATGAAACCGTCCATGTGAGAGATCTTTCTGAAGTCGCTTGGATGGCGTTTAATTCTATGGATGCCCAAAGAGATATGGAAATTGTTAAGGGGCCATTGGATGACCTGGACCGGGCCGCTCCGGTCGCCCGATATGGAGCTAAACTGGGGATTGATGCGACTAAAAAATGGCCTGAAGAAGGAATGCCCAGGGAATGGGGAGATGAAATAACCATGTCCGGGGATATCCAGGAACAGGTTACCAGACGATGGAAAGAATATGGGTTTTAGGTAGTAATAGACGAATTACTGCATAAGATATTTATTTTAAAGAGGGACCTTTTCTAAACAAACGGACCCTCTTTCTTTTTTATTTCATCTAAGCAAGATTCTTAATCATTTCCAATATTTCTTTAATATTCGAGTCTGGGGTTTCCCAGCGGATGGATTCATCGAAACAGAATATCCAATTGAAAATCCCCTGATGATTCTGAGTCTGGCAGGAATGCCTGAGAGTTAAGGGGCCTCGGCTGCCAGTATGTTTTTCCACCTGTTCCGGCCGGATCGGGCCTGCCGAGGTGCTTATCCATAAAACATGTTCTCCATCACTGAGTCTTGCCTGGTTATTTTTAAAAGCCCAAGCCAGGTGAGTCCCGCCCTGCCAGTAATAATCTATCTTTAGATCTTCAGTCGAACTGATTTTATCCTGAACCAGTACTGTTTTATTCTTATCTTTTATAAGCCAGACAGCTCTGGTGATAGAAGAGTGGGCTGGAAGATTCTCATAACATTCACTGATATCCAGGCATCCGTATTGAACCCCCTTCTCAAATTCGTTAAGTTGGAGGAGTTTTCCCCGTCGTTGGGATTGTTTCTGGCCGTTGATGACTGGAACATTATGGGCTTGGATGCCCAGCGTGAAATCACATTCAGGTCCCGGCCGATATTGCTGATACCCGGGGTCAGTGATCCAAAACCGGTTATATGCGCCGATTATGATTTGACCATTATCATAATGAAGATGGCCTGTAGGCGTCCTGCTTAGTCCGGTATAGACTGCCAAATCGGTGCTGTCCCAACCTGTTCTAAGGGTTGCCGAAGCGGCATGTTCCCGGCATCCTGCCTCTGGAGATTGGGAGGTTTGATTCTCCGCATAAACAGTTTCCATTGAATGAACCAGGGCCGAGGAGGGAAGCCTGTGCGGGGGAATATGTTTTATTACCCAGGCTCCTTCCGGCCAGCCATACCATTGAACCCATTTCTCAGTAACATTCATCCAGAAAAACATTTCCGGTTCTACATCTCCCAACGGAGCATGGAGGTCCAACCTCCCGGGGAGCGTATGATGAATCCAGTTTCTCAGTATTTTTTCAAAAGTGTTTTTCCCCTGGGCCAATAGAGTCTCTTTGTCCGGATGACTATCAATCCAGAGGCAAAGAGAATCCAGGAAAAAGGCATCATAGGAGGTTCCCTCAGAATAGTTCTCCTCCTTGAATTGAAGCCAGGCATGAAACAATGATTCTGCTTTGGAATTCAATTCAGATGAAGAGGGGTGATGAAGGACCCGGGCCAGGGAGGCGGCGCTGGTCAGGATGATACAGGGTATATTATGCAAATCATTCAGGGTGAAAGTCTCTTTGGTGTGCCAAGTCTCGGCATACCAGGGTTGGATATCCCGGTCAATTAATTTGCAAGCTGCCTGCCGGGCTCTTTGTAATAAATCGGTTTCCCAACCCGTATCATTTTTTAAATAAAGGGCCAATAGGGAAGCCAGGTGCCCGGTACAAAGATGGGCTGTCCCAGGTCCTTCAAAGGATTTATCCCACGGGTCCAGAGCGGCCAATTCCTGCTGTAATAAAAGGCCGGCTGGTTTATCACCCAGGGTTTTCCAGGCATAATAGAAAATTTCCCATCGTTCCCTGAGTTCCCATGCCAGCCAGATGCTCCAGGGGTAGGGGAATCCCAGTCCAGGGATCCCTTCAGGCAAATCAGGCAGTTGGGTGACAGGCAACGGATAGGCAACCCGGTGTCCCACTCGATAGAAATACACATGGAGTTCCTTGAGGGATTTTTCTTTTTCCAGTCGTTCATTAAAATGTCGTAGCAATTCTCCTCTCTTCCATTCTCTTAATCCTTTGGGAATGAAAGAGGCTGTCTCATAGGCGGAGGTGTCATAATTAAAGCTTTTATACATTGGGAAGGGTCCTTGGGGATATATAAAGGCAACCATAAAAAAACCCCAGAGATTCTGGAGATGAAAGAATTAGAAACTCAGTAAAATATATCTTATCCATGTGGATGTTTATATGCCAGGTATCTAGGGTAATCAAATAATATAAGATTACTGATTCTGGGCCTGTTCCTGGGCGTTCATTTCCGGGAGAGCCGCCAGTTCTCTGGCATATCGTTTCCGGTCAAAAGCCGTCCCGTTATTCAATATTTCATAGACCTGAAAAGCCAACACTCTTCCGATTAAGACCATGGCTTCTTCCTGGCTGAAACCCTCATCGATAAGCCGATTCAATGTTACCCTGGTATCAGGAGGATCATTATCCCGGATTTGGTTTTCAATTACATCTAAAATTAAATCTCTTAAGGCTTTTTGTGATTCATTCATTTCAAGGCTCCCTGGGATTATCCCATATCCCATCCATCCCGTTTCAGAAAACGGTGGGGGGCATCTTCGTAAATCGTATATATTATGGCATAACTTATCATGTTAATTCCCATTGGTGTAAAATGTTTTAACAAGTTATGTGGAATAAAATAAAAATCCTGATTGATTTAGTTAAATTTGAGCATACCCTGTTTGCCCTTCCATTTGCCTATTTGGGAATGTTACTGGGTGCCAATAAGGTGCCTTCATTCTATTACTGGTTTTGGGTAACTATGGCCATGGTTGGAGCTCGAACCGCTGCTATGGGATTAAATCGGCTGATTGACCGGAAGATCGATGCTAAAAATCCAAGAACCAGGGAACGGCATCTGCCTAAAGGACTCATCTCGGTCTATACTGTCGGCTGGTTGGTTGTATTCTCCCTGTTATTATTGGAGTATGCAGCCTATAAGTTGAATTGGTTATGTGTTATTTTGTCTCCTCTGGTGGTGTTTCTTCTCTGTTTTTATTCCTATACCAAACGGTTTACCTGGATGAGCCATTTTGTACTGGGACTAGTGGAAGCGGCGGCTCCGATCGGGGGGTGGATTGCCATCACTGGCAGCTTGTCTCCTGCGCCGATTTATATTGGTATTTCAATAATTTTCTGGTTGGCCGGATTTGATATTATATATGCCTGCCAAGATTATGAATTTGATAAAAAAGAGGGTTTATTTTCCATTCCTGCCCGGTTTGGCTTGGAAAAAGCCCTTCATATCTCCTCCTTCCTGCATATTTTAACCCTGATATTTATGGTGGCGGCTGGAATCACTTTACGAGTCGGAATATGGTATTGGATTGGCATTTCAGCCAATGCGGTTTTACTCATATATGAGCATTCGATAATAAAACCCAAGGACCTTACCCGGTTGAATATGGCTTTTTTCAATATTAACGGTTATATCAGTATTGTCATGTTTCTTTGTGTGCTGATGGAAGTATTGATATAGCCTTGGTTTAAACGATTGCTAAAAACAACAAGGACTCGCGAAAAAAATACTCCTCGTTTATCCTATAGAGATGCTATTTTCATTAAGAGATGGGAGCCATCAATGAATGACTTACCGGTGACTATCGCCCTGACGGGTGCCAGTGGACAGCCTTATGGAATCAGGCTGTTGAAAGTTTTAGTGGAAATGCAGCACCCGGTGGAACTGATTATCAGTGAAGCCGCCCGACTGGTCATGAAAGAAGAACTGGGGATGGATATTCATTCAGAAGGGGATATTGTTTCTGACCTTTTAGGAAACGAGGCCACCTCTCTGGTCCATTATCATTCTCCCCAGGATTTGGGCGCTGATATAGCCAGTGGTTCTTGTCTGACCCGGGGGATGGTGATATGTCCCTGCAGCACCGGGACCCTGGGTTCTATTGCTGCGGGAGTCAGCCGTAATTTGATTGAAAGGTCGGCTGATGTCTGCCTTAAAGAAAAAAGAAAATTGATTCTGGTGGTCAGGGAAACTCCTTTTTCTGTGATTCACCTGCGAAATATGCATGAATTGAGCCTGGCCGGCGCGGTTATCATGCCAGCCGCCCCTGGGTTTTATAATCATCCTCAAACCGTCCAAGACCTTATAGATTTTGTAGTCGCAAGAATTCTGGACCAGCTGGAAATACCCAATTCCCTGATGAAACGCTGGATGCATAACTAACAGCCTCACTTTCCCATAGGGATTGGAAAGAGTTATCTCTTCTCGATTTTCAAATTTCAGTTAAAATATATTTCTATATGACTGCTTTCATTCATGAATTACTGCAAGACAGTGAACTATGTCCTATTGCTGAAAAAGTTTTCTCTGGCCAACGACTGAATAATAAGGATGGTCTTGTGTTGATGACCACTCAGGATATGACCACCCTGGGATATCTGGCAGACCAGGTCCGGCAGGAGAAAGTCGGCGATGAGGCTTGTTTCTATATCAATTTGAATATCAATCCTACTAATATTTGTGCCGGCCGATGCCAGATTTGCGCCTTTCGCCGTGATGAAGAGGATTCCGATGCTTATGTGATGAATCCTGACCAGATGGAAGAGAAAATACGGCAGGCTCTCCCCTTGGGATTGAATGAAATTCATGTAGTCAGCGCTTTAAATCCCGAATTGAATCTTCGTTATTATGAAGAGCTCTGCCGAAGGATAAAAACGATTTCTCCAGAACTGTGTATTCATGGATTTACCGCGGTGGAGGTTGATTTTCTGGGCCGATTGGAAAGATTGCCGGTCGATATCGTATTGACCCGGTTGAAAGAAGCCGGGTTGGATAATATGCCCGGCGGCGGCGCTGAAGTCTTTGCGCCCCGGATACGGCAACTTATCTGTCAAGGGAAAATCAGTGCTGAAAGATGGCTGGAAATTCATGGAATTGCCCATCAGTTAGGGTTAACAACCAATGCCACCCTGCTTTATGGCCACATCGAAACCCCTGAAGAAAGAGTGGACCATCTGCTTCGGCTTCGAGAGCAGCAGGATAAAACCGGTGGCTTTTCCTGTTTTGTCCCCCTGGCGTTCCATCCTGAAAATACGGCGATAGAAAATCCTCATCTTGCAGATGGAAATGATAATCTGCGGGTGATAGCGGCGGCACGGCTTTTGCTAGACAATTTTACCCATATCAAAGCTATCTGGACTTATCTGGGCGCCAAAATGGCTCAGACCGCCCTGATGTTTGGAGCTGATGATCTCCATGGAACCAACGTAAATGAGAAAATAGTACATGATGCCGGTTCATGCCAGGGAAATCAAATTGGGCAGGATGAACTGGTTCGGTTGATTCGGGATGCCGGAAGAGTCCCTGTTTTGACTGACAGCCGATATCATTTTAAAAAGATTCTCTCCTCAGGGGAGGGTCTTTCCTGATGCGAGTCGGAAAACTGGCATATTTAAACAGCGCTCCCTTTTATTACGGGCTGGAAAAGGAAGGGTGGACCTCCCTGGAAATGGAATTAATTCCGGGTGTCCCATCAGAATTAAACCGGATGATGGCCCGGGGAATGTTGGATATCTCTTTGATCTCTGCGATCGAGTATGCCCGCCGCCAGCAATCTTATTGCCTTCTTCCTCAATTCTGTGTGAGTGCCGATGGCCTGGTTAAAAGTGTCTTATTAGTTTCACGAAGAGAAATCGGGAAACTGGAAGGCCGAAGAGTCGCTCTAACCACTTCCAGCGCTACCGCTCAAAACCTGGTCAAGGTGCTGCTTTCCAAACGGTATAATCTGAATGTGAATTATCTGGAGATGTCTCCTGATTTGAATCAGATGTTATCAGAGGCAGATGCCTGCCTGTTAATAGGGGATGATGCCCTGAGGATTGAACCTCAGGATGATTTAATCGTCTATGACCTTGCTCAGTTATGGAAAGAATTTACCGGGTTTCCTATGGTCTTTGCCGTCGTGGCTGTCAGAAAAGAATATGCTCAATCCTCTTCAGATAAACTGGAACAGTTTAGCCGGGAATTGGCTTCTTCTCTGGCACTGGGACTTCAGAACCTTGATGAATTCGGGAGCCGGAAAGAATATTTCAGGATTGCTGAAAAGGTTTCCATGCAGAATTATTTTGCGTACCTGGATTATCAGTTTGATTCCAGAAAGCAGGAGGCGCTGCTGCTTTACTATGAGATGGCGGCCGAATTGGGATTATGCCCTCCCTGCAGAGAATTGAAATTTACTCTGTCGGATGTACTAGAACATGAGAATCATTCAGGGAACAAAGAATGAAGACTGATTATTGGGACAGGGTTTTAGACCCTGTTTTAGAAAAAGCTTGGCAAGGGGAGCGATTGAGCCTTGATGAAGGAACTTCTTTATATCAGGCTGATTGGATGCTTCTGGGAAAAGTGGCCGACCATCGGCGGCGAAAAATGTTTCCTGGCCGGGATGAGGTAGTAACCTTTGCAATAAATAGAAACTTAAATTACACCAATATCTGTTATGTCGGGTGTGATTTCTGCGCTTATTTCCGGAAGCCGGACGACCCGGATGCCTATCTGCTCTCCAGAGAAGAGATATTTGTCAAACTGGATGAGCTTGAGGCTCTGGGAGGCACCGAAGTCCTCTTACAAGGGGGATTGCATTATAAACTGGGACTAGATTATTACCTGGAATTGTTTCATGCCATCAGAGAGCGGTATCCTGGCCTGTACATTCATTCCCTTTCAGTAAGTGAAATTTATCATCTCTGCCGAAAATCAGGATTACCTCTGGATGAAGTCCTCCGGCAATTAAAACTGGCAGGGCTTCGATCTATTCCCGGGGCTGCCGAGTTGCTGGTGGACCGAGTCAGAGAGATTGTTTCTCCCAACAAGGTAACGGCAGAGCAGTGGCTTGACTGTATGGAAACAGCCCATGGGCTGGGAATAGAATCCACCGCAACCATGACTTTCGGGATGGTGGAAACTTTAGCTGAACGAATTGAGCATATGGATAAGATTCGTTCTTTACAGGAAAAGACCCATGGATTCAGAGCTTTTATATCCTGGACCTTTTCTCCCTGGAATACTCAATTAAGCCATCTAAAACCGGTTGGAGGAGTCGATTATCTGCGAACAGTGGCAATCTCCCGGCTCTATCTGGATAATATTACCCATATAACCTCGGGATATGTGACCGAGGGCATGAAACTGGCTCAGGTTGCTTTGAGTTTTGGTTGTGATGATATGGGAGGAACCTTGATGCAGGAAGAAGTCGTGGCGGCTACCGGGACGGGAACCCCTTCAACTAATTTATCTACTCTTATCGAATCCATCCGGGGAGCAGGGAAAATCCCGGCTCAACGTGATAGCGAATATAATATCTTGAGGAGATTTTAATTGAATAGGAATTTTCTACCATGAGCCAGGTTCAGATTCCTCAAGACAGCGGGTCTCGACGGGATTATGTCAAGGGATTATTTAATTCTATTGCCGGTACTTATGACCTGCTCAATACTTTGCTCAGCTTTCGAATGGATCTTCTGTGGCGGCGAAAGACAGTCAAAATAGCCAATGTTCCCCCAGGTGGATTCGTGCTGGACCTTTGCACCGGAACCGGTAAACTGGCTTTTGATTTCGCCGGAAGGAGCCAGGCTTCTCAGGTTATTGGAACTGATTTTTCACAGGACATGGTTGCTCAAGCCTTGGATTTTAAAAAATCCATACCGGCTCCCAGCCGGCAGAAAATAATATTTTTTCAAGGGGATGCTTTGCGGATTCCTTTCAAAGAAAATACCTTTGATGCCATTTCCTGTGCTTTTGGAATCAGGAATGTGGTGGATTTGAAAGAATATTTTTCAGAGACACACAGGGTCAGTAAAGTAGGGGGAATACTTTTAACCCTGGAATTGACCCGTCCGTCTAATAGATTGGTTCGAATCGGTTATTATCCCTATCTTCATTTCTACCTTCCCCTGATAGGCAGATGGGTATCGGGTAATCCCTTTGCCTATGAATACCTTGCCAAAACCATCACTGAGTTTGTTTCACCCGGTGATATTCTGGCTTTAATGGAAAAACAAGGTTGGAAAAAATGCCGAGCTATCCCATTAACAGGTGGAATTGCTACCTTGTTTGTTGGAATAAAATAAACCCCGTTCACGGTTTTGACCTATAATCAAATCAGGTTTTTATGGAAAAAATATGCTTGCAGTGTTTACAATAATATCTGGTATTCTACAGGCTTCCTGGGATATTTTCAGAGAAGCGGCTGTTTACCTGATCTTTGGTTTTGTCGTCGCCGGATTATTGAGATATTTTGTTCCCAGTGAGAAGGTTGCCAGGCATTTGGGGGGTAATGGAACCCGGCAAGTCGTTTATGCCTCTCTATTAGGAATTCCTTTACCTTTATGTTCCTGTGGAGTCATTCCCACGGCTATCGGCCTGCATAAACAAGGAGCCAGCAAAGGCGCTACCCTTTCTTTTTTGGTTTCGACTCCAGAAACAGGGATTGATTCGATTGCCATCACCTACGCCCTTCTTGATCCGATTATGACAATATTTCGTCCGGTTTCTGCTTTTATTACAGCCATGTTTGTCGGTATCAGTGAAAACCTGTTAGAGAAAAAGAATTATGATTCCTCGATATCGGATTCTCTGAGTTGTAATCTCGATAGTGATAATAGGCCTGTGCTTGTTTCAGTGCCTCTCCCCTTCCATATAAAGATTGTTAAAGGACTACGGTTTGCTTTTATCAGCCTTTTGGGTGATTTAGCTAATTGGCTGCTCCTGGGATTTATTCTGGCAGGCGCCATTAGTTATTTTATTCCGGTTGGCTGGCTTGAAGAGCATTTCAACAGTCCGATACTTTCCATGTTGATTATGCTGGTAGTTGGAATCCCTCTTTATGTTTGTGCGACAGCATCGACTCCCATTGCCGCCGCCTTAATGATCAAAGGTTTGAATCCGGGAGCGGCCTTGGTTTTTCTCCTGGCGGGTCCTGCCACCAATATTGCGACTATGACCATCATTGCCCGGTATTTTGGAAAAGCTACCCTGGCCATTTATCTGACGGGAATTACGTTCTGTGCGCTTTTATTTGGGTCTCTCTTAAATGGTCTCTATTCCTTTTTGGGGATCAATCCTATTGTCCTTATAGGCAAAGCAGGGGAGATGATACCTCCCTGGCTTGAATTGTCAGGAGTCTTTCTCCTGTTGGTCTTCCTTCCTTTTGCCTGGTATAACGAACATAAATCTAAACTGAAAAAATGGTTTCTTTAATCATATTCCCTCCCTATCTTGTCATTTAATCTCTGTATTTGTTATACTAATCAATATACTTTGATATGTTGATTGAGGAATATATGGAAGAGATATTCAAGGCTTTAGGTGACAGCACCCGGTTAAAAATACTGCAGATGATAGCTGAACAAGGGGATGTCTGTGTTTGTAAGCTGGTGGAGGAATTAGGGATAGGCCAATCGGCTGTGTCTCATCACCTGGCTATTCTTCGCCGGGCCCAGATTCTTAAATCCCGCCGGGAAGGACAATGGATTCATTATTCCATTAACCTGGATACCCTTGATGGACAGGCTAAAGCTTATTTGCAAAATCTTACTGAAATATGTAACAACTCTGAACTGAATCCTTCTCAATGTAGGTGATTTTTTTAACTAGATATATCTAGATATTTACATATATCGATTTAACGAATAAAAAGAGGCCGAAAGGCTATTTTTTAATAAGAAAAGAGGAGAAAAGGAAATGAAGAATATCAAAATACTGGGGATGGGATGCGCTAAATGCGTAAAACTGGCAGAGACGGCAAAAGAAGCCGCTGAAACCATGGGGATCGAATATCACCTGGAGAAAATAACGGATATCAAAGATATCATGGCTTATGGAGTGATGGTTACTCCTGCGTTAGTAGTGGATGAGAAAGTTATTTTTGCCGGCAAATTGCCCTCAATTGATGAAATCAAAAAAGTATTAGCATAACCAACAGACAGGAGAGCCCCGATGGAGAAGATTGAAAGTAAGCCCAATTGTTGTGGAAGTAAAAAAGAAGAAATAGAAGCTCCTACTCAAAAAACAAACTGTATCTGCGGGGGAAATACCCGAGTTGTCCTGGCCTGTTCAGGCGGGTCAAACGTAGGGCAAATCACCAATGAAGCAGGCAAAATACTGACGGTAAATAAAGAAGCAAAGTTATCCTGCCTGGCCGGTGTTGGCGGCCTGTTAAGCGGTTTAGTAGCGACAGCTCAGGGAGCCGATAAACTGCTGGTGTTGGATGTTTGCGCTGTAGGGTGCGCCAAAGCTTGTGTAGACAAAGCAGGACTCAAAGAATATGCCTATCTGGTACTAACTGAAATGGGTATTGAAAAGAAACCTGTTTTTGAATGGACTGAAGAAACGATGGATGAAGTCCTTACCAAATGTCGTAACTTATTGAAAGATGAATCTTATAACTAAGGAATTGGAGTTTTGTTTATGAAATGGAATAGGTTAATTAATCGGACAGGAATATTATTTCTGGCAGCTATCCTGGTTTGTTCCTTCAGCCTGGGAAAAGAGTCTTCTGCTGTCAAGAAGAAAACCGCTAAAAAAGTTTCAGCTAAACAGTCCTCCAGGGATGTGAAAAGCCTGGATGAGTCCACGACTCTGTCGAAAGCCACTACTCAGAAAATAACTGAAAAACAGAAAAAACTTCCACGTCTGGTGGATTTGGGAGCTGACAAGTGTATTCCCTGTAAGATGATGGCGCCAGTCCTGGAAGAATTGAAAAAGGAATATAAGGGACAGATGGAAGTTGAATTTATTGATGTCTGGAAGAATCCGGAAAAGGGTCAGGATTATAGAATCAGGTCAATCCCGACCCAGATATTCTATGATGCTGAGGGGAAAGAATTGTTCCGGCATGAGGGATATTTTCCTAAAGAAGACATTATCAAGATCATCAATGACAAGAAAATGCTGAAAAAATAACATGGAATCCTTGTTTATTTATCTCACTCATGCCTTGAGCCAATCCATGGGGTTCGCGTTAGCGGCTTCATTGGGATGGGGAATATTGAGCATATTGTTGAGTCCCTGCCATCTTTCCAGTATCCCATTGATTATTGGTGTTATCAGCGGCCAAAAAGGAATGACCACCCGAAGGGCCTTTGTTCTTTCTTTTTTGTTTGCTTTTGGAATTCTGGTTACGATTGGAATCATCGGGGTTGTTACTTCCATGATGGGGAGAATGATGGGAGATATCGGCCGATGGAGTACTTATCTTGTATCCGGTGTCTTTATTCTCGTGGGATTGCATCTTTTAGAAGTGATACCTAATCTGTTTAATACTCCATCCATGGTAAGGATCAAAGGAAATGGAACGATATCTGCCTTCATTCTGGGATTGGTTTTTGGGCTTGCTCTGGGGCCTTGTACCTTTGCTTTCATGGCGCCGGTTCTGGCCGCTTCTTTTCAGGTGGCAGCCCAGAAGCCTGTGTATGCTTTTTCATTATTGGCTCTATATGGGATAGGCCATTGCAGTGTTATCGTTCTGGCGGGTACATCTGTTGAGACGGTCCAACGTTACCTGAACTGGAATGAGCATTCAGGGAAGATACTACTTATTAAACGAATATGCGGGGTGTTGGTAATCCTTGCAGGAGTCTATATGTTATGGATGATTTAGGGGTTAAGTTATTAAATAATGAGGAGAAACCATCCCTCCGATTGATTGGAAAATTGATTCTTGGGGGAGTGATATGGTTGGTCTTATACCTATTGCTGCAACCCCTTTCCGAATGGTTGACCTATCACCTACTGGGATTTTCCAGAATAAGCCATCTGGGCAGCGCTGTCTCCTTCTTCATTTTCGAAGTACCCAAGGTGTTAATGCTGCTGGTGTTGATTGTTTTTGGGGTAGGCATGATCCAAACTTTTGTGACTCCTGAAAAAACCAGGCAGATTCTGGCCGGCAACAAAGAATCTCTGGGGAATATTCTGGCTGCCCTATTAGGAATAGTGACTCCTTTTTGTTCCTGTTCGGCTATCCCTCTCTTTTTGGGATTTGTGGAGGCGGGGGTTCCTTTAGGGGTGACCCTGTCATTTTTGATATCAGCTCCTATGATCAATGAGATTGCCCTGGTTCTTTTATTGGGGATGTTTGGTTGGAAAGTGGCCTTGTTTTATCTCTCCACCGGTTTATGTATTGCCATCATTTCGGGTTGGATAATTGGCAAACTCCATCTTGAAAAATATGTTGAAAATTGGGTGTACGAGGTCAAAATGGGGCAATCAAGCCTTGACTCGGCGCCTATGAATTGGAATGAGCGAATTCAGGCAGGACTATCTTCAGTGAAAGAAATTGTCGGGAAAATCTGGATATATATCCTCCTGGGAATTTTAGTGGGAGCTGGAATTCATGGGTATGTCCCGGAAGGTTTATTGGCTTCTTTTATGGGGAAATCTGTCTGGTGGTCAGTTCCGTTGGCTGTCCTGTTGGGTGTCCCTATGTATTCCAATGCGGCCGGTATTATTCCCATTGTTCATGCTTTGCTGGAAAAGGGAGCGGCTTTGGGTACTGTCCTGGCTTTTATGATGTCTGTGATTGGCTTATCTTTACCGGAAACAATCATTCTGAAGAAAGTCTTAAAACTTCCCTTGATACTGATTTTCGTAGGGATTGTTTCCATGGGGATTATGACCGTCGGGTTTTTGTTTAATTATTTGTTTTAGATCTTAATAAGTGGGAGGTCTTTCATGAAAAAAGTCATCTTTGTATGTATTCATAATTCTGGCCGCAGCCAGATGGCAGAGGCTTTTGCCAATACACTGGGAAAGGGGATACTGGTAGCTGAATCTGCCGGGACTCTTCCCGGTAATGATTTAAATCCCATGGCAGTCAAAGCCATGGAGGAACTTGGGTATGGCATGAAGTCTCATCATCCCAAGCTGATGACAGAAGAAATGGTTAAAACAGCCGATAAAATTATATCCATGGGCTGTGGAGTCGATGCTGCCGCCTGTCCGGTGCGATTTCTTGTTACCGAAGACTGGGGGCTGGATGACCCTAAAGACCAGCCGATTGAAAAAGTCAGGGAAATCCGGGATGCCATCAAACTGAGAGTGGAAGCTTTAATTAATGAT
Source organism: bacterium UBP4_UBA6127 (assembly GCA_002428325.1). GTDB lineage: Bacteria > UBP4 > UBA4092 > UBA4092 > UBA4092 > UBA4092. The sequence continues at coordinate 24,483 of DIVR01000065.1, forward strand.
TACCGAGAAGCATCTCAGGAGTAAACCATATGTCTCAAGCAATTAATACAAAACTATCTTTTCTTGACCGTTATCTGACGGCATGGATTTTTCTGGCTATGGCCGGAGGTGTCGCCTGGGGATATTTTTATCCGGGAATTGTCGGGTTTTGGGACCAGTTTCAAAAGGGGACAACCAATATCCCGATAGCCATCGGATTGATTCTAATGATGTATCCTCCCCTGGCCAAGGTTAAATATGAAGAACTTGGAGATGTCTTCAGGAATAAGAAAATCTTAGTATTATCTTTGGTACAGAACTGGTTTATGGGGCCGGTGTTGATGTTTATTCTGGCGGTTGTTTTCCTGAGGGATTATCCTGCTTATATGGCTGGACTGATTCTGATTGGCCTGGCCCGCTGCATTGCCATGGTCATCGNNTTGCCATGGTGATTGTCTGGAATGAATTGGCTCAGGGGGATACTGAATATGCAGCCGGATTAGTTGCTTTTAACTCCATATTCCAAGTCTTGTTTTACAGCTTCTATGCCTGGATTTTTATTACGATAATTCCTCCCTTGATGGGCTTAAAGGGAACTCTGGTGAATATCTCCATAAGCCAGATAGCCCAAAGTGTCTTTATATACCTGGGTATTCCTTTTCTGGCAGGAATGATTACCCGATTTTTTCTGGTAAGGCTTAAAGGAAAACAATGGTATCATACCCAATTTATTCCCAGGCTCAGCCCCCTGACGCTGATTGCTTTGATATTCACCATTGTGGTCATGTTCAGCCTGAAAGGTAAATATATAGTTGCCATTCCCCTGGATGTGGTAAGAATCGCTATTCCCTTGTTGATATATTTTGTCTTTATGTTTTTTGCCTCGTTTTGGATGTCATTCAAGGCAGGTGCAGATTATTCTCAGTCAACCACTTTATCTTTTACAGCTGCCAGCAATAATTTTGAACTGGCGATTGCGGTAGCCGTCGCGGTTTTCGGTATTCATTCAGGCGCAGCCTTTGCCGCAGTCATTGGTCCCCTGGTTGAAGTACCTGTCATGTTGGGGCTGGTTCATGCGGCTTTCTTTCTGAGGAAGAGATTATATAGTTTGAAGATGGGTGGTCTTCCCCTTATAGAAGAGGCTGAAAAGGAATAAGGAGTGTTTTTATGAAGACTAAGGAAATAAAAATATTGATGGCTATTGTCATAGTTTTTTTGATAGCCTATTTTTTACCCTCAGATAATCAGCGTTTTCAAGGGGCGGTCATCGAATCCCTTTCCATGCTTCATGAATATGCCCAGCAGCATATACTGCTTTGCCTGGTGCCTGCCTTTTTAATTGCCGGAGCTATTTCAGTATTTCTAAATCAAGATTCAGTCATTAAATATTTAGGTGCGGATGCCAATAAATATTTAGCCTACGGGATTGCTTCAATTTCCGGTACCATTCTCGCAGTTTGTTCCTGTACAGTATTACCATTATTTGCGGGGATTTATTCCCAGGGGGCAGGAATCGGTCCAGCAACAGCCTTTCTTTACTCTGGGCCGGCTATCAATGTTTTGGCGATTATTCTTACCGCCCACGTCCTGGGGACATCATTAGGAATCAGTAGAGCTTTAGGGGCAATTAGTTTTTCAATTATTATTGGATTAATCATGGCCTTTATCTTTCCTAAGGAAGATAAAATGAAACCTCCCGGCGGGGCAAGCTCTTTAAAAAATGAAAATATATCATCAAAACCCTTGTGGCAAACAGTATTGTATTTTGCCTCCATGATTAGTTTTCTGGTTTTCGCCAACTGGGGTAAACCATTGGATTCGAATAGTATCTGGGGGGTGATTTATTCCCTCAAGTGGGTTCTTTCAGGCTTTTCATTACTGTGGCTTTTTTTGATACTTATTTTCTGGTTTTCAATGGCTGAAATAAAAGTATGGATGAGAACGTCCTGGGAATTTGCCCAGTTAATTTTACCGCTTTTGTTAGGAGGAGTTTTAGTAGCTGGTTTCCTCCTTGGAAGACCCGGCCATGAGGGAATGATACCTTCAAAATGGATTGCTTATCTGGTAGGGGGAAATTCCCTGTTGGCAAATATATTTGCTTCTTTTTCGGGAGCTTTAATGTATTTTGCTACACTGACTGAAGTCCCAATTCTTCAGGGATTAATTGGAAGTGGAATGGGGAAAGGTCCTGCCTTGACTTTATTGCTGTCAGGACCGGCACTTTCACTTCCCAGTATGCTTGTGATTCGCCAAATTATGGGGACAAAGAAAGCTATTGTTTTTATTTGCCTGGTGATCGGATTATCTGCTTTGACGGGATGGATTTATGGAATGAGTGCCTGGTAATATCAAAAAATCCAGGAGGATATTAAAATGGCATGGTTTATAGGTTTTCCAAGAGAAAAAAGACCCTGGTATCTAACTGTTAATTCTGAAAATTGTTTGGAATATGGTATTGGTATGAATTGTGGAAAAGGCGATTGTTACAAAAAGATATCCTCGAATGCTTCCCGAATCTAAACCTCCATCATATTCATCTTTGGGAAGCAGGAGCAGGTGATTATCTACTTACCGCTCATATCCTCATTCCCGATGATATGCGGGTCTCTAAAGCGGAAATATTAACTGGTGAGATACGTCAACATCTTAAAGTAAAGTGGAATATCTCACATTCAACATTTGAATTAGAAGTGAGAGGTTGTGGGATTCGTTCTCTTCTGGGAGAAGGACTCAATCATCCTCTTGATAATGAGAATCAGTAATTACTAATTTTTCTTAAGTAGGAATTTTCAGTTCTATTATAATATTAACACCCTTATTGATCTTTTATTGTAGGGTATAACACATGATAAAGATATCTATCTTTGTATCAATCCTAAGTGGATTTTCTTCTTTTTGACAGCTGTCAAAAGAGCCGGTGGCCCCTGTCAAAATGGCAGGGTAGTCTTCTTTTTCAGTAAGTTTTGACAAATGTCAAAAGGTTTTTGCTTGGGAGTGGTTACGGAGAGGTTACCTCAGAACTTATTGCTGTTTCTGAAATCGAAATTAACTCTAATGTTATCAGTATTATTACTCCATTTACTCTCCCGTGATACCTACTACTCTGATTATTTCTGTTATTTATACCAGGTTTTCATGAGGGTATGGGAACCTTGCATGAGTCTCTAATGTTTATATTTTTACGAAACAGGTAAATGTACCAGGAGGATTTAATTGTGAAACCGAATATAAAAACCAGTATCCTGACAGGATTATTATTGGCACTGATAATGTCGCTTGGTTTGGTGGGAAACGGGATGGCGGCAAAAGAAAAGACTAAAAGTTCTAAACTTCCCATGGCTCCCAATTTTCAATTGCAAGATATTAACGGTAAAACAGTCAGTCTTTCCGATTATAGGGGGAAAGTGGTCCTGGTCAATTTCTGGGCGACCTGGTGTCCTCCCTGCCGGATGGAAATCCCTCATTTCATTGCTCTTCAGAACGAATACAAAGATAAAGGATTTGTGATTCTAGGTCTGGCTGGAGATGATGAGGGGATCAAGGTTGTCAAGCCTTTTGCTGAAAAGAATAAAATTAATTATCCAATTCTACTGCAGGATAATAAAGTGGCTGACGATTTTGGGGGGATTGTGGGGATTCCTACTTCCTTTTTGATTGATGCTCAGGGGAAAATTGCAAAAAAGTATTTTGGATATACTGAGACGACGGTAATTAAGAAAGATATGGAATCTCTCTTGCCTGCTCAAAAGAAAGAAAAGGTAAATACTAAATCTGCTCCCAAAGCTAAAAAATAAATAGGTTTATGATTTATATTCCATAGTTCCGGGCATACAGGAAAGGAACAGTGAGGGATAGCTCTCCTGTTAGTGTGTCTCGGTTAACGTCGGTGGATTTCCTATCCATGGAAGTCCTCGGCGTTTTTTTATGATTCCAAGTGTGACTATTGTCATGGAGCCAACGTCTCTTTATACTATTTATTTGAGGTTTCTCTCCAGGATGCGGGAGATTTACCTTGAATTGAATAATGAACTCTCCCAAAGGAAGGAAAATATATCAAGATGATTCGTTTATTTATTACTCTGATAATAGCCTTAGCCTGTTTTGGCGCCGGATATTTCCTGGGGGCCCGGAATATGGGGCCGATCGAAAGAGATTTGACGGCGGCCCGTTCCCTGGTGGTTACCCAAAAATCTGATTTGCTGGTTAAACTTGAGAGTACTCTCCTCCGGCTGCGAATTGCCAGTTTGAAAGAACTTATCAGTGATGCCAAAGCCGATGTGCTGGATAAAAATTATGGGACGGCCCAGCAACGATTGGATGAGGCTAAAAAATCTCTGGATAGTCTTTTAGGTGATATGAAGGGCGACCTTCGAAAAGAATTGACCCCGGTTGTGGTGAATCTGGAAGATGCCAAAAATGGCGTGGAAAAAAATGATCCTGAGGTCAAAACCAAGCTGGAGACTTTGAAAAATCAGCTGACTGAGATTCAGAATAAAATAAAATAGGCTCAAGACCAGGAGGGTCAGCAGTCTTTGAAAAAGCGGTTCTTTGGGGAGATATTCTCTCAGAGAACCGTTTTTTTTATTTTATAAATATCAGGCAACTTCATAGTAATCAATATTTTGTCAGGAGATGGACTCCTGGCTTCCGGAGACAGGCTTATCATCCATAATTGTTTTGGGGTAAAATGAGAACAAGGGTTATTCCCCGGTAAATGTTATAAAACTAAAGTATGATAGGAAAGGGAAATCCATGAAGGCAGTCTTTCCAAGATTCTATTATTATGTATTCAGAAGTTTAGTCTTTACTTTAGGATTTATTATTTTGAGTTATCATCCTGTCATAGCAGCCGATTGGGAAGATGAGACTCTTTTCTCTTCAACTCCACCCCAAAGTGTTCATCAGGAACAAGAAGCGGAATATGGACCTAAGGCCCTTTCCAACCGCAGTATTGTTTCCCAGAACTTAAAACCCATCCCTTTATCAGCCAGTGCGGCGCCGGGAGTTAAACGGATGGTTTTTGGTTATATGCCTTACTGGGAAGATACCAACACTAAAATTGACTGGCTTCCATATAACCTGATTACCCATATCGCCTGGCATGCGGTATCCATCAATGATAATGGTTCTATCACCAATTCCTCAGGTTGGCCCAATACTTACCTTATCAATAAAGCCCATGCCAATGGGGTGAAGGTCCTCTTGAGCGCTACCAAATTTTCCAATGGCTCAACCTTTCTTGCCAATGCTTCAGCCCGATATTCCTCGATTACGGCCTTGCGTTCCCTGGTGCAAAATGCGGGAGCCGATGGAGTCACCATTGATATTGAAGCGGTCTCTTATTCAGCGATCAGCCGAGCCAATTTATCTTCCTATATGCATGATATCGCCACCACCTTCCATAATGCCAATCCCAATTACCATGTCAGCATAGCGACGGAACCGACCAACAGCCTGTTTGATTATGATTCTCTTTCTGATGACCTCGATTCCATTTTTGTGATGTGGTACAACTTTTATTATTCCGGGAGTGCTTATACCGGACCCAGCTCTCCTTTATCCCATGGAAACTATTATTCATCAGGATATGGAATGACAGGTAGAATCAATACCTACCTGCAATCCAATAATTACCGTCCCAACAAAATCATTGTCGGGTTACCCCTGTATGGACTGAAATGGGGAACGGCCAGCGCTCAACCTCATGCCGCCACCCTTAGCGGCACCTATTCCGCAGTGATGGATGATATCCTGGGGGATGCCGATGCTTCTACAAAGGCCTGGGATACTGCTTCTCAGACCGCCTGGTACTATAAATGGAGTGGTTCCACCTGTTTTCAGACCTGGTATGAGAGTCCTGAGTCCCTGGGATATAAGTGTGATTTGATTAATAATTATGGCCTGGGAGGCGTAGGTTTCTGGGCTTTCTCCTATGATTATCCCAGAAAAGATTATTGGTCTGTCATTTCAACAAAATTCTATGGGATTGACACCTCCCCAGCGGGCATTGCCAATGGGAATTTTGACAACACCCGGTCCAACTGGGTGAACTGGGAATATGGCAATGATTATATGTCTATCTCCAAAGGCACAGCCTCCTACCAGGGAGGAAGTGCGGTGGCTATCACTCAAACCCAGGGTTCTGGGCAGGCCTTTTACCAGACCGAAGGCAGGGTGAAACCGGGAGATACCTGGACCATCTCTGCCTGGGCTTACCAAAACGGGTTTGCCACTGCATCCTGTAACCTGGGTTGGGCAGGGTCTTATTCTCCTTATACCAAAGCTCCTGCCAATGCGTTAGTCCCTTCGGGCGGAGGGTGGAAGCATTATTATGTTAGTCAAAACTTCACCAATACCACCACCGGATTCCGAGATGTTCAAATAACCCTGACCGGGGCAGGGACTGTTTACTGGGATGATGTGAAAGTCTTTAAGAATGTCCCGGCGGTTTCTTTTTATGCTTCTGTTACCGAAGGAATTGGGCCGCTTGCAGTCTCTTTCTATGACCAGTCCACCGATAATGTCTCCTGGAGCTGGACTTTCGGCGATGGCGAGGTTTCCACCTTGCAGAATCCCTCCCATACCTATAGCCCTGCCACGGAATCCTGGTACACCGTTCGTTTGATTGTTCAACATTCTTATGGGGCCAGTACCCTGACCCGAAATAACTATATCCATGTCATGCCGGTGGTTTATCAAGAGGAGTTTTCGAATTCCAGTGACACTGCCCATTATGCGTATGAACTGGCAGTTGGTAAGACCATTCTTCCCCAGTTAGGATGGCTCTCAACCTATCAGGGGGCCACCGGAGTCGCTTCCTTCCAGTTTGTCAGCTCTACCCAGGGAACTAAAATGACCCTCAATATCCCCAACTGGCTGTCTTGCGACAGCGGCCGATGGTATCTGGTTCAGGCCCGGGTAAAATCCAGCCAGGGGCCTGCCAATCAGTTGAGTCCGGGCTTATATATCTTTAACGGGGTTCCTCCCAGTCCGTTTGATATTGCCGCTTATGTCGTACCTTATAATTCGTCCACTGAATGGAACTGGCTTCAGACTTATTTCCGTTCAGTTGGCAGTCTGACGGAAATGTATCCGCAGATGGTTTTTCAAAGTAACAGCAATTCTGGAAATATCTATCTGGATAGCATAAGAATCTTGCAGGCAACCCCTTCTTCTCTTCTCCAGTTTGCTTATCCCGGTGGAGATTTTGATAGCGCCAATGATACTACCTGGTGGGCTTATGAGAATCCTGAGACGGCTGTCATTAAAGGTAATTTCAGTATAGAAACAGGAACTCAGGTGGCTTATTTCACAGGGAATTATGAAGAAGGTATTAAGATGACCATGTCCACCACAGCGGGTGTTACTTATACTGTTGCTGCAAATCCTGGAAAACGGGTTGGTCTGAGTTTGAAGGCGGCTTCCACGGGTGATATCAGTGAGCTGTTTTTCCTGATGGCAGGGTATGGAGTGACCCAGAGCGGGGCGATTGATATTCTGGATTTAGGCGCCTGCGCCTCTTATGGAAGAATGCCTACCGCCTATAATGGCCGGTATTGGAATTGCTATTATACCGATAAGCCTTTCTTCTATGGCCAGGTTATAATGAAAAATAGTAAATATGGAACCACTGCGGTGGATGATATTAATCCCCTTTACGAATAGTTTTATCCCCAATGTTTTTCCGGCGGGCTTCTCTGTTTTTAGAAGCCCGCTTCCTTTTTTATGGAAGCAAGCTTCCTTTTTTCTACCTCTCTCCCTCCGTTTTATTCTCCCGGAAAATGATTTATATTCTCGGAATGAATCTTATATAGGTCCGTCCCCCGATTGGAATCGAAACGGCTTTGTTACGGAGCATCTCTGACCCTCTCCGTTAATGTTCCGATTCTTCTGGGATAAGTAAAAAGAAACATTGTTGTAATCATTCTTAATAAGAGGATATTGGGTGGGGCTTTGACAGAAAAAACAGTGATAGGATGAAAAAAGAAGTAGAAGGCTTTTTATTTTTATCAAAATTGGTTAGAATGCCCCCATCGAACTATTCTGAGGTTTGGTTTGTTATATATTAAAGAAGAGGATACTGAAAATCAGTCGGGTAGTGTATTCATTAAGGGTTTTGGGGTCTGGAGAAATGTGTTATGGAAAAAGAACCTTTGAACATTCATATTGATCCGGTATGCGGGATGACGGTTGTCCCCAAGGAAACCTCTCTTTATGCGGAGGTTAATGATCAAATCTATTATTTTTGCTGTGATTCCTGCCGGGAAAAATTTCTCAAAGCTCCGGATGCTTATCTCAATGTTTCTGAAGATAAAACAGAACCTGATATTCGAGACACGATTAAAATGATTGTGGAACAGGAAGGCAGCACTCGGTTCCATGTTGTAAATAAGGAGCCGGAAAATCCTGCCGAAGATATGGGTTCTCTAGAGGGGTTATCCCTCGACTCCCCAAGTCCCCTGAAAAAGCCACTGAATCATTCGATTCCAGTATCCGAGAAAAGCAAGTCAGAGTCTTTCTCTGATAAGTTTATTACCCAGGAGATGACCCTTCCCATTAAAGGGATGAGTTGTGCCGCTTGTGCGGTGAAAATAGAAAAAAACCTGCAGCAAATCAAAGGTATGGCAGAGGCCCGGGTTAATTATGCTTCCGGCAAAGCCTACATAAAGTTTGAAGAACCACAGGTGAATCTGAATGATATTCAAAAAAGGATAAAAGAACTGGGTTATCAGGTTGAAGGTGAAATCATAACGGTTTCAATCAGGGGAATGCATTGCGCTTCCTGTGTGGGCCGGGTGGAGAAACATCTGCGGGAGATTCCCGGTGTGCTGGAAGTATCGGTGAACCTGGCGACTGAAAAAGCTCAGATTGAATATATTCCCGGACAAGTCGTCTTTTCTGATATTAAAACAGCTGTTTCCGCGGCCGGGGCTTATCGGGTCCAGGAAGATGAGTCTCCGGCCCGAACGGAAGTTATCCGCCGGAAAGAGTATGAGTTACTAAAGAGAAAACTGGTCTTTGGGGTGATTATCAGCATTATTGTAATGATTGGCAGCATGTATCATCATCTGGGATTTTTTCCGGAATTGTCGGGTAGGGCAAATCAGACCCTCAATTATTTTTTGTTTATATTAACCCTGCCGGTGATGGTCTGGACGGGAAACCATTTTTTTATCGGGGCTTATCGGGGTTTGAAATATAAAACAATGGATATGAATACCCTGATAGCTTTGGGGACAGGGGCTTCTTTTCTGTATAGTTCAGCCATTACTCTTTTCCCGGGATATTTTACTTCTCATGGGCTTTCTTCTGTGGTCTATTATGATACTACGGTCATGATTATTACTATGATAACCATTGGCAGGGTTCTGGAAAGCAGGGCTAAAGCACGAACTACCGACCAGATTCGTAAATTGATGGGGTTGCAGCCTCAGACTGCCCGGATTATTCGGGATGAACAGGAATATGATGTTTCAGTCAATGACCTGGTGGTAGGAGATTTAGTGCTGGTCCGTCCGGGGGAAAGAATCCCGGTAGATGGCGAAGTGAAAGGCGGTTCTTCCACAGTAGATGAATCCATGATTACTGGGGAAGGCTTGCCTGTGGAAAAATTCATGGGGAATCCGGTCATTTCCGGGACTATCAATAAAACCGGAATTCTAAAAGTACAGGCAAAACAGGTGGGGAAGGATACCCTTTTAGCCAAGATCATTAATATGGTGGAAAAAGCTCAGGGTTCCAAGGCTCCCATTCAGAGAATGGCTGACCAGATTGCCGGGATATTTGTTCCCATTGTGCTGGGGATAGCAGTTCTCTCCTTTCTAGGCTGGTTGCTCCTGGCCTCTTCCTTTAATTTGACCAAAGCCCTGACCTCTTTTGTCTCAGTGCTGATAATAGCCTGTCCCTGTGCTTTGGGCTTGGCTACCCCGACCGCTATTATCGTGGGTACCGGTAAAGGTGCTGAATTGGGCATTTTAGTGAAAAACGCTGAAAGCCTGGAGAAACTTCATAAAGTAGATACGATTGTTTTTGATAAAACCGGCACTTTAACCCAGGGTGAACTGGCCGTCAATGATATAGAAGCAGGCTCTTATGTGACCAAGAAAGAACTTTTGCGGATTGCGGCTTCCCTGGAACGAATGTCTGAACACCCTATTGCAGAAGCTATTATCCAAGCTGCCCTGGATGAAGGACTGGTACTCAGTTTTCCCGATGATGTTGAAGTGGTCCCGGGACAGGGAATTAAAGGGATTATCAAAGGATCTGTGGTCATGGTGGGTAACAGTATTTATATCCGGGGTTCCAATATCAACCTGCAGGAATATGAAAAACGGGGTGATTTTTTCTCCTCTGAGGGAAAAACAGTTCTATATATTGTCATGAACCGGCGTCCAGTAGGGTTGATAACCCTGACGGACAAAGTGAAAGACGAGTCTGTTGAGGTGGTTAAATCGCTGCAGTCTATGAAATACCATGTAGTGATGATGACGGGGGATAACCGAAAAAGCGCTGAATCGGTTGGTAAATCCCTCCATATTGAAGATATTCTGTCAGAAATCCTTCCGGGAGATAAGGCCAGAGAAGTTGAAAATCTCCAGAAAAGAGGGGAAATTGTCGCTATGGTGGGCGATGGCATCAACGATGCACCGGCGCTGGCTCAAGCCCATATTGGCATTGCTATGGGGACGGGAACCGATATTGCCATGGAAACCGCGGATATTACCCTGATGAATGACAACCTGGACAATATTCCCAAAGCCATCGATTTGAGCCGAAAGGTGGTACGGATTATCCGGCAAAACTTGTTTTGGGCCTTTATTTACAATGTGATAGGGATTCCTCTGGCAGCTTTTAATCTATTGAATCCGATTTTTGCTGCCGGGGCCATGGCCTTTTCTTCGATATCGGTGGTTAGCAACTCTCTCCGGTTGAAATGGTTCAAATAATGCCGATTGCTTTTCTTCCCTCTGTAGTTTTTGGTTGTTTCAGGTAGGGGGAAGATATATAATTAAATTGAAAATTGAGCGATGACAAAAGTGTGGTTCGTTTAGCTGTGGAATTCTTTCATAAAGGGATTCTATGGAGAAAATGTTTGTATATACCCTGATTCTGAACAATCTTTTCCATTTAATGCAGCAGCCCCTGTAAGACTGTTTTTGGATGATTTAGTTCTTGACAGCGGTGTCTCACGGGGCTAGACTAGAGTCGGTTTTATACTCATGAAAAACATAAAAATCATTACGCGATGGGGGCTTATTTAGATGCCAGAAGACAATAACAAGGCTGGAACTCCCAAGCAGAATAACTTTGTCCGGATATTAGAAGAAGCCCAATTGGTTACTCCTGATGTAATCAATAAGGCTATGGTATTGGCTGAGGAAGCCGGACAATCCCTTCGGGATACCTTGATTGAAACCGGTCAGGTCACTGAAGAAGACATCCTTCAGGCGACAGCTGACAAAATGGGAATGGAAATCATCGAGCTGGATGACCTGAAGCTGGACTCTTCTGTGAAAGACTTGATTCCAGAACGGGTTGCTAAACATTACAAGGTTTTTCCCATCCGAAGAGAGGCTGATGATACCCTGGTAGTGGCCATTGCGGATCCTTTTGATGTCCAGCTGGCAGATGACTTGAAAATCATGCTGGGGAATAGCCTGAAAATGGTTATTGCCAAAGAAGAGCAGATTGAAAGAGCTATCAAAAAATATTATGAAGGCCATCAGGTTGAAGAATTAATTCAACAATTCAACGAAGAACAGCAACAACAAAGCCTGGATGAGTTTAATTATGATGAGGTCCTGAAAGGGACGGCTAAAGGTACCGGAGAGTTGTCTGCTGAAGATGGCGCTATTGTTAATTTTGTGAATACGATGTTCCGGCAGGCGATCCACGACCGAGCTTCAGATATCCATGTTGAACCTTTCGCCCGGACAATAAAGATCCGGTTCCGTATTGACGGTGTTCTCCATGAAATGACTCCCCCTCCCAAACGAGCCCAGAATGCCATCCTATCCCGTCTAAAACTGATGAGCGGAATGGATTTGGCTGAAAAACGAATCCCTCAAGACGGTCGTATCAAACTGAATCTGGAGGGAAAAAATCTGGACGTTCGTGTAAATGCGCTGCCCTCCCTTTATGGGGAAAGTATTGTTATGCGTATTTTGGACCAGAGTACGGTTTTGCTGGGTTTGGAAGATGTCGGGTTCACCCCCTACCATATTGAAGTATTTGAACAGCAGATTAAAAAGCCTAATGGCATCCTGCTGATGACGGGTCCTACCGGTTCGGGAAAAACTACGACCCTGTATGCGGCCCTTTCGGCTATTAATACGGTAGATAAAAAACTAATTACAGTTGAAAATCCTGTGGAATATCAAATTAACGGGATTAACCAGGTTCAAGTGAATGCCGAAATCGGGTTGACCTTCTCGATTGGTCTTCGTTCGATGCTTCGGCAATCTCCGGATGTTATTCTCGTAGGGGAAATCCGTGATACGGAAACAGCTGAAATCGCCGTTCGCGCCGCTTTGACCGGCCATTTGGTTTTCTCCACCCTCCATACGAATGATGCGCCTTCTGCCACGGTTCGTCTGATAGACATGGGGATCAAACCCTTCCTGGTTGCTTCCAGTGTTCAGGCAATTGTGGCACAGCGTCTGGTTCGAAGGATTTGTAATGCCTGCAAAGAACCCTTTACCCCGAATAAGGAGACCCTGGACCTGTTGAGTGTTCCTCAGGACAAACGTGAAGGTCTCCAGTTGATGAGAGGCCGAGGGTGCGATAAATGCAGTTTCTCCGGGTATAAAGGAAGAACTGCTATCCATGAAATGATGGTCATGAATGAACAAATCAGAATGATGGTTTTGAACCGTGAAGCGGCCGCCACCATTAAAAAGAAAGCACGGGAATATGGTATGCATACTCTCCGTGAAGATGGATTTGAAAAAGTACTTATGGGTCAGACTACTGTGGATGAAATCATGCGAGTTACCCAGTTAGATACAGCCTAGTTTATTAGAGGTATAGAGATGGCAATAGAAATTCCTAATCAAGCACCCGATGCTAAAATTACTATGCAGGATATGATGAAGCTCTGTGTTGAAAAGGGCGCATCAGATATTCATATTTCGGTAGGACGTCCGCCAACCCTTAGAATTGATGGTCGTCTAGAGAAGGTGGGTATCCAGATCCTGTCTCCTCGTGATACCGAACGCTTAATGGAAGAGATCACCCCAACCCGTCACCAGCAGGCTATTATGGAATCCGGCTGCGCCGATTTCGGGTTTTCCTTTTTGGATATTTCCCGGTTCCGTGTCAGTGCTTTCCGTGCCCGTGGGGAAATCGGCATTGTTCTCCGACTTATTCCATATAAGATTTTGACCTTTGAGCAGTTGGGCTTACCCTCTGCTTTTGTAAAAGAGTTGCTTTGCCGGCCCAGAGGATTAATCATGATTACCGGTCCGACCGGTTCGGGTAAAACCACCACCCTGGCGACCATGGTTGACTGGGTGAATGAAAACCGTGATGCCCATATTATTACGGTTGAAGACCCGATTGAATATTACCATCCCCACAAAAAAGGGATTGTGACTCACCGGGAACTGGGACAGGATACTCCCTCATTTGCCGCAGCGTTGAAACATGCTTTACGTCAAGACCCTGATGTTATTCTCGTTGGGGAAATGCGAGACCTTGAGACTATGGAAGCCGCTATTACCGCGGCTGAAACAGGTCACTTGGTCTTTGCCACGTTGCACACTATTTCTGCATCCCAGACCGTGGAACGTGTTATTGATGCTTTCCCGGTTGCCCAACAGGAACAGATTCGTATGCAGCTTTCCATTTCAATTGTGGCCATTCTCTGCCAGACCTTATGTCCCCGGGCGGCGGGAAAAGGCCGTGTAGCTGCTTATGAAATCATGATGAACACCTCCGCAATTGCCAACTTGATTCGTGAAAGAAAAACCAACCGTATTCTTTCATCCATTCAAACCGGGCAAAAACAGGGGATGATTACCATGGACCAATTCCTCCTGAATCTATATCAACGTGGAGATATTACCGCTGAAGTAGCCCTTGAAAAAGCTCAAGACCCGGAAGATTTAAGATCCAAACTCATGGGGATAACTCCCAACGCATAGGAGCAGGCCTTCATGGCAGACACGAGTGACAATAAACCCAAAGTAACCCCCTCGGACTTGCACGAAGAAGCCACCCGACCTTCATTAGGAAAGGTACTTCCACCCGAAGAGGCGGCACAAACCATTAAAGAAGCGGCACCACTGGAGTCGTCTTCCGGAATGGCTGATTTAGATACCTTGAAACTGCTTTCTGAGCAGACAGGGCTACCCTATGTCAATCTGGCAACTTATGAAGTTGATTTGAATCTGACCAAACTGGTTCCTTATCATATCGCCAATAACTACAAAATATTCCCGTTGAAACAGGAAACAGATGGCAGTATCCTGGTCGCCCTCTCGGACCCGATGAACATCAATGTCCTGGATGAGTTACGGCTGGTCCTGGATACACAGGTCTCAGGTGCTATAGCCAAGGAAGAGGATATTGTCGAAGCCATTAATATGTTTTATGGCTTGGGTGATGATAACCTGGATGCCATGGTGGATAGGCTTCATGATGAAAATCCAGAAGAAAATATAGTTAATACCGGTGACCAGATCGACCTGACAAATCTGAATGAAATCGATCAGGATGCACCTGTTAAAAAATATGTGAACCTTCTTTTATTGCAGGCGATTAAAGACCGAGCATCCGATTTACATATTGAACCTTTTGAAGATATGCTGCGGATCCGGTATCGTATTGACGGTGTCCTCCATGAAGTGGCTTCTCCCCCCAAGCATTTGCATATTGGGATTCAGTCCCGTTTCAAAGTTATGGCCGGGATGGATATTTCTGAACGCCGTTTGCCTCAGGATGGACGTATTAAACTGAATCTGGCCGGACGTCAGATTGACCTTCGTGTCAGTTCCCTCCCGACCGTCTGGGGGGAATCCATCGTGCTTCGAATCCTTGATAAATCAATGATGATGATGGGATTGGAACAGATTGGGCTTTTACCTGAAGTCCATGACAAGATGAAGATCATTATTGAGAAACCTAACGGCATTATTCTGGTTACCGGTCCTACCGGCTGCGGTAAGACAACCACCCTTTATTCTGCGTTGAATGAGATTTATACCCCGGAGCTGAAAGTTATTACCAATGAAGACCCGGTCGAATATGAAATGGAAGGCGTCGTTCAAGTTAACATTCGAGAGGCTTTAGGGCTAACCTTTTCCTCTTGTCTTCGCGCCATTCTTCGTCAGGATCCTGATGTTATCATGGTAGGTGAAATACGTGACCCGACCACTGCCCAAATATCTATCCAGGCAGCATTGACCGGTCACTTGGTACTATCCACTCTGCATACAAATGATGCCCCATCGACCATTACTCGTTTGGTTGATATGGAAGTAGAACCCTTCCTGTTATCCTCCACCCTAGAAGGCGTACTGGCTCAACGGTTGGTTCGGACAATTTGCCCCAACTGCCGTGAAGAGTATGTTCCCCCATCCCAGATGTTGATGGAAATGAATATGACTTCTGAGGATGCCAAACAATATACTTTCTATCATGGCCGGGGTTGTGAGGATTGCAACTATACAGGATATAAGGGTCGCATTGGGATTTATGAACTATTGGTAATCGATGATGATATTCGGAATTTGATTCTGGAACGGGCCTCTACCGGTGATTTGGCTCGAAAAGCCCGGGCCAATGGCATGTTGTCTATGCGGGAAGATGGGTGGCAGAAAGTTCTTGCCGGCATCACCACTCTCGATGAAATTCTCAGAGTAACATTCGGGGTTGAGGATGCTCCTCCCCCGAAAGATGATATAATCCGGGATGACTTACTGGAGTCGCCCGTTGTTGCCAATGTTCCGGCAGCGGCATCCTCTTCACTGGGAGATGCTGATTTTGTCCAAAAAGAAGATGATAGTTCGGGAGAAGAGGCGGATCGGGCTAAATAAAGCTTTTGATTTACAGCCAATGGATTTAAGCCTAAAATGTAAGTATCTCGAGATGAGGGTAAAAGATTATGGCAACCTATACTTATGAGGCCTTGGATAAGGGTGGAAAACCGATCCGAGGTACTATCGAAGCGGAAACTGAGGAAACTGTTCTTGAACGACTTCGGAATATGGGGTATTACCCTACAAAAGTCTCCCGTTCCAGAGGAAAAGCAACTAAAATCGATCTGGGTACTATTCCTGGATTAAGATGGCTTTTTGGACGAATCAAATTAAAACACTTATCTACTTTTACCCGTCAGTTAGCCACTTTGATTGAAGCCGGCCTTCCTCTCTTAAGAAGTCTTACCATTTTAGAGGACCAGACTGAGTCCGGTAGCCTGAAAATTGTTATTAAGCAGCTGGGAGCAGGGATTGAAAACGGGGGAACTCTCTCAGAAGGACTCAAACAGAATCCCAAAGTATTTAATAAACTATATATCAACATGGTCCGTGCTGGGGAAATCGGTGGTGTTCTGGAAGCCGTTTTGAATAAAATTGCAGATTTCTTGGAAAAACAGAGAGAATTACGTTCTAAAATCAGGTCTGCAATGATGTATCCCACCATGATTGTGATCATGACCGTAGCGATTGTGTCATTCATCTTGATTGCTATTATTCCGCGATTTGAAAAAATCTTTGGTGAATTGGGCGCGACCTTACCGGGTCCTACGCTCATGTTGATTGCCATGTCACGGACGTTGACTGACCCGATTCGGTTATCAATCACAATCTTATGTATAATCGGGATTGTCGTTGGCTATAAGTATGCCTATAAAACAGCTGGAGGCCGGTTTTATATCGACTCTGTTAAATTGAAAATTCCTGTTTTTGGCCAGTTAGTTAACAAAATTGCCATCGCCAGGTTTGCCAGTACTCTATCCACCCTGATCAATTCAGGCGTTCCGATTTTACAGGCATTAGAAATCGTCAGAGACAGTTCCGGAAATGAAGTTATCGCTCGAGCTATGAAACAAGTCTATGACTCCATCCGAGAAGGGGAAACCATCCATGTCCCTTTATCCAAATTCCCTGTATTTCCTCCCATTGTTGTTCATATGATTGCTGTTGGTGAGGAAACTGGCGCTTTGGATGCCATGCTCACGAAAGTGGCTGAAACCTATGACCGGGAAGTTGATGATACTGTTAAAGGTTTGACTTCATTGATTGAACCTTTACTTATCGTCATGCTGGGTATCATCGTAGGTTTCATCGTTGTGGCCCTTTATATGCCTATGTTTAATATTGTCAATGTTGTTAAATAAAACAGATGTTTATTGCATCCTGATGTTACCGGTTTAGAATCTATAAAGCCGGGGAAATGGACCTCCTTTCCCGGCTTTTTTATTCTCTGAGATTTTGGGTTATACCGTTAAAGGTGAACCCCTCTTTGGTTCTTCTAAAAAGGAATGATAGCTTGTTTTTAAGTCTTTTGGTTCGGGTTGAAAAAACTCTTGCTAAATTGGCGGGAATCATTGAAAATTATTGAAAAAGTTGACGTAAACCTTGCAGGGATGTATATTTCACATTAAAGGATTTGCATTATTAATTGACTCCTAATTCAAGGTTGATTTGTTCCTGGGCAGGGTCTCAGGGATAAAATGGCGGATATTCAATGAAATTGAAGGTTTGTATGGATAAAAACCCAAAAAAACTTAGTAAACACGGTTTTACTTTGACTGAGCTAACCGTTATTTTATTAGTTTTCAGTGTGCTACTGAGTATTTTTGTATTTGGATACAGCCGATTTTTGAGATCAACGGCAGTTGAAACCGCTTCCAAAGATGTTGCTGCGACTTTAAATCTGGCTCGAGAGATGTCGATTGCCGTAAACTCGACCCATCGGCTCCATTTTCAACTGAATGACCCTCAAATCGAGGGTCGTCAGGCCTATTGGATAGACCGGTTAAGTTATGATACGGCAGGGAACCCTGTTTGGCTTTCAGAAGTAACGAATATTCATTTCATTCCTGACCGAGCTATGATTACGGATATTTCCAATTCAACAACAGGTCATGTTTATGTGCAATTCGAGCCTGCCGGAACTTCTGAGTCAGTCAAAATCCATCTGATTAATCGGTCTGATGATACGGCAATTAATGAAAATTATTATACAATCCAGGTGTATGCTTCTACGGCCCGTTCTAAAATCCTGCCAAACACCCGGAATTGAGCCATACTTAAGGAACAGATAATAGAATCATTGCTAAGGGGTTAGAGTTGATTTTCATGTTGATGAGACAATCTGGAAACAAAAAAAATCATAAAGCAGGCATGACCTTGATTGAGGTTCTTGCCAGCATGACGATTTTGTTGATTGGATTATTGGCACTGGTCACCTTATTTCCCCAAGGAATGAAATCGGCTCAGATCGCCAAGGACTTAACTATTGCTTCCCTGCTTGCCCAGCAGAAATTAGAAGATATTAAGCGGGAAGAGGCCTTATGGCCGGTTGGAACTACCGCTGGACCTACCCCCTATGTCCTGGAAACTGGATATCAATGGCAGGTTTCTGTTATCAATGCTGGAGGGTCAGATCGGCTTGTTACGGTAACAGTGACTTGGCGGGATAGGGATTATTCAGTTCAGACAAAAATTTAACAGATAAGCGACTCTGGAGAGAGTAATCAGAGGAATAAGTATTAAATGAAGATGAATCGTTGGCATAAACAAGGTTTTTCACTTTCAGAACTGGTGGTTGTGATGGCGATACTGAGTATCGTCACTATTTCGGTTTATACCAGTTTCCGGACGGTTGCCATGCATTATGAAAGAAATAATGCCGAAGTGAAGACGGTGGAGAATGCCAGAGCTGCCTTAAATGATATGACTCTTCGATTTCGGGATTTAGTATCATCAGGGACTCCCTTTATTCAATCATATGCCGTTAATACAGCCCCGGTGGTTACCACCAGTCTTGATTCTGCAGCGGTCTTACTTTCTCTTCGGGGGTATGGGCAGGATAGCGTTTATTTTCTTTCGGGTGTAGATGAGTCTGAATACCGATATTTTATTGATACGGCAAACCGAGAGTTGATGAAATACAAAAACGGGACCGTTGAGCCTCTGGCTTTTGGTGTTGATAGTGTAAGTTTCCTGTTTTACAGCCGGGATTCAGCTACCAATGAATGGCTGCCTCAGTGGGATTCCGATGATATGGGAATGCCGCGTTCTATCTATATAGCATTGACTCTCAGAGATGAAACAAATCGGATTGAATCTCATACCTATACGACGTTGGTGACATTACCCTGATGAAAGCTTTAAGAAACATAGGTTTTTCGGCAAATTCCGGAAAGCATATTCGTCAGACAAACCCTGAATCGGGGGTTACCTTGATACTGGTTTTGGCTGTCCTGACCATATTGACACTTTTGGGAATCTCTTTTACTTTTGTCATGAGGACTGAAATGCAGGCGGCTGGCAATTATTCCAACCAGCTGAAAGCCAATTATCTCGCTGAAATGGGGATTAGCGCCGCCAAGAATCGATTAATCTCTACCCGGTCAGATCAGGATGGCTATTTATCAGTTTTTAGCGGGTTTTCGACCAATTCCCTGGGCTTGAAAGCAACAATAAATGGACCGGAAAATCCACAGGTAATAGTTCAGGATGAAGAATCAAAAGTGAATCTGGCTGTTGCTTTGGATACTGTGACCCAAGACCATTGGCAACCTCTGGATTTAGTTCCCTTTATGAATTACCGATTGGCAACAGCCGGATATAGCACCTCCATGAGTACTACTATTCTGGATGCAATTGCTAGTGCTTTAGATAATAATAATTTGAAGAATATGGATGAACTCAGGGCCCTCCTGGGTGTTTCTTTATACAATGTTTTATCTGATTATGTGACTTTATACTCTTATGAATCCCACCTCAATGAAGCCGGCCATTCCCGGGTCAATATTAATGAGGCTTCTGCCCAGAAAATATACGAAAGACTCAAGGATGTCCTTCGGAAAGATTTAGCGGCTCAATTAGCAGTTAATATCGTTGATTATCGTGATGATGACAGTGTTCCCACCTTATTGACGGTTGATAGCGTAACTTACCGGGGAGTGGAGATGACGCCCTATATCAATGAGGTCATGGCTTGGACGCCGACCCCTGCAGATGATGGTGTGGATGGTCAGTATGTTGAATTGTATAATCCTTATCCATATGCTTTACCGGTGGATGGGTGGCGGTTGGAAGGCAGTTTTGGCGCCATTTTTTTATATGGCTCGGTTCCTGCTAAAGGATATATGATCATTACCAATGAATATACGGATGACCCTGATTATGACGGCGGGGAAGCGGATGGTTATTCTTATCAACGTTTTTATGGTTCTGTTCCATCTTCTTACCTGGTAGAAGATAACAGTCTATACCTGTCCAAAAAGGGAGAAACCCTAATGCTTTATAACCAGGATGATCATCTGGTGGATACTCTGAAATATGGAGCCTGCAGCCAGAATGTATCCTGGGAGAAGAATGATCCTCGAGTAAACCGAGTTTGGCAAAAATCGGGGGGAACTCCGGACAGTAGAAATAATGCTTGCCAACCTTCTAATAAAGACTTCGATGAAGAAAACATGGAACGCCTTGCTGATGTGGATTACCATTCTTTGGGGGATATTGCTTTTGTTTCATTGGCCACTCCCAGCACCCAATGGGCAACCGTCAGCCTGGATACTCAAATCGGGATTTCCATGGGCGCTGTATTAGATTGTCTGTGTATGACCGATAGTACCCAAAATCAAGGTGCTATCAATATTAATACAGCCCCTTATGAGGTGTTATTGGCTTTACCTGGAATGACGGCTGACTTAGCTAAAGAAATTATTACTTATCGGGAATCCCATGGCGCTTATGCAACTATAGCTGATTTATTGAAGGTTTCTGGCATGAAAGAGCCAACAGATGCTACAACAGCAGCATCATCGTTGCCAGAATTGGAAAAAGACCTTTATAATTTTCAAAGAATATCAAATTGGGTCTCTGTTCGTTCGTATAATTTTACGATTGTATCCCATGCCCGTTTAACCACCGGAAAAACGCAATTGGCCGAAAGTCGAATCCTTTCATTAGTGAATAGAACCCAGACTAAAATCACTACTGTAATGGAAAAAAGGATGGTACCCTAGTCAAATCAATGGGTTTCATGAAAAAATATCTAATAATAATATATTCAGGCTTTTTCCTTAACAGGGTTCTTAGCTTGAGTTTATTGGTATCATTGTGCATTTTTTCGATGACCGATAAAAGCCAGGCGCAATCGACTACTTCTGAAACAGAATTGAATCCGGGAAGTTCACTTATAAAGCGGTCTCCGGGTCCCAAACAACCTGGCAAGCCTGTTCCTGTTAAACCAGGTTCAGGAGGAAGTAATCCGGCGAAAGATGAGGGTAACAAGTCGGCTGAGCCGCCTGTAGTTGTTCCCAAAACCGTAGTTCCGGCACCACCGGTTCAAACATCCAGTGGCTCAAGTAAAAACTATGGAAATATAACCTTGAGATTTGATCCCGTTATGTTGCGTTTAACTCGGGGAGAGGTTGCTGAACAATCCTTGGTATTGGATAATCCCAAGGGAATTATGGTGGATAAAGCCGAAGTGGTAATTAAGTACTCCACCCGATATCTGGGTGTTCATGATGCTGATTTTGATATGGCTGGCATTAATTTACGGCCGGCTATCAATTTTCAAAGGAACCCAGCGGTGGAAATAATCCTGAATCAGGTAGATACTACTAAAGGAATTATCCGTTTTACGGTAAAATCATTAACAGAAAATGCTTATTTGGGTGGAAACCTGGCTACTATCCAATGGGTCGGAAAAAAAAGTTGTTTTTATACACCCTTAACCTTTTGGTTTTCAGAACAGCCTAACGCTCAAGGAACTCGAGTCCAAAGGGCTGGCAGGGATTTACTGGGTTGGGATTATGATCCCAAGGATGGAATTATTTCCGGTGGAGTCACCGTTTTGAATCCGTCCTAAGTTCCTCAAACGGATTTGCAGGTTTCTTTCGTAATTGGTAACGAGGCTTAAACTTGTTGACAGCATGGGTTAGACGTAATATATTTCTCTTGGGTTGAAGGTACTAAAAATAGAGGTTATCAGGATGATTAGAAAGCAAAAACAAACAGTCTTACCAGGTAATCGAGGTTTTACTTTGTTGGAAATCCTCATTGTGGTAAGTATTATTGCCATATTGTCTTCTCTGAATATGATTAACTGGAAGAATGTGGTTGATCGTTCTAAGAGGACAGCTGTAACGGCTGAAATGAGAGAATTTGCGATGAATGAAGGGATTGCCCGTGGGGATACGGGTATTTTTTGGCGTCTTCAAGACCTTCAGTCAAGAACAATGCCTAATTATGATGTATATGGCCGTCCGATTAATCTCGAAGGTGATTCAAATTCTTTTTATGTCGATACAACTTTGTGGAAAGGCCCCTATCTTTCTCTTCAAAAGACCAAAGGACAGGATGGCCACAGTCGGTTTGATTCCGAGGGCTATCCGATTGACCTGTATGGACAAAGATATCAGGTAGCTCTCTTGAAAGTCCAGGGTAACAATACCACCCTGATGACAGCGGCTAATTATGGGCCTACAGAAAGGCCTGATATTACAATGGTTATCAGTTTTGGTTGGGATCGAGTTCCGGGTTCCAAAGATAATACCAGTGTTAGTGAAGCTCAGAAACTGGCTAATTACTGGCTTTATTATGATGAACCCAATTCAGATGATATTTTTTATTCCTTCTAATCTAAGAATGAAGCAATGATATTAAGAAAGGCCTGGCAATGAAAACAATGAAGGATACAAGAGGTTTTACCGCAGCGGAAATTATTACTGTCGTGGCGATTATATCTATTTTGGCATTGATCGTCATCCCTAAATTCTGGAGTCGCACAGAAGAAGCCCGAATCGCCAGAGCCCAGGAAGAAATGGCCCGCATTTCTGATGCTGAAAGTTTTGCCTATGCTGAGACCGGGTTTTATTTCTTTCCGGGGAATCTCCAATTTGAAGCTCCTACCGTGACTGTTATGACGACTTGGAGTTTTCAGGATTGGTTGTCCAGCGGCAAGCCAGTCAATCCGGCCATCAATTCCGGTTATACAGAAACAACCATCAATAACTGGAAAGGGCCTTACATTACTTATCAAAGAACTGAAGTGTTGAATGACACAACATATGCTCCCTTGGATCCATGGAAGAATCCTTATATTTTCTATGGTCCTCTTACCCAGACTTCCGAGTCTAATGATACGACCCAGGGCAGTAAAATCAGAATCTGGAGTATGGGACCGAACCTGAAATTTGATTCAACAACGACTCTTCCCTTTGGACCAGCTGAGGGTGACGATATCCTTTATGTCCGTTAGACAATTTGATGGAGGCATCTGACTCATGAGAATAATAAAAAATGGAGAAAAATCAATGAAGGATCGAAGTGGATTCTCCCTCTTGGAAATTCTGATAGCGATGTTGATTTTAAGTATTCTCAGCGCTATTGCTGTTAACAAATATACCGAACGCTCAGAGGAAGCAAGAGTAAATGCTGCCAAGGCAGAATGTAAAGCGATAGCGGATGCTGAACGACAGTGTGAGATCGATACGGGTTGGTATGTTTCTCTGCGAACCCTGGATGATAATCCCGGGAAAGGTACCTTCACGGATACCAATACTTTGGAACAATATAATATCGAAGATGAACTGGTCCCCTATGCTATTCAGACTAATGGCGGCTGGTATTTTTATACGATTAATTCCAAAGATTGGAAAGGTCCCTATATTACCTACCAAAAAGTGGATTTAACTGGCAGCAAAACGCCTCCTTCCAATTATGGCAGCCCTTTGGATCCATGGGGTCGTCCCTATAAGTTATTTACTCAGAGTTTTCTGACAAATCCTATTCAGGGAGAAACGGATTATCCTAATCTCTTTGATCGAATGGTCATTGTCAGTTATGGAAAAGACGGGCTTCCCGGGAACAATAGTACCTATCCCGGTGAGGGCGATGATGTTATCTACAGATTCTAAATCAGATTTGTGATGGTAAGGTAAGGATTGTTCATGAAACGATGTAGCCAACAAAAGCCAAATGGGTTTACCCTGGTAGAACTGATTGCGGTTGTGGTGATTCTCAGTATCTTGACGTATGTTGTCAGCGCTTCATATAGAAATTGGAATGAAGAATCAAAGAAAACAGCTGCATTAATGGAAATGAAGCAAATAGCTGATGGGGAAAAACAGGTGGAAGCCCAATATGGGTATTATCTTCCGCTAACGGTTCTGGATGATATTGCCTCGGTTCCCTCCGGCATATCCAATGCCGATTTGATTGGGGACCATGCCAATTTCCTGATTATCGATCCACAGACCGGAGCGAATCCTCCCACTAATACTGTTCGTACTATACGCGATATGCTTTCAGGAAGCCCCATGACCAGTTCCGATACTGTTTTAACATATAAGTGGAAAGGGCCTTATTTGGAATATCAGCCGGACAAAAAATATAATTCCTCTGGGGTTATTGGAGCTGAAGTTCCATTGGATCCATGGTCCGGACCCTATCATTTCTTGAGTATCAATGGCAGTGAAATTGATGATCAGGGACAGGTTGGCGGAACAGGGTTTTCTAATAATACCATTGGCCGCTGGGCGCTTGTAAGCTTTGGCAAAGATTCCACCCAGGGAACCGATGATGACCTTTACTATACGTTTAATTAATATATTTTACGAAAAAGCGGGTAGCACATTATGAAACTGGATAATAATAAAATGCAGAGCATATTACAGAAGGCATCGGGTGGTTTTACTTTGGTGGAATTAACCGTAGTTCTTCTGATTATCGGCATTCTGGCATCTGTCTTGATACCGGTTGTCAGTAATCGGGTTACGGATGCCAAATATACACAAGCTCAGGCTGATGTTGCGAAAATTGAAACCGCTTTATCTGCCTATGAGCTGGATACCCAGGCCTACCCGCCGACTGGCATACAGAACCTGACCAAGTTCTTGTTACATGGGCCTACCGGAAATATTTCTACGGCTCCCAAGCAGTGGCATGGTCCCTATCTGGAAGTCAAAGAGGACCGACTTTATAATAATGGGACCTTAGGTGATTTATCGGATGATATTCTGTTGGATCCCTGGGGAAATTCATATTCTTATGTATATTATTCAGACTACTCATCTGTGGGAACTGAACGGACTGATTTCCGGGGAACTGGATTTGAACAATTTTATAACTTGCGGACTTTCCAGATTTATTCCAAAGGTAAAAATGGCGCTACCAATAGTTTTCCATATGCAGGTACTGAATCAGATGATGTGAATAACTGGTATGGTGACGAACGACAACGTCCCTGATAAAAAAATTAAACATAATCCAAAGACTGCTCCATCTTGAGATGGGACAGTCTTTTGTTTTGTAAATCTAACTCTGATGGTATATTGATAGTGAGGAATTAGTTGAAATGACATTAAAGAGCATAGTAATTTTGTTTTTGATAGCCGGGATAGTAGGATCCGTCGCTAAAGCCATTGTTGGATTATCCAGAAGCGGATGCATAGTCAGCATTGCGATAGGACTTGCCGGGGCTTTATTGGGCCATTATTTATCCAAATTAGCCGGTTTAAAGGATTTAATTCCCTTAAATATTGGTGGAACTGAATTTCCCCTGGTCTGGTCTATCATTGGTTCGGTAGCTTTTGTTTCAGTCGTAGCCATATTCCATGGCAGGAAAAGGCGTTAACCTTATCCTACATCCTCATAAAGGGCATCTCTTTCAATCATCTGGTAGGATTCTCCTGGAAGATTAGTTTTCCTTTTATAACACTTATTGCTTTCTTTGGTCATAAGCTGTTTTCTGTGAGAGTTTGGCAGCTGTCAAAATATTAACCTCTTTATTTTCAATATTCTAATCTTTTGACAGCTGTCAAAACAGACTGAAGGGGAGCATGCCATAATGACAATTTATGTCCTGGGTGAAGATATAAATACCCTTCTACATGAAGCTAATCAGCGGTATGGAATGTATTATCGTGGTGGGGTTTGATTTCAATTAGGGCAAACCAGGAATCCCGATAAAGCAGTTTCCCTGATGAAGATGTGAGTTCTTGAATTGCTGGAAATTTAGCATGATTGATAAGAATGGATGCCGGAATTGCCACATAAGTTATTTTTATTTCATCCAGTTTCTGGACTATTTCATCTGCTGATTTAGCATGCAAAACAAAACTGGTCAAAGGTGAAGGGTCAAATTCACTATTTGCCATATAATGCCTGTTGCAATAAACGCCGGAATATCCTGCCGGTAGAAGGACTCTGGCATCTTCCGGGGTATTTTGATTAATAAACTTAAGAAGAGAATAAACTGGCAGCCGTTCCAAATAGGTATCCTTGGTCTTTTCCGAAAGAACCGGAATAAGGGATTCATTCAAATCCTGGGTATATCCCAATCTGCCAAACACTGAAAAAATAGAGAGTAACAACGCCAATAACGGAATCAATACCTTATCCATTCCCTGTTTATATGAAAAAGCCTCTTTGCAAACCATGGCGCAGAAATAAGCCATGATTGGATAGGTTGGATAAAGGAACCTTCCATCCAGTCCCCCTTCCAAAGCCAGGTAAATAAACCAGGCTATCACTCCCCAAATCCCTGTCTTGCGGGTCAGGGGTGTCAGTCGCTTCCAAAAGCATAATCCGACTCCCAGGCAGACAAAAAATAAGGCAATCATCCAATTTCCATTTATCATAATTCCGGAAAAGACTTCCATGGATTTTGCGGGTAACCCA
The DNA here is from genome assembly GCA_002428325.1 of bacterium UBP4_UBA6127. GTDB lineage: Bacteria > UBP4 > UBA4092 > UBA4092 > UBA4092 > UBA4092. Next base: position 51,332 of record DIVR01000065.1, read on the forward strand.
GCCAGTGAAAAGGACTGCACGTGCCGGATGTTGGAAAACCCAAGACCTGCTTGCCGGTAATCGAGATAAGAGGGGAAAACATTACCTAATAAGGGGAATACCGGATTACCGGTATAAACGAGATTTCTTATAAACCAGGGTAATAGAGGAAGGAAAATGATGAATCCACAGGGTATCCAGCATTTATATTGGGGCTTATCTTTTGTTCGGATAATCAATAAAAGGGTCCAGGCTCCAATTATCAGGGGATAGAAGGCAAAACTGATCATCTTGATGGACATGCCGATTCCTGCCATTAAAGCTGAAAGGCAAAGCCATCGGGAATATCGTGTTTTTTCCCATTTCAACCAGGCGGCAAAAGCCAGCAGCCCATAAAACATCCAACCATTTTCATTATAAGCGGTGGATGCCATCCAACCGGACTGGGGTAAGGAATAAAAGAGAAAGGCCGCCAATAAGGGAAAGGTGTTTTCCTGGGAAGACTCTTTTTTGGCAATTCTCCAAATCAGGATAGCACTCATAAATCCCATGGAAAGATGGAGTAATTTGGGAATCAAGGTATTGTCCAGCATCATTCCCAGGGTATAAATCATTTCCATATTCAAGGAATAAAAATGGTAAGCCAGGTAAGGAATATCGAAAATCTGATGGTATTGAAGATACAGGTGGGGAACAGTAACATGATATTGCAGTGAATCCTGACGGAGTTCAGGGGTCAGGGCTCCAGAAATATTCAGTATTAATAAGAATCCCATGGCGGTTAAAAGAGCTAACTCAGAAAATGGATAGGATTTGATTTTCAAAGCAGGCAGTTTTGTGAAAATGGGTTGCTTCCGATAAATGAAAATTCCTGCCAGGGTCGTTAGAACTAAAAAGATAAGCCCAATGGAAGGATACAGCAATCCAATATTTCCCAGGGAAAAAATAAGGAATGCCCATATTCCTGTTCCCAAGCCAATAGCAAATAATCCATCGATCCAGGGGTCTTCAGTCCTGATATCCATTAAATCCAACAGGATTCTCCCCAAAGCCCCGGCTGAAATGAGAATCCAGCCTGCCAATAAGAGGGGCATCATGTGGAGATTTCCTTTTGGGTTTGCCAGAAGAAAAATCCCAGCCAGGCCGCCAGCAGCCCATAGGTATGGAAATATATCCCCCAGAAGATATTTCCAAAAGTCAGATTCAGGTTATCCATCTGAAATCCCATTAACATTAAAAGCCAGGAGGACAGAAGCAGAATCAATACTTTAAGGTCCTTGATTTCATCCATCCAAATCCAGGCTACAGCATACCCCATGAGAATCAGGAGGAATTGATGGTGTTCAGCATACGTGGTGGCCAGGAATAAAGAAGTGATTCCCAGGGAATATTCAACCAAGGTTGCTCTTTCTCCCACAATTTGACGGGGGACTTTGAAAGCCAGTAATAGCCCAATTCCCAGGGTTATCAGCAGGCTGATGGAATAGATAGGTAGAAACTGGGGGAGATACCCCTGATGCTGGGTCTCCATTAAAAATGAATAAAGGGATATATTTCCCTGATGCATCCAATGGGTTTGGGTATAGTGAAGATAGATTTGAGTGTCCTGGAGAAATTTTAAATGAGGCTCGATTCCCACAATCCCAACCGAAAGCAGCAACAGGACCAGAACTGTCAAAAAGGCCGAAGCCATCAGCTTCCATTGCCGTTTCCATCCCCAGTAAATCAGAAATGCAATGGGAAGTATTTTTATCATGATCGATAATCCCAACAGGGTCCCGGCAACACAAGGCTTTTGTTTGGCATAGAACCAGAAGGAACTTGCCAGTAGTATTAAAATCAACAGGTTGGCCTGTCCATGATAAAAAGATTCAATGAAAGGGGTAAAATTCAAAGCAACAATCAGGAAGCCATAACGATACCAGGTTTCTTTCCAGAGGGGTCGCTGTTTTGCCCAGTCCCGAAACATCCAGCCTCCCCAGAGGAATAAAATCACATTAATACCCAGCCAGAGATGCTTTGCTACGGAATAATCAAACCAGGTAAAAGGCCTTATTAGGAGTCCCCAAAAAGGCGGATAGTAAAAAGAAGGATGCTGGGCATTGGCGACATTGAGTAAAAAAGGGTAACCCGTTTTGAGATGGTTCGCCCATCCATAATAAACATGGAAATCAATGTTCATATTATGAAGGGCTTCCCAAAATCCATTATACCCAAAATTCAGGGTTGTAATCCCCATCAATAGCCAGAATAAAGGGGTGAACCATCTGTTTTCTGTTACTTCAAAGGGGGATGAATCGGTCTTGCTCATGATAAAGAATCCTCTTTAATAGGAGACCGGAACCGGTATGTAAGATAACATAAGACTAAGCAACTGCCCAAGATGAACAATCCATCCAAATAGTTAAAATATTGAGTACAGAACCTTGTTATGCCCATATTTTGGGCATGGAAAACCAAGCCAGTTCCCAGCCAGCCTATCAAAAGCAATCCTAGGGCTGACCTGAATTCCTTATGGGTTAAGACTTCCCATCCTCCCATGAATCCCAGAAGGGGAAAGGTATAATGATGATTTTCTCCAAAGTAAGATATCAGGGGGAGGATGGTTGCCCATAATCCATATTCCAGCAGGGTAGGGACTGCCTTCATTCTGGTTTGCCGAAGGGAAAGCATAATGGCAGTACCCAGGAGGACAATGCTAAAGCTTACCTGTCCTGCCATGGGGGAAATAAAACCTGGCAGATATCCATCTCCCTTTAAATTGGATAACAAAGAATAGAGGGTGATATTTCCATATAAATTGTAATGGATTTGGGTATAGGCAGCATAATGCTTAAACAATATCCAATAATCCAGGTGAACCTTCCAACCCAGTACGATTATAGATAGAATTAATAGGCCTCCCAGGGTTCCCAAGGTCGAAAGGCATAGTTTGTATTCTTTTTTGATAACCCAATAGAGAAGGAATATCCCTGGTGTGTATCGGGTGCTGATGGCTAGAGCCAGAAAAAATCCTGCCCAGAGGGGATAACCTTTTTTCCAGGCCCCAAAAGAAGCCCCCAGACAAATCAAGATTAAAAGATTGATCTGCCCGTTTTTCAGAGTAACCCATAAAGGAGGGTAATTTAATACAAGAACAGCTAAAAAACTCCAGATATATATCCTGGATAGATGTGAACTATTTTTCTCGCTCAGTAGATATCCCCCGCCCCAAATGAACCCGCCTGCCATCAGGGTATTCAAAATGACCCAGATGTTTTTAGCTATCCCATAAGAAAACCAGCTAAGGGGCTTGAAGAATACCCCCCAGATGGGAAAATAGAGAAACCAGGGGATTGGCTGGTCGGCTATTCGTGGGTCAGGCATACAGGCAAAATCATAATATGCCCGAAAATCGACTCCTCGGAATTGCCAGGCCGGGAGAAAGGCATTCAGGATATAATTTGCCAGGGAAATCAGAACTAATATTGTTAATGTTAGCCTGATTTTCTTCTGGTTAGAATTATTTGTGTCGGTGGAAGTTATAAACTCCATAAAACTGCTGTTCATTATGATATGAACTCATATGTTTGTCAATATTTTTGGGTTTTTCCTGCTTTGGAACGGAGTTGTAACGGAGAGGGTCAGACCCTCTCCGTTACAACTCCGTCTAAAAACGGTTTCCGGAAGTAGGAAAAATCAGGGTAATAATCAGAAAATTATTAAAAATCATAAGGATTCTGAAATCAGGGAAAATATGATATAACATCAATAGCATCTGTATAGACAGTGTTTATGGCCTCAGGAGTGAATACCTTATGATTAAATCAACCTTACCGGAGATTGAAGAGAAATTAGCCAAGATTAAACGGGTCAAGCTGGCGCAACTGCCAACGGCACTAGAGAAACTGGATCGATTGGGGCAGGCAATCAATATGAAACATCTCTGGATTAAGCGAGATGATAATACGGGTCTGGCCTTTGGCGGGAACAAAGCTCGTAAATTGGAGTTCCTGGTAGCCGACGCCATGGAAAAGGGAAGTAATCTTTTATTAACAGTAGGAGGCGTTCAATCCAATCATGCCAGAATGACTGCTGCTGCTGCCCGGGCTTATGGGTTAGATTGTTGCCTGTGGCTGTTGGGAAAGAATAATCCCCAGGGTCTGCCGGGTAATTTATTACTGGATAAAATCCTTGGAGCCCGGGTTGAATTACATCCTTACATGGATGATGAGACTCTTCTGGAAGCTGTCGATGATTATTTTGACACTCTTAAGGAAAAAGGCAAAAAACCTTATTATATTCCCATGGGAGGTTCTACCGGATTAGGAGACTTGGGATATGTGATGATGGTCCTTGAATTGGCCGAACAACTTTATTTAAAAGGTGAAACATTGGATAAGATTATTTTAGCGGCTGGTTCAGGAGGAACCCTGGCTGGCTTGACCCTTGGTTGTAAATTATTCCTCCCGGGGACACAAGTCTGGGGTATCTCTATCGGCATCCGAAAAGATGAGCTTGCTGATAAGATAATTCGAGGGATTAGAGAATCTGAGCATATTCTGGGTATTTCTCCTATTGTCTCCACCGGTGATATTCATCTCTGGGATGACTACATTGGTGAAAAATATGCGGTTGCCAGTTTGGCTGGCAATGAAGCCATTATTCAAACAGCTCGAACTCAGGGTATCCTCCTGGACCCAGTCTATACCGGGAAGGCGATGGCTGGTCTGATCGACTTGCGGAATAAAGGGGTCCTATCTTCTTCTGATCGGGTTTGTTTTGTCCATACGGGTGGAACACCTGCCTTATTTGCTTATGAGGATTCGTTAGCACCTCTTTTATAACCCATATTCTTATCTGATTGGGATATCATCTCAGGGAACTGGATATTTTTCCTTCCAGTTCCCTTTTTATTGGGAACTATCCAGCGTAGGTGTGAGAAAAAGATTACACCCAGCAAGCTCCTGATTCATCATAAACCCACTTTTCTATCAAGGTAATTATTTGTAACATATTATATTTCAATAATCTATCTAAGCTTATCCAATGATATAGTGAATTGGCACAGTAACTGCATTATTAAATAGTAGAAAGAAGAAGGAGGGTAAAGGCCATGATCAACAAAGAAATGGATAGTTCCTTAGGGATTTATATATCAGAAATCAACCGGACGCCTTTATTAACTCCCCAGGAGGAAGTTGAATTAGGTCTCCTGATTCGAAAAGGAGGTCCTGAGGGTGATGCCGCTAGAAAAAGGTTCATTGAAGCTAATTTGCGGTTGGTAGTTAAGATGGCCAAACAGTTTTCAAATCAAGGCCTTTCTCTTTCAGATATGATTCAAGAGGGAAATATCGGGTTAATAGAATCCGTGGAAAGGTTTAACCCCGATTTGGGTTTTCGGTTTTCCACTTTCAGCGCTTACTGGATACGGCAGGCTATCCAACGAGGTATAGCAAAAAAAGCCCGTCAAATCAGATTGCCGGTCCGTAAACATCGGTCTCTTGCTCAGATGGAATATCTCCGTTCCCAGTTTTATATCCAATATGGCAGATATCCTGATGATAAAGAAATGGCTAAACTGTTGAAAATATCAGTGAAAACAGTCAAACAATTAACAGCCTGTCGGGAAATGCCAGTCTCTCTGGAAGCTCCTGTCGGCGGTGATGGCCAATCTGAATTGGAAGAATTTGTAGAGGATAAAGAAACGTTATCGCCTAGAAATAATGCAGTTACAGAACAACTCCGGGAAAAGATCGAATTGGTATTAGGGTTTCTCTCTGAGAGAGAAAGAAAAATTTTACTTTGGAGGTATGGATTTTCAAGTGGGTATGATGTATCATTAAGAGGTATTAGCAAAAAGGTAGGTTTAAGCCAGGAAGGTGTCAGGCGGATTGAAAAAGAAGCCTTAAACAAATTACGCCGACCGGCTATTAAAGCCCAGATTGAGGGATTCATATAGAAGATACTTTAAAAGAACATAAAGCTTCTCCCTCTCCCCAGGGAGAATATAATCGCACGGCGTTATCCCCCTATCGTTTTCCCCCTGCATCGGCTAGCTCGTCTATAAGATAACCCGTGCGATTCCTTTATTATTATTATTTCTGCTTCATCCTTGGTAATAAAAATCCCCTGAAAAACTAATCCCCCATAAATCGAGTATAATATTATTCGGTCAACGACATTCCCTCTCCAGGGATATAAGATTTCATAGTTGTATTATTAAATAAATAAGGAAATATGCCAGATGGTGAAGTTCAGAGACAATTCTTCATGCCTTTTTCAGATTTATTGGTTATTAATAATAATTGGTTTTTGTATACCCGTTTTGACATTTGCCAAAACAACAAAGAGTCGTGGGGTCTCAGCTCCATCAACCAGGGTTAAGAGTGTAAAATACTGGACTGGGCCGGAAACAACTCAGGTGGCTGTTTATTTTCAGGGCCGAGTCAGTTATAACATTTCCTCTTTGCCAGGTAAAACAGGGTTTCTCCTTCGGGCGGAGAGAGCTCTTCCGGAAGAAGGTGACCAGGTCATGGAAGTAAATGACGGGGTTGTCAGCCGTATAGATATCAATGGAGTTTCTGGAGGGACCAATATCACTGTTCGTTTTATGGAACCCGTGGAATACCATGTCAGCAGTGAACATAAAGATAGAAACTTCCCGGTCATTGAAGTGATTCGGCCAACTCAGAAACAACCCGTAAAATTAACTTCACAGCAAGTTACCGAATTAAAAAAGAATAATAAGATAGTTGTCATCGATCCCGGACATGGAGGATGGCATTATGGCGCCGGTGCTAATGGACTGGTAGAAAAGTCTCAGACCATGGAGTTGGCTCTAAGACTAAAAGAAAAGTTGGATAAAGTCCCCGGGGTAAAAACCTTCCTGACCAGAGATGTGAATTTTAACCATGGAGATTATTATGTTTCTTTGCCCCGTCGAAGGGAAATAGCCGCAGATTTGGGGGCGGATTTGTTTATCAGTCTTCATCTGAATGCTCCCGGCAGTCCCAGTGACCATAGTGCCAGGGGAACTGAAATTTATTTTCTTGCTTATGGAGATGCTTCTGATGCGGAGGCCCAACGATTAGCCGACTTGGAAAATGCAGCTGATTTGGTTCCTGAAGAAGTGAACCGGCCCAATGATATTGTCAGTGAATTGTTACTGGATGAACGGTTGATAGCGTTGAATAATCAGAGCAGCCTTTTAGCAGGCTTGGTACTAAACAATCTCTTGAAATTGCCAGGGCTGACCGACCGGGGGGTTAAAAATGCTCGATTTGCAGTATTAAAATGTAAAATGCCTTCAGTTCTTCTGGAATTGGCTTTTGTAACCAATCCCAATGAAGCACGACTTCTGCAGGATCCCCAATTTTACAATGAAGTAAGTGATAGGATGCTGACAGCAGTGAATCAATATTTTACAATTAATCCGGGCCGAATGAATGGGGGAGGACCCAATGGAGTCGGAGCTGCAGCACCTTCAACAGAAGATGTCCTTTCCAATCTGCTGAAAACAAACCCAGCTGAAGGGGATGGAAGCAACTCCAATAAACCAGTCATTTCTCCCCNNGGTAATAGTTGGATTCCATTCACTTTATTATCTCTTCTCACCAGGGGTAAAGGTTTTGCATGTTTTTTAATTGGTTTCTTGTGATGGAGGCAGATAGATTTTAATGGTGGTTCCTTCCTCTTGTTTGCTGTCCACCTTTATGATGCCATGGTGAGCCCGGACAATACCTAATACAGCAGACATTCCCAATCCTCTTCCAATAAATTTAGTCGTAAAAAAGGGTTCAAACAGACGTTTCTGCGTTTCTTCATCCATCCCTGAACCGGTGTCCTGGATTTCCAGAAGAATCTGCTTATCGATAAATCGGGTGATAATATCGATTTCTCCATGATTTTTTCCGATAGCTTCCGATGCATTAGTCAGCAGGTTTAAGAGCATCTGTCTTATCTGGTCAGCATCTGCATATATCATGGGGATATCCGGCGAAAGTTTATAATTGAAGGTAATATGCCTTCCAACGGCACTTTGAAACAGGGGAATGGAATCGTTGATAATTTGATTCAGGCAGGTATGTTCAAAGGAATACCACCCCTTTCCTGAATAGGCCAGAATATGCCGGGTTTTTTCCGCTGAAGCATGAATGACTTTGGCTGATTCTTCCAGATATTCCTGAGCTTCGGAATCTTCAGGCAGAATTTCTCTGGCGATATCAATATTTCCTAATATTGCTGTGAATCGGTTGTTAAAATCATGGGCAATTCCACCGGCTAGAACTCCCAGACTTTCAAGTTTTTGTAATTGTAGCATCTGGCGTTCCATTTCCAATTGTTCCTGTTGGCGATACTTATCTGCCAGAATCTGGCTTAAAAGCCGGGCGGCTTCTTTCATTAAAGATAATTCTTCCGCACTCCAATCTTTCTTTTCAAAATAATTAGCTAAACAGAGTACCCCTTTTAGATGTCCGGAATCCATGAGTGGAAAAATAACAGCTGTTTCCAATGGAGTGATCTCAGAATTAAATAATCCCAGAAGGATAGATGCTGAAAGGGACCCCTCTGACTGTTCTTTCTGATAGTAAATGTGTTTATTTTTAGAGAGTACTTCTGTCAGCTGGGAAAAATCAGGTACTGGAAGGGAAGCTCCAGCCGAGGGTAGATTGGTATGAGCATCCCATTGATGTCTTTGAGAGATAAATTCTAGAGAGGGATTGAATAGAAGCAGACTGCAATGACTCGTACCTGAAAATTGGCCTAATTGGCATAAGGATACATTCAAGGCCTCATCCATCTTTGAAAGAGGCGTTAAGGTTAAATCAGCTGATATTTTCAAAAGAAGATGGCTGAATGATTCTCGAAATTGAAGGATATCCCTGTTTTTTACCTGAGGAGTGATATCTTTCAACAGCAGTAAATATCCATATACTTTACCGTTAATATCAGAAAAGGGTTTGAGGGTCCATTCATAACTGCCTGAATTCAGGGTTGTCTCAATAGCTGATGATTGTTTCTGCAGAAGCCAACTGTTGATTTCAGGATGGGTTTCCATGAATTTAAAAAATTCCGCTGGATTATCGGTATTATCAAAATCAAGTATTTTACGGGCAGAAGGATTGGCATCCAACAAAGTAAAATGATTATCCAGGACAAGGACCCCATCTGGGAGCATTTCTACCAGGGCATCCCGGGCGATTGGAACTAAATTCAAAAACCTGAATCGAAGAATGGCCAGGGTACATATCAATCCTGTAAAAGCCATGCTGATTGCTGTAAGTTCAAGTCCTGGAAATGGGGTTAATTCAGTGATATAGAGGAAATTACCTGCCCAGGGAATCAGACAGGCAGCTATTAAACTGGTGGTTTGAAACCGATATATTCTGGGAAGCCGAAGGAATGCCCAGACCAGCAAGAGAAAGCTGGCTATCAACATGAGGTAGCAATAAGGAATAAGCATCCACCAGAATACTATCCCATGTTTATAGACTGCCAGATTCATTCCTATGGGGCTGGGATAAATATCTTTCCATATCCAATGATGCCATTGATTGGTGAAAGCCAACAGCAGGATGATTAGGGGAATAATAAACAGATAGGCAATATTCTTTACTGTCAGATATTGGGAGAGGTGATTATATTCCAAGGTTAATAAAAGTAGAAATACTGGAGCGGCAACAGTTCCAATATATTCAATCTTAGACCAGAATAACTTTGAATCCATACTGATAGCGGACATCTCAAAGCTTCCTGAAAAAGTCCATTGTGAAATGAAAAGCATCATCCAGAAAAGAGATTTAGCCCCTGGTTTATCCCATCGGATCCAGGCCGTGGCTGCAACAGCTAAACAAATGATGCTGGTGAATAGATATATTAAGGAATAAGGAGTTATTAAATAATTCATAAATAAACCGCTCACAATCTGCATGTGATTATATCTGAATTCTATAATATCGTCACAGACATTGTTGTTGGATGGAATTGCTGGCAGTTGTTTATTTCCGGTAGGAGATTATCCCTTTATTTTCAATCATCATCAATTGATTAAGTGTCAATATCCGCTTTCCGTTATAATAATAGTTTCAGCTTAATTTGAGAAAAAGGGAATTGGGGGAAATGAAGCCATTGGGTATCAGCCCCTGGATTCCATTATATGCGAGGATCTTACTCATGGATATTAAAGAGCAACTGTCTCAAGCGCTTGATAAAGTAGTAGATGATTTTAAGCAGGAGGGATTGATTTCACAAGAACAAAAATATAAATTCAATGTGGATATTCCCCGTAATCGGCAGTTCGGAGATTTTTCAACCAATTTATCCTTTCTGATGGCCAAAGATTTAAAAAAAGCGCCTAAAGAGGTGGCTTCGATCATAATGGATAAATTTAACCGGGAGCTTGCTCCGGCCATTGGAAAAATCGAGATTGCACCCAGCGGTTATTTAAACTTCTTTGCCAATCAGGGTTTTGTTCATGATGTCATAAAGAAAATTGAAACCCAAGACGAAGCATATGGACATACATCGGCAGGTAATGGGCTCAAAGTTCAGATTGAATTTGTTTCTGCCAACCCAACAGGTCCTTTAAATGTAGTCAGTGCCAGAGCGGCCTCTGTTGGCGATGCGATGGGTAATTTTATGAAAGCGGCCGGGTATGATGCTTTTAAAGAGTTCTATGTGAATGATGCCGGGGTCCAGGCCCGTTTGTTCGGTGAGTCATTCAGGGTCAGATACCTTCAACTTTTTGGTTTTGAAAATGAAATTCCTGAAAATGGATACCATGGTGAATATTTGATTGAATTAGCGCTTCTGGCCAAAAATAATAGCTATTTTGCTGAATATGATGACCCTCAATCTATTCCGGTTGAATCTTTTTCTAAAGTAGGATTGGAATGGATGCTCCAAAAACAAAAAGAAGATTTGAGTCAATTTGGTGTCCATTTTGACTGTTGGTTCAGAGAAACCAGCTTGCATGCTGATAATAAACCTCTAAAGGTTTTGGAAATACTGAAACAACGGGGGCATGTTTTTGAATCAGAAGGAGCTGTCTGGTTCCGATCCACCGATTTCGGGGATGAAAAGGACCGAGTCCTTGTCAAAACCGATGGGAATACTACTTATTTCCTTAATGATATTGCTTATCACCATGATAAATTCGAGAGAGGTTTCCAAAAAGTCATTGATATCTGGGGACCTGACCATCATGGACATATCCTACGAATGAAGGCTGCTATGAAAGCTTTGGGGCATCCTGAGGATTCTTTGGAAATCCTGATTGTCCAGCAAGTCAATCTGCTTCGTAAGGGTGAAAAAGTTAAAATGTCCAAACGGGCAGGGCAGATTGAAACAATGGAAGACTTAGTGAAAGAGGTTGGGGTAGATGCGGCCCGATTCTTCTTCCTGCTGCGAGGGTCTGACAGCCATCTGGATTTTGATTTGGAAGTCGCTAAGTACCAGACAAATGATAATCCGGTTTTTTATGTCCAGTATGCTCATGCCCGTGTTTGCAGTGTATTTGCTAAGGCAGCTGAAAAAGGTGTTCCCATCTTATCCACCAGTCAGGTTGATTTAAACCGGCTAGCTTTGGTTGAAGAAGCTGAAATTGTGAAAATTCTGGCCAATTATCCTGATGTGGTAGCCGATGCGGCCAGAGCTTATGAGCCTCATCGGGTTGTCAGGTATCTGATGGATCTGGCAACACGGCTGCATCAGTATTATAACCAGTTCCAGATTATCGGAGATGATGTGGAATTGTCTAAATCCCGATTGGTTCTTCTTAAAATTGTACAGATCGTTCTACAAAACGGGTTAAATTCTTTGGGAGTTTCACAACCCGAACGAATGTAATTATGGGGTGGCTTTTTGATAACCAACGTCAGGAACCATTAGCTTCGTGGCGTTGGTTATTTAGTTGAAAGGATTCTTCCTCGTAGAAGTTATTCTCCTTGGTTAAATAAATCCGACTGGCCGGTAATATCTGTGGTGATACCCAGGTGTTTATAAGCGGCAATGGATGCTTTACGTCCGGAACGAGTACGTTTTAAAAAACCTGTTTTCAGTAAAAAAGGTTCAACCATGTCTACCAGGGTATCAATTTCTTCACTAAGAGTGGCTCCAATGGCTTCAATACCGACCGGCCCGCCATCATAATATTCAATAATAACCCGCAAGAATTTCCTATCTAGACCATCCAGACCCAGTTCATCAATTCCTTCCATCTTTAATGCTTTTCTGGAAATATCAAGATTGATGTTGCCATCTGCTTTGACTTGGGCATAATCTCTGACCCGGCGTAAAACCCGGTTAGCGATTCTGGGGGTCCCTCTGACCCTTTTAGCAATCTCCAGGCTGGATTCTTCATCTAGTCCCACATTGAGAAGGTTAGCCGAACGAATCACAATTTTCCTGATTTCTTCTATAGGATAAAAATCTAAATGATGAAAAATGCCGAATCGTTCTCTTAAGGGAGCAGATAAGAGTCCTGCCCGGGTGGTAGCACCTACCAATGTAAACCTTTTTAAGGGGACATTGATGGTCTTGGCAAATGCTCCCCGGTCTACAATAAAGTCCACTTTAAAATCTTCCATGGCAGGATATAGGAATTCTTCTACAATTCTGGGCAGTCGGTGAATTTCATCGATAAATAAGACATCTCCAGCTTCTACATTGGTCAAAAGCCCCATTAAATCACCGGTACGTTCCAGGGAAGGACCGGAGGTGCAGATAATTTTAGAACCCATCTCATTGGCAATGATATGGGCCAGAGTCGTTTTACCTAAACCCGGAGGGCCATGAAGCAGGACATGTTCCAGGGGCTCTTCTCGTTTCTGAGCAGCGGTTATGGATATGGTCAGTTTTTCAACAACATCCAATTGTCCAATATACTCCTGCAATTTCTGCGGGCGAAGGCTGAGATTTAACTGCTCCTCTTCTTCAGTTATAGGGGTGGAAGATACAATTCGTTCGCGGCTCATAATAATGTAATTCTACCATTTTAATTATTGGATTTGGTAAGTATTCATAAAATACTTAATCAAGTGAAATTTTGAGTGCCTGATGAATGGTATTTTTTAATGTCTTGTATTCATAGGGTTTCTGTATAAACCCAGCCAAACCCTTTCCTGTAAATCGTTGGCTGATTTCTGTCTGGGAATAACCACTGGAGATGACAATTGGGATATCCAATTTCATTTGAGATATTTCATTGAATGTCTCTTCACCATCTTTTCGAGGCATTGTTAAATCCAGGATGATGCAATCAAGCATATTATTAAGGTTGGAACCTGAAACATATATTGAGTTTAGGTAATCCAGAGCATCTTGTCCATCCACCGCTAGTTTTACTGTGTGGCCCATTCGTTCCAGCATGGATTTGCCAATATTTCGAATAGACTCCTCATCATCTACTAGAAGTATTGTACGATTGGAGGGGACTGAAGGAATATTTCCCTGAATAGTATCAGAATCCTTATGAATAACTGGCATAAATTCATCCATTGATTCTGATAAAAGGGATTCCGCCTGTGAACCTATTTTACAAACTGGAAAAAAGACCTGAAAAAGGCTTCCAGTTCCTGGTTCGCTGAAGATTCGAATGTTCCCTTTATGAGAACGTACAATGCCAAGAACAGCCGCTAATCCAAGTCCTCTTCCCGTAAATTTTGTCGTAAAGAATGGATCAAATATTTTTTCCTTTGTCTCCCTGTCCATTCCTGACCCATTATCTTCCACTTCCAAATAAACATATTCCCCTGCTTCAATTGAATCTTGGATAATACAACTTTGAAGATAATCTGTATTAAGTTTAGTCAAACCGGTGGAAATTCGAATGTACCCTTCATTATTTCCCAGTGCTTCGGACCCGTTGAGAACTAGATTCATGATGATTTGCCTGATTTGTGAATCATCCCCCTCAATATAAGGGAGGTCTTTTACCAGATGGTATTGAAGAAAGGCTTTTTTAGAAATGCTGACTTCCAACATGCGGGTCATATCACTGACTATTTCTGAGAGATTTACAGGGTTTACCACAAATCTGCCTCTACCAGAATAGGCCAGTAACTGTCGGCATAAATCCGCTGAACGATGGGTGGCTTTTTCTGCTTCAATCAAGTATGGCTTTACAATCGAGTTGTCAGGGATATCCAGTAAGGCCAGGTCGATATTCCCCAAAATTGCAGCTAATAAATTATTAAAATCATGAGCGATGCCACCCGCCAGGACTCCCAGGCTTTCCAGCTTCTGGGAATGTTGAACCTGAGCTTCTAATTGTTTCTTATCAAAATCAGCCTTTTTACGTTCGGTGATATCCCGATTGACACTAAGAATATGGATTGTTTTTCCCGTATGGTCCTGGATGGGCCTTGCAATTGATTCAATCCATTTGTAGTTACCATCCCTGTTTTTTATTCGAAATTCAAATAAATCGGTAGGATATCCTTCCTTAATCTTTATTAAGTTCTTTGTTAACGCAGATTCAATATCATCTGGATGTAAAAGGGTATCTGGATTTTTCCCTATAAATTCGGCTGGTTTTAATCCCGTGATAGCTTCAAAAGAAGGTGATAAATAGAGGATGTTGCCATCGAGATCATGTAGAACTATCAGATCATGGCTGTTATCTGCCAGCATTCTATAACGTTCTTCACTGGTTTTATATTGATCCAATAAGTGGGTTAATGCGATAGTTTTATTTTTGACTTTATTTTGGAGAACAGCGTTCCATCCTAGTAATGCCATGATAATAAGGGTGATGCTAATGAGTAACATAACAAAATATCGTAGATATTCTTGCTTGATAATTGGGGTTCCCATCCATTTTCTATTGATTGCTTTTATATCAGCTCTTGAAATGGAAAGAAATCCTTTGGATACTTTCAATGAGGTGAGAGTATCCCCTTTTCGGGTTGCCCGGTGTAATTGGCCTGTGTATAAAGGGTCAGTAAACTTGAATTCATCCTGGATGCCATATTTGTATAAATAATACATGGCGGAGGGCTTATCAATGACAAAAACTAGAATCTTTTTATCTCTGACATCCTTGATAATGGATTCATAGTTGTCATATTCTTTTAAATCGTTAATCCCATTTGTGGTCAAGATGTCTATGCAGTTATCACCTTTTTTGACAGCAACTTTAAATCCTTTTAAGGAGGCTGCATTGGTTATGCCGGAAATATTTTTATGAAAAAATATTGGAACCGGAATATCTTCATAAGGTTTAAGGAAATCGAATTTACGAGCTCTTTGATTATTTTTGAAGATTGTATCTATGACATCATATTTGCCTGTTTCCATTTCCTTAAGGGCTGTCCCCCAATTCATAGCATGGATCTCAACCGGTATTTTTGTCCTCTTTTCAAAGAGTTTCCATTGGTCGATGAGGATCCCTTGAATATTTCCATTGATATCTCTGAAAACATAGGGAGGATAATTGTCATCCAGAACAACTTTTAAGGTTTTATTAGATAAGGTGGTAGCCGGTAAGAGTGGTTGTGAAAATAAAAATGTTGGGGAAAGAAGAATCAATATTAACCAGAGGAATAATCTAATTCTTTGTTTTCTCGTTGGACCCTGTAAAATCAATCCGTATGTCATAAAGATATTATATTTAATGTGAACGAAAAATCATATAAAATAGTTACCTTAATGAGTTATTAGTTAGCTATCGATTCGCTGCTGTTTGAAGACTTCAGCGATTAAGGCCTCAGAATCTTTAATTTTTTTGTTACGGGTAAGGGCTTTTTGTATCATTAATTCTGCTTCAGATTTATTATATTGCAATTGGAGCAGGACTTCTAAGGCTTCCTGCTTGATATCCAATTCCATAGGTTCTATTGGCTCAATTGTTGAAATATCTTTCATTAAAGCGAATTTAGCCATTTTTCCTTTTAGTTCTGCAATAATCTTTTTTGCTGTTGCTGCGCCAATCTCAGGTAGAGCATCCAGCCAGGTGGTATCTTCTTGTTCTATGGCTCGGGCAATTTCACTGACAGGTGTTACCATTGCTTTGAGAGCGGTCCGCACACCCAACCCCCCAACTGAGGAAAATAATTCAAAAAATTCCCGGTCAAAAGGATCCAGAAAACCGACCAGTCGGGGAATAATTGGACCACCTGCCATGCTGCCCTCAAGATAATGGATGGTATGGAAAGTGACTGGAACTGGCTTTTTATCCTTGTTTGGTTGACCTGCCATAGTTTTTAATTTGTCGGCCAGGCCTCCTGGAATAAATAACTCATAGGTAATTCCCCCAACTTCAACCAGTGCGATATGGTCTTTTTTCTTTTGTTCTATTGATACAAGTTGTCCGGTAATTTGCCTGATCATAATTTTCCTATTTTTAAAGAGTGCCTATTGTAATTGGCATGGCAGAGGGCCGCAGCCAAGGCATCGGATACATCCACCGGTTCTGGTGCTTCTTTTAAATTTAAGGTACTCTGAACCATTTTTTGAATCTGTTGTTTGGAAGCATGCCCATTGCCGGATAAGGACTTTTTTATTCGAGTGGCAGAATATTCGGCTAATTCAATTTGGTGCTTGCCTGCAACCAGAAAAATAACCCCTCTGGCATGTCCCATGATAATAGCAGTCTCAGGATTTCTGTAATGAGAATAAAGGTTCTCGACCGAAAATTGGTCGGGATGAAATTCATTAACAATAGATTCAATTTCTGTGAAAATTGTATTCAGACGCTGGCACATCTGTTGATGGGCTCCGGTGCGAATACATCCGGCTTCAATCAATCCTATCCGGTTTCCAGCCACATCGATGATTCCATACCCGGTTATATGAAGGCCTGGGTCAATTCCCATGATGCGCATTACTTTTATTCCTCATAAACATGAATCTTACCATGAATAGTCTTATCTTTTTCAGGGAAGATTATTTAAATCGGCGATAGAGAACTAGCAGATGTTCCAGAAGGCCTGGAGTCAAATTGTTTACCCATATCAGTACCCGATCAAACCAGGTGATATAAACCTCTCTCCGTGGGTGTCTGATGCAACGAAGAATCGCTTTTGCAACCTTTTGAGGGGGGACCCCATATACCCAGTTATCTTTAATGAGTAATTGAGCCGGATTCCTTACTCCCGTCTTAAATTCAGTATGGGTTAATCCGGGATTTACCAGGCTGACTTTTATGGGAGAACCCAGAGTCTCAACACGTAATGATTCGGTCAATCCGATTAATCCGAATTTGGTAGCGCAATAAGCGCTATTATGAGGCATGCCTCTTCTCCCTATCACCGATGAAATATTGATGATATGCCCATTTCCCTGTTCTTTCATAAGGGGAATGACTTTTTTGCATAAATAGAATGGGGCCACTAAATTGGTATTCAAGATATCATGAAAATCCTGGAGTGGGGTATCCTCTAGTGAGCAAATAATGCCAAATCCTGCATTATTAATAAGAATATCAATCTTTCCATAGGTTGCTAAAATTTTCTGGATGAACGCATCGATTTCTGGTGTATGGGTAATATCCATGGGGAAAATCATGGATTTCCCACCCTGGCTCTCAATGATCGATTGAATTTCTCTCAATCTATCAACTCGTCTGGCTACCAATATGGGGATTGCTCCTGATTGGGCAAGAAGGATCGCCGTTTCTTTTCCCATACCGGAGGATGCACCTGTTACAATGATAATTTTACCTTCTAATGCGTTCGCCATAGCCTTAGTTGTCCCTTATATTTTATTTGTTTTATATCTTATGACAGACAACAAATATCGGCAAAGCCTGAGGAAGACACGGTGGTTTTAAACGCATGACTTGATAATTATTAGATAGGTATTATAATGTATGTGTCAAATGACAAGTCATGAATTTATATTATTGAAAAGGGTCTCTGAATGAATAGATTATACCATTCATGGAATATGTTTCTGATTTACCCGGCGCTGTTATTTGATTATCTAGATGCACCTCGAGGAGATGAACTACTGGATATCTTGAGGCGACGGTTGGAATTATCTTCTCCTGGTGGAAGATGGAAGACAGAAGGATTTTATAAACATTCTTGGTGGAATAGATTAATTGAAGCAGAAGCTGAATTGTTATTGATGCGTAGGGAGTGTAGTCAGTCCTTAAAAGAGAAACGAAGCTGGAATCTTCAATTGTTGGAACTAGAATCATCTCAGGGACATTTTGTTGCTAAGGCCTATCCAAGAAGAATCAATATCGAAATCACTGATCAGTGTAATCTTCATTGTCCGATGTGTACTCAGGGATATGAAGACCTCCCTGGAGCTAATCTTAATATTTCTGAGGTGATAGGTTCAATAGAAAAATTTAATCCTTATCTTGAACTGGTTGAATTGATTGGACTTGGAGAACCGCTAACTTCTCCGGATTTTATTGAATGGATAATGGAATGGCCCCGATACGAGTCCCAAACATTTTCTACAACAACAAATGGGTTACTGCTTGACCCGAAAATAACAGAGATAATCCTGGCAAGCCGCTTAAATCAAATCCGGTTTTCTGTGGATGCGGTAACACCTGAATCCTACCGGCTTTTGCGAGGTTCTGACGGTTTTGAGGGTCTCATGCAGAATCTGAAATATTTCATGACACGGAAAAGACAGTCAGGGAAACAAATGGAAGTCTGGATCCGGATGGTGGCAACACGAGCCAATGTCCATGAATTACCTGAATTTGTCAGGTTAGGATATGAATTGGGTGTCGATTTGGTGGAGGTGATGCATCTATTTGCTTACTCTCCAGATATGTGGAAACGATCTTTGATATTTGATCGTCCGCTCTGGAATCAGGTATATGATGAAGCAGCGGATGTTGCCGAAAGATTGAATGTAAGGTACCGGTTTCCCAAGAAATTCGATTTATCTAAACCCCCTCTGGCCGATTCCTTTACCCAAATATGCAGGGAACCCTGGGAATATCTATTTGTTAGTTCTGAAGCTAAAGTACGGGCTTGCTGCATAAATCTATCCCCTATGGGAGATTTACATCAGGATAAAATGGAAGCTATCTTGAACAATGATCACTACCAGCAGTTCAGAAAACAATTATATCAACCCGACAGGCAATATCGATGTCAATATTGTTATCTTAATTTTCTATATGCAGATGTGAATAATGTCCATAGTCACCTGATAGATGTACGGCCTCATTATCGGGAAGTAGGGGAAGAGGACCGCCTGCATTTACCAGAAAAACCTGTTATTGAAGAGTATATCAATGCCTGTTTAAAAGGGGAATCTATCCCCTGGAATTAATGGGCCTGTTTTGAATGTTATTTAAAACTGGCCGTGACAGGTTTTCTAATATCCAATGATTCGATTTCAAAATAACTCTGTGGGGTATAATTTGACAGGGAAGCAATAATACTGCTGGGAAAAGTCAGTACCCTGTTATTGAAATCTCGGATATTTCCATTGTAAAAACGACGTGCTGCCTGGATTCTATCTTCTGTATTGATGAGTTCTTCCTGTAATTGAAGGAAATTCTGATTTGCTTTTAAATCAGGATACCCTTCAGCGACTGCGAAGAGGGTTTTAAGCTCCCGAACCAGTTCATTTCCTCTTTGGGCCTGAGTGTCTGGATCGGTATGGTTTGCCATGGCATTACTCCTAATCTGGGCAATTCTCTCCAGGACCTCTTTCTCATGTTGGGCATACCCTTTGACTGTTTCTACCAGGTTGGGAATCAAATCATATCGGCGGCGTAGCTCCGTATCCACATTGGACCAGGATTCTCTAATCATCTGGCTAAGCCTGATCAGGGTATTATAAGTAACGATCACATAAACAATCGGGAGAACAACGATTAATCCAAAAAATATTATAGGGAATATCATACGTTAAGATGTTTACTCCTTATCCGGTGTGAATATTATCCTTTTTAACATAATCAGGAATCATTTCATAGAACCTATCAGCTTCCTGAAGCAACTGATCGATTTGGGGTGCTTTTAATAAACAACCACGATGGAATAAGACAGTATTTTGTTGAGTTTCAATGTAAAGGCCCTTGTGACTCAGCAAAAATTCCATCATCTTGGGATGGATAATATCATAAATGAATTTCTTATTCTCACCTTTCACACAATAGGTTCTTGAAAATTCAGCTGATTCGAAATCAATATCATCAAACCCCAGCGCGGCTCCCACCTTATCTAGAACGTTTTCCGGGCGGAGTGACATCGGCTTAAAAATCAGAGGTGATTCCAAAATCATCAGAGTCATTGCATAATGGGTCTCATCATCTCCTGAGCCGGTTGTGTAAGAATAATCGAATAGACAGATGGACCAGTATTTAATGGCCCCTCGGCAAACATGAGAGGCCTTTCTATCCGACCCGATGGATAAAAGAGGAAAATATCCGTACCGAGAAGGGATTTGCAGGGGATCCAGTTTGTAATATGAAAACCCATGTCTGTAAGCCAGTTCTTTCCATTGTTTAGCTCTCTTTTGCAGGTAAAGAATAGCCAGGAAAAATAGCCCTAACATTGTTAGGACGATAAATCCTATACCAGCAAAGAAAAATAAAACCACCAGAACTTCCATCCTAAGGCCCTTCCTGATGGATATTGGATATTTACTTGCTTGATGACTTATCTGGTTGATGGCCTTTTTTGACCAGCCAGAATATCAAGGCAGCGATGCCTGCCGCAGTTGCCAGGGATATTCCTACAATAACCAGAAAAAATAAAACCATCCATGTAAATGCCATTAATTTATTCCTTTATATACTCTTACTTGAAACACTATTTAACTGAATAATCACCTTTAATGAAGTGATACATATCATGATAAAGGCCATTTTCGATTTTATCATTGGAATAGGCCATTCTGGCAGCATCTTTGCTTCCCAGGAAATAGGCGCAGGCTGCTTTTGTCATATATCCATACTGGACGCCGCCATTTAAATAATTACGAAATCTTTTCTGTCGCTCACCTTTTTTACCCAATGTAGGATCATCGCCGTAACAATATTCCATTTCAAAACCGGCATAACGGTCCTTAGCTTCCAAGGCTGCTTTTTTCACATCCTTGATTTCTTTGTAAAACATGTGGTTGGGTTGCATAAAAGCACAGTCAAAATAAAAATCTTTATAGACACTCAGAATGTTTACATTGTAGGAGGAATAAAAGGGAATCCAGAAAAGTTTTGTCTTTTTCTTCTGGATTTGTTTGTATAATTCCTTAATTACCCAATGGTCATCAATTTCCCATGAGTAATGAATGGATTCATATATCCAATAAAATCCTAAAAGATTCAGGTTTTTAAATTTAGCTTTTTTCCAACGGGTCCAAGCTTCATTCACATACCACAAACAGGCTTCCAACCTTTGTTCACTGGCTTTCATCAAATCCTGCCCCAACAGAGAGAAATTCAAGGAGGGACCCTTGGGATTGATTTTTCCAAAATGATACTGGTTGGGGTGGGGATAGGGGATGGTGATGACAACATTCCTTTTGTAAGGAGGAGTGCCTATCTTGGCAGAAAGTTTATCTATTGTCTGGTCCAGGAGGGGCAGAAGGCCCTTTTCAGTAAAATGGCTATCCAGGTATTCGGTCCAATCAGCCGCTTTGGCCGGATTCGGAGAGGGAAGAGCAAAAAAATCGCCTTCTCCTGAACGAGTGGTGCCTCTGTTGATATCTGCATAGATATAATTACCTGAAGGGGCCAGTGAAGTCAGGGGGAGAAAAGAATCAAACATCCAGTCATCGGGAACCCCTTTAGCATTAACATGTGATAAATAAGGTAAAATTTCTTTTTCGGTAAAAGGAGCCCCTGGATCAATCACCGGCAGGCACATATGACGCATATGGTTATATTCGGGTAAATCAGGAGGGAAATAGGACATAAAAAAAAGATTCCTTTAGTTAGAATCTGACATTATAAATCTAGGTGAAATTATACCTCGAAAACAAAAGTTTGTTTACTGAAAAAGAGGAAAAGTGTTTCCAGGATGGTTATTGTGGGGAAATCTGGTTGTCTTTTAGCATATAATCAGGAATCTGCTTATAAAATCCTTCAGCTTCCATTATCAAGATTTCCAGTTCAGCCATCTTAAGTTGTTTTCCATGATGAAAGAGAACCTCTGTCCCCCTGGCCTCAATGGTTAAATTCTTGGTTTCCAGCAGAAATTCCATCATTCGGGGATGGATTATATCGTAAGCAAATTTCTTATCAGGACTTTTTACATAAAACCGTCTGGAAAACTCGGCAGACTCGAAATCGATATCATCAAATCCGATGGCGGCCCCTATTTTATCCAAGATGTTCTCCGGGCGGATATCCAATGGTTGAAAGAGGAATCGTTTATCAGTAATTAAAACAGTACGGTAATGAGTCTGCTGGTTTTTCCCACTTCCGGTCGTATATCGGTAATCAAACAGGCAAAGCTTGATCCCGTGATTAGCTCCGGTACAGACATTGTAGGCTTTTCTGGAGTGTCCCTGGTTAAAAAGGTTGAAATCAGAGTATCGGGAAGGCAAATCTTCTGTATCTTTGGAGAAGTAGTTAAATCCGTGCCGTGTAGAAAATTCCAACCATTCCTTAGCTCTCTGACGGCTGAACCAGACCGAAAGAATAATGGCCCCAATGGCAATCAGGACAAATAATATCATTTCCATAATGGGGGGATTATACCGTAATGACTAATAAAATAAAAGCCTGGAAGATTTTCTCCCAGGCTTCATATCTGAAAAATTCAGAGAGTTATTTTATTTCGTAATCCCCTTTAACGAAGTGATAGAGGTCTTCGTAAGCTTCCCGTTCCTTGGGGTTATCGCTGGCAAACATTTTGGGGATATCCTGAGGTCCGATAAAATGGCCGCAGACAGATTCGGTCATATATCCATATTTAACTCCACCATTGAGGTAATTCTGGAATCGGCGGTATTTCTGATTACCGACACTGAAACGGGGTGGGAACCAGTAATAATATTCCATTTCAACTCCCGCTCCTCTGGCTTTGGCTTCCAGAGCGGCCTGTTTTACATCGGGAATATCGTAATAAAAAATATGATTAGGCTGCAACATGGCGCAATCAAAATAAAATCCCTGGTAATCATTTAATACCCGGACGTTAAAACTGCTGTAAAAAGGAATCCAGAACAGCTTTGTTTTTCGCCGTCTGCAATGTTTATAGAATTCTTTTAAAACCCAATGATCATCAATATCCCAGGAGTAATGGAGGGATTCATACATCCAGTAAAATCCCAGCAGATTCAGGTTTTTGAAACCTGCTTTATCCCATTGTTTCATGGCTTCATCAATGAACCAGCAAACTGCTTCCAATCGTTGTTCAGAAGCTTTTATCAGGTTCTGGGCTGTTACCGAAAAATTTAAACTGGGTTTTCCTTCTTTCAGTGAGCCCCACATGGATTGGTTTGGCATGGGATAAGGGCAGCCGAACACAATATTGATTTTATGTTCAGGTTTACGTCCTATCTGCCGTGTCAGTTCAGGCACCAGTTTTTCCAGGGTATCCAAGGGACCATTGGGCGCCAATTGGGCTTCCAATCCTTCCAGCCAGTCTCGTTTAGTCGCAGGGCAGGGATGGACAATAGCGTAGAAATCGCCTTCTCCGCAGCGGGTGGTTCCCCGATTGGTGTCGGCCCCATAAACATTACCACTGGGAGCTTCCATGATATAAGGCATGAAGGAGTCATAAAACCAGTCATCGGCTTTTCCGGTTTTCCGATTAAAGTGGGCCAGGTAATGGGCTGTCTCTTTGGGAGTCAGGGGTTTTTTCCAATCCCAAATGGGTAAAATCAGATGTCGAAGATAATTGTACTCAGGTTGATTGGGTGTAAAATAGGGCATTGACTGCTTATCCTTCCTTGATTTGGTAGTCACCTTTTACAAAATGATATAAATCTTCCAGGGTGGTCTGTTCTCTTGGGTCCTTACTGTTAAACATCTCAGGGATACTATTTTTTCCGATAAAATGGCCGCAGACAGCTTCTTTCATATAACCATACTTAACACCGCCATTCAGATAATTCCGGAATCGTAGATGCTTTTCTTTTCCGACACCCAGCCAGTCAGGAAGCTGGTAATAATATTCCAGTTCGACTCCGGCATTTCGGGCTTTGGCTTCCAGTGCGGCCTCTTTCACATCTTTGATATAGGGGTAGAAGATATGTCCGGGCTGAAGCATGGCGCAGTCAAAATAGATATCCCTGTAATCTTTTAACAGCCTGACGTTATATGAACTATAAAAAGGGATCCAGAAAAAATGGCTTTTTCTTCTCTGAATGTGTTTGTATAATTCTTTTAAAACCCAGTGGTCATCAATTTCCCAGCTGTATCGAAGAGTCTCATGGATCCAATAAAATCCCAACAAGTGGATATTATGAAAACCGGCCTCTTTCCATTTCTGTAAGGCTCTATCCACATACCACCGGCAAGCTTCCAGACGTTGTTCGGAGGCCTTAACCAAATTTTGTGATAGGGTGGAGAAATTCAGAGCCGGACCTGTTTCCCTTAATTTCCCAAAGACTGACATTAAGGCAGATGGGTAGGGAATCGTAAGGATCACATTTATGGGATGGTCTGGTTGATGTCCGATCTGCCGGCTTAATTGGGGAATCAAGGTATCAATTTTATTGAGGGGACCCTCTTGAGAAAAATAACCTTCAAGGATATCTTCCCAGTCCTTTTTTAGGGTTGGATTGGGATGGGGAATGGCATAAAAATCACCCATGCCGCTGCGGGTGGCGCCTCGGTTAACATCAGCAATCAAGGCATTCCCATCGGGTGAATGGGTCGGCATAGGCAGGATGGAATCATAGAACCAGCCATTGGCCTTATGGGTCTCCTGATTGATATGGGCCAAATATAAGGATAATTCTTTCCCGGAAAGTGGAGCTTTCCAATCCCATACCGGTAGAATCAAATGCCGGAGATAATTGAATGCCGGCTGATTCGGGGCAAAATACGACATTGAACCTTTCCTTGGACAGTCAGGAATCATAAACCTAAATATTATATCTGAATCAAGATACTGTTGACAGGACTATTTGCCGGGATAAAAAGCCTGGGATGCCAGGGAGGAGTTTCCGGCAAAATCATACGCTGCCACCCTGTATTCAGCCTTCTTCAGGTCCTTAAAAGTATCATCCACATATTCCAGCTTTTCAGGGATTTGGATATCCTTGATGAGTTTGCCATCCCGATACAATTTATATCCCAGGATTCCCCGGTTATCGGTTGATGCGTTCCAACTAAGATACATTTTCCCATCTTTTTGTTTGGTAACTTTCAAACCCTTTGGGGTGGTCGGAGGGACTGTTTCCACTTTCCCGGTTCGGAGGTATTCCAACCAGGTCTGATGGAATCCGGCTGGAGCATTATGAGGTCCCTGGTAGTGGTTATAAGAGAACAGGATAATACCTGTTACATAAGGTTGTACATTTTCTATTTGCTTTTGGATGCGGCCGATGCTGGCTCGGCGATAATCTTTACCAAAGGTTTCCAGGTCAGACCATAAAAGTAATCCCGGTTTCTGGGAGACCGCTTGTTTATACATTTTGAACCAATCAGTAAAATTGTCAGTCGTCAGGACTTCACCGCCTAACCCATCCTGGGGACAGAGAATATCTCCGGCAGCCATATCACTGTGGGCAACTACATAATTCCAGAGTTTCCCATAATCATTGGGTTTCCCCAGATCCGGATTGGCAAAAGGGCATATCATGACGGGTTTCCCGGGAGTCAGTTTGTGGAGATAATTACAGCTGATGGAGATTGCTTTGGAGAGATTTTCCCAGTTCTCCTGTTTCTGATGAAAATAATTATCTATTTCCCATTGCCAATACCATCCGTAGAACTGCTGGGGATATTTTTCTATAAAAATTTTCTTTAAATCATCTGCGACCCTGTTACCCTTTTCCATTTCTCCATTGAGCCATTGACTGTCTGAAGAATATAATTTCCACCAGTCATCATTCCAGTTGAGGCCCAGCATGACTTTCATTCCATGTTTCTTTGCCTGGCGGAACGTCGCTTCCACCATATCTTTACTCCCTTTACGGCCCTGGTAACCCGGCATCTGAGTGGCATAAATGGCTTTATTGTTTTTGGTATCCACCGTTCCCTGCAGGATGATAATATCCATCCCCAGTTCTTTCATGGCCTTGATTTCTTTCTCCCAATCTGCTTCGGTCCAGTTCTCCATCATCCAACTCTGCATGAAGCTGCCCCGAGGCATGTATTTGACTCCCCCTTCTGCGGCACTCCCGATGCTCCCGCTCATCAAAAACCAGGCGGTTAATGCCATTATGAATATAGACTGTAACACGTGTGCATCTTTTCGTTTCATTATCTGCTCCTTCACTATTAAAATGGGATAAAAAACAGGGATGAAAGAAACCTGAGGACATTATACAAAGAAAAAGGAAAAAAAAGAAAGGAAAAAATGTCAGGGAGAAAATAAAAAAGCTCCCTTTCCCTGAAAGAAGAAGGGAGCCGATGAGATAAAAGGTTGGTTAGTGCTGCATAGCCCGGTGTTCTTTCATAAGGCAACGGTTCATGACCACTTGGATTTTATGGCTGAGAGCTTTATCGGCGGCAGCATTATTAACAATATGCTCCTGCATCCAGACGACTTTAGCGCCGATTTCGATGGCTTCAGCCACAATCCCGGGAACCGCTTCCGGGGCTCTGAAAATATCCACTATCTCGACTTTATCAGGGATATGCAAAAGGTCAGGATAGGATTTCTCTCCTAACACCTCTTGGATCATGGGATTGACGGGGATGATTCGGTATCCCTGTTTTTGCATATACTCGGCTACTCGATAACTGGGCCTTTCTGGTTTATCTGATAATCCGACAATGGCAATGATTTTATGGTTTTTTAAAATTATCTGAATTTCTTCAGAAGTAGCATGGTGAAGGGGTATTTCACAGGCTTCGGACATTTTTATTATCTCCTTTAGTGATAGGTACGGTCTCTCTTATTGCATTCAATAACAAAAGTTGTTCTCTGTCAATGAAAACCCTTACTAATTCTGTCGAGTCAGACAGGTCAGGCATGTCAGTGGAATAGGGGAATCAGTTCTTTCTTCCAATTTGGGTATGGATAAACCAATCTGAAATAGATTGGTACCTTACAGTTCCACCCCGGCGGCTTTCAGGACGGCATCCAGAAAAATACTTTCCGGAACAGCGCCTTCAAAACTGATCGTTTCATTGATCACTGTTCGGGGAACCCCCCGGACTCCATATTTTTGGACAAAATGGGGGAATTCCGAGGCTTCCACCATATCCGCCCGGATATGTTTATTTTCCAGAGCCATCTGATGGGCTAATCGGACTGCGGGGGGACAATAAGGGCAGGTCGGAGTAACAAAGACCTGGAGATGGATATCTTTATGAACTTTTTTGAGTTTCTCTTTGGTCTCAGTGGATAATTTCGTCTCTTCCCGGGAGACATCAATGATGTCTTCAATGAGAGATGAAAACTCATAACCGGCGGGAATTCCATAATAGCGAATCCCTAAATCTTCCTTTCCGACCAGTACGATAGCTGGAATTTTATCGATTCTATATTCACGGGTTTTTTCTTCATCTAAAGTGAAATCCCATTTCTCCAAATGGAGTTTTTCCGAAAGGCTGGCTACTTCTTCCAGCAGACTCTCGGTCTCCTGGCACCAATGGCAGGGTTGGACAAAGGGTTGAGCAATATTGGATACCTTCTGGGTAAACAATACCAGTTTGACTGGATTCCTTAAATGTTCTCCCAAAAGTGATTGAATAGTTTTTTTATCTTTCTCGTTTATTAACATCTGAACTTCCTCCTTTATCTAGTTGGACACTCTCAATAGGAAAAAGATTCATCTATTTTCTGGAAAATAACTTACCCCTCGTTCCCCTTCAGTTTATAACATCTTTCTATAGCTTCAATTAAAATATTCAATGTAGGTATATAACACAAATAATATCAATCATATAAATCACTCTCATTTCTAATTCTGGTTACTATTTCAGGATAGGGGGTTCCTGTTTTCCTGGATGGGAGACAGACCCAGGCTGTAACCATCAGCCTGGGTCTGTCTCCGAAAGAGGGGGAAACCATTCGGATGAGGATAGCTGGAAGGGAATAAACAGGGGAGAGAGGGAAGAAACATCGGACGAATTCAATGCGAAAGGATTGTGAATATGTTAATATTACATAATTTAGAGAAGGGATTCTGGCTGTAATTGCTTCAATATGGAACAGGCATTAAAGGATATCAGTCTCCCATCGTATGAGTTCACGGATTTTCCTGTCCTATCCGACCGGGGGCAAGTCGAAGCGTCATTGAAAATACTTCTTCAGCAGACATCCAAGTTTGCTGGAATAGCCTCGATTTATGCCCGTGAATCCGGATATTATCCCGGGTTCGGGAAACTTCAACTCTATTATGTCCTGCAGGATACCGCTGATGAATATGCCTTAAAAAAAGGATTGGTCCCCCTCTTAAAGAAAATTACCGGACATACCGGTATTCTGGATCAGGTTCATTTTTTGAATGTCTCATTGTTCCAGCATTTTGACCAGATTAAGCCTTATCCTCACTTGCAGCATCTCTATGGGCAGGAAACCCGATTTGCGACCCTGACCCAGGAATATCGGGATTTTAGCCATTTGCTGTCAATCAATGATTTGATTTTAATGTCTCCATTGCCTCAGCTGGCCGGTATTTTAGCCGAGGGAGTTATCCCGGTGAACCGATGCTGGCCGGTGATAGAAAGCACAACGGAGATTCTTGAAGCCTATACCCGGTTGCGTGGTAAAGTCCCTTCCCATTGGAGCCAGTATTCAAACCGGGCCAAAGGACTTGCGCAAAACTGGTTTCAGATGAATTTAAACAAATTCCAGGAATTTAAAGAATTACTCCGGGATACCCTGAAAATCCTTTTGGAAATCCTGGATGATTTGTATAAATATATTCAGCGGGAAAATCTTTATTTTATCCAGCAAAGCCATCCGGCGGAAAATGGGTTGCCATCGACTCCCTCCGTATCAGACGGGGGAGATTATCGGGCCTGTTTTATTTCGGAGCAGGTTCGGGCTCTTTTTGTTGACCGATGGTCTCCTGAGCTGGCATTGAAAAAAATGGTGTCGCTTTACCGGAAAAAGAAAGAATATTGCCTGTATCTGCCGACCCTTTTGTCAGTCCCTTATGTCATGTATTACAAAGGGATTGATTACCATTCAACCTTTATCCAGAAATCATTTTTATATCATGGGTTTGCAGCCAATGTATCGCTGCCAGAAGTCGTTAATATGCGGAACAAAAAACTCAGTGAGTATCTGCAATTTTTTGAACAGTACCGGTACCTGATGGACAGGCCTCCCTGGCTGGGATATGGAGTGGATGACCCTGAGCGATGGACCAAAGTTTTTGACCGGTTCTTCGAAAAACGACGCAAAGAACAGCATATCAAATGGCTGCATGCCACATCCATAGAATTAGCGAGGACTTAGTTTATGCATTATTTCAACTATCGCCACAACGACCTTTATTGCGACGATGTGAAAGTAGAAGATATCATCCGGGAAGTTGGAACCCCGGCTTTTATTTATTCCAAGCGGACGGCTATTGAGCATTTCCGAAAACTGGATGCTGCCTTTAAGGGATTTGACCATACTATCTGTTATTCCATAAAAGCCAATTCCAATCTGGCCCTTTGCCATGCCATGGCCGAAGAAGGCTGCGGAGCGGATATTGTTTCCGGGGGGGAACTTTTCCGGGCCTTGAAAGCTGGGTTTGATTCCCAGAAGATTGTCTATGCCGGAGTCGGTAAAACCGCTTCAGAAATCAAGTATGCCCTGGAATCCAACATTTTTATGTTTAATGTGGAATCTCTTCCGGAAGCTAAACTGATTGACCAGATTGCCCTTTCCATGAATAAAAAGGCCAAGGTTTCCATTCGGGTCAACCCGGATGTGAACCCCCATACTCATGCCTATATCACCACGGGAAAAAAAGAGAATAAATTCGGGATTAATTTCCATAGCGCTCCTGAGTTTTATCGAAGCCTCAGGGAAATGAAAGGCTTGGATGTTGTCGGCATTCATCTTCATATTGGGTCCCAGATATTAACTCCAGAACCCTATGTGGATGCTATTCGCCGAGGGACTTCCCTGATCAAAAAATTGAAGGATATTGAAATCGACCTGAGCGTCATGAATATTGGCGGCGGCCTGGGCATTATATATAAAGATGAAAATCCCATGACAGCCAGGGAATTTGCAGATGCGGTGATTCCTGTTCTTGAAGACCGGCAGTGCTGCAAACTGATATTGGAACCTGGCCGGCATATCGCCGGGAATGCGGGTATCCTGGTAACTCAGGTAACTTATATTAAACAGACTCCGGTGAAAAAGTTTGCGATTGTGGACGCTGGCATGAATGATTTGATCCGGCCTTGCCTGTACAATGCTTACCATGAGATTCAGCCTGTCCATAAAGACAGTAAACGGGAAATCCATGATATTGATGTGGTTGGGCCTATTTGTGAGTCCTCTGATTTCTTTGCCAAGGACAGGGCTCTGCCGGAAGTTTACTCCGGTGAGTTACTCGCTATTATGAGTGCCGGAGCCTATGGGTTTACCATGGCATCCAATTACAACAGCCGACCCCGGGCGGTTGAAGTCCTGGTGGAAGGCGACAGCTGGCGGGTGGTTCGACGCCGGGAAACCTGGGAAGACCTTATTAACGGGGAAACTATCTAGTAAACAATATCAGCGAGGTTAAGAGTTAATGGAATTTCCACTTATCAAATTTAGTAAACTTAGCGGTGCCGGAAATGATTTCCTTATGATAGACAACCGGCAATTCATATTAAAGGACCCTTTGGATGAGTTTGTCCGGAAAGTCTGCCGGCGGGGCATGAGTGTTGGCGCTGATGGTGTCATCCTGGTGGAACCTTCCGATAAGGCGGATTTTCGGATGAGATATTTCAATGCCGATGGAAGTGAAGCCGAGACCTGCGGCAATGGTTCCCGTTGTGTTTCCCGGTTTGCTTTTCTCAAGGGCATTGCTCCGGCTAAAATGGCTTTTGAGACTCTGGCGGGAATGTATAAGGCTGAAGTTTTTGAAAACGGAAGGGTGAAAGTCCAGGTCAGCAATCCCAAAGATTTAAGAATGAGTATTGACCTTCCTATGAGTTTTGGTTCTCAGGAATGCCACTTTCTCAATACCGGTGTGCCTCATGTGGTGGTAGTCCTGGAAGAGGGATTAGATTCCTACGATATCTTCAATGCAGGCCGGGAAATCAGATACCATCAAAAATTTGCTCCGGCTGGCACCAATGCTAATTTCGTTCAAGTTATCGGAAAAGACGAAGTTCGCATCCGAACCTATGAACGTGGGGTGGAAAACGAAACCCTGGCCTGTGGAACCGGTTCCATCGCCAGCGCCATGATTCTCCATCTCCTTGGAAAATGCGGAATCCCGGCCACCCTGATTACCCAGGGAGGCCAGAAATTGGTTATTTCTTATGATATCCAGGGAACAAATATTCAGAATGTCTTTTTAGAAGGCGAAGCCCGGCTGGTCTATGAAGGTGAATTGACCCCCGAAGCTTTTGTGTAATATTCAGGTTTGACTACTCAGAACTGATAAATATTGGTAAAATTTTAGATAGAAAAGTTTACCCTCCGTCGGTAATCAATCCAGAAAAAGGAATTAATGTTATGGCTACCAAAGTAACCCGAACAAAAACCAAAATCCCTCGGTTTGGCGGCTCGCTTGTCGCCCTCGTCACTCCCTTTAAAAATGGTGAGCTGGATGAAGCCAGGCTCCGGTCGTTGATTGACTGGCATATCAAGAAGGGAACCCATGGCATTGTTCCCTGCGGCACTACCGGCGAATCCGCCACCCTCTCCCATGAAGAACATGAACGGGTGATTGAGATTACTGTTGAACAGGTCAATGGACGTGTACCGGTGATTGCCGGGTCCGGGTCCAATTCCACCCAAGAAGCTATCCGGCTGACTAAATTTGCCCAGAAGGCAGGAGCTGATGCCGCTCTGCTGATTAACCCTTACTATAATAAGCCGACTCAGGATGGGCTTTACCATCATTTTAAAGCAGTGGCTGAATCCTGTGATATTCCCCAGGTTCTTTATAATATCCCTAGTCGGACAGCAGTGAATGTCCTACCGGAAACTATCGCAAGGCTCTCTGAAATCAAAAATATTATTGGGGTGAAAGAAGCTACTGGGAACTTGGTCCAGGCCACTGAAATGATCAGTTTATGCCGAAAAGGATTCCTGGTTCTTTCCGGTGAAGATGCCCTGAATGTACCCTTGCTTTTAATTGGCGCCTCGGGAAGCATCTCTGTCCTGGCCAATATCATTCCCGATAAAATGTCCCAGATGATGGTGGAATGGTTTGATGGTAATGTGGCAAAAGCCCGTGAGTTTCATTTTAAATATTACAATCTGACTCAGGCCTTATTCCTGGAAACCAATCCCACCCCGGCCAAGACAGCAATGGCTATGATGGGTATGATTGAAAAGGATGTCCGGCTGCCGCTGTTCAAGATGACCGATGCCAATCAGAAAAAACTCAGCCAGGTCTTAAAAAACTATAAATTAATCAAGTAGGGGAGAGTCTTGTTATGGCCTTGGATACTGAACTGTTAAAAATACTGGTCTGTCCGGCCTGCAAATCCGGCATCCAGTATGATGAAGAGAAACAGGTAATTTGCTGTATAAATCCTGATTGCCGGAGAAAATACCCGGTTCGGGATGGAATTCCTGTCATGCTGGTTGAAGAATCTACCCAGGAGTGAGTATAATCAAGGGCAGTTTGTTGATACCCTCTTGAGGGAGACAGGAAGTCCCATGGATATTTCCATTAAAAATACAGGTTGGATTGAAGTGATTTGCGGGTCCATGTTCAGCGGCAAATCGGAAGAACTGATTCGACGGATCAATCGATGCCGGATTGCCCGGCAGAAAATTCAAGTATTCAAACCTATCCGGGATACCCGATTCAGTAAAACGGATATTGTCAGCCATAATGATAGCCGGATTTCATCTATTCCTGTACAGGACAGCCAGGAGTTATATCATCTGGTGGAGCCGGAGACCCAGGTAGTGGGTATCGACGAAGCCCAGTTCCTTGATAATGGACTGGTGCAAGTTTGTGAACAATTAGCCAATGAAGGTAAACGTGTCATCCTGGCTGGATTAGACCAGGATTACCGGGGGGTTCCCTTTGAACCCATTCCTCAGCTGATGGCCATTGCGGAATATGTGACCAAGACTCTGGCTATCTGTGTGGTCTGTGGAAATCCTGCTAACCGGTCTTATCGTAAAGTGGCTTCTGAAGAAAGGATTCTTCTGGGAGCAACTGATAATTATGAACCCCGATGCCGGAAATGTTATCGGTTAGAAACTGAAAAACATGTTGAAGCTGAACCTCCATTATTTGAAGAAAATAAAGATTAGTATCCGTCCATTATTGATTGAATTAAAAGCCCTTGAGAGTTGAGATAACTCAAGGGCTTTTGTTTATCCCAGTAATGAAAGCAACTGGGCAGATGTAATCAGATAGATGGAAATGGTGCAAAGGTCGCTGCTGGTCAGAACAAAAGAACTGGAGGCTAAAGCAGGGTCGATATCCAGTGCTTTAAATATTAAAGGGATAGCTGTTCCCAGTAAAGTCGCCAGGGTAATGGATATTGTTACGGAAATCGCCAGGATTATCCCCACAATAATTGTCTGGGTCCAAAGATATGTAATGGTTCCAAGTAATAGGCCGCTCAGCAGGCCTAGTATCAGTCCTGTTAATAGTTCCTTGAATATCAATCCTCGTAATCGATTATTTTCCAGGAGCCCTGTAGCAATCCCTCGGATAATCAGGGTCGATGTCTGGGTAGCGACAGTTTCTGCCAGCCCTAATAATACCGGGATGAAAAGAGTTAATACAATGAGGACTCCCAGAAGCTGAGTATATTGGCTCAGGATCAGGGCATTCAGCAACCCTCCAATCAAACTGGCTCCCAGCCAGGGAAGCCGCAAGGGAATTATCTTGTGTAGGGGAGCCCCATGGAATTCCTGGGGAGATACTCGGCTAATATGGAATAATTCAGCTTCTGTTTCCTGCTGGAGTTTCTGGGTGACATCATCACGGCTTACCATCCCTGCCAGTTTCCCGGCAAAATCCAGAACTGGCAGAGCCAGATACCCTGTCTTCTCAAATATCTCTCGAACTTCCTGATAATCCATACTGGTTCGGGTAAATACTATACGAGTGTCCATAATATCCTGCACTCTTAACCCTGGATCGGAAGTTACCAGTTTCCTCAAAGAAACAACACCCTTTAAATGTTTATCTTTGTCAGTAACATAGAGATAAAAAACCATTTCCGCCTTAGCATTTCCCCTGATTTCTTCAAGGGCTTCTTTAAGGGTCTGTGTCTCTCTCAGGGATATGACATTGGGATTCATCAGGCTGCCGGTGGTATCCCCGGGATAGATACCCAGTTTACGGATGGTGGAAGCCTCGGCAACAGGCATTGTATTCAGGGTCTCAGCGGCTTCTTTGTTGGGAAGCAGCTGTAGAAGTATACGAGCATCATCAGGGTCGCAGGCTGCCAGGAGTTTTATTACATATTCTTTCGAGGCCCTATTCAAAAATGACTTTAATGGAATCCCAAGACGAAGTGATAATTTCATGATCCTCGCCGATTTTTCCAGTTCTATCAGTTCTAAAAATTGGCATTGAATGCCTGAAGAAAGTTTACTGAAAGCTCGGGTCAATTCAAATGTATTGGCATATTCCAGCCGATGTCTCAGTTCATCATATTTCTTCTGCTGGATATACTCCTCAATAATCTCTGCCAGCCGTTCGTAGGACCGCATGGATCAGCCTCCTGATTTTTATCCACTTAACTATTACACATTTTACCATTCCTGAAAGCCAGCTCCTATTTCTCCCGCTTTTCAGTTTTTCTTCCTCTTGATTCATTATCATTATGCCAGGCATTCCTGGAATATTAAAAATATTGATAGGGAAAGTTGTCAAATATATTATGCTATGTTATAAAGAAATAGCAAGACAGTTTTGTTGGTGAAAAGAGGGGACGGTAAAATGAAAAATCCTATTTATGGCTTATTAAGGAGTTTACCGTATGTTGTCTGTTTTGTTTTATTTCAATTCAGTAACGGTCAGGTGAGTGAACCTCTTCATAATCACAGTCTAGAGGCCTATACTCCTCCCAGCCTGAAAGCTCCTTTTGATGTATGTTTCCTGAATCAGAGTACTGGTTTTCTGGTGGGCGATAATGGTTCAGCTTACCAAACCCAGGATGGGGGATTGAATTGGAGTGAGTATCAACCCTTATGGTTAGGAGATTCAGGATTCAGGTATCGCCGATTTTATAAAAGGAGTCCAACTCACTGGCTGGTAGGGGGAACATCCCTAGTCCAATCAACCCAGGATGGGGGAAGCACCTGGCAGTCCTTCCTGTCCCCTCAAGATCCGTTTAACCCTGAGAATATCGACATCCATAATTTTGATATGGTGGAGGGTCTTACAGGTTATGCTGTTGGGGGACATGCCATGATCCTGAAAACACAGGATGGTGGAATCCATTGGCAGAAAGAGAGCCAGGGGAAAGGAATACTCTCCGGAATCGAGAGTTTTAATGGGGAGAATCCAATCGCTGTAGGCTATTCTGCTTCTACCGAACGAATCATCAGCTATTATCAGTTCGGTCGGCTGATTAATGTTCACATGGCTTATGATACTTCCTATGGATTATGGGCGGATAGCGTTAATGGAGATTGGTCTATATCAACCTCATCTACATATCTGTTAAGTGATCTCAATTTTATCAATTCTACAACGGGATGGGCAGCTGGAACTGATAAGGGTTCCAATACCCATTTCGTGCTGAAAACGATAAATGGAGGTGAGAATTGGAGCCGGTATCCTGTAGATAATTCCACTACCGATAATGATGCTTTTGATATGAAATTGCAATTTCTGGATTCAACTTATGGGTATGCCATCATAAAACACACTAATTTAATGTACAAAACTGTCAATGGCGGCATCAGCTGGACTTCCCTTAGCCTTCCCGAAAACTATCTGACCAATATGTATTTTATCGATAAGGATAATGGGTGGGTCGTGGGATATTACAACGTATCCAATGGCTATGTATTGAAAACTGAAGACGGGGGCAGTAGTTGGAATTTTGTCTATCGGTCAGGAATCTATCATTCAAGTCTGGCTGAATCCATCATCTTCAATTCCCAGGGAATTGGATATCTGGGAACCATTGATGCAAAGGGAATTTATGCTGTCTATCAAACTCTGGATAGTGGGACTACCTGGCATTATATGGGCAGTCCTTCAAAGAATCCCCATCAATTAGTCTCTTTGTCAGTCGATACCCTCTTTTTGTTAAGTGAAGAAGGCCTCCCCCAAGTCTCTGTAAATAATGGAAACACCTGGTCTGACCTTTCTTCCTGCCAAATAGAATATCCGGGAGATATGCAATTCTATGGTTCTCTAACCGGCTGGATTTGTGGGTATTATAACCTTTCCACCCCGCGGGATTTGTTGTATAAAACAATGGATGGCGGGACCCATTGGTTTCTTGCTTATGAATCATCATCTCCCCGGAAACTAACGGCTCTCTTTTTCCGTGATTCTAAGCAAGGATGGATGGCTGGTTCTGCTGATACCACTATTCTGTCTACTCAAGATGGAGGGCTTAGTTGGAATTCTCAATATATCCCTACAGTAAATATCGGTAATCCTGATTATCGAGATATTTGTTTTACTGATTCTGAAAATGGCTGGGTGGTGGATGGGTATGGAAACATCTTTAGAACTCAAAATGGTGGTAACACCTGGGGGTTACAATCAAGTCCGATTACGGCTGCCTGGAGAAAGATCTGTTTCCAGGATTCTACTACCGGCTGGATTCTGGGGGAGCAGGGCCAGATACTCTTTACCCAGGATGGTGGAAATCTCTGGTATTTAGCCTCAACCAGCTTTAATTCCACTTTTAAAGACATCGCTTTTGGGCCTGAGGGTACTGGTTGGATAGCATCAGAATCCAGTGAATATCCCTTATATCGATTAGTACCTGGTGAATTCCCTCAAGTGACAGGCCTTAAAAATAAAGACTGGGAGGTTTATGAAGATAATGAATAAGCTGATTGAAATATCCCATAGATATTATTGTTTCTACTTCTCAGTATGTTTAGGGTTGTCCATGTTTTTTTGCCAGTCTGATTCTGTCCATGCTCAGAATGCGCCCAATCCCTGGCAGCCTTATACAGTAACTGCCCCTATCCTGCCTCCCGTGGATATTTGTTTTTTTAACAATACCTTGGGATGGATTTTATGTGACTCAAAAGGATTTTATGAAACCTTGGATGGAGGAATAACCTGGAATTTATATTCTATCGATACCAAGTACACTAGCCTGAAAACCTTCCGAGCTTTTGACGAGTCCCACTGGTTGATTGGAGGGAAAGGGGTCATCCTCCAAACCTCTGATGCGGGAAATACCTGGTCAGTTTATACCGGGGATATGGATATTTACCGATTGGATATTGTGGATACCCAGAAAGCGTATGCTTCCGGTAGTCCCGGTTTAATTCTTTATACAGAAGATGGGGGACAGAATTGGACCCAATGGTCCAAAGATACCGGAGTCTATTCAGGGATTGCTCATGGGCCGGCTAATAATCCTGTCGTTGTGGGATATGTGACTGATACCTGTGATGGAGAAGACTTTGAACCTGACCGGATTTTCTGGTACACCTCCCCCGATGCCTGGGGTTATTATGCTAAGGGTTCGATGGGTAATATGAGCATTACCACCGCCCATTATAAAATCAGTGATGTGCAGTTTATTGATTCTACGACTGGCTGGATGAGTGCCACCCTTTGCGATTATTATCCCTATTGGGCTTTCAATGGATGGATCAGTCTTTTTGTTGTGGCAGTCCCCAGTTTTAAATATCAATCTTTTTACTACTATACCCATTTCAATTACAAGACTGTGGATGGGGGGCAAACCTGGACTCCTTACCTGATTGGTGAAGAGACAACCAATAATCTTATCCATAATGAAGTCCGGTTGAATTTCATTGATAAAAATAATGGGTATGCCTTGGTTCGTCATTCGGCTTATCTTTATCGAACGAATGATGGAGGAAGAAACTGGACCCCTGTGACAATACCTGCTAAGGCTGTCTGCCTCAATGATGTGAAATTTATAGATAACCAGAATGGATGGTTGATAGGTGTGGATAAAGCGGGTAATGGATTTGTCTGGAAAACTTCAGATGGAGGGACTTCCTGGACAGAAAAATTGGGAGGCCATCTTCCTTCTTATGTGGGTATCTATGATTTAAATGTGGCTGGAAATGGGACCGTATATGCCCTCGCTAAATCCTCAGGCAATGCAGGGTATGTTTATGGGAAACCAGTTGATTTGCATGATTGGTATTGCTCCTTTTGGGATATGCAGATTAAAAAGTTGTTTTCAAAAGGGGAGGATGTTTCGGGTTTGCTGAATCAATATGATTACTGGGTATATACGGAAAATGATTGGCAGTCTTCTATTGAAATGAATCTCTGGGATGATGATTCCAATCGGTCTCAGGGGCTTTTCCTGAATTGGGATATGAGTTTCTATAATCGGGATACCGGCTGGGCCTGCAGTGGTATTTATCAAGTGGGGAATTATGTGGAGAGTATCCGAAAAACTGTGGATGGCGGAAATACCTGGAGTACTCTGACTTCATTTGAGAATCTCAATTATCATCCTTATAAACTCTTTTTTGTTGATGATCAGAAGGGTTGGGTGTTGTGTGAATACCAACAGAAAATATTCCATACCCAGGATGGCGGAGAGTCCTGGCAGGAACAAAACACTTCGGGTTTAGGCAGCTCGGGGTATTTTAAAGATTTCTGGTTTAAGGATTCACTGAAGGGGTGGATTGTAACTTCTGATGGGTATCTTTATCGGACTCAGGATGGAGGCGAAACCTGGGTAGCGGAAGGGACTCCGTATGGATTTGGATTAAAGAAAATCTGTTTTGCCGATTCAGAATATGGTTATATCATTGGGGAAAATGGTAATTTGTTGGGCACCCTGGATGGAGGGGAATATTGGGTTTTATTGATTCCTTCCCAGGAAGGCAATATTGAGGATATTGTCTTTAGTCCCGATGGTACGGGTTGGATGGCAATGAGTGATTCCAGTCAACTACTTTATTATCTACCTTCCAATAAGGCCCATTGGGATTATACTTCAGTCCCGTCTAAGTTTTGGGAGTTATTGGATTAACCGAAAGGCTGATTAATAACAAAAAAGGCCGAGCAGTTAAGCCAGGCCTCTTTTTATCTAAATAAACTTTAATTATCTCCAGGTAAGGGTGGGTATTTTAGCTCGGCTGAAGAAAGGTCCTTTCAAAAGAGCATCAACAACCGGACCGGGCTTATGTTGGGGAAATAATCCATGGTAAGCAAAGAAGGTTACTCCCTGAGCGCCGATAGCCCTGGCTGTTTCCACCTGCTCAATCGCCATCTCCGGGGTGGCCGCCCAGTTTTTTCCCACTCCAATTCCCGGGCAGACAAATCTTCCATGGGCATTTTGGATCTGTTCCTGATTCATTCTCCGAAACTTCAACAAATCATTGGTATAACTCATCGGCATGATGATATCGATAGTCCCATTTTCAGACCATTGAGCCGCATTGGTATAATGGGCGCTGCTGGCCCTATCCCGATCGGCAATTACGGCGGAGCTTACTTTGATTCCGGGTCTGGCGGCGGTTACGGACATATAGGTTTTACTGCATAATTCAGCAATCGAGTTTCTTCGGAATTGGCTCCATTCATCGGGGAATGTGTCCGGGGTTCCCTGGTAGAGTTCCTTAAATCGGGCCAAGCTGGCGGAGTCGTAAGAATAATCCCCAATCTCTCCGGGATACCGGATATAATCAAAATGGATCCCATCCACCGGATAATTCCTGGCCACTTCAGTATAGACATCTCGGATATAATCCTGGACCTCGGGATTGGATGGGCTTATGAATCGGTACCAATCTTTATTTTTTCCGGTAGGAATCATGATATTTCCTGATTTATCCCTCATAAACCAGTCTCGATGAGTATTCCAAAGTTGGGGGACATTTTCTGGAGGGTCTTGTTCACTTCCCCATCCCGGCATGGTATTGAGCCAGGCATGCAGTTCCACATGGTATTTCCGGGCTTCTTTAATGGCGCAATCCAGAGGGTCCCACCCAGGGTCTTTGCCAAGGTTGGAGACATCTTTTCCGTTGAGTTCCCAGGCCCAGGGTTCCAGTTCAGATTTATAGTATACGGTGCCATTTCCCCGTACTTGAAATAATAATAAATTAAAATTATAGGCAGCGCAGTTCCTGACGATTTTAGTGATATCCTCAGGGGATTTATAATCTGACCGGGTAATCCAGATAGCCCTGATTTCCTGGTCGGGGGAAGGTCCTGGCTTAGCGGCTTCCTGGGCCATGGAAAAGGTCCCCAGTATCAGGGTGAATAATAAGCTGGTGGCTATTGTATAGCTATTCATAATCAATCCTTTCCTTAGGAAATAAATTTTACAAATTTTTCAGCTCGGACGTTTGCTTTATGTTTTGGGAAGAGGCTGTCATAGGCAAAAATAGCGATTCCATCGGCTTGCATGGATTGGGCCGTTTTCATCTGTTCCATAAAATAATCTGTCCCGGCTTTCTTTTCATCCCAGAGGACTCCAATGGCCGGATAGACAGGAGTCTTTTCCCCATATTTCAGATGGAGGCTGTTCCAGAGCTTGAATAGTTTTGTGTCGGTGGTATAAGTCATGGGGGTGGCGAAATCCAGCAGGTCCTCTTTCATCCATTTCCAGGAATCCTGGTAAAACCGACTATAGCCATTATAATAGGAGTTCCAGGTGGCCGCTGATACCTGGCAATCTTTCCTAAGTTTTTTGGTTCCCTTAGAAATCCTTCGAACCAAATCGGTGACGGCCTCCCGTTTCCATTGGCTCCAAAGTTCAGGGGCTTCCAGGGGATGCAGGTGATATTGGGTTTTGAATGATTTGATGCTGGCAGGGTCCAGGGAGTATTCTCCCAAATCATTGTAATATCGGACATAATCTAAATGAATCCCATCGACAGGATAATCTTTAACAACCTGTAGGAAGACTTTTTCCAAGTAATCCCTGACAGCCGGCACCCCGGGGCAAAGAGTAACATATTCATCTGTTAATGGCTGAGGATTCCCTCCTTCATTCAAACCAAACCAGTTCTTGTGGGCAGTATAAAGCTGTTTAGCCTCTGGTGGTGGGGGTGTCTTTCCTCTCCAGCCGGGATATACATTCAGGTAAGCATGGAGTTCCATGTCAGTTTCACTGGCTGCTTTAATAGCCGTCTCTAAAGGGTCCCAGCCTGAGTCTTTACCCAGGGTGGAAGAGTCTTTTCCAGAGAGTTCCCAGGCCCAGGGTTCATATTTGGATTTATAATAAGCAGTCCCATTTCCCCTGACTTGGAATAATACGGTGTTAATGCCATATTCCGAGCAGTTTTGAATGATTTTCTTCACATCACCGGGTTTTTTATAATCCCATCGGGTTACCCAGATGATTCTTCTTTTGAACCTCATTCTGTTCTCTCCTTTGGATAATATTAGTAAAACATTACCGATAAATGCTGATTATACCCTAGAAACCGACTAATTTGTCTGAAAGGTAAAATTCTTTTTGACCTGTCTCCTGAATTCCTATAAAATTTAAAGATATCTCTATTTATTGCTGGCCCTATCGTCTAACGGTTAGGACGCTAGATTCTCAATCTAGTAATACGGGTTCGATTCCCGTTGGGGCTACCAGTTTTCACCCTTTGGCCTTCTTTTGACAGCTGTCAAAAGAATAGCCCCTGCAGTATGAGATAAAAAAAGGCACTGATTATAAATCAGCGCCTTATCAGTAAAACTGTTTATTCTATTTGGCTTATGAATCTTTAGTTTTCCCCAGCAGATAGTTAACCACATCTTCAGCTGAGTATCGGGTTTGGCCTTTTTTCATGATTTTAGTGACCATGGATAAATCATCCCCTGTTGTAATGATGGGTTTTTCGATATAACCGCTTTTCCGTTTCTGGGGGTATCCGGCCGTGGCAAGCAGGTTATTACAGAGGCAGGAACGGCCAACTGTATCTTCCGGATTGCCTCCTTTTCGGACATAAATATCGACGGGTTCAGCCGGGCAGCGGAACCCTACGGTGCCATCTTCCTTCTTATAGGGGGTTGACAGGTATCCCAGGTCGCAAATTCGGGGCCGGGCATCATATATTTCTTTTTCGGAGAGGGTCCCTTCCAGGGCCGCTACTTTGAAGGGAAATCCGGTAGGGGAGACCACCGGGCTGGTAAGAACCTCGGATTTGCCGCTGAGGACCTTCTCTAATAATCGTTTTTTTAGATCAGGTTGAAGCCCTGATTCATCACATAATACGAAAGCTGAACCTACTTGAACCCCGGAGGCTCCGGCCTCTAAAGCCGCTTTTATCTGCTCAGGGTGGCCATATCCGCCTGCCAGCCAGAAGGGTAATCCCAGCTGTTTCATCTTTTCCAGGTCCACTTTATCTTTTTCACCGTAGAGGGGTTCGCCTTTTTCATTTAAATTCATTGGCCCTCGTGGGGGAGCATTATGTCCTCCCGCGGTAGGCCCTTCAATGATGAACCCATCAATCTGTCCTTCACTTCGTTTCAGGAGAGATTGAGCTAAGACTACGGAAGAAATAATCGGCATGAATTTTGGCCGTTTAATTTTGGGCAGCAGATTAGAAATGCCCGGAAATACTTTTTCAGGGTCAAAATGGATTCGATGGTCTTCATCCGGCCCGGCTCCATGAACATTCAACCGGTATGAGACAGCCAATTGATTGGAAAGCATATCTAATACTTTGGGGATTTGGGTCGGGATACCGGCACCCATCAATACATAATCCACCCCCCCCAGCATGGCGCCGTAAAGGGATGACAGGTTTGATAGTTGCAGTTTCTCCATTAGATTGATACCGACAAATCCTGAATGTCCTTCCTTGGCCAGGAAGACTTCTACATAATTGGCCATGGCCGTCAGTTGGTCTAAGAAAGGAGATGGATTAAGTGAATAAACGGGTGGGTTCTTAAAAGATTCATCGGGAGCTTTCCCCCCGGGAATATAATATTTATCGATGATTTTTTGCGCCAGTTCGGGAATAGGGAAATGGTTGAGGGCTCTTTGGATATTTCCGGCGATATCTCCATCCATCAGCCGACTGATCATAACTCCGTTCAGGCCGGTCCCGGATATAACACCCATCTGTCCGGTCAGGGATACAGCTCTTGCCAGACGCCAGTCTGATATGGCAACCCCCATGCCGCCTTGAATAACAATCGGTAAACTCATTTTGCCTCCAAAGGTTTATTATGAGAAAAAATCATACCCATCTTACCGTAATTGCCTGATTTTATGTAGAGACAATTTTCTAAAAGCTTCATGAGAATGTGTAAGAATTTGATTTTCCAGTCTGGTTCCAAGAATATTATATCTGCTAGAAATGACTTTTTGGTTGGTTAAGTTCCAGGTGAGTTCTTCCTGCCCCATAAGCAACAAATAATAATTTCTTTATCTTTAGAAAAAGATATAACCTCCAAAGCAGGTTAATAATTGCCCGCTTTTATCAAATTTCCTTGTTTTTTTTCTCTTATCTCATTAGATAATTCTTTATTCATTTTATCATCTTTTATTAAAAGTGGCATGTTTGATTTTTGAAAAACCCCTGAAATCCTCTGAATCATATAGATAGGCCTATTGACAGTAGCGAATAATTTATTACAATTGTGGATATGCAAACGCTGAAGAAAAGGCTCAAGATGGAATTGATTCTCTTAGGCATCCTCCTGGTAGCATTAGTTCTTTTTGCCAGGCATTTTGAGACAAAACAGATTTATTATCCTGAGAAGAATTTAGTCATGACACCGAGTCAACTCCGTCTTCAATATGAGGAGGTTACTCTTGTAACCAAAGATAGGGTGAAAATCAGCGGCTGGTTTATCCCCGCGGATAAACCTTTAGCTACCATGATTTTTTGCCATGGAAATGCGGGAAATAATGGGGACCGGGT
This sequence comes from bacterium UBP4_UBA6127, assembly GCA_002428325.1. Classification (GTDB taxonomy): domain Bacteria; phylum UBP4; class UBA4092; order UBA4092; family UBA4092; genus UBA4092. The sequence goes on from DIVR01000065.1 coordinate 95,443, forward strand.
CGCTGGCTTGGTCTATTTTCATAAACTGGGACTGAATATTTTAATATTTGATTATCGGGGATTTGGAAAAAGTGAGGGGAAACCCTCTGAAAAGGGGACTTATCTGGATGCCTTGGCGGCGGCTGATTATCTAAAGACTCGAAAAGATGTGGATCCGGATAAAATAATTTGTTATGGAGAATCATTGGGTGGAGCTGTAGCCATTGACCTGGCAACCCGGATTAAACCTGCCGGATTGATTGTGGTGGATACCTTTACCTCAGTATATGCTGCCAGTAAGGATATTTATCCTTTTTTTCCTATCCGCTGGCTGATTCAAATTCGCTATAATTCCCTTTCAAAAATCAAGAAGATTCATTGTCCTGTGCTGATAGGCCATAGCCAAGAAGATGATATCCTTCCTTTCCATCATGGGCAGGAACTATTTAAGGCTGCTAACCCTCCTAAAGAATTTATGACTTTAAAAGGCTCCCATGAAGAGGCCCTCTTTGTCTCTGATAAAAAATCCTTGGAACAGATCAGGGTTTTTATCCGTAAAGCTGTAGAAAAGAAATAGCAGGAAAGGCCTGGTCTCTCATTCATAACAGTAAAAAATCCTATTCATCCAATCCCAACCGATTACTTTACTAAACCAGTCAGATAAGATACCTCCTCTGGCAAAATGGGACTATAGTAAATAAAGACAGAGATGTATGGGAGGGATATTGGATGGATTATTATGGTCTGACCCCGGAAGAGGCCTTGAAAGAGTTGAAAAGTGATTTTCAGCAAGGGCTAAGTCAGTCTGAGGCAACCCAAAGGTTGGCTCAGTCCGGCTTAAACCAATTGGAAGAGAAAAAGCAAATCAGTCCCTGGAGTATTTTATTAGACCAGTTCAAGGTCTTTATTATCTGGGTTCTGATTGGGGCGGCCCTGATTTCAGGCTTTCTCCAGGAATGGGTGGATGCTCTGGCTATTATTGCCATTGTCATATTAAATGCCATTCTGGGTTTCATTCAGGAGTATAAGGCAGAGAAATCCCTGGCTGCTTTAAGGAAATTAACTTATCCGATAACTAAGGTCATTCGAGATAATCAACATCTTCAGATTCCCTCGGCTCAATTGGTGCCGGGGGATGTGATTGAATTGGAGGCTGGAGACAGTATTCCTGCTGACAGCCGGCTTCTTTGGGTTACTGCCCAGTTTACTGTTCAGGAAGCCAGTTTGACCGGAGAATCTACCCCTGTCCCCAAACAAATTACTCCCTTGAAAGATACTGAAGTCCCTTTGGCTGAAAGAGCTAATATGGTCTTCATGGGGACATCAGTGGCTTCCGGTAAAGCTAAAGCCCTGGTGGCCTTTACCGGAATGAAGACTGCTCTAGGAGAGATAGCCAGCCTGGTTCAGGGAATTCAACATGAAATTACCCCTCTGCAGAAGAAACTGAAAGAATTTGGCAAATGGATTGTCTATTTATGTTTTATCCTGGTAGGCATTATTTTCCTGATGGAGTGGCTTCGGGGAGGAGCATTAATTGATGTTTTCATGACAGCTGTCAGCCTGGCGGTGGCGGCTATCCCGGAAGGGCTGCCGGCGGTGGTTACCATTGCCCTGGCCCTGGGAGTGAACCGGATGGTCAAGAGGCATGTCTTGATAAGAAAACTGCCTTCAGTGGAAACCCTGGGTTGTGCCACGGTTATCTGTTCTGATAAAACCGGGACCCTGACTAAAAATGAAATGACCGTCCAGAAAACCTATGCTGGTGGCCACCTGTTTTCAGTGACCGGGGTGGGGTATGAGCCGGTTGGAGATTTCCTGTTGGAAAATAATCCGGTCAACCTTCCTGATTTCCCGGTTCTCGTCAAGGCTCTAAAATGTGCTGTCCTATGCAACAATGCTTACCTTTTGAATGAGAAAGAAACCTTTAGAATCAATGGGGACCCCACTGAAGGAGCCCTTCTGTCTCTGGCTGCCAAAGCCGGCCTGCATAAGGATTCACTGGAAACAGAATATCCTTTCCTGGATGAGATACCTTTTGATTCCGACCGGAAACTGATGAGTATTATCCGCAGGGAGGGGACCCGGCCCCTTGCTTTTGTAAAAGGCGCGCCGGATGTCTTGTTGAAGAGATGCCTTCAAATGGAGAGTCCTTCCGGTGTCCTGCCTCTCTCTCCTGAAGCCAAAACCCAACTGGAGAAAATCAATAATGATATGGCAGACCAGGCGCTTCGGGTCTTGGCAGTCGCCTACAGATATCTGGATGATGTTGCTGAACCTTATGGGGCTGAGAATGTGGAAAACGATTTAGTCTTCCTGGGTTTGATTGCCATGATGGACCCTCCCAGGGAAGAAGTGAAGATGGCTATCCGGGATTGTAAAACAGCCGGCATTAAAGCCGTCATGATTACCGGAGACCATAAAAATACGGCGGTGGCCATTGCCAGGCATTTGGGGATATCTAATGAGGATTCCCTTGCTTTAAGCGGGGTGGAGCTGGACTTGCTTGGGGAAGATGAATTCCTTGAAAAGGTCAGGAACATCTCGGTATATGCCCGGGTTTCCCCGGAACATAAATTAAGGGTGGTGGATGCCTGGAAAAAACAGGGGGAGATAGTCGCCATGACCGGAGATGGGGTCAATGATGCCCCTGCGGTCAAAGAAGCTAATATCGGGGTGGCGATGGGGATCACCGGTACTGATGTAACTAAAGAAGTCTCGGATATGGTGGTGACTGATGATAATTTTGCCTCGATTGTCTCGGCGGTCGAAGAGGGCCGGGGGATTTATGATAACATCAGGAAATTCATCCATTACCTCCTTTCCTGTAATGCCAGTGAAATATTGGTAATGTTTATTGCCTCCCTTCTGGGGTATCCTGTTCCCTTATTACCCATCCAGATTTTATGGATCAACCTGGTAACGGATGGATTTCCGGCTCTGGCTTTAGGGGTGGACCCGGTAAATCCTCTGGTCATGAAACGGCCCCCTCGAAATCCGGCTGAATCGGTGGTAACCCGCCATGGCGTATTTATGATAACGATCCAGGGGTTTTTTATGGCGGTCTGCTGTCTGCTGGCCTATTATCATGTGCTTTATATTCAAAAAGAATCTCTTGAACTTGCTCGAACAACTGTTTTTATGGTTTTAGCGACTTCTCAGCTTTTTCATTCTTTTAATTGCCGAAGCAAAGACCTTTCCTTATTCAAGATTGGGATTTTCACTAATAAGAAGCTGATTTATGCCAACTTATTTTCTTTTGCCCTGCTTCTGTTGGTGGTATATCTCCCGGGTTTCAGCAATATCTTTAAAACTTATTCCCTGGATTTGAGTCAATGGCTCATAATTTTAGGGATATCTTCCCTCCCTCTTTGGGCTATGGAACTTTGGAAATTAACAGGTTGGAACCTTCGGGACGTCTGATTTCCATTGATCACTTTTTATCTCCAATTTCCCTTATTTCCCCCTTTTTTCAACCCAGATTATGCATTAGAGAAAGAAAAAGGAGGCTTTTCTTTGTTGAGGGTATCAAAGAGAGGCCATCCATCCATTGACGTTTATGCTTGGCTAAAGCCAAGTTTAGCGCCTTCTGACGGGAGTGATGGGTAATCCAAGCTCCTAATGCAAAGCATTGGAAACGAATCAGGGTGAGCGTCTTCTGGTTTTTTTCTTTCAAGACGATTTGCCGGAAGAGGCTCAACAGGTTATAGGCTACCATGATAAATCGGAAAGCGGCCTCCGTAGGAAAGAACCGGCTCAAACAAAAGTTATCCGCGCCAAAGGCATATTTCAATTTCTTAATCCGATTCTCCGCATCGCCTCGATTCTTATAAAGGGTCCCAATGTGGGTCATGGGAAGGGTCAAATTGGTGACATAAGCGCTGAACCGATAGGCATGAGGGAAAGCCCCCTCATCCAACAAGAGCTTTTTCCCCCGGCTTTAGGTCGAATATCCATATCCTGGCGAACGGCGACAAGCCTGCGGGGCCGGCTCCATCCGGGAAGTTGGCCTTCCCACTGGCAAATATTAATTCCTTTCGTTACAGAAATCCATTGTTGCGGGGAGGTTAGCAGCGTCTTTATCGGTTGATAGAACTTAACGGCGGTAATATAACAAAGTTGCCGGTCTTCTAAGGAACACAGGAATCCATCCGAATAGAACCCACTGTCGGCTCGGACCAATCCCACCTGCTTGGAACCCAGAATATCAAAGGTTTCCTGGAGAAAATGAGTGGCATTACTCAGCGATACCGTATTGCCCGGTCGCATCCAGGCATTTACGACCCTCCGGGTCTCGGCTAAAAAAGCCATCAAGGGATGATGAGAAAGTCGGCCCGGCTTTTGGGGGTTATAGCCTTTCTGGGCCCCTTCACCTCTTGGGTGTTCCCTTTTTTGCCTTTTATTATATATTCTATGGGCCTTTTCTGCTCCTCTTTATTTCTATTGCATGTTTTGGGATAAATAATTGCATCAGTATCAGCAAAGGCCAGCCCTGATTCAGGACTGGCCTCTTTTTTCATCAATGTCGAAAACACTTTAGTATCTGGGGATTTCAGAATCAATTTCCACCGACCAGGCATCAATGCCGCCCAGGAGATTTTTTACCTTCTCAAATCCTGCTTTATGTAAAGATTGCGTGGCAAAATGGCTTCGAACCCCTGAATGGCAATAAAGGATATATTCCTGATCGGGTTGCATCAGCCGGAGATTATCTAATAATCCTGATAATGGAATATGGATGGCGCCTTGAATCCGGTTAAACGCCCATTCAACAGGTTCTCTGATATCGACAAGAACAGGGCTGTCAGCGGATTGGAGAGAGGTAAAGGCTTCTTGGGGTGTTATGTCCCATTCAGGGAGATATTCTTCATTCTCGCGGGATATGTCATGATCCGGACAGGTCAGATGATACTCGACAGGTTGGGTTATGGTTGGATTGTTACCACAAAGAGCGCATTTAGGATTTCGAGGTATTTTTAGTTCTCTGAATCTCATTGATAGGGCATCATAAATAATTAACCTGCCTGCCAGAGAGTCACCAATCTGGCATATCCATTTTATGGTTTCAGTCGCTTGAATAATTCCTACCAGCCCTGGTAAAACACCCAGAACACCTGTCTGAGAACAGCTGGGAATTTCTCCGGGTTCGGGAGGTTCCGGGAAGATACAGCGATAACAGGGGCTTTCCCCTGGGATAAAAAGGCTTGCCTGACCTTCAAAACGATGGATGGCTCCATACACATAAGGTTTACCGGAAAGGATACAGGCATCATTGACCAGATAACGGGTAGGGAAGTTATCCGACCCATCTACCACAATATCATAGCTTTTAATAAGTTCCATGATGTTATGAGAGTTGATAGTAATCGAATAAGGAATTATCTGAATATCCGGGTTAAGGTTATTCAATCTTTTTGTGGCTGATTCAACTTTCGATTCCCCCAGAGTGTCTGTTCCATGCAGGATTTGCCTTTGGAGATTGGAAAGAGAGACAGTGTCTGGATCGGCAATGCCAAGATGACCAATTCCAGCCCCAGCCAGATAAAAAGCCACTGCAGAGCCTAATCCACCGGCTCCAATCAATAGAACCGCCGCTTTTTTTAAACGGAACTGGCCTTCTTTACCGATTTCCGGAAGGAGAATATGCCGATTATATCGGATATTTTCTTCAGGAGTCAGATGGGTCGAATCCATTACTCAATTATATCCTTCAATTGAGAAATATTTTCAATTAAGTAATCGGGCTCAGTTTTCTTTAACTGGATAATTTCTCCGATGCCATATAGACATCCAATGGTTGTGATCCCTGCTTTTTTACCGGCCTCAACATCGGTAATCCAGTCTCCTATCATACAAGATTCCTCTGGTAGGCAGTCTAAATCATGCATAATGGCCAATAGGGGACCGGGATGAGGTTTCTTCTCGGGATATGAATTCTCACCATAAATAATCTGGAAATAATTTTTTATTTCCAGGGCATCTAATATCCTGGGTAGATAATCCACAGGTTTGTTGCTGACGATTGCCAGTTTTTTATCTTTGAAATATTCCAGTGTCTCTTTTACCCTGGGATACAAGGTGGTCTCATCAATCACATGAGCGGCATAATGGTCTTTAAAATATCCTCGGGCGGTTTCCATCTGTTCTGTACTAATATCGGGAATCGTTTTATAAAGGAGATTATTGACTCCATTCCCGATATGGCTGGCTATAAGAGGCATGGATAATGGCGGCAGGCTGAACTGGTTACGGGTAAAATTTACCGCATTGGCGAGATCTCTGCGGGAATCGATCAAGGTTCCATCTAAATCAAAGATTAATAGTTTCCGGGTAATTTTTTCCATAAGTTTATTTAGTCTGTGCAATCAATTCGGTTTCCACAGTTTGGGCAAATCAATTTGCAATGATGTTCGAATAAGGGTGTCCCACAAACGAGGCATAACTCTTTTTTAGGGTTTTCTTTTCTAGGTACTTGTTTGTCTTTATTATTTTCTTCTGGTTGTTTCATATTATTTTACTTCATTCTGAACCAGGGGATATTCTTTTTCCCATTGTTCTAAATCAGGAGAATAATATTGAATTCGGGTTTTCTTAAATTCTTTTGTGCTATAAAGAAGTTGGTATGGATAAGAACCTGACTGTTTGAGTAGTTGTGCCAAGTAATTCTGGCATTCTTCCTGGGTTTTTCCATGAACCATGGTATATAGGGTATAGGGAAAATCAGGATAAGCAGGTCTCTGATAGCAGTGTGATACAAATCTGTTTTGGGCAAACAATCTTCCTGTTTCTTCGACTTTTTTATCTGGAACATTCCAAACAATCATAGCATTGGCAAGAAACCCGGCATTCCGATGATGCAGTAATCCGGCGATCCGCCGTAGTCTCCCTTTTTTTAAGAATTCATCAGCCTTAGCCAATAGATCCTTTTCAGACCAAGAAGTCCCTTCTATCAATTCCTGGTAAGGGTGGGATACGATTGGGAAATCCTTTTGGAATATCCGGATAAAATCAATATCTTCCGGGATAAGAGGTTCCTCACCAAGAACGGAGATGTTTATTTCTTTTTTCACAAGAGTCTTATCATTTTTGTTATTAATATCCGTAAGGTCAAAATGGACTCCGATTCGATATACTTTTATGGCCGGAAGGGTCATGGTCCTAAGGGGTTGGCAATACTGGATAATCCGGGAAATATGGTTATCCAGAGATTTTGCTGATGGGATGGATAAGGTAAACCATAAATTATATGAATGGTTTCTCTGGTAGTTATGGCTGACTCCCGGATGAGAATTAATAAGAGTGACTGCCTTATCCAATTGCTCTGAGGGTATTTCCATGGCTACTAAGACTGATTGATAACCAATCTTATGGCTGTCAAAGATACCCGATATCTGCCTGATAATTTTTTTTTGTTTCAGAGAAGAAGCCATTCCCAAGAGAGTATCTTCGGGAATTGATAATTCGTCTGCTATTCTCTTCCATGGCTCAGAAAAGAGGGGGAAATCCTTTTGGATTCGGTTTAATAAAAGGTTTTCTTTAGGGCCTAATTCCATCTATTTGCTTCCAATTGCCGACATTAATACATATAAATTATCTATCATGAAGAAACTAAAAGCCTCGCCAGTGTGTTATATCTATTAAATTGAATCATACAATAGGTTCAATTCCTTGTCTATTAAAGGATAGGTTATCATTTGTCTAAGGGAGCCCATGTCATAATGGCCTTAAAAGAAAAAAGAGAAGTCGAAATTGAAAAATATTACTCTCACTGCGATTCAACTAAATCCTTTTATATTAAGTTTTTGGATGGTAAGCCAATCGAATATCAGGCAGGTCAGTTTCTCATTGCGCATATTCCCAGGGGAGACGAAATTGTCAAAAGAGCCTATTCCATTGCTTCCTCTCCATTAGAGACTCTGGAAACAGGACTCATTGAGATATGCTTGAACAGGGTTGAATTAGGGTATGTATCCAACTGGATGCATGATAAGGGGCATAAAACCCGAATCCAGGTGGATGGACCTCATGGAAGATTTATTGTCCCGGAAGAATCGAATGATCACCTGATTTTCTGTGGGACAGGAACCGGAATCTCTCCTATTAGAGGGATTTTAAAGGATTTTGAGCTTAAAAATACTTTGAAAGATAAAGAAATCTGGCTCTTTTTTGGTGTTCGGCAGGAGGCAGATATCCTTTATCATCAAGAATTTCAGCAGTGGGCTGAACAATATCCCGATTTTCATTTCATTCCTTCGGTCAGCCGGCCTCTTGAATGGAAGGGTGAGACTGGGTATGTTCAAAATCTGGTTAAAAAGTATGTTCATACATCAAATCAATGGAATGTATATGCCTGTGGTTTGAATGCCATGATAAAAGATTTAGAAGGGGTTTTACTGGAGATGGGTTTTGATAAAAACCAGCTGCATTATGATAAATGGGGTTGATTTGATTGGAGTATTACTCCTCTTGCATAATTTTAATAAAAATATCAGCTATCTTGGGGTCGAAATGAGTCGATGAGCATCGTTTGATTTCTTCCAAGGCAGATTCTTTATTAAAAACTTTTCCATAGGGCCTTTCTGAGGTCATTGCATCATAAGCATCCGCCAGAGAGAATATTCTGGCTTCCAGTGGAATAGATTCAGCTTTTAATCCTGCGGGATACCCTGAACCATCATATCTCTCATGGTGATGCAGGACTATGGGCAGAACACTCTTCAGAAACACCACATTTTTGATCATCTCATAACCGATAACCGGATGGGTCTTCATGATTTCCCATTCAGTAGCGTCCAGAGGTCCTGGTTTCAACAGAATATTATCGCTAATACCAATCTTTCCAATATCATGAAGAATGGCACCCCATCGGATAACCCTGATTTTTTCTTCATCCAAACCTAAGTGTTCAGCCATTTTTTGAACATGGTGTTCGACTCTCCTGACATGATGTTCTGTAGATCGGTCTCTGGCTTCCAAGGCGGCACAAAGGGCCACAATGGTTGATTCATAAGAGTCTAGTAGATGTTTATGGGTATTTTCAAGTTCCTGAAGCTGGTTCCAGAGGGCAATCGTCTGCTGTTCAACTTTCTCTTCGAGCCTTCTCTTATAAGAGATATTTTCCCGGATTAAGCGGTTTCGTTCCAGGGCTCTTTGGACGGTTATATCCATTTCATGAAGGTTGAAGGGTTTGGTCAGGTAATCATGGGCTCCCTGTTGGATAGCTTTACGAAGCTGATTTAATTCAGTATAGGCAGATAAAATGATGACTACTGGAAGGTCATTGTTGTTTTTCCGCATTTGAGTGATCATCTCAAAGCCATCCATAACCGGCATTTTGATGTCTGTCAGAACCAGGTCATAATCTGTCTGTTTGATCTTTTCAAGGCCCTCGGCGCCATTTTCAGACAGATCACACTCAAATGAGTTCATTTCTAACCTTTTTTTAAGAAATGCTCTAACTTGAGGATCATCGTCAACGATCAGTATTCTGGTCGGTTGATTCATACCTGGTTCCGCCTTTTGTGATACCTATCAAATAATAATTGATTAAACAATCTAGATGACAGTCCAATCAAACATCATTGTAATTGAAATATTATCAATCATCAAGAGGTTGGATGTTCTTTCTATGAATACCCTGACATACCCATAAGGTATTCCAATAATATTGTTGAGTCTATAAAGTGGTTTGTTAAATCTTTTTGACATTTGTCAAAAAATATAACTCACATTAAATCAATCATATAAATGTTTCTTATTCTTCTTCCGGAAGAGGGAAGTATATCATGAATTCAGTGCCTGAATCCCTGGTCGATACCACTTCAATCCATCCATTATGGCTTTTAACGATTCCATCCACGACAGATAATCCCAGCCCTGTACCCTGACCGATATCTTTGGTTGTGAAGAAAGGTTCAAAAATATGTTCTTTAACCTCATCACTCATACCCATTCCCGTATCTTTAATACTGAGAAAGAAAAACTTTCCGGGTCGAGCCTGAGTCCGATTGATACATTCTTCAGGTTTTATAACGATGAATTTAGATTTGATTAAAAGCTGCCCACCTGCAGGCATGGAATCTCTGGCATTTGAGGCCAGATTTAAGATAAGTTGCTGTATTTGGACGGGGTCTACCATGACTTGATGGTCTTCTTCAGACATCTCGATGACAACTTCAATTTCCTTGCCCAGAGACTGCTTAAGCAAAATCAAGGAATCATCCAGCATCCGCTTAGGGCTGTAAAGCTGGTATTCAGGAGCTGTTTGCCTGGCAAAGAGCAACAATTGTCGGGTTAGAGTGGCACCTCTCTGAGCAGAATCTAAAATATCTTTTAGTGCCTCTGCGAAGAAAAGATCCTTATCCTCAACCATTGTAAGGAGTAATTCCGTATTCCCAAGGACAGAAGTCAGCAGATTATTGAAATCGTGAGCAATCCCACCGGCAAAATGCCCCACCAATTCCATTTTCTGAGAATGGATAAATTGAGTCTCGAGATTCTTCCGTTGGGTAATATCTCTTGATGAACATTGGATTTCAACCGGGTAATCAGGATGGATTTCTTTAGGGATATGAATAACTGATTCCAGCCATAAATAATGACCTTGTTTATGTTTAGCTCGATATTGGAGGGTAATGCTTTGATGAGTGGACTTTGCTTTTAATATAGCTTCCTCAATCAAAGATATATCATCCGGGTGTATTATGTCGTATATGTATGATCCGATAGCGACTGCCGGATCATATCCTAGAACAGTCAGGCAGGAAGGAGAAATGTAAAGGAATTTTCGATCGCTGGATATCTGTGTGATGATGTCCATAGAATTATCCGCTAATAGACGATAGTGCCTTTCACTGTCCCTGCGGTCTTGTTCCGCCATGGTTCTGAGTAAAGCGCTGGCTGTCTGATTTACCATGGATTGGAAAAGGTTCACATCGTTTTGGTCGAATCGATTGGAAAAATAACTCTGGATAGTCGCCACCCCAATCGGGTGTTCCATTCTTATGATAGGGATATACATCAGGGAAAGCGAAACTCTGTCCACAAATCCGAAGGCATAGGAGGATTTACTTTCATCAAGGGATTTACGGTGAATCAATGTCTGCTTCCCCTGCATGGCTTCTTGTCCCATCCGAGATTTTGCATATACATCATCCGTTCCTATTTCGATGGGATGTATACTACCCCGGGGAGTATCTTCAGAATAAATGACTTTAAATACATTTTCGTTCTCATCGAAAATATCAAAAGAGAAGGCATCATAATGAAAAATATCCCAACTGAAATGCGCCAGTATTTCTCCCACTTCCCTAGAGGTTTGAGCCATCAATAATTTTTCTGATAGTTTCAGGAGAGTCTCTAAAACTTTTTGGTGGAGTTTCCGCTCAGTGACATCCTGTAAAATCCCCAGTGATCCCAGGAATTCTCCTGTTTGAGGGTCCTTAAGAGCAATGCTGCAATCACTTAGCCATCGTTCGGTTCCATCGGGTTTTATTAATTGGTTATCAACCCTGTAGATGGAAAATTTACCTTCTTTAAACTGATCGAAATATTCAGTGGCAGATTGAGGTGCGTTGTTTTGTAAAATCGTTGTCGATTTAATTAATGATAAAAGCTTATTTCGGTGAATTTTATAACCAGTGATACCAAGAAATGACTCGGATTCTTTTCCTAAGAATTCATATGTCTGTGTTTTGTCATCATACCGATAAACCAATCCCTGGGATTGGCTAATGATATCTTGATATTGTTGATGAAGTATCTGGAACTCATCCTGGACTTTTTTTCTCTCAGTGATATCCAGTCCAAAGCCCAGAATCTGTGTTGGAGCGCCATCGGGGGCTTTTTCAAACATGATTTCCCGGAGAATAAACCAACGTTTATCGCCTGACCGGGTTTTTAGGCAATGTTCTCTTTCGTGATATTGGCCTGAAGCCAGAAGGGTAAGGTATTTTTCGGGATTATCAATCCAGCCTGGCTGGGAATCTGAATCAAAGAACATATCCTGGATTTCTCCGGGGGAGAGTTCCTTGATTTCTTCCTGCTGGTATCCCAGAATATCAGTAAAAGACTGGTTTAAATATATATTTTTCCGGTTTATTCGATCATAGATATAGATAATTAAGGGAGACGTGTCAGTGATTTTTTGAATGAGATTCTTTTGATGGATGGATTCATCTCGGGATTTTACCAACTCAGTGACATCATGTCCTAATACGACCAGCTTCTTGCGGTTTCCGGAAGCATCAAAGAGAGGAACCTTGATGATTTCCAGAATCTTGGAGGTCCCATCATTAGAGGTGATTATTTCCTGAGAGTGAGTGATGGTTCGATTGTTCCATGCTTTTTCATCGGTGTTTTCACAGTTCAAAAGAGCTTCCGTAAACTGGTTAGCATACTTTGCCAGCTCAGCATCTTTTTTTCCGATATAATCAACTTTTTCAAGGTGGAAGAGTTTTAATTCTGTCTGGTTTGCCAGTAACCATCGGCCTTCTCCGTCTTTCAGGCAGATAATGTCCGGAGAGGCATTGATCAGGCTGGACATTTGTTCTTCAGCCTCTTTCAACTTTTTTAGGTTCTCGTACCGTTCAGTCACATCATGAAAAATCCCCAGGGTACCCAGGACTCTTCCTGTAAGCGGGTCGATACTGGGTACGGCGCAATCATTAATCCATCTTTCTTCGCCGGATGGGGTTATGATTTTTAAATCAACATTATACTGGCGGGCTCTTTTGTTCTTGAAAGCCTCTTTATAGGTGCCTTTGGGATTGCCGGAAAAATAGATGGTCTCCTGAATGAATTTATTCAGGTTGCCATAAGTCAGCTGGTTGGAAGGGATTCCCAGCACTTCTTCTGCATTGGTCCCGACAAAAATATACTGTTCTGTCTCATAATCAAATTGGTATGGGACGCCCCGGGAGGTTTCGATAGCCTGAGTATAAATGCGGTGCGCCCAACGGAATTTCTCTTCTGAAATATGCCGGGTCAAAGCTTCACCAATTAAACTGGCCATCAGGTTGAGAAAATCAAGTTCATCTTCTCTCCATTGACGGGGATGCTCCCGGTCATGCAGTTCTAAAAACCCCCACCACAGATTTTCCACAGAGACAGGGATAAAAATCATAGACTGTGTATTGTATTTCAGCAGTTCCTTCTGTCGGACAGGGTCCAGCTCTTCCATGGAGACAGAATAGTGATTCCCATGGCTGAGGTTTTCATAACAATCTTTCATCAAAGGTTTGCTATAAGAAAGGACGGGTGGTTCAGAGTCCTGACGATAGGCAACAAACCCTTCCTCTTTCCATTCGTCCCTGACTCTACAGATCAATCCTTCATCCGGACTGGTATCGTTCTCAAACAGGAAGACCCGATGAGCCTTTAAGACTCGGCCAATTCTTCCCAGGATAGTATGCAGGGAATGTTCCCAGTTATGGCCCTGAAGGAGGATATGGGCGGAGGAGGCAATCGCCTGAAGCTGGATTCTGACCCTTTGGGATTCTGACTCCAGTTTCTTTTGGCGGGTAATATCCTGAAGGATTCCTAGTGTGCCCTGGATTCGCTGTCCATCTCGGTCAAAATAAAGAACCGACTGGTCTTGAATCCATTTATCCTCCCCCTGTGGGGTGAGGACCCTGATTTCGGATTTATATACCCGACGGCGTTCCTGGGATTCTTCATCCTCAGGGACTTGTTGGATGGGGATGGCTATATTTTGTTCAATAATCATGTCCCGAAGGCCGCTTAAGGTCAGTTCGTGGGGGGACACTCCCAATAATTCCTGGCATTTGGGGCTGATATAGAGGAAATCATCGCAATTATATATTCGATGGTAAGGAACTCCATCGCCGCATTCAATGAGTTTTCGATAGAGAGAATGGAGCCTGTCTGGATCTTCCAGATTGTCGGGTATCAGGAGGGCGGTCATCAATATCCCCCCCTCAGATTCGGTGGACAGATTGCTTAAGGTTACCCGGGCTCTCATGGCATCCCCTTCATTGTCATAGAGGTCCAGAGATATGGTTTTCGGAATGGAATTTTCCTCATGAACAGCTTTCAAGAAGCTTTCTTGGACTGCAGGGCTCTTGCAATCGATCAAGGATTCCAGTGTGAGTTTTGACAATTCAGCCGGTGTATAACCCAATATCTGTTGGCAGATTTTATTGGCTTTTATGATTCGAAGGCTCTTTGCGTCAGCCAGTATGATTAATTCTCTTAAATGGTCGAGCCAGTCCCAGGGAATGGGTGGCTGGACGACTGTTTCTTCCTTTGCCGATGAGGCTTTTTGTCTGGCTACATTTCGAGATTCGGAACTGGAATGATTCTTTGGCATTGCTGCATTATCCCCTGAATTTTCTCACCCTAATGGAAGATCCCTGATGGGAACAGTTGATTTTATTCTAAAACCCATCAAAAGCATCCCCACATAAATATATGTATCTTACCTTAATTTTGCAATAAAAAATATAAAAGCCCTGCCAGAACAGACAGGGCTGATTCTATTAGGACGTAAATAAATTATTGAATTTCTCAGATAGGATTCTCTTCCAGGAACCTTTCTGCATCAAGGGCTGCCATACAACCGCTTCCGGCAGCGGTTATTGCCTGGCGATAACGGAGGTCTTTGACATCCCCGCAGGCAAAGACTCCGGTAACACTGGTCTGAGAATGATTTTTTAGAATAATATACCCTTTTTCATCCAATTCAATATGGCCCTGGAGAAAACCGGTGTTGGGTTTATGTCCAATGGCCATAAAAATCCCATCAAAAGGTTTTTCAGTTAATTCACCGGTTTTAACATTTTTAAGCCGGACTCCGGTGACTTTTTTAACTCCCCCATCCTCTTTGCCGAGAATTTCATCGATGACCGAGTCCCAGATAAAATTAATTTTTGGATTGTTAAAGGCCCGGTCCTGCATGATTTTGGAACCTCGTAATTTGTCCCGGCGATGGACCACCGTTACTTTGGTACAGAATCGGGTCAAAAAATTGGCCTCTTCCAGAGCGGTATCTCCTCCGCCGACCACCAGGACTTCTTTGCCTCGGAAAAAGAATCCATCGCAAGTGGCGCAGGCGGATACCCCATATCCCATATATTCTTTCTCGGAAGGAAGGCCCAGCAGTTGGGCGGATGCCCCGGTGGCGATTATCAAGGTGCTGGCTTCAATCATTTCATTGTCATTGACCCAAACCTTAAAAGGTCGGGTGCTGACATCCAGCCTGGTTACATCTCCACTGATAAATGCGGTTCCGAATCGTTCAGCCTGTTGGCGAAATTTTTCCATTAATTCAGGTCCCTGAACTCCCTCAGGGAAACCGGGGTAATTTTCCACCTCGGTTGTGATCATTAACTGGCCTCCCCGAAGGGTCCCCTCAATAAGGGCGGGTTTTAGATTGGCCCGGGCCGTATAGATGGCAGCAGTATATCCGGCGGGTCCGGACCCTATGATTGCGACATTATACATTCTTTGGCTCCTTTGTGTCTGTTTTATCAGACATGATTAGTATCATTATAGTTATTCAGCGACTGGTTTATCAATAGAACACGGGACTCTCCCCATTTGTTCCGAGATTTTATGGGAGGGAGACCCAGGCTGTAGCTATCAGCCTGGGTCCCCCTTCGTGGACTAAAAGCTTCCATTGACAGGGTGAAGCCATTTGGGTATTCTGGTAGTTATTATGAAAGTTAAAATAACTTTTTATGCCTCATTGAAGGAAAAAACAGGTAATCATCTTTGGGAATTGGATGTCCCGGATGGAATCAGATGTTCTGAATTGATGGGATTGCTTGGGGATAAATTTCCCGAGGCCAAAGCTACCCTGGAACGGTCTGCCCTTTCTTCGGGTGATATTTATCTGCAGCCGGATGATATTATTCAACCCGATGCTTCAATCAGTGTCCTTCCTCCTGTCAGTGG
This sequence comes from bacterium UBP4_UBA6127, assembly GCA_002428325.1. GTDB lineage: Bacteria > UBP4 > UBA4092 > UBA4092 > UBA4092 > UBA4092. Next base: position 111,334 of record DIVR01000065.1, read on the forward strand.
CGGATAAAAATGAATTATCTAACCCATGGGATTTTGGACCCTTCCTTTCTGGAAGAATGCCTGAAAGATACTGAATCAGGAGCTGAGGCTGTCTTCATCGGGCGAGTGCGGGGAACTTCCCGGGGGAAAACCGTTATCCGAATGGAATATGAAGCCCATGAGAGCCTGGCAGAAAAAGTAATTGATGGTATTGTCAAAGAAGCCTGGGATAAATGGCCTGTCAGGCATTTATTTTTAAAACATCGGATTGGTTCATTAGAACCCGGGGATATCAGTATCCTGATTTCAGTGCAGACCTCTCATCGGGAAGAGGCTTTCAGTGCCTGCCGATATTTGATTGACCAAATCAAGCTAAGAGTCCCCATCTGGAAAAAAGAATTCTATTCTGATTCTTCCCAGTGGCTGGAAGAAACCCCTCTTTAATCTAACTTATTGCTAAATATAGAGTTAACGGTATTTTTCCATTTTCTCCGGAAATCTTTCTAAAAAAAGTAACTATTTCCTTTAAAGAGGAGTATATTGTAATTGAACGAGGTCATCAGTACCGCAGAAAAATAATTGGGAACTATTTTCAGAAGGCCTTTGTTAAATCCATCAAAGGGTTGAAGAAAACGGATGAAGCTAAAAGAAAAAGGCTGACCGGTCAACTCGAAGGAGGTCCATATGAAAAGGACAAAGAAGTACAAACTGATTGTTTCCAAACCGTCACAGAAGAAGAATTCACTCCTCCGTAAAGTGGCCCTTGAAACTAAACCTCGCAGGAAAGCGGTCGTAGGACTTGATACCCGACCTGAAATAAGAGACTTCAGTTTTGAGGAAGAAGCGGCTCGTCTGGCTCATCTTTATGGATGGGACGAACTTCCCAGATTACAGGATCTGAGTGAAGCCATTGAATCGGAACATGAGTCTGATGAAGAAATTACCGCTAATCATGATGAGCAAGTAGGCAGATACGAAGACAACCATGTCTTGGAGAAATTTCATCGAACCCATAAGAGTGAAGAAAAAGAAGGTTGGGAAGCTTTCTACGGATAAGTTAATGAAGCGATAGCTTATAGTTTTAAATAGGGGTGAGACCTGCCGAGGGGTTTCACCTTTTTTTATGGGTGAATCATATCGGTCCAGTGATATGAGGAACTCTTACCCCATTCGACGGCGGCGATTCTTAATATAATCGACAAAAATATATTCACCCAACATTTGGGGGGATGTGTAATAAGCCCGACCCTTGTTGACTTGAGTGAATTGGTCCACAAAATCTACCAGATAGGGATCCTGAGTCACCATGAAAGTGGTTACAATGACTTTATTACGCCGGCAGAGATTGGCCTCATCCAGGGTGCGATTCACTATTTTGGGGTCTAATCCATAAGGGTTTTTATAGAGTTCACCTTTCTCATATATGGCAGAAGGTTTCCCGTCCGTAATCATGAAAATCTGTTTGTTGACATATTTTTGCCGGCGAAGAAGTACCTAGGCCAGATGAAGCCCTGCTTTAGTATTGGTATGGAATGGGCCAACTTTCAGGTAAGGAAGATCCTTGATGGTGATTTCCCGGGCTTCATCCCCGAAGGTAACAATATGCAATTTATCTTTGGGAAACCGGGTCAATATCAATTCCGTCAAAGCCAATGCGACCTGCTTAGCCGGGGTAATCCTGTCTTCACCATATAAAACCATGGAATGGCTGATATCGATTAACAAGACCGTAGCACAGGCGGAGGTATGTTCCTTTTCATAGACTTCAATATCTTCTTCATGGATGGCAATATTATCGGGTCCGCTATTCCGGATTGCATTGTTGAGGGTGGCATGAGGATCGATATGGGTAATTGAATCTCCAAACTGATAAGGCCGGGTCTCGGTCAGGTTTTCACCACCCTCTCCCGGTATTGGGACATGATGTTGGCCGAAAGCTGATTTTTTGAGATTCCCGAAAATCTGCATCAAAGCGTCCTGCCGGATTCGGCGTTCTCCCTTGGGTGTCAATTCATATCCATCCTCAGAGGAATGGATCAAATCATCTTCTTCCAATTGAGAGAGGAATTTATTAAAGTCCAATTCTGGATTGAGAAACCCTTTCTGTTGTAAAATTTTCATCCATTGAACAACCTCATGGATATCCCCATTAGCCTGGAGCAATAAATAATTGAACAGGCTGAACAAGCTGGATAACTCCTTTAGAACCTTGAATGAATCATCCCATTTTGTATATTGCCATTGCATAGGATTTCTCTCTCAATGGTTTAGATTATTCTTTGCCCTGGTCTGATACATGGTCCAGCATGTCATTGAGCATATCTCGGTAAGAGGAGGTGCTTTCAATATCTCTCTTACTAACCAAGGAAAACTGGTGAAGTCCATCCAAGGCAAATTCCATTGCCAGGGCTGTTTCTCCAGGTGTTCCTGCTTTTAGATAGTCCAGGGTTATTTTTCGCAATCCCTGGACCTGGTCCAAGGCAGTGTAATATTCTTCAAAAGAAAAAGTATCTTTCACATTTACTTGGTGACCTGTGGCAAACCAGTCCAGGATTGGCTGATAGGGAGACTCTTCATTAGACGGATTTTTTAATGAACGAGGTTTGCTTATGGGAGAAGGAAAATATTTCTGGAATACCTTTTTGACAGATTGCCCAATAATTTTTCTTGCCACCAGGATAGAGCCTTCCTGTTCACCTTCATACACAAGCTCCATCTTACCTGTCATTGCTGTGAGGGCTGTCTGCAAGTCGCAGATACGGGGATATAATTCTTTTTCTCCATTCAGTATCCCCCGGAATTCCATATTGCTGTAAATGTTTTCCATCAGGTTGATGGTCATTCGAACTGACACACCTGATTTCTGGTCGATAAATTCAGATTTTCTAGCCATGAAAGCGGTTTCTTCAATAATCTCCTTAAAAAAAACAGGGACATTGAACTCAATATCGTTGTCTCGTTTGAGCCAGGATTCCTGGGAGGTTATGGTCATGGCATCTTTAATTGTCAGTGGATAATGGGTCATGATTTGGGAGTCAATACGGTCCTTCAGGGGAGTGATGATGTTCCCACGATTGGTATAATCTTCAGGATTGGCTGAATAGACCATTAGGATGTCCAGTGGAATTCGAATGGGGAACCCGCGGATTTGAATATCTTTTTCTTCCATGATATTTAATAAACCAACCTGGATTCGGGGGGGGAGGTCAGGTAATTCATTAATGGCAAAAATACCTCTGTTGGTACGGGGAATAATCCCATAATGAATCACTCCCTCATCCGAGTAAGATAATCTTTGGGTAGCGGCTTTGATAGGGTCAATGTCTCCAATCAAATCAGCGATGGTAACATCCGGAGTGGCCAGCTTCTCCTGGTATCTTTCCTCCCGGGGAATCCAACGAATAGGAAGATTGTCTCCCATTTTTAATGAAAGGCTCTGGCATCTATGACAGGCTGGCGCAAAGGGGTTGTCATTGATTTCACAACCTTCAATGGCTGGCAACCACTCATCCAGAAAACTTACGAGGCTGCGGAGAATCCGGGATTTGGCCTGTCCTCTCAACCCAAGAAGAATAAAATCATGGCGGGATAAAATGGCATTTCTCAGTCCGGGGAGTACTGTCTTGTCATATCCCACAATCCCTGGAAACAAAGGGCTGTTCGTTTTCAACATATTTATCAGATTACGCCTCATCTCCTCTTTAACACTTAGGGGGGAATAACCTGATTTCTTTAATTCTCCCAACGTTTTGGGTCGGGTCTTCATCTTATTTTTCTCCTTCAGGTGGTTGCCAGACCTTCAGCCTGGTACTCTATTTCCTATTCTACTATGTATGTAAACAAATCTATGAATTAACCTGTTCCCTTTTCTGATAATTCCAGGGAGAATGACCATAATATCGCTCCTCTGGGTATAATACACTTAATACAGGGGAATGAATTTCTTATGAGAAACAGCTTGATTAAGACTTTTTTTCGGTGGTGGGTAAAACCTGATAAGGCGATTGTTGCTGGTGTCACTCTTTTTAATCAGAATATGTATCGGGAAGCTCTTTTGAAATTCGAAGAGCCTTGGCAAAAATCCTATGGTCAGAGGGAGCGGTTCTTAAGAGGGCTTATCCAAGTTGCAGGAACATACCACCATTGGAAAGAGGGCCGAAGGGAGTCAGTTCTTGTTCTCTGTGTTTCTTCTCAGGATTTACTTTATCATTATCCTTCAGATTATTTAGGGGTGAATGTCCTTGAACTCAGGGTGCAGCTTGCTCAAACCGAAAAGCTGCTTCGAAAAAATGCAACGTTTGAAGAAAGCAGCATTTATCAGGGACTCTTTCCCGGAATTACCTTTAAATAAATCCTAAAATAATGAGGCGGGTGCATATTGGGCAAAAGCTTCTTTATTAATGGCATACTCATATGCATCCTGTCCCTTTATTTTATTGTTCAATACTAGATTTTTCAGACAATGGTCCATGGTTTGCATCCCAATTTTCCCACCAGTTTGAATAATGGAAGGAATCTGGTGAGTTTTACCCTCACGAACAAGGGCTCGGACAGCTGGGGTCCCAAACATGATTTCCATGACACAGACCCGTCCAGCTCCATCAGCGGTAGGAACAAGAGCTTGGCAAAGAACTCCGGCCATACTGTTACCCAGCTGAGTTCTTACCTGCGATTGTTGGTGTGGGGGGAAAATATCAATAATTCGATCTACTGTGCTGGCCGCTGAATTGGTATGCAGGGTTCCAAATACCAAATGGCCTGTTTCTGCAGCTGTAATTGCCAGCTGGGTTGTTTCCAGATCCCGCAATTCTCCTACAAGGATAATATCAGGATCTTCACGAAGGGCAGCCCTTAACGCATTTGCAAACGAATGGGTATGCGCAATTATTTCACGTTGGTTAATCATGCATCGTTTATTGTGATGAACAAATTCAATAGGATCTTCGATGGTGATAATATGTTCAGGGCGGTTGGTGTTAATCTCATCAATCAAGGCTGCCAAGGTGGTGGATTTTCCTGATCCGGTGGGACCTGTTACCAATACCAAACCTCTTTTAAGCCGGGTCAGATATAAAATAGACTCTGGAAGATTTAAATCCTTTACAGACTTTATCTTGCTGGGAATGACGCGGAATACAGCGCCTTCACCTCTCCTTTGGTTGAACATATTGACACGGAACCGGGATAATCCTTCCACTTCAATGGAAAAATCCAATTCCAATGTTTCCTGAAAGCGAGATTTCTGCTCGTCGGTCAGAATGTCATAGAGAATTTCATGGATCTCTTCCAAGGTCAAGGAGTTTTCGGTCGCAGGAATAAGTTCTCCATGGACTCGAAGCATGGCGGGAACTCCGGCTGATAAATGCAAATCGGATGCTTTTTTTTCAAGGGTTAATTGTAAAAGGGTTGTTATATCCACAGTTTTTTACCTGGACCGATGGTTTAGTATTCACTCAAAAGGGAATTAGTTTCTTCAATGCTCAAGAGGCCTTCTGTGAGCGGCGACTCTATCTGTTTCCGGATAGAAGGCTGCTTGAGGATATCACACACTTCTTCAAATATTTTCTCTGCGCTTTTTTGCTTCCACCAGTTGGAGGGAAAGAGATGATTGCTGAATAGTTCATAATAGACTGATTCCCCTGTATAACCGGTTTGATGGCAATTCTTACATCCCTTTCCCTTAATATAACGCTTTTTAGCTGTTCCCGGAATATAGGTTCCTTCCAGCTTGGCGGCTATCCTGCAATCAGGGCATAGGGTATGAAGAATCACTGAGCCAATGATTGAATGGAGGTGATTACTCATGGATATCATAAGCTGTGGGGATTCCTTGAGCATATTTAGGAATTCTAAAATATCCTTATATCCTGTTTGAATCAATACTTTTTTCTTCTGGATGGCTGCATTCAAGATACTCTCCCATTTGGGATATTGATGTGACATGTCCACGTAAATGATATCTGCACCCATTCTGTCAAGTTGGCTTATGAGAAGTTCTTCACTGAAACCAGGGCGGAAATCCATATAGGCTTGAGTATACTGGTTATTTATATAACTTGGGTATTGTTCCAATGTGCATATTTTCTGGGTAGGGGTCTTACATTGGTTTAGTATTCCATAGGCCAGTCGATTGTTTTGGGCAGCAGGGGAGTTTGTGATCAATAAAATCTCACCCGTATTCATATACATCCATGAGTCAATCATGTTTTGAAAAGCAACGGAAAGCTCAGGGAATTCGTTTTCCTCATCCATCATCTTTCCCCCAGGGTGGATACGAAGAGTCAGGGATTCTCCATAGATTGTTTGAAGCGTATGGGCTTCGAGATAATAAAGAAGACCATTGATTTCCCAGGCATACGCTTTGGAATAGGGAAGATATACACTGCCGGCTTCTATCATGACCTGTGATTTAAAATTATTTAACATCGTCTGATAGGAAGAAATATCCATCACATTTCTACGAACCAGCTCTCCTTTTATCCTGAATCGAACCTGAATATGCCTTGGAGAGGATTCCATATGTATTTCATTGGCATTCTCTTTCAGGGCAGAACGAATCAAATCCTTCAAAGATTCAATTCTGGTTTCTGGAAAATCCGAGTCGGAGAGGACATTCTTTTCATTAAAGAGGATTTCCAGAATGTGACGGATACTGGATGATTTCACCAGTGCGGGTTTGATTTCATGTTTCACATACTTCTTAACTTCACAGATGGCTTCATGATCGGTTGGATCCGACATAGCAAGGGACAATGAATCATTAATCGCAATCAAGGGCAGCAGTTCATACCGCTCCATAATTTCTCGAGGTATGATTTTTACTAAATCCGGATCGATCATATCCTGGGTTAAATGAACATAAGGAACATCCAATTGCTGGCTGAGGACAAAATTCATATCCTCTTCTGTTAAGAGACCTTTTTGAATCAACAGGCTTCCTAAACGCTTCTTCTGGACTTTTTGTTCCTGGAGAGATGCCTCCAGTTGTTCAGGAGTTATCAGCTCATATTTGAGCAGGATATCCCCCAACCGATGAGTGGAAGGTGAGGACGAATTCATTTGAATGTACCTCTTTCAGTTAAAGGGCTGTGTCATCTTCTCTATAATACAAAATCCGGCTGCAATTTTCACATTGTATAAATTTATCACCTTTCCGGACTTGATGAGATATCTGAGCGGGTAATTTCATAAAACATCCCTGACAGATATCGTTTTGAATGGTTACGATGGCATTTTCAGGATGTTTAAGACGTATTCGGTCATAGATATTCTTCAAGTTAGAAGGTAATTGGGCTTGCATTGAATCCCTTTTTGTTTTAGCTTCTACCATGAGATTGTCCAACCGGGACTGTTCTGCCAACAGCTTTTTTTCAGCTTCAATAAACCGTTGATTTTCTTGTTCAAAGGCTGTTTTTTTTGTGTTAAGCTCTTTTTTTGCCGTTTCAGCTGCTTCCATGCTTTCCAGAATTTTATCTTCCATCTGAGAGACAGCCTTGCCCATAGCCGCGATTTCATTTTGTATTGCTTTAAATTGTTCATTGGTTTTTACGGTAAATTGCTGAGATTGAAGCTTGATTCGGCTATCTTCCTTGGTTTTCAGGTCTAGTTCCAGAGAATGCCTTTGTTTCAGACATACCTGAGTAGAAGCCTCAGCCGCCTTGCAATCATTGGAAATCTGGTTCAGTCGGCCCTTTTGTAATTCAATCTGACGTGGGATTTCTTTCAGCTCATCCTGAAGCCGTAAAATATGGTTATCTTGCTCCTGCAGTTCAATAAGTTGTCTTAAATTCATAAATCGGGTACGCCCTTCTGGTGATAGAATGACTTAAAAGTTATACCATTGGCCCGGTCGCTTCGTCAAAACAAGACTGAGCTGTCAACGAAAAGCTTCCCTGTAAAGATACCTATTTATGATAAGATAAAATCCAAGGCGAACCCAATAGGCAACGAAATAATATATGAAAAAGCTGATTTTGACCATTATCCTGGGAACAGGATTAATCCTTTCGATGGCATTGAATGCCTGGGCGGGGAAATATGATTTTGTCACCCAGCGGGAGATATATACCTTTTCTGACTATTCAATATCCAAGACTCATGGGTCTTTAATCTTATTGGATGTGGTAGATCGACGCCCTGAAAAGGAACGTAAGGGGAGATTATTGGACGACCAAACGATTGATAATGATTACAATCGGACTCCTGAGCGTATGATTCATGAGATATTTACCCGGGAAATGCAGCGTTGCGGGATGATTATGCTTTATCAACCGACTCCGGAGACTGCAGAATATAAGATGCATGTTGAAATCCTGAGCTTTTATGGGGGGACCCGGGAACGGGAGTCTGATAATTCGGTGAAGAACTGGTTTGTTCCCCGTAGCGCAGTAGGATTTGCCACTCTTAAGGTTGTATTGAAAGACAAGGCCGGCCATGAAATGATTAATGTGGATTATTCCACCACATCGGAATTAGAGATGGCCCGGATGTCAAATTACCATAAAGGTGCTGTTAAAGCCGCAGGAATGGCTCTTCGTGAGGCAATGAACCAGATATTGACAGATATTGACCAGCGAATGCAGACCCACCGATAAGAAAAAAGTTTTCTTCTCTCCCTTTCAAGCTGCTTTTTAGTATAATGTCGCCATGAGCCGGCCATTTGTGGTGATATTTCTTTTTTATCTAACCGGGATTTATCTGGGAAGTATGAATGGAATTATCGGTCTTCCCGGAATAATTCTCTGTCTGGGTCTGTTAGGTGTTTTCAGAATCCTGTGGGGTACCAGCCGTTTTTCCAGCCTTAGTTCCTGGCTTATATTAATTGCTTGCCTGTTTTTGGGAATGATTCGTTATCAATCTGCCAGTCAGTCAATTAATCGGGAAATTGAGATTTGCCGATCATTATCCACCCCGTCCTCTATGGTTATCTCCGGGAAAATCACTCAAAACCCTGTCTTTTCAAAAAACCGTATCACTTATCTTTTGACAGAAGTTAAAATCCAGACCCCTACAGAGGTTGTCCCAATAAAACAAAAATTCCTTCTGGATATCCGAAAACCTAAACCCGGGTTAGATTTTCTCTATGGTGACCGGATTATTTTTGAGGGGAGGGTCATGCTGCCAAGTTCTCCCAGAAATCCTGGCGCCTTTGATTACGGTAGATATCTTAAACAAAATGGGATTGCAGGATTAAGCCGAATCAAACCCAATGATATCGTCAAGATATCCTATACCCCCGGATTCTGGGAAAGTTTGATAGATTCACCCTTAAGGCTCTCTTCCTGGTTGAAAATTGCTTTAATCAGGATAAATGACCAGTTGATTCCTTATCCTTATAATTCGATAGCCAATGGGATTTCCCTGGGAATCCAGTCAGAGATCCCTGATGATGTTAAGGATATTTATTATTATGGTGGCATCTACCATTTACTGGTTGTCAGTGGTGGAAACATCATGCTGGTGGCGGTGATGGCCTTTTTCATCCTGAAGCTATTTCATTTGAATCGGAGAATGTCTCTCTTAGGGAGTCTGCCGGCCATTATTCTCTATTCAATGGTGGTTGGATTCAGTCCTCCGGTTACCCGGGCCTTGATAATGTCCACCCTTTTGATTATGGGGGGCTTTATCAAAAGGGATATTCAGCCTCTGAATTCCCTGGCATTGGGTGGATTGGCCATTCTCTGGATGAATCCACTCTCCCTATGGGATGGAAGCTTTCAATTGTCATTTATGGCAGTTTTCGGCCTCATCACCCTGACCCCGATTTTTAATGAGTATTTTCCCATAGAAAACAGATTTCTTAGAATAAGCTTAATATCTTCTCTTTCACCTCTTCTGGCAACTCTACCCATCCTGGTGAAATATTTTAATTATCTTTCGACAGTGAGCCTGCTCAGCAATCTGATAGCGGCGCCTATGGTATTTCTTTCATTACCCTTAACCTTTTTGACCGGGATTGCTTACCCGGTTTCTCACTCCCTGGCCTCTGCTTTTGCCCAGTGTAATGGAGTCAGTATCTTTCTTATGACCGAGTTGACCCGTTTATTGACCCTGGTGCCGGGGGCTTACTTTAATTTTCCTGACATACCTGCCTGGATGATGGCCGTTTATTATATTTTACTTGTCGGGTTCATCAGTGCTTTCCAACCTTCCATTGGATTTCCTGATTATGCTTTCAGAAAGAGGTGGCTGACCAGTTCCCTGGTTGCATGCCTGGTCCTGGGCAGTTTCATTATTATGGATTTGAAGGTTACCAGGTTTCAAGCCACCTTTCTGGATGTTGGGGAGGGGGATTGTATTCTGTTGAGATTTCCTAACCGGAAAACAGTGTTGGTGGATGGCGGTCGAGGGTCTCCTTATGATTTTGGTAAGCGGGTTATTTTGCCATATCTTCGTAAGGCGGGAATTCGTCGGGTGGACATCATGGTTGTAACTCATGCGGATGAAGACCATGCTGGAGGAATGGTCAGTGTCTTGAAGGAATATCCTGTAGATAATATTCTGCTCAGCACCCTGGAATCTCCTCAGGAATCTTCCTATGAAAAAATCCTGGCAATAGCCCACCAGAAACATATTCCAGTCCGCCTGTGTGTACGGGGGGATGAAATAGCCGGATTTGAGCCTTGGAGGCTGGAAATCATGAATCCATCTTCTTCACCTTTAAAGGGGACGGGTTCTGATGAGAATAATAATTCTGTTGTCCTTCGAGTCTGGAAGGGTAATCAGAGTCTCTTGCTTACCGGGGATATTGGGCTAGAGGCAGAATCTGAACTGGTAAAATCTGGAATAAGCCTCAATGCTCAAGTGTTAAAGGTCTCTCATCATGGCTCCCGTTTTAGTTCTTCTGATGGATTTTTAGAAGCTGTTCATCCCGATTTAGCTATCATCCAGGTGGGGAACATGAATGTTTTTGATCATCCGGCCCCTGAGACAATCAGTAGATTAACCAGCCGTAATATCAAGATTTATCGAACAGATAAAAATGGCGCCGTTATTTTGGAAGAAACACCTCAGGGCTGGAATGTTAAACCCTGGCTCTATTTTATAAATCCCAATTAATGTTACAATCCATTTCCATGGACATTATGATTATGATGAGATTCTAAGACAGGAATATCATGAGCCATAATTTTCAGCCTAAAGTAATATCCTTGTTTTTGGTTCTTTTCTTGATTTGTTTCTATTTCCTGACCCAGGGGAGAACCTTGGAATATGGATATGTGGATGGGTCTGTCATGTATAATGTGACCAGAAGCCTGGTGGAATATGGGGATCTAAAAACCCTTGTCCCAACCTACTACCGGGGGGAATCCTTGATTACCCATTCCAAATATGGGTTAGGATTATCTCTGGCCTCAGTGCCTCTCTATGTTTCTTTTAAATATGCGGCCCAATTTATTAATATGGAATTTAAGGAATCGCTGATACGTCGCAGCCCTATTTATACCAATGCCATTATAACTGGGCTGGGTTGCCTGGTTTTGTTCTGGATTCTTTTAAGGTTTACTAAAAACCAAAAGGATTGTCTGGGTTTATCCCTTCTCTACGGACTGAGTACCATGGCTTTGGTATATTCCCGTTCTGATTTCAGTGAACCTCTCAATACCCTTTGCCTGCTATTGTCATTTTATTTTCTTTATCAGGGCAGTACTAAAACACTCACAGAAAAAAATCTGGTATGGAGCGGGTTTTGGATGGGAGCAGCCCTTCTGACCCGGCCGGTTTCGTTGATTATGATTCCCCTTTGGCTCTGGCAAATAATCCAAGGACATTCAGCGGGGACCTCCTGGAAGCTGAAAATTAAATCGGTCCTGGTGTGGGCAGTTCCTCTGGGCTTATTTATCCTGATAATCCTATGGTATAACTTCTACCGGTATGGGAGTATTTTTAAGACTGGTTATGAAGTGGACTTCCATGATTCTCATCAGATAAAAGTTTTTTGGACAGGTTTATGGGGACTGACCTTTGGGGCGGGAAAAGGGATTGTCTGGTATAACCCTATTCTCTGGGCAGCGGTTCCTGGCTTTTACTATTTATTCAAGAAAAACAGAAATATGGGATTCTGGATTTCAGGGATTTTCCTGATTCATTTACTGCTTTATTCCGGATGGGCCTGTTGGGAAGGGGGCTGGTGTTGGGGACCCCGTAATCTGATTCCAGTCATTCCTTTTTTATTTATTCCGATATTATTTCTATTGGAGGGACTCACTCATCAAAAGAGGGTTGTCTGGGATAGTTTACTGATTCTGGGATTCGCAGGGTTTGGGGTTCAATTCCTGGGAATGGTTTTTCCCTATGGGAGTTATATCCAATTCATGTTGAACAAAGGGATTCTTTATGAAGAACTCTGGACTCAGACAATCAATTCTCCTTTGATTGGGCATTCCTATATCCTGACCAAATTCCCCCCTCATGTATGGAATTTCCTGGTGCTTAATATCTTTTATAACCCTGATTATTATTGGGTTATATTTGCTTCAATTCTGTTTTTCCTAGTGATGACCTATTCTGCCTGCCAGCTTGCCAGATTTATCATGAAACCCTCCAACCCTGACTGATTTTCCTGGTCTCCTGGGGACCGATTCGTTATTGGAAGTCCCATACTCCCTTTTTTAGTATTCAGATACGGAGTTTGACCCAGGCTGATGGTTACAGCCTGGGTCTAGCTCCAATATGAAAAATGAGGAAACAGGGAGGAGATGCTCGGGTTCCCCTTAAAATATAAATATTTTTTTAAAAAACTATTGACAAAAGACATTCTGTCTGATAACTTGCAATTGAGATTTTAAGAAAGCAGGTTCCAGGATTGAGAAACAGCAGAGCGTAAGGTCCATATTGAGCAAATGGTCCTGCGCTTTTTTTTATTTTGACAGCCGGCTGGCTGTGGGTTCCACAGGGACGTGCTGAATGTTTTAAAAGTAAGGAGGTGTCATTCATAAGATGGAAAAAGGTACTGTGAAGTGGTTTAACAACAAAAAAGGATATGGCTTTATAGTGACAGAAGCCGGCAAAGATATTTTCGTTCATTACAGCAAGATTCTGGGAGATGGCTATAAAACCTTAAAAGAAGGTGATACGGTCCAGTTTGAGGTGGGTGATACCGACAAGGGCCCACAGGCTGAGAATGTTCAGATTGTATCCTAGTAACTAACGTTATTATATTTATCAAAAATTGAAAAGATGAAAAACGGGTCTATATTTTTCAAGTAGGCCCGTTTTTTTTATGGACTGGTTTGACTCTCCTGATAAGCCCCTGTAAAATACGGAAACAAGTCAATATGCCAATCAAGGAAAAGGGATATGAATATCCGAATATTCAGTTCAGCTTTTATTATTATGTTGTTGGTCAGCGTAACGGGTTATTGTCTTCCGGTGGATTTTGACTGGAAAGAAAGAACCATTGGATTTGAGTTTACATCGGAGTCTCTGGGAGAGGTTACCACCTCTTTCCGGCAAGGGACCGGGATGGCTGTCAGGTTATTAGATGATAAATGGCAACTGAATTTTTATCTCAATCCCGGAGCTGAAGTCTCCTCTTATGCCCTTCGGATCAAAGGGATAGCTGAAACAGTCATCATCAATCAAAGAGGTTTGGATATCGATCCAATTGAAGGAAATGATGGCACTTATTACTTTGTAGGGCCGGGTTATTTGAAATCCGGTTGGAATGAGATGGAAATTAAGACGATTTCCAATAAGGATAAAAATATATCAGAATATGTGGAAGCAATCCTTTTTTCATTGAGGTTTACCGAAGAAGAAGCCCATTTCGGCAGAACCTTTGGCCAGCATATACTCAGAACTTATACTCAACCCGCTACTGACCCTCAACAGCTGCTCTATGATGTAAAGCATATTATTCTTGACCATCAAATATCTATGACCAGCAGTATTATCACAGCTTCCATGACCCTGATTGGCACAAGCCTGGATACCGGCAATACCTTTCAGACCGTTGTCCTGGATATGGATGGCAACAGCGGAAGTTTTTCAGTCAAATCAGTGAACCGGGGAAATGGAACAGCTAATCTGAGTTTCAGCCAGAATCTGAGTACCGACAGGTTATCCATCACCCTGCCTTCTCCCCTGATTTGCCAGAGTGTATTTACAGTGAAGGTTTATTATTCAGGAACCCCCAATGCCAGTGGCACTTTTGGGGCACCTTATCGAAGAACCACCCATGGGTCTCCTTCCAAGCCAATCGTCTATAGTTTCAGCGAACCTTATGGAGCCAGGCAATGGTGGCCTTGCAAAGATATCCCGGATGAAAAGTTTACGGCTGATTTATATTGGACCTGTCAGACAGCCTATTTCCCTGTCTCTAATGGGGTCTTAGTGGATGTAACCACCAGCAGCAATGGGACGCATACCCTGCATTACCGGGAAGATTACCCGGTTTGCAGTTATTTGATATCCGTGGCCTGTACCAATTACCAATACCTATATGGGATTTATACTTCTCAGGATGGGCTATCCCAGATGACCGTCGGCAATTATATCTATCCTGAGAATTATGCGCTGGAAGGCTATGGGGTACAGGGAACCATTGATATGATTTCGTTTTTCTCGGAGATATTTGGCGAATATCCTTTCCTGGCTGAAAAATATGTGACCGCTACCCATAATTCTTCTTCCAGTATGGAACACCAGACTGCCACCAGTCTGGGGCCGGGGTTGCTTTCCCCTGATGGTAGAGGTAAAACGAATTGCCATGAATTGTCGCATCAATGGTTTGGGGATGGTATTACCATGAAGAATTTTAATCATCTCTGGCTGAATGAAGGATTTGCTTCTTATGCAGAAACACTTTGGGCTGAAAAACGGTATGGGACTTACAGCTATCATACTTATATCAATGCCTGGACCACAGCGGATGATTATCCTCTGGTGAGCAACCATGCGGATGATTTCCGGGGAACTATTGTTTATCGCAAAGGCGGCTGGGTTTTGCATATGTTGAGAAAAGTAATGGGGGATACCGCCTTTTTCACCGGGCTGAAAAATTATATGGAAGATACCAGTTTACGATATGGGAATGCTCTAAGTATGGATTTTCAACATCACATGGAATCTGCCTTGGGGAGCAGTACCAGCCTTTCCTGGTTTTTCGATGAGTGGTTATATCAGGCGAACCGACCCAGTTATCAAGTCAGTTGGAGCCAGCATCTGGAGGGGGAAACCCGGATGTTGAACCTTGCCATTGAACAGGTACAGTCTAATGCCCAGTACATAATGCCTATTGATATCAAAGTTACTTTTTCCGGAGGCAGCTCAACCATCCTGACTGTCTGGAATACCCAGTATTCCCGGCAGACCTGGATGATTCCCCTGGGTACTTCTGAAAGCGTAAGTTCTTTCAGCTTTGACCCGGATAACTGGATATTGGATACCTACCAAATCCTGGCGGTCGATGATTGGAAAAGATACTAATAGGGGAATAGTCTATTGAAACTTAATTTTGGGAATATTTCTTTCTATAATAATCTAATAAAACTGGCATATTGTTGTTCCATTGCATGGATCCTTCTGTCGTTAAATTTACCTGTATGGGCAGGCGCTGATGAATTCCGGGAATATCCCTTAATATTTTCAATCTCTGATAAGGTAACTGCCAGCCTTGATCCATCCAATACTTTATGTGTTTCTACTTCAGGAAACCAGATGGATATCCAGTTTGTTTTAAATACCTTTCCTGATGCTCCGGGGTATCTATTAAGAATATCCTCGGGATATGGCATTTCCCAGGTAAGGGTTAATGGACATTTTCTATCTTCAAAGCCGATTCTCAGAAATCAAGAGGAACTATGGTTGATTCCAGCCTCCTGTTTGAGAAGGGGCAATAATCATCTGGTCCTGGAAGAACTGCAAAACAAATCAATTGAAAAGCCGATTGAAATTGAATTGTATGGGCTTCCGGGAACAGCGGAGGTTCTCCATTTTGAGGAGATATTTAGTGAACAGGTATATGGAGTTAAAACTCAACCGGCAACCGATCCCCTTCAATTGAAATATGATGTGATTCATGTTGAGTTACAGCAATCTATCACCATGACTCATTCCAATATTACAGCCTCCATGATGATGATTGGAGAGGTAATCGATACTACCAGCTCTCTGAGTACTGTCGTTCTGGATTTTAATGGATATAGCGGTTTTTTTTCTGTGAAGTCGGTGGATCAGGGGCCGGCGAATCAGGGGGTAGGTAATCTCCCTTATGAATTGGATTATGGGAAGAATCGCTTATATATCGCATTGCAGGAGCCTATTGCTGCTTTCAGTCGATTCACTGTCAGGGTCTATTATTCAGGTATTCCCTATCCCTACACATCGGGTTCTCCCTGGGGAGGATATAATTCCTGGTCTCAGGGGACAACCGGGATTCCCATTATCTTCAGCTTGAGTGAACCTTATGGAGCCAGAAACTGGTGGCCCTGCAAGGATATACCAGATGATAAATTCACAGCCGACCTTTATTGGGAATGTCCGACCACCTATTTTGCTGTTTCTAATGGGAAACTTATTGATTGTGAGATTGTTGGAAATGGAATCCATAGGTTTCATTATCAGGAAACCTATCCCATCTCCAGCTACCTGGTTTCTGTCGCTTGTTCAAAATATGAGTATGTGTTTGGAATCTATACATCATTAAACCATTCATTCATGACAGTGGGGCATTATCTGTATCCGGATCAAACAGAATCGGAGGGGGAGAGTGCATCCGGCACCATTGATTTAATGGAATTCCTGGCCGGGAAATTTGGCGAATATCCTTTTCTCAATGATAAATATGTAACTTCTACCTTTCCTTCCTCAGGGATGGAACATCAAACCTGTACAGGTCTGGGAATCGGATTACTCTCTCCGGATGGCCGGGGAGTCTTGAATTGCCATGAGCTGGCTCATCAGTGGTTTGGAGATGCTTTGACGATGGGTCATTTTAATCATCTCTGGCTGAATGAAGGATTTGCGACTTATGCAGAAGCTCTCTGGAAAGAAAAAGAGGGAGGGATAGAAGCCTACCATCAATATGTAGATAACTGGACCACTAAGGATAACTATCCTTTGGTGAGTTCTCATGCCGATGAGTTTTCCCCTTATATCGTTTATAGGAAAGGGGCCTGGGTATTGCATATGTTGAGGCATATCATGGGAGATTCTGATTTTTACAAGGGAATGAAAAGTTATGCGGCCGATTCCAGCCTGAAATATGGGAATGTCCTTTCTTCTGATTTTCAGTCTCACATGGAGAAGGCCCTGAGTCAGGATACCAGTTTGGCATGGTTTTTTAATCCATGGCTCTATCAGTCCAACCGGCCGGTTTATTCATATCATTGGTCCCAGCATTTAGGAGGAACCGAAACTGTAATAGATTTGACCCTTGAACAAACTCAGACGGGTGGATATTACTCCATGCCCCTGGATATCAGGGTGAAACTGACCAATGGGAAACAGATTACTTTCAGAATATGGAATACCCAATTCCCTATAGAGGAAATTCAGATTCCCGTGGGTGATTTAGTCACTGTCAGTTCCCTGGAGTTTGACCCCGATAATTGGGTCTTAAAATCCATGGCTGAAACCCCGGTGGTAGATTGGAACCTTTATTAGTCTTTCTGATTTATGGGTGTGCAGGGGGAATCTTCAGAGTATTAAAATACTCACTCAAATTATACAGGTGATTGAAGTGGTCCTGAGTCGTCATACCATAATACCCAAGGATATGGGCATTCCTTCTCTCGGCTGAATAGGCTAGAATCATCCCCAAAGAATTACGATGATTCCTTTTCTCCTTTTTGAGTTTTAAATGGGTTATCAGATATTCTGCCGTCAATGTAGTAGTATTATTCCGATGTTCTGGTCTGGGAGGGTATAGTTGAGTGAACCAAAATTCCTTTTTTCCCTTTGCAGCCTCCTCAGAGAACCTTAAGAAGGGTTCCATTTGGTCCTTTCGAAGAGTTTCAATCGACCGGGTAGTTCCTTCAAATCCTGCATATAATGAATCTGCCAGAATAATCCCCTGGATTCTCTCATCTTGTGGGGAATGATTCAATATTGAACGTATAACAGGATATCCTCCGCTGAAGGAAGTCAGATATATCTTGTCTATATTGAGATTTTGAGTACCTTTTAAGGTTTCTATGGAGTTTTTGATTTCGTCAACCAATCCCTGAAAAGAAGTGGTATCCTGATAAGCAGTATAGTAGTCTTTTAAGCTGATGGATACCAGGATTGCATTTCGATGGGCATCATAAAAAGACTGTTCAACACACCATGAGGCGCCATGGAAAAACAAGATCAAAGTAACATTGCCATTAAGTGAAACCCTGTAGAAATCAGGAATAAACAATTGCCCCGTTGATAAGGAATAACGGGTTCCCGGAACTTCTCTTCGAATTGGGGCAACCGGACCTTTCCTGGGAGTCTCAGTCTTCAGGATGTTTTCTCCCAGACATAAGGATGTTAAAAATATTAAGCAGATAAGGCTTAATATATGGCTTGACAGGCTGAATCGACGCATAATGGTTTACTCCCCTTGGAGTCTAGGGTATTATAATAAAAAACTTATGATTCGTTAACCTTAATTAAAATAAGGCCAGGTAAATAAATTGATTGAATTTTCAAATGTAACTAAAATATTTCCTCCAGAAAATGTCGTTCTGCGAGATGTAAACCTGCAGATTCGCCGGGGAGACTATATTTTATTGACCGGTCCGGCTGGGAATGGAAAATCGGTTCTATTCCAGATGATACTTCGATATGAGCGGGTTACTCGTGGTGAATTAAGCGTTTTTGGCAGGAATTTGGACAAATTAACCCCTAAAGATATTCCTTATCTCCGTAGAAAAATTGGCTGGATTTCACAGGAACCTCAATTTATGCAGCCTCGTTCAGTCTTGGAGAATCTGACTAATGTATTGAATGCGGTCGGCACTTTTGGCTCTCTGGCCGATAAAAGAGTCCGGGAAGTCCTGAATTCCCTGGGATTGGAAATGGAAGCCTCTTCTTACCCATCGGAGTTATCCAGGGGACAGTTGCAAAAGCTGGCCATTGGCAGAGCTTTGATTCTGGAACCGGCTGTCCTGCTGGCAGATGAACCTTTTGTCTATCTGACTCCGGAAGAAATCGAAGGCATCTCCATACTGTTTAAAGATTTTAACCGGCATGGACTGACTATCCTGATGGCGGCTCGATTAATGGATCCTGAATATCTGGGTGTCTCAAAGGTGGTTGAGATAAATAACGCCTCTTTGCAGGATATAACACAGCCAAAATCTGTTGAAGAAAAAAACACCTCTGCAGCAGATAGTATGTAATTAGGTTTTGAAGGATACTTATTTAATATGAAAATGTTTCAATTTTATTGTTCAGAAGCCTGGAAAAATATCACCCGGTATGAACGCTCAGGAATCAGCGCAGTATTGATTGTGGCTGTATTGATTTCGGTGATGGGAATGTTTACCTGGGTTGCCTACAATGTCAGTTATGCCCAGAAAATTCTTAGTGAAGAAATGGGAATCCTGGTCTTTATGAAAGAAGGGACTCGGGATGAGATTCCCTCTATTATGGAAAAAATCAAAGAACTCCCGGACGTGGGAGAGGTGAGATTGATTACCAAGGAACAGGCTTTAGAGGAGATTGGCAGTAAGCCTGATATTCGGCAGGAGATTACTATCCTGGGATTTAATCCTCTACCCGATACCATTGAAGTTAAGACCTTAGCGGCTTTTACCCCTGGACAACTGAAGTCCATTGCCGATTCTATCCAGGAATTACCAGGAGTGGATCTGGTGGATTATGGGCAGGATACGTTGAATAATATTACCCGTACTTTAGAAATCGTGAAATATTACATCTTGTTGGTGGGAATCGTGCTTACCTTCATCACACTGATTCTGGCTGGGATTGCTACCCAGATGCTTTTTACAGATCGGGTCAGAGATTTGGAAATCCTCCAATCGGTCGGAGCTACATCCACTTTCATTCGAGCGCCGATTTTGATTGAATCCGTTATTTATGGTGCTTTGGGTGGCACGATGGCTTTGACCTTTCTGTATGCTGTTTATAATGTGACCAAATTGAGAATTGAACCCATCGTATTTGTCCCAAATGAAGTGATGTACCTGTTGTTTGCCGGGGGAATTATCTTATCTTTCCTGGCAACACTGGTGGAATCATTCCGCCATATCAAACTGAAATGAACTATAAGCTACTGACAAAATTCTTGATTATCGGGATGCTAGCCGGTTGGGCTTTAACCAGTTTTCCGGCCCAGGCAGCTGACCCTTCTCTAAAAAAGACGGAATCTGAGCTTCAGGATATTCAAAAGAAAATCCAGGAGGCCCGTCAGAAACAGGAAAATGCCCGGCGTCAGGAAGTCGGTGTCCTGCGTCAGATGGACAGTATTAACCAGCGAATCCGGGTTCAGGAAAAACAACTCTCAACCCTTCAAAATACCCTGCAGAAAAATGAAACGCAAACAACCATCTTGCAAAATGAGCTGGAAAAAACCCATCATCAATTGAATCTTCACCAGTTATATCTGGCTTTGAGGGTTCGGTCAATTTATCTGGCTCATCGGCTCAGCCCTATGCGTCAATTATTATCAGCGCCCAATTATACAGACCACATCCGGGATATTCAATATCAGAGGATTTTGGCCTATTCAGATGCCCGTTCGTTGGGTAATGTCCGTCGGGAAGCCAGCCAAATTAGCCGGCAAAAATTCGAAATCAGTGAGCTTATTCGATATCAGAAAATCCAGAAAAATGAAATCGACTCCTCTAAAAAACTATATCAGAATGAAAAACAACAAAAAACATCCCTTTTGACTCGAATCAGGAATGATAAAGCGACTTATGACAAGACCGTCAGGGAATTACAGGCTTCTGCTCGCAGGTTGGAAAACCTCCTGGCAGAATTAAGAGCCAAACAGATTCAGTTCCCTGAAGGCTATGCAGGGGGGGATTTTGCCCAACTTAAGGGGAAGCTTGCCTGGCCGGTCAATAGTGGAAAAGTGATTTATACACCGGGTAAACATAAAATCCTGGGGGATCAGGTAGAAATATATTCTCATGGGATTGGCATTAAATCCCCTTCAGGAGCTGATGTCTATTCTGTCCATGAAGGTATGATCCGATATGCTGGATGGCTGGAAGGTTCAGGCAATACCGTAATTATTGACCATGGCCAGCAATATATGACCCTTTATATGCATCTCTCCTCGATTGCGGTCTCCAAAGGGAACCTTATCCAGCGTAAACAGAGAATTGGCAGTGTAGGGGATACCGGTTCACTGGAAGGCCCTCAATTGGAGTTCCAGATTCGGAAGGGAACTTCGGCACAGGACCCGATGGATTGGCTTGCCCGCCGATAGATTAAAGGGTTGGGATTTTGCAAAAATGAAATAAGAAAACAGAGGGCTTATTCTGACTCAGATCATGGTTCCGAATCATTATCTTTTTCCAACTGATTGATTTCTTCTTGGGTTTGCTGAGAGCGTTTATCTAGTTCTTCTTGTTGTTTTCTCAGCCGTTCAAGTCGTTTCTGGGGAGGATTGATTCCTTTACCTTTTCCCTTGGAGGACCTTGATTCTGATGTCATATTGGAAAATCGAGGTCCCATCGGCATCTGGGGAGGATGTTCAAATCCATGTTGCCGCATCATCATGGGAGGCCGGTAGAGGGAAGGTTTTTGCTTATCATCAGGCTTATCCGGGAGGGTAATATCTTTCTCAACGGCAATTTTCCTGATTTCCTGCATTCGTTTTTCAATCTGGTTCAGCCGGTTAAGAGAACCTCTAAGTTTATTTACCTCATCTTGGAAATCCCTTCGAGATAACCATTTTTTAACTGGATTGGTAGTCTCTCTGAGGCTTTTTTTGCTTTGAGCCACTTTTTTGCTTTGGACCTTAATACTTTCGTATAAAGGTTTTCTTTCCAAGTCCAATTCCCGATATTCACGGACTAATTGAATTTCCTCTTTCTGAATATCAGGAAGTACTGGTAAATATGGTGCAGGAACTGTACTAAATGGTGGAACCGGTGTTGGGGGTGGCATGGGAATCCCTGGTGGCAAAGGCTGGGAAAAAAGTCCTCCACATACAGCTATCAATAAGACTGTCAATAAACAAGCCTTTATGTTTGCTTTGATTTTCATATTAAACTCATTATCTCCTGCTAATGAATATTGCAAACTATATGCCAACAGGAAAATTCATTCAAATTAGCATATCCCAACCTTGTCCAGATATCCAGCGATAAAGAAAGAAACCCTGTATCCGTTAGGAGGATACAGGGTTTATGTAAAGGCTGTGACAAAAAATCAGGATGATTTTGACCGGGCTTCTCTGTCTTTAAGCTGGCAAAGCAGCCTGACCGTATCCCGGATCGATTCTCTCAGGTCATGGAGTACATCCAGTAGCGGGTTGGGTTCTATCGGCATATTATCAGATGAGGCATTCTCTCCAAAACCATGTTCTGACTCGGAATCACTAAAGTATTCATCATTGTCATGTTCATCATTATTGACTTGGAAAGGGTCTTGAGGTTCCATTAAAAACCCTTCTTTTTCAATTAATTTCATTAATCGGGATTCCTCGGCGGTCATCCAACATAAGGATCTGGCCAAGATTTTCCCTAAAAAGGAATTATCCAATTGGTATTCCATGATGACCGCTTTGGTTGCCTCAGCGACATATTTGTAATCAGTGCAACTGGATTTATCATGACAGGGTAAACATTCCCTGATTTTATTTAATTGGTCCAGCATATGGTCATGCTCAGATGATAAGGACTTGGGTGGAAATTCATCAGGATTGGGAAACATTCTATTTGCTCCTTTATAAACAGGGTATGAGTCTATGGAGTCTCCGCATAATACAGGCCGGGCGAGAAAAGTTCGCCCAATGCTCATATCGGCTTGAGTTATATTAATGCGATTTTCATCAGCAACACAGGGATAACTAAAAATACCCCGGCAAATGGTATAACAGATTTTCTGGATATTCTCATGTTGGTCCCGGTTGAGATAGCGGCCATAAGTCCGATGGTTTCCCAGTATTTGAGAAAACAACAGGCTATCAATGTTGATTCCATGCCTTTTTTCGTAGATACTCAGGCTCTCCACAGTATGGACACTAATCCCGGGAAGGAAGAGGGTGCCGGTAAGCATTTCGGACCGCATGTTTCGCCATGAACTGGCAAACAGGCCGTTACGAACAATAATAGCTAATATTTCTGTGTCGCCAAGGTGGATTAGAAAACGTTCTTTCATAGTTCACGAGGAAATTTATTCTGTCTTGTCCTTCTTTCTTGATTATAGGGGGCTGAGGTATGGCTGTCAAACACCCGGTTGAAAATTAGAAGGTCTGGCCGACACTGAAGTGAAATCTACCGTTGTCTTCCTGGGGAATTTGAATGCCGTAATCAAAGCGAAGTGGCCCAATGGGAGTCTGATAACGGACTCCGGCTCCAATGGAATGCTTGATGTCTGAAGGGTCAAAATCTTTCATGGTATCCCAGACATTGCCAGCATCGTAGAATACTACCCCGCCAAAGGATTTATATACCGGAAATCGGAGCTCAGCATTATAAATCAGACTGAATCGTCCTCCGGAAGGATATCCATCCAGATCTTTAGGTCCAAGGTATCTTTCTTTAAATCCTCTGACAGAGTCTGCGCCGCCGGCGAATATCCTCTCATAAATGGGGATATCATTAGTCCCCCCAAAGGGTTCCATATAATCGGTACTGGCCCTCAGAGCCAATATCCAGTCGGATTTCTTGACTGGCATATACCATTGACCTTCTAATCCCCATTGAAGAAAATTGATATCTCCGCCAAAAAGTTCGCTGGCAAGTCCGGCATCCACTGAATAGATATGGCCCTGGGTTGGAGAAATGATATTATTCCGGGTATCATGGGTCAAATTAAGGGAAAACATGGTAACCCATTGGGATTTGTCTTCCAGAGCCATTAATTCTGGGTCAAGGGTATTGGTGATATTGAAGGTTTTATCATTTTCTGCTCGGAATCTGAGGGTCCCTTGAGTTTGGGGATCTATCAGTCTGCTGTTGAGATAAATAGAACCTCCCAATCGAAAGAGGTCATAATTATCCAAGTTCTCCCTACGGTAATAATCTTCGGTACCCAGACCGATATCGGTGCCCAGGAGATGAGGTTCAAAAAAATCCATTCGGACTTCCCGGCTTCGTTGGTAGGCCTGGCCTCTTTCCGCCCATTTCACCCCGGCGCTGAGCTGCTGACCTAACCCAAAAAGATTGCTCTGACGATAACGGGTATAACCCCGTATCCCTTCCTCGGTGCTGAATCCACCCCCAAAAGAGAGCATTCCAGTGTTTTTTTCTACAACTTTAACAATAAAATCTACAGTGGTATCGATGGATTCAGGTTGCGCCTCTTCGATTCTGACTTCTTCAAAGAAATTTAAGGCCAGAAGCCGGTTATGGGATTCAAAAATATCTTTCCGGCGGTAAAGGTCTCCGGGTTTGAATAACAATTCTCTTAGGATGACTTGATCCTCTGTTTTATTATTTCCCTGAATTTGAATGTCACCAATATAGGCCGGAGCTCCTTCCTCAAGATGATAGATAAGCTGTACCTGGTTTCCAGTTTCAGCAGCAAAAGTTTCATGGGTGACCTGGACATATTTATACCCATGATCCAAATAATAATTTGACAGGTAATACTTGCCTTCCAAAACCATGGGGCGTGAATAGACTGTTCCGATAGTGAAGGGGAGCTCTTTCAAAAGGCCATCGGTTGAAAAGGCGGTATTCCCTTCCAGGATAATTTTTTCCAGTATCGGGCCTTGGGTCGGCTTCTCCTGTCCCCAGCCAACCTGGATTCCTGCTCCCAGTAACAGTAAAAATATTATGAAGATATTTTTTTTCATAAGGGGTCTATTTATAATCATAAGAATTAATTATCCATTTTATTCTATCCCTGGGAATGAGACAATGTAATTCTCCGGGAGGCTGGAATTACCTAAATCCTATTGACAGAAATGTGGGAATATAGGTATCCTACTAAGACTAACAGATGAGAAAAGAGAGTTTATCCCATGGGATTAAAAAAAAGTGGTAAAGGCTTTACCCTGATTGAATTACTGATTGTGGTTGCGATTATTGCCATATTAGCGGCCATAGCCATTCCCAATTTTCTAGCGGCTCAGGTGCGTGCTAAAGTCAGCCGTTCAAAAGCAGAAGTTCGAACCCTGGCCACTGCCTTGGAAACCTATGCGGTTGATTATAACGAATATCCTGCGGCTTATATCTATCGGTCAGGCATATCCCTGGGATGGCTGACTCCCGATTTTATGCCGCCTTACCTGATGCGGCTGATTCCCCTGACCACCCCATTGTCTTATGTTGCTTCCTTACCCAAAGATCCGTTTAATCCTCTAAGTGACCGGTCAGGAATTGACTGGAGTGATGATGGCAATAATACCTATGTCTATTTCACTTCCTATTACAAGGATATTGTGCATGTCAGTTCCAGTGGAACCTTTCCCACTCCCAGTTGGCTGGATATGAATTCTTCCGGGAAATGGCGGCTGGCAGGATATGGTCCGGCTCGGAAACGATTTTGGAACAATACCAGTTATCTCAGAGAATGGCAGATGGGTTATGTCGAATATGAATATGACCCTACCAATGGTACTGTCAGTAATGGCATGATTACCCGAATCGGCCCATAACCTAAAGTAACATCTTTCCCTCTTAACCCAATTTATATCGGATAGGACTGACGTTTTGGTCAAATTCCTCTTTGATAGCTTTTAAGAAATCAGGCCGATAAATCAAGTCCAATGTAGTCATGGCAATGGTTTTCGCGGCATCCAGAAGGGCCTTGTGTCCGGCGGGAGAAATAGCGGCTGCAGCGAATTCCGGAGAATGGGCCTGGACATCTTCATCAGCGATTTTGAACCATCCTTCTACGGCCGGCATCTCATGGCTGACATTCCCGATATCCGAGGAACCCATGCCCCGGTTGGGGTCCCGGTCCTGTACGGGCAGGCCCAGGCTTTTCATATTTTCGGCAAAGGCCTTCGCTAAAACCTGGTTGGTTTGCATGGTGGCATAACGGGCTTCATTGAAATCAAATTTGACCGTGCAACCTACTGCATCTGCCGAAGCTCGGAAGATTTTAAGGACTTTGTCCAGTATTTCATCCATATAATCATCATCGGTAGAACGGACCGTGAATTCACCGGAAGTGTAATCGGGGACAATATTCGAGGCCTTCCCTCCATTGGTAATGATGCCATGAATTCGGACATCCGGTTTGACATGCTGCCGCAGGGCATTGATCATATTGAAACTGTGGATCATGGCATCCAGGGCGTTAATTCCTTTTTCTGGCGCAGCGGAAGCATGGGCTGCCTTTCCGAAAAATTCCACCCTGAAAGTCTGGCAACCAATGGATTTATAATCCACTTCATAACAGACAGCTGGATGGACTAAGAGGGCTGCATCATATCCTATTAAGGCCCCTCGTTTGCATAAGAGAGCCTTTCCGCCCCCATTTTCTTCAGCAGGGGTTCCAAAGACCGATATTTGTCCGGGATGGTCGGGAACTGCTTCCTTGAGGGCAATGGCTGCCGCTGGGGAGATGACAGCCATGATATTATGCCCACACCCATGTCCAATACCGGGCAAGGCATCATATTCTGCTAATAAGGCAATTTTGGGTGAATCGGTACTGCCTTTATGGTCGGCTCTATAGGCAGTAGGCAGGTTTCCTATCCCTTTTTCCACTGAAAGCCTTTCTTTCTTCAGAAATTCAGTCATCCATTCTACTGCTTTGAATTCCTGGAAGGCCAGCTCGGGATGGTTATGAATTTGGGTGCTAAGTTCAATTAATTCATCTTTTCTTCTATCAATAACCTCACAAGTCTTCTGTTTGAATAAATCCAATGAACTCTCTGGCATTTCTTTTTCCCTTTCTTGTGATATCTTGTTCACTATCCCATAATTTCACGATATTTAGCAAGGGAGGGTAAGTTATATCTTTTTGTCATATATTTAGGATGATTATATTGAATCAGATGAGAGTTTTGACAGCTGTCAAAAGACTAACCTCAATATTATCAATAGCTTTAAATTCCTGTCTTTGTCTAAGAAAGGCTGATGACAGGAATTATTACTCATATATATGAGATTATTCAAAGAATCCAACAGGGTCCATAAACAGGGGAAACAACATTAAATATCCCCTGGATTTAGATTAGGTTTTGAATCAACTTCAGCTTCCCTGGCATGTTCAATCAGATGCATCAGGGCATCGGCTCCTGTTTTAAGGAAAACAAAGAGGGTCAGCAGTACCCAATTTCCCCCTCCCGAAACAGTAGATACCAATCCCCCAAAAATAATAAAGATATGCATAGGGACAATTCGGATATAAGGGAAGAACATGACGGTTCCCAGATTCTGTCCTGGGGCATCGGCTTCCCGATTATGGAAAAAAGAAAAAAGGTGGTTCGATAAAAAGATAATTCCGGTAAATAAGATATAAGAAGACTCTCCCGGAGCTAGTCCCCCTTTGGAAAAGATTCCAGCCCCCAGAAAAACAGCATAAACCAGGTGGAAAAAACCATAATGGACGGCAAAAAAGAGAGCGGTGGAAATCTGTCCAGCTCGGGAGGCTGGGACCGGTCGCCCATTAGAAGTTAACCCTTCGGTAGTAAAATCTTTCAAACTCAGCATTCGGATAACATTGATAATTCCGATGCTGACACTCTGTCCCCAATAAATCCATAAGAGGGGAAGAATCCCCCAGCCTTCTTTGAAGGCTATCATCAATCCAATAATATTCGACCCAATCAGGGACCATAAAGAGGTATCCCTGAAATTCCAACTCTTTTTATTTTTTGAAGAAAAGTTTATGGATGCCATCTCTCGATTCCAATTATTTGAAACTATTATAATCACAAAATGGCTGGAAATGAATGATATAAAAAAAGGCGGGAGGGAGTATCCCTTCCGCCTGAGTTGAATCTTTTCGTAAAATTATTTTTTCTTTTTCCCGTTAGGATCATCATCTTTAGTCTGGATTCGCGGGAAGAGAGGGTCTCCTTTTCGGGAGGGTTTTCCGGAGGGGAGTAATCCCCAGTTCTGAATGGAACCATAACCCTTCTCGGTAATGGAATCATCAATTCCCAGCTGGTAACTGATTTTTTCAGCGGTGCTGGGCATGACGGGATATAACAGAACGGCAACCGTTCTCAGAGTTTCCAGGACATTATAAAGAATCTCTCCCACCCGCTGGGAATTGCCTTCTTTGAAATGGGTCCAGGGAGCTGACTGATCGATATATTTATTCGCTGCTTTGATGGGGTCCCAGATATTGATTAAGGCCTGCTGGAATGCCAACTGGTTATAAGAAATTTTAGTTTTTTCAATAATATCAGCTAATGGCAGTTCAGGTCCGGATTTAGGTTTATCAGGAATCACTCCGGCATTGTATTTCTCCAGCATATTCAGGGTTCGATAAAGGAGATTTCCCAAATCATTGGCTAAATCCGAATCAAACCGGTTGATCAGGGCTTGTTCACTATAATCCCCATCGGTTCCAAAAGGAAGCTCTCGAAGGACAAAATACCGATAGGCATCGGCCCCATATTGTTTGGATACTTCAAAAGGATTGACTACATTGCCTACCGATTTGGACATCTTCTTACCTTCCACAGTCCACCAGCCATGGCCTACCACCCGGTCAGGGAGGCGAAGCCCGGCAGCCTGCAGCATGGCAAACCAGATAATGGAATGAAATCGGAAGATTTCTTTGCCTACCACATGGATGACTTCTGTCTGGGGGTCCTGCCACCACTGGTTGAATAGGGTTTCATCTTTTCCATAATCCAGGGCGGAAAGGTAATTGATTAAGGCATCAAACCAGACATAAAAGACATGTTCTGGGGCTTCCGGAACGGGAATTCCCCAATGGATGGAAGTTCGGGTGATGGATAAATCTTTCAACCCCTGATTTACAAACTGCACGACTTCATTTTTCCGGGGTTCAGGCAAGAAAGTGTTGGGATGTTCTTCTACATATTTCAGAAACCAGTCGCCAAACTCGGAAAGCTTGAAAAAATAGGTTTCTTCTTCCATTTTCTGAACGGGCCGTCCGCACTGGGGGCAGGTATGTTTTTCTCCCAGCTGAGTTTCCGGAAAGAAAGTCTCATCGGGAACGCAATACCATCCCTCATAGGAACCCTTATAGATATATCCTTTTTCTTTTAATACATTAAAAAGGTGTTGGACGGTTTTCTGGTGCCTATCCTCAGTCGTCCGGATAAAATCATTATTGGTCAGATTCAGGGCAGGAGTCATCTCCCGGAATGGAACGGATATCCTGTCCACATAAGCCTGAGGGGTTTCCCCAGCTTCCTGGGCGGCCGTTTCCACCTTCTGTCCATGTTCATCGACTCCGGTCAGGAAAAATACGTCATATCCTGATAACCGTTTATGGCGTGCCATGGCATCAACTGCCACCGAGGTGTATGAATGGCCCAAATGAGGAGCGGCGTTAACATAATAAATCGGGGTCGTGATGTAAAATTTCGGTTTCACTGTCATGTTCCTATCCTGTTTGCTCTGATTTTCCCGGACTCCCTTGTGGAAAGCCTGGGAATCCTGATAAAAAAACAACCTTTCCCTTCCATCGGAACGGGTAGGGCTTGATTATCTATTGATTTTAACAGACTTCTCTGACCCTCTTCAAATTCACTCGGGCCGGTTGTCCCTTAAAAACGGGCCATGACCGCAAAGGCAATGGCATAAATGACTAATGTATTAGTCAACCTTAAATACGCATCCGGCGTGATCCCAAAGGCCCAGGGAGCCCCTCTCCCGACTCCATATCCTAAAAATCGAGTCCCTAACCCCAATACGAATGTTATGATCGATATCCCTAAAAATATTTTGGCTGTCAATATCATCCTTTATTCTTTCTCCTTTTCTTTTTTCTCTCTGATATCCTCTGAATTGGCTTTTTACCCTCCTAGTTATATCAAATTTTCTTCCCCTTTGGAACCTCTTCCTTTCGGATTCTGACCCAGCCTGTAACCATCAGCCTGGGTCTATCTCCCTTGTAAATACCCTCTTTTCTCCGGTTATTCTTTTTCTCCATCGCTTCATCTTTAATTTCTAACTTCTTTGGGATGTTATTACCTCTTACAACTTTTTAATATTATGTTAATAATAACTTCAGTAATCTTTCCGAAAAACAAGATATGTCAAATAAAACAAATCATCTAAATTTATTAATTTATTGGACAAAACAGACTTAATATTAATAATAAGAAAAATGGTGAAAAAATATTGACTATGCGACCGGTTCTAATTAAAATATGTGGAATAATGAGAAAGGAGGTGAGATGAAAATCCAAATGATTTTAATGGAGTAAATTATTGATACTCCATATTAAAACCCTTTGTGGGTTTAATGGAAACCCCAACAAAGAGTTTTTTTATGTCTACTTTTCCATATTAGAGGAAAAGAGACAACCAATTTGGATGAAAGGAAAAATGATGAAAAAAATAATAATTTTTTGTTTTATGGTTTTAGCCGCTTCAATTTCTTTAGCTGACACGCTCACATCAATCAATTGTGACAGCTTAAGCGGATGGACAACTGAGAATATTGCTTCAGGCGATACTCTTACTGTTACCCAGGAAGGAACTGATGTTTACCAGGGGACAGGAGCTTTGAAAGTTGATTATATTTCCGGGACTAGCATTGCTGCCTGGAATCGCAGCTGCAAAGCTTCCTATGTATTTGCTGCTCCAGTTAATTTAGAGAATATGGAGTACCTGACTTTTTGGACAAAGACCCTTGTCGGAGCATCGGTGGCCACTTCCAAAATGACTCTTTTGTTAGTTTTAGAAGATGAAAATGGTTTGGCTGTTCGTTATTACTATACCAATGCCTTAACCAACACCGCTTGGGCAAAGAGAGTGATTCGTCTCAGTGATCTGGAAACCAATATCTGGATCAGCAGTGGGAAAAACCCTAATTTGACCAATGTTAAGAAAATCAGGGTTGAATTTTCTCAGTTTGGCGCTTTAGCTGCGGGAGATGAAATCACCTATTTACTGGATAATATTCAGTTTACGGGGAATACGGGTAATCTTAATGAAGTGACGGTTGCCGATTTTGAAAGCTGGTCAGCCTCTGATGCCACCAATCTGCTTCCTGCATTTACCCGTCCCTTTACCACCTATTCAGTATTAATGGATGAAGGCGCTAAAGGCACCTCTAAATCACTGAAAGTAGTGGGAGCTCTTCCAAGTGCCAATTCCAATTATGGAGTAAAGGTTCCTCTGGCTCAGGTGACTGATTTCAGCAGTGCCCTTTATTTCCGTGCCTGTGTTAAAGGTCTTTCTGCCTATACCACTATTGCCCCGGTTATGAGCATGTTCTTGGTGGATACAGCTGGAAACCGTGCTTGCGGTATGGCCTACAATGTGGTGGATAAAGAAGACGGATTCCGGGATGTCTATTTCCGAATCAAGAATAAAGGTGTGAGTGCTCCTGCCAACAGCGATACTTATGGTTGGTATGAAGATAATTATGATGCTGGGGGAGCCTCCGGGTATCTTAATTACAGTGCTGTTAGCCAGATTTGGTTAGGTATTAAAGGTGTTTCCGGAAGCTACGATACAACTGAAAAGTATATGATCGTAGATGAAATCAAAGCGGGTTATCCTGTTAATTATGAAGCCAGTGTTGATATGGATGCTGTTGTTAAATCCTATGTGACCCATGATGTCGTTACTGCTCCGACCCTTGATGGAACAGCCAGTGCCAATGAATGGCCTTCAGAATTCCAGTCTCTGGATTCATGGGCTGATTCTTCTACAGGCGCTGTCCCCTATCAAACATCATTCAAAATCATGAATGATGACAATAATATTTATTTATTACTTGTGGATGTTAATACCGCCTGGGTGGGTTATGACCAGTTTGCGGATGATACTGTTAGGTCTGGAGACCAGTTAGGTATTTATTTCCTTACCAGAGGGAATAATTTCCCTAATAGCACAGATCCCTATCATACTATTTTCCTTCCCAATCTTACTGATGGAAAATGTTATGTCTGGGATGAAAAACGTTGGGCAGGGGCTGCTTCATGGACAGCTGCTAATGATTCAGCTGCTTTCACTTATTCCAACAATACGATGACTGTTGAGTATCGTATTCCTTTCACAGACTTTAATAATGCAGGGTTTACTGTTAATAGCAAACCTGAAGCAGGTACTGTTTGGGGATTACAAGTAACCAGTTCTCGAGATGCTGGCGATGTCTATTGCTGGTATGGTGAAGCGGGTTCTTATGCAGGGATCCGTCCAATGCCAGGCGTCCTGATATTTGGTGCGCCCGTTTCCTTTGCGAATGCTACAACCGTTGTTACATTAGGTCAGAGCAAAGAACTGACGGTTACTGGCGGTACTGCACCTTATACATGGTCTTTCAGCAGCTCTTCTACTGTTTTGACCAGTGCTCAGGGAAGTATTGAATCCAGCACAACCTCTTCTGTTATCTTTACCGCAACAGCTTTGGGTACCGTTGAGCTGTATTGTCAGGATAATATGGGTGTTGTTACTTCCGGATTTATTACTGTTGTCCCGACTGCGGCTCCCTTAGCCAAAGATTGGGCTTTAATGGAATAATTTATCCTTATTTAGGGTAAATGGTCATATAAGGCCCTGCCGGATTTTCCGGCAGGGCTTTTTTAATGAAGTATATTTGCCTATTGTTTATTCTCTATAGATACATCAGTTACCTTATCTCTCACCATCCCTTACTAAGGGTAAGATATTTTTGACAGCTGTCAAAAACCATTAAACCCAGTTTAAGATGAACCAACCTTTGAGGTTTTTTATTATATTGCCAATCTAATCAACAATAATATCAGGATTCCCAAGAATTTATGGGTACCAATATCTAAGATTCTTTGCATTAATTAGAGAGGTTACTCCCTATGAAAATATTTGGCCCACCTGATTGACTGAATTTAATGAGGAAGTCTAATGAATGAGGGTATGAATGAATTAAATGGGGGTAAAATTGGATTATTCAATCTATAACATCAATGTTATCAGCTATGTATAAGTGTGCACAAAATGCACCAGAAAAATCTATTGACATAACATCAAAACAAATAAAATATAATTTGACATAAACTCTTGTTCTGCATAGAATGTTAGGCATAATGAGAAAGGAGGTGAAATGAAAATCCAAATGATTTTAATGGAGTAAATTATTGATACTCCAAATTAAAACCCTTTGTGGGTTTATCGGAAACCTCAGCAAAGAGTTTTTTTATGTCTACCTTTCACAATTAAAGGAAAGGAGACAACCAATTTGGATGAAAGGAAAAATGATGAAAAAAATATTAATGGTTTTAGTTTCGTTCGCACTAGCAACTTCAGTGTTTGCTACTGAAACAATCATTGAAAGTTGCAGTAATTACTCTGATTTTACCATTACTGCTACTAATGGGTATGGTAGAACCGGTGATGATATCTATCTGAGTAATGAAGATGGCGCTTTGAAAGCTGTTGCTCATGTTGAAGCTGCTGCAGATGCCTGGTATTTCGGTGGCCGTATTGATAAAACATACACCACCCCGATAGATATTTCCGCCGCTCAATTCTTTGCTATTGATCTGAAGATTCCTGTCGCTAATGAAAATTTTATGATGGAAATCTATTTGACCGATGAAGTTGGAAATACTAACCGGTTGGTTTATTATCCTTGTGGAACTGCAACAGGTGATGAATTCCTGACCTATAATTTCTCTTTCTCTGATCTTGAGAAGGCTATTTGGGTTGGACATAATCCTATCAACCTTAAGAAAATCAAACAAATCCGTTTTGCTATTGAAAATGGTGGCACAGTTGCTGCAGGAACTGATTTTACTTATTACTTGAAAAATTTCAGATATATTAGTGAAATGAGACCCGTCAGAGAAATTGTGCTTGAAAATTTCAATGCGTATCCTTCAGTCGATGTGTTAACAACCTTCTGGCAGGATAAATGGGCTTCCCCACGTTCAGCTGTTGCTGCCTTGGTGGATGATGGAAATGGTGGAAAAGCAGCCCAGTTTACAGCAACATTAACAGCTGCAAATACCAATATTGGGAATATGATTACTCTTGCTACCCCCATTGATTTCTCCAGTGCTACTTATTTACGGGCAAAAATCAAAGGCGATACAACTTTTAGCACTATTGCTCCGGTTATGCATGTATTTTTAGGTGATACAGCAGGTAATTTTGTCGATGGTCAGTTGTATGGATTTGGTTCAGTCAACAATGGTGGTTGGATGGATGTTTACTTCCCGTTCAACCCAGGTGGAGTCAATTATCCAACTGATAATACATGGTCTGCCTGGGTTAATACTCCTTGGGGTGGAACCGATGACTTGGCTGAATTCAGATGGTGGCGAGATGGTTCCGGTTCTTTAAGGACAGACCTTACCTGTATTAATAGAGTTGTTCTCGCTGAGCAAGGTACCGGCGGTTCTTATCCTATTACAGGTTCATGGACATTTGATGACTTAGCAATGGGTTTTGCAATGGATCCATTACCCGTAACCTCTGTCAATAATTATGATGTAAAAAAAGTGTCAGTAGCTCCGACAATTGATGGTACGGTTGATACTGATGAATGGGCTGATGCCGCTGATCCTGGTTGCACTGGTTTTGTGTCACATGATGACAATACCGTTGCTGCTCAGGAAGAACAGGTTGTAAAAGCCACTTTTGACAGCAACAACCTCTATATCCTCTGGCAGGGTAAAGATGCTAATTTCGGATTAGATTTTAATCCTGTTGGCAGCTCTTATTATAATCCTGGTGGAACTGGTTACGCTGGCGATGATTTTGAAGTGTTCATGGCGCCTAACGGTAATAATGCCGACCATTATTATCATATGGTATTCTTCCCATGCACTACTAATAATGTCTGCTATATCGGTTCAGAGATTGAAGGTTATGCGGCTTGGACTCTTTCCGGCTGTACTGCTGCTTTCAGCTATGATACCGCTGATGAGACAGTTACCATTGAAGCTATGATTCCATGGACGGAATTCAATAGTGATTCCTCTCCTGTTTCTGGTGAACCGAATGATTCTGACCAATGGGGTATTCAGTTAGGCTTTATCAACAATACCCCCAGCGAAGCCACCAATTGGGAACCGGATGCTACAGCTGGTTTTGCTTCCGGCCGTCCGTTTGGTACCTGGTGGTTCAAATCTGCGTTGGTAGTCGACAAGAATTCCAAAGTCGTTACCTTAGGGCAGACTGCTGAACTGTTTGCTACCTCTGGTGTCGCTCCAATCAATTGGTCATTCAGCACCAGTAGTTCCGTGTTAACTTCTGCTATCGGTACATTAAGTGCCGCTAATGGCAGCTCTGTGACCTTTACGGCAACTGCTGTTGGTGAAGCTGATGTCTATTGTACTGATAGTGATTCTCCCGCAAAAGAACAGGTGATTCACATTACAGTTGTTCCGACCTCAGCTCCGTTAGCTAGAGATTGGTCTTTAATGGAATAATTTATCCTTATTTAGGGTAAATTAATATGGTCATATCAGGCCCTGCCGGATTTCCCGGCAGGGCTTTTTTATTTAAATAATGAGATAATTAAATATTGATTGGTTTTTAAGGGTGGGATATGTCTGAAGCTGAATCTAAAAATGATATTTTATTTAGGCAGGTTGAAATAAAGCAACTTAAATTACTGGCAGCCCGAAAAGCCTTGGATTCTCGGGCTAAGCGTATCCTATTGGCTCAAATTATCCTCTCTGTTCCAGTGGTCATGTTGTTTTCCTGTATTTCCTCGATTTATCCGCCTTTTAAGAATTTCAATGCAACTTGGGGGATTCTGGTTACCCTGTTAGATTTGTTTGTTCTAACCGATTTGAAGAATTGGTACAAAAGTACAGCGGCTGTCATCCAGGAAAAATTTGATACTGTGGTATTGGATATTCCCTGGAACAGCTTAAAAATCGGGGTTGAACCTGATGCTAACATTGTGATTTCTTATGCTGAAGAGTATAAAAAGCAATTTAAGGACCCTGAGTATGAGAAGATGAAAAACTGGTATTATCCTGTGGGTATTGAGAAACTCCCCATTTCGCAAGCAAGAATTATCTGCCAGGAGGTGAATTGCCTCTGGGATTCAAAGATTCATACGGTCTATCGGCGGGCCATTATTATCATCCTGGTAGTCCTTTCCCTGGCGGTGTATCTGTTAGGGGTCAGGAATGGTTATAAACTGGATAATTTCGTGTTGAGTATTGTAGCACCCCTGATGCCTGCTTATGTTCTGGGGTTGGGACTGATTCGGGAACATAAGAAAATTGCTGAAAAAGCTGACCATCTTTCCCGTTATATCAATCAGATTTGGGAGAAAATCCATAAGAATCCCCTTTTCGAAAGCCAATCTTTGCAAGAAGCCCGTAATATTCAGAATGAGATATTCGACCAAAGGTCCCAATCACCACTCGTTTTTGACTGGTCTGATGATTTGATGGATAAATTATATGAAGAATCCATCAATAAAATCATGGAAGAAAAAATTAAATTAGAGCATTTCTGATAGTCTTGGCATATTTTTTAATAATATCTCGAATTTTTGTCCATCATTCCTCCTTTTATCAGTATGAAATTCTATCCGATTCTCTTTTGGTTTTTATCCTGGTTGATAAGTTTCTTTATCTTATTTTTTCCCTCTTTTGATTTACCTTATTTATTACTATCTCTTTGAACCTGTTTTTACCCCAAGCCCTTGGGGTTCTTTGCTCCTTGGGCCCCAATCTGTAGAAACCCGAAAAAAATGGGAAAAATCTGCATTTTTTGCTTGACAAGTGGGGTGCACTTTCATATACTGAGTGTCAGTGGTATCAAGTGGGAAATAGTAGGATGAAAATCTTAAGGGGTAGAAGGCAATGATCGATAACTTCCGCGGTGAGTTTTACCATCACCTGGACAACAAAAACCGATTAAGCATTCCCCGTAAATTTGCGAACCGGCTGGTAGAGGAAGAAAAGGGTAAGGTGGTTGTTACCCGGGGGCTGGACCGTTGTTTATGGATTTATCCCTTTAATGGATTCGAGAAAATCGTTGAGGATATGAAGAAACTTCCGATGTTTGACCCTCGTGCCCAGAAGTTTCAGAATGCCTTTTATTCTGGTTCCCATGATGATGTTATGGATAAGATTGGCAGAATACTCCTGCCTAAACATCTTTTGGATTATGCCCAAATATCCAAAGAAGTGGTTTTGGTGGGAGCCATGTATCGATTACAAGTCTGGTCTTTGGATAACTGGAATAAGAATCTGGAACAGATTATGCATAATGCTAATGAGATTGCCAGCGATATGTCTTCCTTTTTTGGGATAAATGCTCCAGATTCTCAAGATAATGGGAGCAAATAAGTCAATCGGGAAAGTGGTTATATCAGGCAAAATGGCTTGATATAGATTCTTTGATAAACAAAACAATGTGAATAAGAAAACCAGCCGAGAGGTGATTCCTTGAGTCAGTCATCAGGTTTTCATGAAAATAGCCTCCCGACACTGGATCCAATAGATTGAAAAAGTAACAGAGAATGACGCCTTGAGAAGCGGCGAGAAAGAAATGATGATTACTATGCAGGGAAAAAGCCCCGTCCATCAACCCGTTCTGCTTCGTGAAATGATGGAATACCTTGTACCCCAAAATGGGGATGTTTTTGTTGACGGGACTTTAGGAATGGGTGGGGCTGCATCCCTGGCTTCTGAGGCGATTGCTCCTCAAGGGTTCTTTATTGGACTAGATAAAGATGCTGAATCCCTGGATATTGCCAGGAATAATCTGAAGAAAGTGGCTGGTAAAAAAGAGCTGGTCCATACCGATTTCCGGGATATGAAGAGTGTATTGGATGAATTGGAAATCCATCAGGCAGATAAGATATTTCTAGACCTGGGAATCTCCAGTTTCCAATTGGATCAGGATACCAGAGGATTTTCCTTCGATAAGGAGGGTCCCCTGGATATGCGAATGGATAGAAGTTCAGGCCTGACAGCGGCCGATGTGGTAAACAAATTTCCGGAAAAAGAATTGGCTGATTTGATTTACCTGTATGGGGAAGAACGATATTCCAGAAGAATTGCCAAGAGACTGGTGAGTCTTCGGGATGAAAAAGCCTTTGAAACGACTCGTGAATTAGCCGAAGCAGTCAAAGGCTCTTTACGGGGAACTGTTAAACCCGGACATACCCGTATTCATCCGGCAACCCGAACTTTCCAGGCTTTGAGAATTTATGTGAACCATGAATTGGAAAGTTTAGAAATTTTTCTTCAGGGTTTTGTGGAATGTCTTAAACCCGGGGGACGTATTGGAATAATCAGTTTCCATTCGTTGGAAGACCGATTGGTTAAGACTGCATTTCGGCGTGAAGTGGGGCAATGTGTCTGTGATGCTCCTGTGGAACTCTGTAAATGTCCCAAAAAAGTAAATATCCGGTTGATTACAAGAAAACCTGTTATCCCTGCGGAAGATGAAATATTCGATAACCCAAGGTCTCGAAGCGCAAAATTCCGAGTAGCGGAACGAGTGAAAAGTATATAAACGATTGTATGTTTATGAGTTAAAAGAAAAATATTGATAGATAAAAACAAGGCCATGCCTGGGAGGTCAGCCTAATGAGAACAGGATATGAAATCAATGAAATTCTCCGGGTGCAAAAAGGTCGTGCAGCCCATAAAAATCCTAACATCGATAGTGGTAAAATTAATATGGTAATTATTACCATGGCGGGTGTTTTGATTTTTGCTCTGAGCTATTTATATCTGCAGACCTTAACGATCCAGACTTCCATGGACCTGGCCAAAACCCAGAAATCCTTCTTGGAACTGCAAAACAGGCAACTCCGACTGGTACAGGAAGTTGCTGAGTTGAAAGATCCAAGCCGTATCCAGAAACTGGCATTGGTCATTGGAATGATTCCTCCCAACGAAGACCGGTTGGCTCATGTCTATATGGCGCCTTGGCAGGGAGAAGTTAAAACCTCTGCGTCGATTGAGCCGGTTGCTTTGAAAACACCGAAAACTGAAAGAGCTTCAGTTTGGGGTCGAATTTTCTCTTTCACTACTCGAGCTGAGGCGAAAGCATCCGTCCTTCGTTAGATTGGTTGTTTTATCCAGTCGATCCCATTTGTTTACCGGCTGATGGTGTTTTAAATCCAAGATCAATTAAGACTCTTTCGGGAGCTTACTGAAAGGAAAGGACCCTCATAATGGGGGAATGGCATTCATCTAGGTTGTCGCAGACTTTCCTGTTGAGGGACAAGATGATTTAAGCCAGTCAAAAAATAATCATGATAGGCCGAGTAACAGATAAATACCATCGAAGGAAAATAGCCTTTATCTTTGGGCTATTTTTTTGTTTTATAGGATTAGTAGTGTATCGTCTCTGGTGCCTTCAGATGATGGATTATTCTTATTTTGCCCGGATTGCCAAAGGGGAACATACCAAAGGTGAATTCTATGAGCCTCGCCGGGGATGGATTTATGATCGAAATGGCAAACCTCTGGCAACCAGTATTGTAGTGGATGCCTTGATTGCCTCTCCCAAAGATATTCAAATCCAGAAAACTGAAGCGGCAAAAAAGAAAAAATCTCCGAAGAAAAAACTGGATGTAAACCTATCAAGGGATTTAGCTCAACTTTTAGGTAAATCCCAGGATGAAATCTTTGCGGCATTGACTCGGGATACCACCAGTGCCTGGCTTCCTTTAGCGCTTGAATTAAACGAAAATCAGTCGCTGAAAGTGGATGTGCTTAGGAAGAAATACCGATTAATTAACGAGTTGCGGAAAGAAAAATATTCTAAGCGTGTATATCCTAAGGGAGATGAAGCCTGTCATATTTTAGGCCCTGTCGGGATTGGTAGTATGGACTCCAATCTGGGAGGATGGGGAACCCATAGGCCACTGGGAGGATTGGAGTCGGTTTATCAGGAAACAGTGTCGGGAAGTTATGGGAAGATATCCAGTACAAAAGATGGTGCCGGCAGAGACCTGACTCCTATTGATGATGATTTATTAATGACACTTTCAGGAAATCAGATTTATCTAACGATTGATGAAAATATCCAAAGAGTGGCTGAAGAAGAATTGGCGGCTACCGTGGATTATTTTGGAGCTAAGTCCGGTTATGCAGTCGTGATGGATCCAAAGACAGGTGAAATCCTTGCGATGGCCAATTTCCCGAAATTCAACCTGGCAGAATATCGAAAGGTTCCCAGAGACCAGTGGCGAGAGGTTTCGGCTAATCGTGCGGTTGAATATGCTTTTGAACCGGGTTCGACATTTAAGGTCTTTCCGGCAGCCGCAGCATTGGATATGGGGAAGGTTAAGGTAACGGATACCTTTGATGGTTATCATGGTAAAATAGTATTTGCCGGTAGAGTACTGCGGGATTCTCACCCCTATGGAATGCTGACATTTCCACAAATAATTGAGGTTTCCAGTAATATTGGAATATATCAGGTCGCTCAGCGTTTAAACACCTCGACCCTGTATGATTATATAAAGGCATTCGGTTTTGGAAAACCAACAGGAATCGAATTGCCAGGAGAGTCCTCAGGGGTGGTTCAACCATTATCTGCATGGAATACTCTGGTCGCTTCCCGGGTTTCATTTGGTCAAAGTATCTCTGTTAATGCGATACAAATGGTCTCTGCCATCAGTGTCATAGCGAATGGGGGAGTTTTGATGAAACCCCATATTGTGAAAGCGGTTTCTGATGAGAGAGGACATATCCGTAAGCAGTATGAACCTGAACCGGTTCGAAGGGTCATTCGTGAAGATACGGCCCAAACTATGCGGGAGATAATGGAAGGGGTTGTCGTTCGAGGTACCGGAAAAACAGCAGCTATTACAAATTGTCGGGTGGCGGGTAAAACCGGAACAGCGCAGATTTGTGAAGAGGGTGGCCGTGGTTATAAATCTGGAAAATACCTGGCTTCTTTCATTGGTTTTTTACCCGTGGAAAACCCTCGATTAGTGGTGGGAGTCTTTATTGCAGAACCTTCAAAAAATGGACATTTCGGTGGAACAGTATCTGCTCCGACATTTAAAAGGATTGCTCAATCGGCTTTAAGCCAGTTAAAGATTCACCCTCGGATTCCCGATCCCGTTCAAATGGCGGAATTAAAGAATACTCCAGTTGCTCCCTTGGATGGAATGCCAGAAGAAGATTTTGCATCGGAACTGGTTCCGGTTGGATTTGATGAAGCGGCTTCTCCACAGACAGCCTTAACCCAAACTCTTAATAACAATACAACAATAATAAAGATGCCTGACTTAAAAGGGTTATCTAAACGGGTTGCCCTGGTAAGATTGGCTGGAAAAGGGGTCGTTGTTAACTGGAAAGGTAGTGGAATTGTAGTTGATCAGTCACCTAAACCCGGTATGAATATCAACCCGGGAGATGAATGCTTCATTATTTTAGGAAGCCATTATAAGCCGACCATACTCCCTAAACAGGATGTGGCTGCTTTTCAATCTAAACCATAAAGTTAAAAAAATGATTATGAACATAAAAAATATTCAACAATTGATTCCTCGATCCGAACTTAGAATTAAATCAGAGGATATTCCCCTTACAGGCTTGTCTCATGACAGCCGAAAGGTGGACCCCGGATCCCTGTTTATCTGTATCTCCGGTGTGAAAATGGATGGCCATCAATTCGCCGAAGTTGCAGTAAAATCAGGAGCTGTGGCTTTGGTTGTAGAGAAGTATTTACCGGAATTAAGCCATGTTCCCCAACTGATAGTGGAAGATGCCAGAAAAGCTGAATCTATCATCTCTGCCTGTTTCTATGGTTATCCTTCCCGTAAGATGTCTGTTATTGGCGTAACCGGGACAAATGGGAAAACTACCACCACATATCTGTTGGAAGCAATTTTAAAAGCAGCCGGACATAATCCTGGGGTGATTGGCACCATTGAATACCGATATGCCGGAAAATCGGTCCCTTCAAAAAATACCACCCCTTCCTCTCTGGAACTAAATGCTCTTCTGGCGGAAATGGTGAAAGAAGGGTGTGACCAACTGATAATGGAAGTTTCATCTCATTCGTTAGTTCAGGAAAGAGTTGATGGGATAGATTTTGATTATGGGATATTCATGAATATCACCCGAGACCACTTGGATTATCATGAAACCATGGAAAACTATCTTGCCGCTAAATGCCTTCTTTTCGAGAAGTTAGGTCGGGATCATGATAAAGGCTTCCCCAAAAAGTCATTGATTAACCTAGACGATCCTATGGCAGAAAAAGTCATTACATCATCATCTGTTCCTGTACTGACCTTCGGAATTGATAAAAAGGCTGATATCCAGGCCAGTAATATTAATTTATCGGTTTCTGGCGTTTCTTTTGATGTTGTAACTCCGTCAGGGAAAGCATCTTTGAAACTTCAGTTAAGTGGTCTATTCAATGTTTATAACTCGCTTGCAGCAATCAGTCTTGCTGAAGCTATGAGTATTCCCCTTGAGACTGCCTGCAAGGCTTTGGAATCAATAACCTGTATCCCTGGCCGATTTCAACAAGTTGATAAAGGACAGGATTTTCTGGTTGTGGTTGATTATGCTCATACGGATGATGCATTGAAAAACCTTTTGAACGCTGCAAGGGATATTACCCAAGGGAAAATGATTATCGTATTTGGTGCGGGGGGAGATAGGGACCGGGGAAAACGTCCTTTGATGGGAGAAATCGCTGCAAGGAATGCTGACCAGATAATCATCACTTCTGATAATCCTAGAAATGAAGACCCTGCGCGTATTGCCCTGGATATAGAAATTGGTGTAAAGCGAGTTTCAGATTCTGAGGGACGATATAAGGTTATCCTGGACCGGGATGAGGCTATCAAAGAAGCCATTTATCTGGCTCACCCGGGAGATTCTGTCCTGATAG
Source organism: bacterium UBP4_UBA6127 (assembly GCA_002428325.1). Taxonomy (GTDB): domain Bacteria; phylum UBP4; class UBA4092; order UBA4092; family UBA4092; genus UBA4092. The sequence continues at coordinate 154,311 of DIVR01000065.1, forward strand.
CCGGAAAAGGGCATGAAACTTACGAAACTTTCGCTAATAATTTCAGTATCCATTTTGATGATGTAGAAGTATCTGCCAAATACCTGGAAGAACGGATTGGAAAGAAATAACGCTATGTTAGCAATGAAAACAAAGGAAATCTGTGATGCGGTTCAGGGCGTCTGGATCAGTGGAGACCCTGATAAAGTAGCAACAGGGATTTCGACTGACAGCCGGACCATTACCCCCGGTGAGTTTTTTATTCCTATTAAAGGAGAAAACTTTGATGGGAATGAGTATATTCTTAAAGCCGTTGGCAGAGGCGCCTCAGGTTTTTTTGTTCAGAGGGGCTTTGTTGTTAAAGGGATTGAGAATCGGAAAGATATCGCCGTAATTGAGGTTGCGGATCCCAAGTATGCTATGGGAGATCTGGCTCAGGGCTATTTAAAGAAATTTAATGTCCAGGTGATTGGAGTAACTGGAAGTAATGGTAAAACCTCAACAAAAGAAATGATTGCTTCCATCCTCGAAAAAGCTATGCCTGTCCTTAAAAATGAGGGAAGTTTTAATAATGACATTGGTGTTCCCCTGACATTATTCAAACTGACCCGATTGCACAAGGTTCTGGTTATTGAAATCGGCATGAATCATTCGGGTGAAATCCGGAGGTTGGTATCTATTTGTCCACCCAATATTGGAGTGGTAACGAATGTGGGAGAAGCTCATGTTGAGTTTTTCGGTTCATTGGATAAAATCGCTGAGGCGAAATTTGAACTTCTTGAACAGATGACTGATAAAAACCTGGCAGTATTAAATGCTGAGGATAAAAGGGTTTCTGAGTTTGCAAAGAGAACCAAAGCCGAGTCTATTTTCTTTGGAATAAATGGAAGTAAGTCGACATTTTGGTCTTCAGAGATACAATTCAGTAATGATCCTTGGGGTGTTGGTTTTAAACTACATACTCCCGGAGGAGAAACAGATATCTTTTTACCAATTTTGGGTGAACATCAGGTTTCCAATGCATTGGCTGCTGCTGCTGCCGCCTGGCAGGTGGTTCCCGACTTGAATATTATTAAAAGGGGATTGGAATCCTTTAAGCCGGCAAAAATGAGAATGCAGTTGATACCTATTAAAGGATTCACCCTTATAAATGATGCTTATAATGCAAATCCCCGATCTATGGCCTCAGCTTTGGATACATTGAACCAGTTAATCCCCAAGGGAAGGAAAATGGTTGTGTTAGGTGATATGCGGGAACTGGGAAGTCAGGGAGAGCAGGCTCACCGGGATATTGGAGAACGAATTGCCCAAACTGGCGATATTGCTTGCTTGATTACAGTAGGGGATGCTGCCCAGAGGATAGCCCAGGGAGCGAAAGATTCCTCCATGGATCCCAGCCGGATTTTTACCTGTGCTAATAACCAGGAGGCTATCGATATTTTAAAAAATGATATTAAACCCGGAGATCTGGTCTTATTAAAAGCATCCCGTAAATTAGAATTTGAAAAAATAGCTAATGCCTTAGTTTCCTGGGCAGATGAATCTGAAGAAAATATAAATAATCCGGTAAAGGATTAGGACCTAAATTTATGAAAAGAGACGAGTTGAGCAACGATGCTTTATTTTCTGATTAATCAATACTTAGGAAAAATAATACATTTCCCAGGGTTTAATCTATTCAGATACATAACCTTCAGAGCAGCAACCGCTGCTTTTATTGCGTTTTTGATCAGTCTGTTATTGGGTCCCAGTGTGATTGAAAGACTACGTCAACTGAAGATTGGACAGTATATCCGTAAAATTGATCCTGATAAAGGTCCGGATCTCAGCCAGATGCATAAAGAAAAATCAGGTACTCCAACCATGGGGGGGATACTGATCCTACTATCGTTGTTAATTCCTGTGATACTTTTATGTGATTTTAGTAACCGATTGGTTGTATTGACGGTCATTGTGACTGTCTGGCTGGGTGGTGTCGGGTTCATGGATGATTATTTGAAGCTTATGAAACACCAGTCTGAGGGGTTAACTGCCACCTATAAAATGATGGGACAGCTGATTCTTGGTCTTGCTGTCGGAATTTATCTTTATTTTTGGCCGACCACTCCTGACCAGCATCTTTTGTATTTTCCCTTCTTTAAAAATATGCATCCGAATTTAGGTTTACTCTATATTCCCTTTGTCATGCTGGTTATTGTAGGAACATCAAATGCTGTTAATTTAACGGATGGACTGGATGGGCTGGCAATAGGATGTGTCACCATGAGTGCTTTATCCTATGTAGTGATGAGTTATCTGGTAGGCCGTATTGATTTTGCCAATTACCTTCATATTCCCTATATTCCGGGAGCTGGAGAACTAACGATTATAATTTCTGCCCTGGTGGGAGCCGGCTTAGGCTTTCTCTGGTTCAATTCCCATCCTGCTCAGGTTTTTATGGGAGATACCGGTTCTCTGGCCCTGGGTGGAATTCTAGGGGTTATTGCTTTACTGATTAAGCAGGAATTATCTTTAGTGATTGTGGGGGGGGTGTTTGTTGTTGAAGCATTCTCTGTCATTATCCAGGTTACCTCCTTTAAATTAAGGGGAAAAAGAGTTTTTCTGATGTCTCCGATTCATCACCATTTCGAAAGAGCAGGGTGGGCTGAATCAAAAATTATTGCCCGATTTTGGATTGTATCCGCTATCTTGGCCATGTTAGGCCTAGGTATGTTGAAGATTCGATAGAGAGATGAATACCATGGAATATAAAGGACGCAAAATAACCATATTAGGATTAGCCCGAAGCGGAGTGGCGGCTGCCAACTTTTTACATGATTCAGGAGCTAGGGTAAGGATCAGTGATACAAAATCCAGAGAAAAGCTGGAGCATTATATTAATCAATTATCCAGTCCGGAGATTATCGTATCTCTTCAGGCAGATCAGGTTAAAGATATCCTGGATGCGGAAATGGTTGTTCTCAGCCCTGGTATTCCATCAGATATCCCTGCCTGTAGGAAATGCAGAGAATTGGGAATTCCTCTTATCAGTGAAGTGGAGTTGGCTTATCGTATCTGTCCTGCTCCTGTGGTAGCGATTACCGGTTCTAATGGGAAAACAACTACAACCAGTTGGACAGGTGAAATATTTAAATCAATTTGGAAAGGTCCGGTACAAGTAGCTGGGAATATCGGTTTTCCCTTAACAGAAGGAGCCAGAAACCTTACTCAAGAAGGTATCCTGGTGGCTGAGCTCAGCAGCTTTCAATTGGAAACAATTACCAGCTTCAAACCTAGAGTCGCCTCTATCTTGAATATCTCCCAAAACCATCTGGATAGATATCCTGGGATGGATGAATATTCAAACGCAAAAATGCGGATATTTGACTATCAGTCAGAATCAGATTTTGCTGTACTGAATTTGGATAATGAAGAATTAATGCGGCGGTTGCCCAAAACGATAAACTCAAAAAAAGTATTTTTTTCTCGTAAGCAGGAAGTTTCTGAAGGTGCGATGGTAAAGCAAGGGCAGATTATCCTTCGTAAAAATGGACATGAGTATCCTGTGTGTCCTGTGGCTGAATTATCTTTACCAGGTCCACATAACTTGGAAAATGCACTGGCGGCTGTTGCTATGGTGGGATGTTTTGATGTGAATCCCTCAGAAATGGCCCCAGTATTGAAGCAATTTGGCGGAGTGGAACATCGTATTGAGTTTGTCCGTGAACTGAATGGGGTGAAGTACTACAATGATTCCAAGGCAACCACAGTTGTCTCGGTAGAAATTGCTGTAAGTGCTTTACCGGAACCTATCGTATTAATTATGGGAGGAAAGGATAAGGGAAGCAATTATAAGCCGCTCAAAACCCTTCTTTCTTCCAAGGTGAAGCATTTGATTCTGATTGGCCAAGCTCAGCATATTATCCATAAAGATCTTGATGGGAGTTGTCCGATAAGTTTGTGTGGTTCTTTTGAAGAAGCTGTTTTGTTATCCCGGCAGCTTAGCCAACCGGGAGATTCCGTACTATTATCTCCCGCCTGTTCCAGTTATGACATGTTTAATAATTTTGAAGAACGGGGATATGTTTTTAAAAAATTAGTGAGGGATTTGGCATGATTGAGTTTAAAACCCGGACTCAGATGTATATTTTCTTCACAACCTTTGCTTTGATTATTATCGGCTTGGTGATGGTTACCAGTTCTTCTGTTTATCTGGGAGAACGAACCTACCATAATCCTTATTATTTTCTTTTCCGGCAATTGGCCTGGATAGGGATTGGTTTGGTGGGGATGTTCTGGATCATGAAAAAAGATTATCAGTCTTTTCGAAGCCATAGTTTTATGTTTGTTTTAATAGCGGCAGTTCTCTTGATATGTGTTTTTATCCCGGGAATAGGCAAGCGGATTAATGGCGCCAATCGATGGATGGGATGGGGCCCACTTCAGATACAACCCTCAGAATTTGCCAAGTTGGTTTTGATTATTTATTTGTCAGATTTTTTAAGCCGAAAACCAGAACATCAAATTAAAGATGCCATTAAGGGATTTCTTCCTATTTTAGCAGTTATGGGATTGATTTCTCTTTTAGTCCTGAAAGAGCCTGACTTGGGGACTGCCGGGTTGTTATTTATACTGGGAACTGTATTATGTCTTGTGGCAGGAATGAGATATACTCATTTCATCTTAATTCTTCCCCTGACCATCCCCTATCTTATTTATGAAATACTCCAGCATTCTCATCAAAAAAGCAGGATCATGGTTTATTTTGAGATTCTGACCAATCCCCGAACGGTCCGGTATGATGAAGGTTATAATGTTTGGCAGTCCCTGGTGACCATTGGGTCCGGTGGTTTCTGGGGTAAAGGGTTGGGTGCGGGCTTACAAAAATATGGATATCTACCAGAGTGCCATACTGATTTTATTTTTCCGGTTATTTGTGAGGAATGGGGTTTTTTAGGGGCTTTGATTGTAATTAGTTTATTTGTCTTTTTAATCTGGCAGGGGATTCAAGTTGCCATTCGGTCATCGGAATTGTATTCCTCTCTGCTGGCAACCGGCATAACAGCTATGATAACGGCTCAGTTATGTATAAATCTGGGAATGTCATCTGGACTATTACCAGCCAAAGGAATGACCCTCCCCCTGGTGAGTTATGGAGGATCTTCTCTCTTATTTACCATGATTGGACTGGGTTTATTGATGAATATAGCTCAGTATGTCCCTGAATCGAATTCTGGCCGCCACACAATAAGGAATTATTTCTATGGGAAAAACACCTAAATTATTAATCTCTGGAGGAGGAACTGGTGGACACATCTACCCGGCAATCGCCATTGCAGAAGAGTTTCTTAAACGATATCCCAATGGGTCTGTCGATTACATTGGCAAACAGAACAGCCGTGAACAGACGATTGTGGCTCAGTCGGATCTTCCTATCCATTTTCATGCTATTCATGCGCAGGGAATCCCCAGACGTTTATCGGGAGAAATTTTTAAGGCGTTATATCAGAATTTTCTAGGGTATCGGGAAGCCTCTTTGATTCTTTCTTCTATTAAGCCTGATGTGGCTGTTGGAACAGGTGGATATGTTTCCGCCATGGCTTTAAAAACAGCCCAGAAAAATGGAATCCCAACGGTGGTTCATGAGCAGAATGCTGTTCCCGGCATTACCAATCGGATTTTGGGAAAAAAAGCCAGATGGATTGCTAGTTCATATCAAGAATCAGAAAAATGGTTTTCTCGGGAAAAAATCAAGCTGACTGGAAATCCGGTTCGAAATGATATTCTTCATTTAGATCAGAAATCCGGACTCCAGGAATTCGGATTAAGTGACCACATTCCGACTTTATTGATATTTGGAGGAAGCCAGGGGGCTTTGGCTATCAATCGATCCGCTATTGAAGCGTTACATATTTTGAATGAGAGGAAAATTTCTTTACAGGCTATTTTACAGACTGGTGAAAAGGGTTTTGAAGAGGCCCAGCATCTCATGAATCGTTATCAATGGAATGATGTTTCTATAAAAATGATGCCTTATTTACGCCGAATATATCTTGCTTATTCAGTGGCTGATTTAGTGGTTGCCCGGGCAGGGGCTATCTCCATCTCAGAAATTACTTGTTGTGGGTTGCCTTCGATTTTGATTCCTTATCCCTATGCCACGGCCAATCATCAGGAGAAAAATGCTAGAGCTATTGAAAACAGGAAAGCCGCTAAAGTAATTTTAGAGTCTGAATTGACAGGGCAGGGGCTTGCAGATGAAATTTCTAACTTGATTCAAAACAAGGATCTTTACCAACAGATGAAAATATCTAGTAAAAATCTGGCAAAACCTGACGCGGCACAAGCAATTTGTGATTTAATAGATAATTTAATTATCCAGGAATAATATGAACGAATCAATTAAAATAATCCATTTTATCGGGATTGGCGGAACAGGCATGAGTGGGTTAGCCCAAATCTATGCCCAGTTGGGATATACCATAACGGGTTCTGACCTTTCTGTTAATAAAATGACCCAGAAACTCTCTCAAATGGGAGTTCTGATTCATCGTTCCCATGAGCCTGAAAATATCGGGAAGGCAGATTTAGTCGTCATTTCTTCGGCTATCAAAGAAAATAATCCTGAACTGCAGGAAGCCAGGCATTTAAACATTGAAGTATGGCATCGATCCCGGTTATTGCTGGATTTGATGTCCACTCGACAGGTGATTGCTGTCGCAGGCACTCATGGAAAAACAACCACCAGTTCCATGGTCTATTCCATGTTGTTAGCTGCGGGGTTACAGCCTACAGCGATTATCGGTGGGCGGGTTAAAGAAATATCCAGTGGAGCGACATTGGGAGAAGGTCCATGGCTGGTAGCAGAAGCAGATGAGAGTGATGGGACCTTCCTGACTTATTCACCTCAAATTTCTGTAATCAATAATATCGAGGCCGATCATCTCGATTATTATAAAAATGATATCAATAACATAATAAAAGCGTTTCAGGAATTTGCTGATAAAGTTCCCAAGTCTGGAAAAGTGATTATTGGAATTGATGAACCTAATGCTTATAATCTGTCACGAAACTGCCAAAAGCCATTCATTACCTTTGGTCTTCATCCCGAAGCGATGGTGAGGGCCCAGAATGTTGTTTATGAGAATTTTGGCAGTTCATCAGATATCTATCTGGAGCAAGAATTATTAGGCAGGTTATCTCTCCCTATGCCAGGTGAACATAATCTGAAGAATGCCCTGGCTTCAATTGCTGTTGGTTTTGCTGTGGGATTAACCTTTGAGCAAATCATTCCCGGGTTGGAATCTTTTAGCGGTGTTGACCGACGCTTTCAACTTCTGGGAGAAGTAAACAATATCCGGGTTTATGATGATTATGCCCATAATCCGGCTAAAGTTGCCGCTGCTATTAATGGGGCAGTAACCGGAGGCTCCAAGCGGGTCTTTGCCGTATTCCAACCCCACCGTTACACTCGGACTGAATCCTGTGCTTTAGAATTTGGAAAATCTTTTGATCATGCTTCCCAAACAATTTTGACCAGTATTTATCCTGCGGGAGAAACACCTATCCCCGGGGTCAGTTCTCAAGTGATACTCGATTCCGCTCTGCAACATGGAAATCAGAATATTCAATTGATTCCTGATCGTGAAAAAATCAATGATTACCTGATGGAATTAATAGAGCCGGGTGATTTAGTGATATTTATGGGGGCCGGAGATATCTGGAAAATTGGTGAAGACTTGGTCGAGCGTTTGAAAGTTCGATATTTGATTTCCGGTGATCCCGAAAAAGATTTAGCGATTACTGGCGAAGTCATAGTTAATGTCCCCCTAAGGAAATTCACTACGTTAAGAGTAGGGGGTAATGCTGATATTCTGGCAACAGCTGAATCAACGGAAGAAATCCAGAAAATCATTACTTATGCCTGTAAGCATAATATGAAATTGTTTGTATTGGGTGCTGGTTCAAACTTGTTGATTCTCGACAAAGGTATCAGGGGCATTGTTCTGAAAATGGGCCGGGGAATGGCTTATATCAATCCACTGGATGAATGTAGAATTCAATGCGGTGCGGGTATTTGGCTGGCTCAACTGGCCCGAAGCTGTGTAACCCTGGGACTCTCAGGGCTTGAACCCCTTGCGGGTATTCCTGCCACTTTGGGAGGAGCTGTCTGGATGAATGCCGGTGCCCATGGACGTACCTTGGGCGATTTAGTGGAAACTGTGAAAGTTATTACGGTTGAAGGGGAATTAAAAGAACTCCCTGCGGCAGAAATTGATTTTGCGTATCATCGGACTGATCTGAATGAATTAGTGGTAGCAGAAGCTATCCTGAAACTCCAACCTGAAAATAAGGATGAGATTCAAAAGAAAATTGAACAGTTCCTGTCAAAGCGAAATGCTTCTCAGCCGGTTAATATGCCCAGTGCGGGATGTTTTTTTAGAAATCCCCAGATGGATTCGGCTGGGCGATTGATTGAAATGGCTGGACTGAAAGGGATGAAAATCGGGGATGCCATGATTTCTCCTAAACATGCCAATTTCTTTGTTAATACTGGACATGCTTCTGCTTTGGATTTTTTAAAGTTAATCATGCTGGTTCGAAATAAAGTTAAGCAAGAATTCAATGTTGATTTGGATTTGGAAGTGAAAATTGTGGGAGAGGGCCCTGTTCCTGAAGGATGGGATGAGGCTGGAATGCCATGAAAATCCTATATACACCAGGAAATGAAGAATCTCAAAAGGTGAATTCCCGTCGCAAGTCGGACAAGAAACGCCGGGAATGGAAAGAAAGCTTTTATCTGATTTGTAATCGGATAATGCTTTTGGGAATTCTTATCTTGGTTTTGGCCGTTATTGGTGATATGTCCTTTTTTGTCTGGAAATCTCCTTATTTCTCAGTAGAAAAAGTAGTTTTAAATACCGTCGGACATATAAATAAAGGCGAGATGATTCGTTCTACAGGGTTAGGTAAATCGGTTCATCTGGTCCGATATCCGGTCGGTCAGCTTAAAAATTATATCCAAAAGAATCCATGGGTCAGCCGGGTTAATATCGTTAAGGAATATCCTAACCGGATAAAGGTGTTTATCACTGAAAGAGTCCCTATTGCGCTCGTGGTTGGGAAAAACACCTGGGGGATTGATGTTCAGGGGTATTTATTGCCAGGAATGCAAATGGAGTCCGCTCGACAGCTTCCCTTGATTACCTTGGGGGACCAGTGGGAACCAGGGACTACTTTACGGGTTGACCAGCCAGTCCTTCATAATGCATTGAGCATATTGACCCATATCAAAAAAGAAAAACCGGAAATGTTAATCATGATTTCAGAGATTGATTTATCCGATAAGGATAATATCCTGATATTTACCCAACCAGAGGGAACCGAGGTACGGATGGGGAATGAAAATATTCCAGACCGGTTACAGAATTTCTATAAAACTATTGAAATGGCTAGGGAACAACAAATTGTTCTGGAATATATTGATCTTCGTTATGATGATCAAGGTATTGTTACTAAGCCTAGAACTGCCCGATTTATAAAACCGGGCAGACAACCGAAGATGACTCCATCAACTTAATGAATGATTTTAGTAAGGGGTTTCAAGAAGGGACAGATAGATATGATTGCCGCGCTTGATTTAGGAACCAGTAAAATCTGCGCTCTGATTGGCGAAAAAGATGAGCAGGGGAACCTGATGATCCATGGAGAAGGTACAGCACCTACCTTGGGGATCAAAGGGGGGATCATTGTGGATATGGAATCGGCTGTGAAATCTATCAATGAAGCCATCACAAAAGCAGAGAATAATGCGAATGCTGAAGCAGATGAAGTAGTGATTGGGATTGCGGGCCGGAGTCTTCAGAGTCTTAATAATCGTAATGAAGTCACTGTAATCAGCCCCTTGAGGGGGATTACCGAAGAAGATATTAGAAAACTTGAGGATGGGGCCAGAAATGTGGTGATTCCTGAAGGACGGCAGCTATTGAGTGTCTTGAACCAGGGGTATTATGTGGATGATGATATCAGTGGGACGGATATCCCCCCTATTGGGATGGTAGGTTCTCGGTTGGCGTTGGATGTCCATATAGTCCATGGACAGTCCTCAGCTCTTCAAAATGTGGTTCGTTGTGTAAATCAAGCAGGTTTTGAGGTGAGTTCCATTATTCTGCAGCCTATGGCATCAGCAGCTTCGGTGTTGACACCTGACGAACGTCAGGGGGGAGTCATTATGCTGGATATAGGAGCCGGTACTATGGACATGGTTCTTTATCAGAATAATGCCATTCGGCATACCCAGGTTATTCATATGGGCGGGAATCATATTACTAATGATATCTCTTTTGGGCTTCGAATATCTAAAAACGATGCCGAATCCATTAAGGTTAAGTACGGATGTGCTACATTATCTTCTTTAGAACACAGTGAAGATTTTCCTATAACTCAATTGGTAGGGGGCGAAACATCCAATGTCCCGGAGAGAATCCTGGTGGAAATCATTTATCCCCGGTTGGTGGATATGTTTACTGAAGTCCAAAAAGAATTAGATAAGATTCCAACAAAATTCAAAACACCTATTGGAGTCATCATTACCGGAGGTGTTTCTAAAACCAAGGGCATTAAAGAAGTTGCTGAACGAATGTTCCAACTGCCGGTTCGCCTGGCTAATCCATCTCGATATGTTACTTATATCAAGGGATTAGATACCCCTGAATATGCAACAGCCATTGGGCTTTTATCTCTGGCAGATGAAATGGGAATCAATACTGGAAAGAAATCAAATAAAGGCCAGTTTATTAAAGTATTCGGTTCGGTAAAACAGTTTTTTGAAAAGTATTTCTAATACTTAATATTCCTCGAAAAAGGGGAGGATCCTGACATGTCAATCATGATTGATTTTCCGGATCAGGAACAGCAGGTAGCAGTAATTAAAGTAATTGGTTTAGGGGGAGGAGGCAGTAATGCTGTGGACAGCATGCTCCTTGCCGGTTTAGACAATATTGACTGTATTGTGGCCAATACTGATCGGCAGGCCTTAGGCAGCACCCGTACTCCGTACCGTATTCAACTGGGTGAATCCCTTACAAATGGACTGGGGAGCGGTGGTAAACCTGAAATTGGTGAAAAAGCCGCCCAAGAGTCCCGGGAAGCAATTCAGGCTGCTCTAAAGGGTTCTGATTTGGTCTTTATCGCCGCTGGAATGGGGGGAGGGACAGGAACTGGGGCCGCTCCTGTAATTGCTGATATTGCCCGGGAAATGGGTGCCTTATCCATTGCTGTGGTAACCAAGCCTTTTTCATTTGAGGGTCGGGAACGGATTAAAATTGCCGAAGCCGGCGCCCAACGGTTGAAAACTAAAGCAGATGCCTTAATGATTGTACCCAATGACCATTTGCTTCAGACTCATGGAGAAAAAATTTCCATGATGGATTCATTTGAAGTGGCCAACCGGGTATTGCATCAGGCTGTTATGAGTATTACCGAGTTGATTAATGTCCCGGGTAAAATTAATGTGGATTTTTCAGATATTCGTTCTATCATTGGCAGTACCGGGGGGGCTATTATCGGGATTGGCAGTGGAAAGGGTGAAAACCGTGCTGAACAAGCCTTCCGAAAAGCCAGTTCCAGTCCCTTATTGGAGAAAACAGAAATCCAGGGTGCCCGCCGAATTCTCCTGAATGTTACCGGAGGAAACGATTTATCTCTCGTAGAGATATCCACTATAGCCCAGATGGCAAATGATTTAGCCCATCAGGATGCTCAGGTCAGAATTGGAACTGTCGTTGATAATAAAATGACGGATGAAATCAGGGTAACCCTCATTGCCACCGGTTTTGATGGCAGTAGTGTTTCTGCGACCGCTGATTATGTGGCAAAAAGTTATGCCCGTCCTGCTCCAGCGGCTGTGTCTGTTCCTGAGCCGGTACCGGCTATTCAAGCTGAGATTGCACCTGAACCGGAGCCTGAACCTGATGAACCTAAGGAGCCGGAGTTTGAACCTGATGGACAGATGAGCTTAATTGCAGCCATTCAACGCCGTACCCATGAAGATCACCTGCATAAAGGGTCTGATAAAGAAAATACTGAATCAGAAGAAGGGGAATCTAATGATTGGGATATCCCGGCTTTTAAGCGAATGAAAAATCTTGGATTGATGTAAAGATTTATTGATCTTCAATTGAATATAAAAAACGTCGGTTTGTTGCCGGCGTTTTTTTTATTCCCAGTAAAAACTTTGTAGACACAAAGAGGCGGCTTTCCCGATGGGGGGAGAACCGCCTTATGTTATCAAATCGAATATAAAAAGAATTATCTGTGTTTGAAAGCGCCGGTACCTTTGCGTTTATTGGAGCGTTTGCATTTCCAACGCAGTTTTTTACGTTTTTTGCCTCGGTTCATTTTATCGGGATTCCTTTCCGCGGGAATTTAATTTACGAGCTTATTATTTTAGCACAGATGAGGATATTTCGTCAGTAATGGGACCATGGGCTTCTCCCCGGACAAACTGACGAACCACCGGATCTTCGGGATCCATAAACTCTGATTTTGGTCCTACTTTGATTATTTTACCCTTATATAGCATGGCTATTCGATGGGCAATTTTAAAAACACTTTGCATATCATGGGTAACAACAATGGAGGTAACCCCTAATTTCTCATTCAATTCAATGATCAAGTTGTTAATGACATCAGCATTAATGGGGTCCAGACCGGTGGTGGGTTCATCATAAAGAAGTATCTGAGGGTCTCTGGCCATGGCTCTGGCTAATCCGACCCTTTTTTTCATGCCTCCGGATAGTTCTGAGGGCATCATGTGCTCAATATTGGATAAATGAACTAATTCTAGTTTCTCAGCAACGATACGGTTTTTTTCTTCATCAGATAAATCTGTATGTTCATCCAGGGCAAATCCGACATTTTCCCTGACATTGAGTGAATCAAAAAGGGCTGCATACTGGAAGAGCATCCCAAAGTTGCTTAGAATCTTATAAAGAGAGTCCTCTTCCATGGAAGAAACACATTCATTATTGACCCAGACTTCTCCGGCATCGGGTTTCATCAGGCCCATGATGTGTTTCAGGGTAACGCTTTTTCCTTCTCCTGAACCTCCGATAATGACCATGATTTCACCTTCCCGGATGGTCAGGTTCATGCCATTTAGGACCTGCTTATCCCCCAGTTTCTTATATACATCTTTAAAAGTGATTATTTCCATAAGGCCAGAATAAAGGCTCCCATAATGTAATCAAATAATATTATTAAAATTGTGGAGGAAACCACTGCATTTCGAGTAGCTCTGCCTACTCCTTCAGCTCCGCCCCACGTCTTAAATCCCTGGTAACAGCCGATTAAAGCAATAAGCATCCCGAAAAAAGGGGTTTTGATGAGTCCGGCAAAAAATTCCTTAGGTTCAAGAAAGTCCTGGATATTGGAGAAATATATTTGTGTGGTTAAATTCAGGTTAGTCAGGGCAACAACCCATCCTCCCAGAATACCGACCAAATTCGCCAGGATGGTTAAAATCGGAAGCATGATAATGGCAGCCAGAAATCGTGGTACCACCAGATATTTCACTGGGTTGGTAGCCAGGGTCTTCATGGCATCAATCTGCTCTGTTACCTGCATGGTGCCTATTTCTGCCGCAATGGAGGCGCCGACTCGGGAGGCAATGGCCCAGGCGGTAAAAACCGGACCGATTTCTCGGGCAAAAGCAATGGCGCTGATTCCCCCGGCATAGATGGTGGCACCGAATTTGGATAGCTGGTATCCCGTTTGCAGGACAAATATCATCCCGATAAATGTGGCGGTTAATAACACTATTGGAGTAGATTCATATCCAAAATAAACCATCTGCTGGATAACATGCCGAAATCGGGGTTTACTTTTAAAGGTCCAGTGAATTGTCTGGATAAACAATTCGCTGATTTCTCCCGTTCTTTGCAATAATCGCATGGAGTTTTGGCCCAAGGCTGTTATTGGCTTCAACATTTAAAAAGGAACTCCTCCCTCAGAGACCTGATTGGGGTCCTCATCCATATCATCCTCCTCCGGGCCGTAAGCGTCATATCCCCCCGGAGGGGCCATATTCGCTGTTTCTACAAATCGAGTATAAGCATTGATAAAGGTTAAATCAATTTCATCGGTGGGACCATTACGTTGTTTTGCCACAATCAATTTCATGGGACGGTTCGAATCAGGCATTTCATCATTTTTATCAGCTATAGGCCGATGGAGAAACATGATAACATCGGCATCCTGTTCAATGGCGCCTGATTCCCGAAGATCTGACAATTGGGGTTTGGCATCTTTTCCACGCATTTCCACTTGCCGGTTCAGCTGGGACAAAGCAATAATGGGAGCGCTGATTTCCCTGGCCAGGGCCTTCAATGAACGGGAAATCTCAGATATTTCTTGTTGCCGGCTTTCTGACCGAGCCCTTGATGACATTAATTGCAGGTAATCGATAACAACCAATCCCAGTTCGGGACATTTTGATTTCAGCCGAAGAACCTTTGCCCGTAATTCCATAATAGCAATGCCGGGGGTGTCATCAATATATAACTTGGTTTTCATCAATCTGTTGGCTGAATCCATGATATCTTTCAGATTTTTCTGGCTTAGCATACCATCCCGAATCCTCTGGGATGAAACTCCCGCCTCCGTACAGAGCATACGCTGGACAATCTGTTCTTTGGACATTTCCAGGGAGAAGACCAGTACGGGAACCCCAGGATACGTCCCGATAGGGGTGGCGATATGAGTCCCGATATTTAATGCAAAAGATGTTTTACCAATGCTGGGCCGGGCTGCCAGGATAATCAGGTCTGATTTCTGGAATCCACCGGTCAGGTTATTCAAGGTTTTGAAACCGGTTGGGAGACCTGTCAATCCGCCCCGTCGCTGATAAATCAAATCAATGTGGTCGATGACCGTATGCATAATAGAATCAAGCGATTGGACATCGCTGTCCTGCTTTTGCTGGGCAATATCTAATATTAAACGTTCTGCTTCTTCTACTACAGTATCGATTTTTAGGCTGGAATCGTAACTTTTCTGGGCAATCTCTTCAGCCGCAAGAATTAATCGGCGGGCAATGGCCTTTTCTTTTAAAATCTGGGCATAATCGAGTATATTGGCTGTGGTGACCACATTTTCAACCAGGGCTGTCAGGTAAGGGGCACCTCCAACAGCATCTAATTTCCCCATCCTGGACAGCTCTTCGGTCATTGTGACCAGGTCAACCGATTGGTTGCGTTCAAAGAGATCCTCAATGGCTTTGAAAATGATGGTATGGTTGGTTGAATAGAAAAAGTCCGGAGTAATATACCGGTAAATATCATTTATAGTGGAATTGTCCAGTAATAAGGCTCCCAGAAGGTTTCTCTCGGCATCCTCATTGTGGGGTAGCGTTCTTTCTTGCGACTGTATCAGGGTGGAGTCTGAATAACGGGTCATCATGCCCCTCGGCCTATTTCTCTCATTATAAAAAAAAAGGGGAAAATTTGAATCCATTTTCCCCTTTGTTGATTCGGTTGTCAAACCTTTTTTATAAGGTTTGCCGGAAAACCAAACTTATTCGCTGATGACTTCAACCTGAACGGTTGCTATAACATCAGGATGAACCTTGATTTCCGCCGTGTAAGTGCCAACAGCCTTGATAGTTTCGGCTAGGTGGACTTTCTTGCGATCAATTTCATGTCCCAGTTTTACCAGTTCGGAAACAATGTCCGATGAAGTGACAGAGCCAAACAATTTACCTTCTTCGCCTGTTTTCGCTTTAATGGTTACCTTCAAAGCCGAAAGGGTGGCGGCAAACTGTTCTGCGCTGCCTTTCTGTTCAGCCAATACTTTGGCTCGTTTGGTCTTTTCCATCTCAAACAGTTGAACAGCATGGCGAGTCGCTTCCAGGGCCAGTTTACGGGGAATAAGATAGTTTCGGGCATATCCGGGAGCTACATTCACTGTATCGCCGTAATTCCCGAGACCTTCAATATCGTCTTTCAGTATGACCTTCATTGTGATTACCTTTCCTTCGTCAATTTATTCGGCTGCAAACGGCAAAAGTGCAATGGTGCGAGCACGCTTAATAGCCACGGTTAACTGGCGTTGATGATGTGCGCAGGTGCCGGTGATTCGGCGGGGAATAATCTTGCCCCGTTCTGTGACAAACCGTTTTAACCGGGTAATGTCTTTATAATCAATGGTATCTACCTTATCCAGGCAGAACCGGCAGACTTTACGGCGAACAAATCGCTGTCGACGGTTAGCCGGACGGGCAGGATAACGCGGTTGACGACTGGGAACATGTTCACTGCGGGTTACTGGCGCCGCGGGTATGATCGGTGCCGGTGTTTCAGTATTCGGAGTAACGGGTGTATTTTTGTTTTCTTCCATGGTCATTTTCCTTTTTGGGTCGGTTTTCTAAATCTTGAGCTCCCTTAGCTTAAAAGGGAACGTCCTCACTATTCTCATCAGAAGGGGGTGGGCCAAAATCAGTCGAAGGTGCCTGGCCTCCCATGTCACGGTTGGATCGTTCCAAGGGAATAAGGGTCTGGGCCACTACTTCCGTAGAGGACCGTTTCTGACCGTCTTGTCCCTGCCATGACCGAGTTCTCAGGTAACCTTCCACAAATACTTCTTTGCCTTTGATGAGGATTTCCTGGAAATTGTCATATTGACGAAGCCAATATTCGACCCGGATAAAAAGGGTATCTTCTTGATAATTACCGCTTTTGTCTTTCCATCGCCGGTTTACGGCAAGGTCAAATGTGGTGACAGAAGAGCCGCTTGGAATGACACGGGTTTCTGCATCCCGTGTTAATCTTCCAATCAGCGTCACCCGGTTGAGATTGTTAGCCATTGTTGGACGTTTCCTCCGCTGCTGGGGTTTCCGCCGCGGGTTCGGAGTTGACCGGTGTTTCTGTGGATTCAGCAGGTATCGCTTCAGCTTCAACGGCCGCCGCTTCAGCCTGAAGTGCTTCAGCCTTGGCAGCTTTAGCTTTCTTCGGGGTAAATCGGCTCTTTTTGATCTCCTCCACCACGATGGTCATATGTTTCATGATGGTTTCATCAAAATGGAACAAGTTGATTAACTGTTCCACAACGGTCGGTTCGCTGTTATGGAGAATATAAACATAGTAGCCTTCCCGTTTTTTACGGATTTCATAAGCTAATGTTTTCTTGCCCCATTTTTCCAGCTTGGTTATCTCACCGCTGTTGTTTTTGATGACGGTTTCGACTTTCTGGATTTTCAGGTCAATGTTTGACTCATCCAGGCTGGTATCATAAATAATAATTGTTTCGTAATTACGTTTCATTCGTTTTCATCTCCTGTAATATTATTCTTTCTCACATTAAACTGGTTCATGGCGGCCGAAAATCCCCGGGTCAGGATAGACTCTACCGCATCTGCGGCTTGTCTGATCATTTCCTCCACTTCAGGTTGTTCACCTTTAGTGAAATGTCCCAGAACATAATCCGCCTGGTCCATAACGGGAGGCGGTTCATTAATTCCCATTCGAATCCGGTTGAATCGATTGGATCCGATTTGGCGTATAATGGATTTTAACCCATTATGGCCTCCATCAGAACCTGAAGCTCTCAGTCTCAACTGTCCCAGCGGAAGATGAACATCATCACAAAGAACGAGGATATCTTCCGGAACTATTTTGAACCATTGCATCAGGGGAGAAACAGCATCCCCGCTCCGGTTCATATAGGTTATCGGTTTGACCAACACGGCCTCTTCGCCGGAGAGGGTCCCTTTGGCATATTCCGCATTAAATCCTGACTTGAAATGTTGAAGTCCGGCTTGTTGCGCCAATAAATCAATGACCCTGAAACCGACATTATGCCGGGTGTTATCATATTGGCGGCCGGGATTACCGAGACCGACAATCAATTTCATATGACAAAGAACTTTCTGGAATCGGTTTAGGATTCCTTACCTTCTTCAGCGGTTTCTTCTTTCTTGCCCTTTTCAATGACTTCGGGCTCGGCGGCAGTCGCTTCAGCAGCCGGGGCGACTTCTTCTACTGTCGGAGGAACAATGCTGATTACGATATTGTTCGGATCTTCAAGTATAGTAACACCCTCGGGAACTGGAAGGTCTTTCACATGGACAGAATCATGGATTTGAAGTGTGCTCACATTGATGAGGAATCTCTCCGGAATCAGGGTCGGGAGACACTCAACTTCGACTTCCCGAAGATTGAATTCCAGAATGCCACCGGCTTTGACACCGATAGAAGCTCCTTCAATTTCAATACGAACAAAGGTTGTTAATTTCTTATCCATGGAAATACGATAGAAATCCAGGTGGATGAAACTGGCTTTAATGGGATCGCGCTGGATATCTTTGACGATCACATTTTCAACGAGAGGGGAAGAACCCCCTTCGATTTCCATACTAATTAATACATTTAAACCCGCGCTGGAGTGCAGAATGCGGTGCATGTCACGGTCGTTAATACTGATGGACAGAGGCTGGGCCTCCCCGCCGTAAATGACCGCAGGAACTTCTCCGGCCATCCGAAGCTGCCGGTTATTCCCTTTGGTAAGATTCTCGCGCGTTTTCGCTTTCAACGAGACTTGTTGCATGGTAAATGACTCCTTTTAACTTCTTCTTGCTTAAACGAATAACGAACTTACTGACGTATAGCGATAAATACGATTAATCGCTTCCGCCAGCAATTCGGCGATGGAAAGCACCTTGATTTTGGAACACCGTTTGGACTCATCCAGAGCAATGGTATTGGTAACCACCAGCTCTTTGACGGGCGACTCCATTAATCGGCTGATTGCCGGTCCGCTGAGGACTGCGTGAGAACATCCCGCATAGATTTCCTTAGCGCCAGCAGTTTTTAGTGCCTTTATAGCTTCGCACAATGTTCCCGCGGTGTCGACCATGTCATCCGCGATTATCAGGTTTTTGCCCTGGACATCGCCGATAATATTCATGACTTCCGCTTCACTCTGGCGGGGTCGGCGTTTATCTACGATGGCCAATGGGGCATTTAAGCGCCGGGCAATGGAACGGGCCCGTTTGACGCTTCCAATATCTGGGGAGACAACCATAATGTCTTCAAGGTTTAGACCTGCCCAATAGTCGGTTAGAATTTTGTCGGCAAACAGATTATCTACGGGAATATCAAAAAATCCCTGAATCTGGCCGGCATGCAGGTCCACCGTGACGACTCGGTCTGCTCCAGCGGTGGTGATTAAATTGGCAATTAATTTGGAACTGATGGCGACGCGAGGCTGGTCTTTCCGGTCTTGACGGGCATAGCCGTAATAAGGAAGGACCGCTGTAATGGTATGAGCCGAAGCTCTCCGAAGCGCGTCAATGATGATGAGTAATTCCACCAGATGTTCATTAACCGGAGGTGAAGTCGGTTGAATAACAAAGACTTCTGCCCCTCGGACGTTCTCATTGATCTTTGCGAATATTTCCGTGTCCGGGAATTTTTTGATCTCCAGCTGTCCCTGGGGAACGTTCAATGCCTGGCAGATTTCCTGGACCAAACCCGGATTGGCGCTACCGCCAAAAATCTTTAAGTCGTTTAACACAATAGCTCCTACGGTCTCTATTTGTAATATCTAATCTTACTGAAAAAAGCCAATACTTGATGAAGACAATTGGCTGCCCCGCTAGGATTCGAACCTAGTCACGCAGCTCCAAAGGCTGCTGTGCTACCAGTTACACTACGGGGCAGTAAACTCTATCGGTTACCTGTACGATTTATCTTTATTAATTCTAAAATGGGAAAGATAAAATCTTATAAAAAATAAGGCAAAAATGTCAAGAAGAGAAAGGCGTGATATGATATCCAATCCCCATCGAATTCAGGTCATATTTTTAATTAAATTCAGTTTTTAGATTATATCATATAATTTTGATAGAAATAAGAAAACTCCTGAAGAGCCTCTTGGGTTCAGACAGCGGCCTGAATGGTTTTGACAGCTGTCAAAATGACTTTAAATAACTTTAACTATACAGGGTTAACATAAATAATATCAATTAATATGCCGAAAAGTCAGGTAACCCCACAGGATTTCAGTATTTTAATATCAAAGCTGGATATATTTAGGGTTATTAATGGCATCCATGAGTTTATCGGCTAATTCCTGATCATTGTCTTTTAAGTAGTTATATTCTTCCCAGGCTCCATTCTTATTGTTATTTAATAAGTGGATATATCCAAGGCCCAGGTGAGCTTTATTGAACTCAGGGGAGACTTCCAAGGCTTTATTCAGCTGCCGGATTGCTTCGGAATATTGTCCCATTTTTCCATAACCCAGGGCTAGACTGTAATATCCATCCGGGAAAGTTGGGTATTTCTGGATGACTTGTTGATATTCTTCCATGGCTTTGGCGGTCTTTTTTAAATCAAAGTAACTGTCACCTATCAAAAGATTAATTTCAGGGAAATCCTGTTTTAATCTAAGGGCTTCCTCATAACAGCGGATAGCATCATTGGGTTGGGAAATCCGGGCATAGGTTTTCCCCAGCCAAAGGTGGGCTTCCATCATTTCTGGTTGGATTCTGACGGCCTGTTGTAAGGCATTCAATGCATCGTTATACATGGCTATATTGTAATTGGAGACTCCCAACAGGTAATAAGCTTCTGCCATCTGTGGATCATATTTTAAGGTGTTTTTGAATATGGTGATGGCTGTTTCATATTGTTTCATTCGGAGATAAGTCAGGGCCATCTGGTAATAGGCTTCTGCCATATCAGGTTTTTGGGTGGTGGCTTTGGCAAAAGCAGCAATAGCTTCGGGATAATGGCTTAATATCAACTGGCAGTTCCCCAGATTATAATAGGCCATGGTATAGGTCGGACTATAATGGATGGCTTGGGTATAATTCTCGATTCCTTCCTGGAATTTCCCTGCTTTGGAATAATGCGAGGCCAGATTGTAATAGGCTTCTGGGTAATCATTTTTAACTTGAATAGCTTTTAAAAAGGCTTTTTCCGATTCCTTTGGTTTATTGGCTCTTTCATAAATTGAGCCTAGTTCATTATAAGCCTGGGCAAATTTAGGATTGACCTGGATCGCGGCTTTCAAAGCTGTTATGGCATCATTGTCCCGTTTAGCTTTCACATAGGTGATTCCTAATTCATAATGGGCTTCCGGCATATCCGGTTTAATCCGGGTGGCTTTCTGGAAATCCTGGATAGCGCTGTCTAAATCTCCCATTCCCCGGGAAGATAATCCCATTTGATACCAAGCTTCGGCATATTCAGGCCTGACTTTGACGGCTTGTTTGAATGATTTTAAAGCTTCCGGGTATCGTTCCATGGCATACAAGGAAAGCCCCATCCGGTATAAGGCTTCTTCCAGGTTGGGATGATATTTTAAGGTCATTTTATAGGTTTGAATGGCTTCGGAATATCGATGCTGGTCATGGAGAATGATCCCCAGATTATAGGAAGCTTCAATATAATCAGGTTTATAACTCAGGGCCGTCTTTATAGACTCAATGGCTTTGTCGGTTTCTTGCAGGTCCCGGTAAGCCAGTCCCCGAATATAATAAACTTCCGGCAGGTCTGATTTTTGTTTCAGAGCCTCTTCCAGGATTTCCACTGCTTTTTGGGGTTCTCCCAATCCCCGGTATATCGTACCCAGTTGATAATAGGCTTTGATAAAATCTTTCTTCAGAGCAATGGTGTCTTCCAGGATTTTTACAGATTCCCTGAACTGATTTGTTTTATGGTAGGCTATACTAAGGTTAAATCGGGCATCCAGATAATCTGGTTGAATTTCCACTGCTTTTTGAAGGGGACTAACAGCTTCCTGGTCTCGTGTTTGTAATAAATAAGCGGTTCCCAGATTATAATAGGCTTTGGCATATTGGGGGTTAAGTCGAACAGCTTCAAGTAATGAACCAATAGCTTCCGTTCCTTTTCCTGTTTTCAACAGCTCCACTCCCAGGTCGTTATGGGCTTCAGCCATCTTGGAATTTAAGCTGATGGCCGACTTGTAGGCTGAGAGGGCATCAGAACATCGGTTTAGTTTGGAATAGGTTACTCCCAGATTGTAATAGGCAGAGGCTGAATTGGCATCGATGTGGAGGGCCTTTTTCAAATACTTAATGCTTTCGGGATATTGGTAATTATCCCGAAAAGAGATGCCGGCATTGATGTAGGCATTCAAGTAATCGGGGCGAATCCGTATGGCATCCAGATAAGCTTCTGAAGATTCCTTATCCCTGCCCAGTTGATGATAGGCATATCCCAGGTTGTAATAGGCTTCGGCAAAGTCAGTTCGAAAACGGATAGCCCTCTGGTATTCTTTAATTGCTTCCATGGGCCGCTGTGTCAGGAGATAGAGACTCCCCAGTTCATATTGGCCCTGAGCTAAACGAGGATGGTAATGATTTGCTAACTTATAAGCGTCTTCTGCTTCAGCCCAATTTCGGGAATTAGTATAAAACCGGCCCATCTGGAGGTGGGCTTCCCATAATTCAGGTTTCAACTGGACCGCTTTTTGATAGGCCTGCAGGGCATCGGCCCGTTTTCCCAGCTTTTCATCAATGATTCCGATTCGGTAGTAACTTTCACCCATCCCTGGCTCAAGTTGTAAGGCCTGTTGGTAACTGTTCAATGCTTTATCAAATTTAGCTTTGTTCTCATGGCAGAATCCTATTCCATAAAGGGTTCTGGCATCGGTTGGATTCTTTTCGGATGCCTGGGTCAGGAGACTTAAGGCTTCATCATATTTTTCCTGCCAGGCTCTGACCATGCCCTGCCAGTACAATCCATCAGAAGAATGATACCAATCACCCTGAGGAGTCTTTTTCCAGTTATCCCAAGAGACCAGGGAATCAGTGGATAAACTTAATATTTTGTAGGCGGGCAGGGATAGTTTCAGGTGATTGCCAGATTTCATGAATTGAGCATGGATTCCTACCAAAGAACCTCTTTCATCCAGGACCGGGCTGCCTCCATCCATATCGGGCAGGTTAGCTTTGACCGAGTAAATATTTCCCAATCCGGGAGCTGTAAAGACTTTCTCAATGATACCGGTTCGAATCTTCTTCCCGGGTTCCGGCTGAGTGTATATCAGTTGGTCTTCTGCCATGGGTGTGGAGGATATTGAAAAGGCTGGTGGTGTCTTTTCCGGTGGAGTGACCGATAGTTTTATCAAATCTGACTGGATATCTTCGGCTAATATTCCCTTTATTTTTAACTCGTTACCACTGGCATCCATTATTTTCAGGGTGGATGCTCCTAAAATTCCATGCCGAATGGTAATAACTTCCCCTTTAGCGGGTTTAATAAAAAAGCCACTGAGTTCGTTGGCGGTTTTTCCCCGGGAATCTATTACCAGAATTTTTACACTGTTATCCCGGGTAGCCTTAATTATTTCAGGGATTATATTTCTTGCGGTTGATAAGTAAATGCCTGTTCCGATTATTAGGAGTCCTGCAAAAATTCCTGTTCCTGCTAAAATGCGTATTTTTTTACCCCGTAGCATAAATCTATTCCCTGTCTTTAGGCAAAATATTAAAATATCAAAAATTCATCCTCTGCCCCCACAGCAGATGATTCTTACCGGATATATATAACGTATCCTCTTTATTGTCAATTAATTTCTTCAGTTCGCGACCCTTTTGACCCCTCTCCATTTCATCTTGGATGAGTCTGTTTGAGCTGTTTTTCTCTCTTTCCGACCTAAATCATTTATTTGTTTCCCTGATTATATCCCTTGGGTCCGGACTGGGACCCAGGCTGATGGTTACAGCCTGGGTCTGGTTCCAATCATGTTCTTAAGTTTCCAGGTCCCAGGTGAAGGGTCATTTCCTGCCTAGGGTTCTCAAAGTCATGAGGGGAATAAATATCTCTTTAGAAGATTGAAAATAATTAAGATAATAGTACCTGTTTCAACAAAATCTTTAATCAATGAAGGGCATGGCCTGGCACCAGTACCCGGTTTTTTGAGAGAGCTGCATGGCAAAAGATTCAGCTTGAGTCACTGATTCGCAAATTCCAAAGATAGAAGAGCCGCTTCCGCTCATTAAGCTACCCAGGCAACCAAGGGATTGAATCTGGCTTTTAATGGACTCTAACTGGGGATAAAGGGAAAAAGAAGCCGTTTCCAATCGGTTAAAAAGGCTGGATGAAATATCCTGAAGGTTGCCGATTTGGAGAGCTGCCTTCATTTTATCAACTTTTTGGAGAGGCCCTATGGGAAGCCTGTCAATCTCCTGATAGACTTTTTGGGTGCTGACAAAAAGATTTGGGTAAACCAGTACTATCCATCCGGAAGGGATTGGAAGGTTTTCCCTGAGGATTTCCCCTCGGCCCTCGGCATAAACAGTCCCCCCTCGGACACAGAAAGGAACATCCATCCCTAACTGGGTCCCTAAGGACTCCAGTTCTTCCGGAGAGGCTTTGAGTTCCCAGAGTTCATTTAGTCCTCGAAGAACGGTTGCCGCATCGGTGCTGCCCCCGCCTAATCCGGCTCCTATGGGGATTCTTTTTTCCAGGTGAATCGAGGCTCCCCGGGAGACCTTGAAAGTCTCTTTTAACAGGACGGCTGCCCGATAGACCAGATTTCCTGTATCTACCGGTAACTGGGAATCACTGCAGGCCAGGAGGATTTCGCCTGAAGTAGGCTCAAAAGAAAGAGTGTCTGATAAACCGATGGATTGGAAAAGGGTCCATAACTCATGATACCCATCGGGTCGGACTCCCGGGACTTCTAAAAATAAATTGATTTTGGCAAACGCTTCGAGTTTCAGCATGTAAAAGATACCTAAGTTCTGTCAAATGAGAATAAACCGTATCCGGAGAGAAAAAGAAATATCCCTTTGAGGCCGTGGGACCGCCAAAGGGATAATAATTCAAATCTGTTCGAAAACAGATTAACGTAGTTTCTTTTTGTGACGATCACGTTTACGGCGTTTACGTAATTTATGTTTGGCCATTTTGGCCCGTTTACGCTTTTTTCCACAGGGCATGGATAACAACCCCCCTCTCTTTAAATTTATAAACCTAAATTTCGGAAATCAGTTAATAATGATTCCAGACGAGATTCTGAAAGGGTCTCAACATAACAGCGAAGCAAAGGTTCTGTCCCCGAAGGGCGAACCAGAGTATAACTGCCGTCTTCCAGTTTCCATCCAATCCCGTCAACTTCTTTGTGTTCGATAATCTTGGAGCCTGCAAACTGTGTCTGGGGTTCACTGGAAAGCTTTTTCCAGAGGGCATCCTTCTTTTCAGGAGTCAGCCTGAGATCTACACGGCCTGTATAGAATTTACCATATTTTGCTTCCAGAGACATTAAAATCTGTGATAAAGGCTGGCCCTTGGCTGCAACCAGTTCCGCTGCCAACAGGCAGGCAATCAGTCCATCTTTCTCCGGGACATGCCCCATGATGCTCAGGCCGCCGCTTTCTTCTCCACCGATAATGACCGGTTCTTTTTCCATCCATTCACCGATATATTTAAAGCCAACCGGCGTTTCCCGGACGGTAATTCCATTTTTCTCGGCAATGGCATCAATAAAATGGGTGGTCGCCACAGTGCGGACAACAGACCCCTTCCATCCCCGGGTCTCCATCAGGTGAACCATTAACAGGGCTACCAGCTGATTGGGTGTAATATAGGTTCCATCTGAATCAATAATTCCAAATCGGTCGGCATCTCCATCGGTCGCTAGACCCAAATGGGCTCCCGTCTGTTTGACTCGGGAAATCAAATCTCCCAAATGCTCTTCATTGGGTTCAGGAATATCGTTGCCAAAGTAAGGGTCTCTATACCCATGGATTAATTCAACCTCAACCCCGGCATCTTGTAAGAGGACATCCAGATAATCCCGTCCGGTCCCGTAAAGGGTGTCGGCTACAACTTTCAACCGGGCTTTACGAATCAGTTCCATATCCAGTTTCCCCCTGATTTCATCCAGATAACGGGGACGGATATCAATTATTTCAATCAGCCCTCTGGCCGTGGCTTCAGCGACTGGCATGGTGGCAGGAGTGGCATTATCAGCCAATAATTTATTGGCAATGGATTCAATTCGGGAAGTTACTTCCGGGGTGGCAGGACCGCCCCAGGCCGGAGAAAACTTAATCCCATTATATTCTGGAGGATTATGGCTGGCGGTCAGGTTGATTCCCCCGGCGGTTTGGCGATGACGAATCTCAGAAGCAATTGCCGGGGTGGGGGTATCTCGGATTGTTAGAAAAGATTTAATGCCATTAGCTGCCAGAACTTCAGCCACTGCCTCGGCAAATCGTTCTGACATAAAACGGGTATCATAGCCAATTATCAGTCCTTTATCAGTCAGACCTGATTCTTTGACATAATCAGCAATCGCCTGAGTGGCAATGCGGACATTGTTATATGTGAATTCATCGGAGACGATGGCCCGCCATCCGGATGTGCCAAATTTAATATTCATCAATTCTTCCTTGAAAAAGCATAATTATACCATGGTTATGGGTTCCTGCCGGAATGGATGTTATCCCCCATAAGGAATTCCAGGAACTTGGATTCATTCTCAGGTTGGGCCAGAATAGGCAGGCAAAACCAATCGAATGGCGATTTATCAATCAAGCCCTTTAATTTTAATCCATCCTTTTCTGTGGTGACCAGTCCTTTAACCTTCTTTTTTTGGCAAAGCTCTTCCATTTGGGCAATATCGGCAGAGGTGTACGTGTGATGGTCAGGGAAAATCATCATATCCGCAATGGTAATTGAAGCTGTTTCCAGAGTCTTTTTGAATCCATGTGGATTTCCAATTCCACAAAAAGCCAGTAGGGGATCAGTGCTTGCCGTCCAGGAATCAGAATTTGACTCTTTTAGAGCATATAAAGGCCCCGGTTGAAATATAAACCGAAAGACAGGACAGGTTATACCTGTTTTATTTAATAACCCTTCTATCTTTTGATAGGATTGGCCCTTCTCACAGCGAGTCAATAGAATTGCGGAAGCCCTTTTCAGGGAACTTACCGGTTCTCGCAAGAGACCCCTGGGCAGTAAATACCCATATCCCAAGGGTTCGGTTACATCTAAAAGCACTAAATCCATATCCCGATGAAAACGGCGATGGGAAAACCCATCATCCATAATCAACACATCCGGCGAATCTGATTTCAGGGCTGCCAAGGCGCTTTGGTATCGGTCAGAATGAATAAAAATAGGGGTGTTCTGCAGCATTTGGGCCAGTAGAGCCGGTTCATCCCCAATATGGGTCCAGCTTTGGGAACCCAATTCATTATATATAACCCTTAGCGGTTGGTGAGGGTTTTCTTCCATTGCGACCCTCTTATATCCTCTGGTCAGAATGGCTGCTTTTTTTCCTTTTTTTGAAAACTGTTCAGTGATGTAGCGGACTATGGGGGTCTTGCCGGTGCCTCCGGTGGTGAGATTGCCGACACATATGACAGGAATTTGAATCCGGCGGGTGGGCAATAATCCAATATCATAAATCCACCTGCGAATCAGGATGATCATCCCATAAAACAGGGAAATGCCCCATAGGATAATCTGATATACCCGATTAATGAACGAAGGGGATTTATCAGATATGATTCTGTTGTATCGATAATTAATTTTTTTTAGATTCATTATTTCTGGTTCTTCCGGAAGCTGATTTGATTTCAGCTGGGGGCTAACCTGTTTATTGCATTCCCAAATTTTGACGGGCTGGACTATAGGTGGAATCAATAGTCAGAGACTGAATCCATGCTTTCCATGCTGCCGTTGTATCTCCACTGGCCCTGTAACAAAGGCCCATACCATTATATGCCTCGGCGGATTGAGGATACTCTTTTACGATTGTCTTAAATTCTAAAATGGCCTTATCAAAATCACCGCTGTTATAAATTTTCCAGGCATTCTTCATCCGGTTTTTATACTCTGGATTGGTAGAAAAAGAAGGTGTTGGTACCGGGGCGGGTGTGGTAGAAGCTACAAACCCAATCTTCTTCTGAGGTGCAGCCTGAGGCTTATGAAGAGGGGTTCCTTCCAGTTTGATATTGTCATAGAAAACAAACCCGGATTTTACTTTTCCATTCGGGTCCGGCAACCCACCCATGTTAAAACCAGGATAAATTCTCATGCTTCTGGCATATTCGATATGTCCTATCGTAGATTTGTCGATACATAACATAATCGTTTCATCATCAGGGGTTACGGCAATATCAAAATGATGTTTTGGACGGTTAAGTTTTTCATCCGGCCAAGGCGGAAGATTAAAGGAACGATATTTCCCATCCCCTCGGGGGTCATAAGATAAATTGGGAATCTGATCTATCAGGCGAAGCCTGATATGGCCCAGGTTGACCAAATCAATAGGTCCTGAACCTGAAAAATCAAAGGATAAAACATAGGGCTTTTTATAATTAAATGATAAGGATGTCTTTGTCGCATAATACATTCGAGGCTCTTCTGTGGTGGGTGTAAATTCAAAACCCTCTGTTGGTTTTAAATCCTTACCGGCAAACAACCCCTTGCTTCTGGAGACTCGGTCCTGATATATTCCAATCCAATTTCCTACCCATCCATCCAAAGAGGATTCTTCAAAGTCTTCCGTCCAAATGACTCCCTGAGGCAGGATTTCCTCAATTTCAGCAACGGGTTGGGTGGGCGATATATTGGGAAGGGGAGCTGGTTTGTGAGGTAAAAAGGCTATTACTAGAAATATTAAGGATACACAGGTAAATAGTCCCCATACCCAGAAAACCCATTTTGGAAGACCACTTGGAGATAATGGGGTTTCTTGTGATGAAGCAGTCTCCTGAGTAACTGCCTTTTTATTTTTATGGGGATGTTTCATTATCTGTCCGGAAATAAATTTTCCTTCAATGTAAATTGACTCTTTCCTTCTATCAGGGTAAGAACAAATCCCTTTTTAGTAGGAATCAGTATACCAGTATAACCATTCAGTTTTTGGTAAAGCTAAATCCATTTGGTTCATATCTATCAAAGATAAATCCTGAAACTTTACTTCTTCAAAGAAGAGGGGAAGTTCAGAGAATAATTTCCTGCCTAATACCCATTGGGTCAGAGCTGGATGATTCAGGGTTACCTGACAGGAAGAATCTCCATCTTTTACCTGGAATTTCCCATTTTGCTGAGTGATAAGAAAGGACTCCTCAGGAGTCCTGATCTGGAAAGTTCCTTTCCAATCCCCGGCCGGTTTCCCTTGTAATAATTTAGTGAATATCATGCTGGGTTTAAGGAGCCGTAACATCTGGCCATTGTTGTTTCGATAAGAAACCAGCCCTCCCATTCTTCTAAATGCCTCGGTCAGTGGATGATGGGTAAAGCACCCCGGCATTCTGATTTTTCCATTACAACCTTGTTGCCTGAATTCCTTTAACACTGAGAGCAGGAGTGTGTCCCATACTTTGGGGTCATCTTGATTCCCCCAGGCTTCCCTGATCCACGACTGAGTACGGTCTTTGCTGTACCCTGCGCGTAAATATGCCAGCAGAGTTCCCTTTTGATCGAATGCTCCAAGAAAAATAAAATCCCTCAGAATATTCCATTGTAGAGATTTCTCCCAATATGACTTGTCCCTGCATACAGGTCCTGTGTAACGGAGTGCCTTCTGGTCATAAAGACGGAATACTTTGGTTTGGTCTTTTTTCTCAATGGGTACAATTCTCAATTGGGGACTTTTAATTTTTACTGCTGTGTCAATATTAGATGTATCAATGAAGGTATCTTTCTGCGGCCAAATCTCGTATCCATGTGGCCGATAAACATCATGGACCCCGGTATAGAGACCGGACATCTCCATCCCCTGGTTTTTTATGAATTGGATTACATCCTTAAAAAGCTTTTCATTGATTCCCCGGTGCCGATATTCGGGCAAAGTCCCGACATTGGCAATTGCACCCAGGGAAACCGGAACCCCCCTGAGATATATTTTTTTCGTGAATATCTGGACAGAGGCTGCCAGGACATCATTTATAATCGCTAGTCTTGTATGTTCAGGTTTTCTGCCAGGATGAAGCTGGAATTGGGGGAGAAACAGGGATGAGGGAAAATTAAAAGATAGAACAACCTGTTCAAGGATTTTCTCTGATTCATTCTGATTTGCGCCTCGAATTTCTATATTCATTCAACACGTCTCCATTGATATTATGAATTCACATGTTTAAGGAAATTGGTTTATCCATTGGGTCTCTGGTTGTTTGCGTCGATGATTGCTGACTCTGGCCAGCACAAACAGAAAATCTGATAATCGGTTCAGGTATTCCAGGATATGGGGATTAATCTGTTCCTGGTCCATGAGCGAGACAATGACCCTTTCAGTCCGTCGGCAAACACATCTGGCTAAATGAAATCGGCTGGCAGCTTCAGAACCGCCAGGTAATATAAAATGCCTAAGCGGAGGAAGCTCCCGGCTGAATTGATCAATAGATTTTTCCAAGTTTAAAACCTGTTCAGAGGCGACCCGGGGGACGGTTTTATGTTTATCAGATTTGATTTCAGTTTCGGGTGTTGCCAAGTCGCTGCCTAATTCGAAAAGCTCTTTTTGTATTTGAATCAAGGCTTCTCTAATATCTTCTTCAGGCACAGCCGACCGAATAAGTCCCAACCAGGAACTCAATTCATCGATCATCCCATAAGCTTCAATACGCAAATGGGATTTGGGAACCCTGGTTCCTGTAAAAAGTGAGGTTTGCCCCTTGTCGCCAGAACGTGTATATATCTTCATGATTAATTTGAGGATAGGGAATCCCGCCTAGACTGTCAAGGGTTTCCTGTCATTAAGATGATTGAATAGATTCTATTAAGACTACTGATTGGACAGCAATCGCTTTAGCTTCTCCCAGGACACCCAGGTGTTTGGCAGTGGTTGCCTTTACATTAATCCTGTCAGGAGGAATCTCCAGTATCCGGGAAATGTTCTCTATCATGCCTGGAATGTGGGGAGTGATTTTAGGTTTCTGGGCTATGATAGTGGAGTCTGTATTTATCACCTGATAGCCGGAATCTTTGAGAATCTTCATGGTTCTTTCCAAGAGAAGAACACTAGCAATTCCTATTACCTCAGGAGTGCCGACTCCAAAGACCCTGCCAATGTCCCCTTTTCCTGCCGCACCCAGAAGCGCATCGATCAGTGAATGGACCAGGACATCCGCATCCGAATCTCCATCCAGCCCCATCTCATAAGGAATCCGGACGCCACCCAGTATCAGAGGGCGTCCGGAAATAAAGGGATGCATATCAAAACCAAATCCGATTCGATTCATATAGGTGGCCTTATTCTGCAGTCCGATTCTTTAAAATCAATTCAGCCATCATTAAATCTTCCGGAGTGGTGATTTTGATATTTAAAGGAGAACTTGGAATTATCTGGATGGACTTGCCATAACGTTCAACCAGACTGGCATCATCCGTAAATTGAATCTTGCCATCAAAAGCCCATTGATATGCCTCAATTAATGTGGGGTAACGGAAAACCTGAGGCGTCTGCACAGCCCAAAGGGCATCTCGGGGAATTGTTTTTTGCACCAAGAGGTCCTCATTGACTAATTTAATGGTATCGGTAATTTTAGTTCCCACAATGGCTCCCTCAGTTTTATCGAGGGCATTATGGCATTGTTCAATCATCATTTCGGTCAGGAAAGGCCGGGCCGCATCCTGAATCAGGACTGATTCAGGTGCTTTATAAATGGCTTTCAATCCCTCTTTAACGGAATCTTGCCTTTCTCTGCCGCCTAAAACAACCTGATCTACTTTTGAAAGCTTGGAATCAGGTATCAATTCATTTTCAAAGAAATCCACCAAATCTCGTGATGTGACGAGTATGATTCGGTCCACTAAGGTTGATTTCTGGAAAACCTCCAAACTATAAAGAACCAGTGGTTTCCCTCCTAAATCAACCATTATCTTGGGGGTTTCACTGCCGAATCGTTCACCTTTCCCGGCAGCCACCACAATCGCTACGATTTTATCGCTCATGAATGCCATCCTTTGGCTAGATTTCTTCGTCAGATACCCGGGCAAATATCATACGTCCGGCCGTGGTTTGCAGGACACTGGTAACCACTACTTCAACTTTTTGGTTCATATGATTTCGACCACTGTCCACCACAACCATTGTTCCATCATCAAGGTAACCAACCCCCTGGTTATATTCCTTACCCTCCCGGAGAATAAAGACTTTAAATTCTTCTCCTGGCAGGACCACTGGCCTGAGGGCATTGGCCAGATCATTAATATTCAGGACTTTGACTCCCTGGAGTTCAGCGACTTTATTCAGGTTGAAATCGTTGGTAACAATCGGGCTGGTCATAGCTTTAGCCAGCTCAATCAATTTAGAATCAACTGCAGGCACTGAAGGAAAATCGGTTTCAATGATTTCGACCGGATAATTGCTTTTCTGAAGTTTGTTTAGGATATCCAGTCCTCTCCGGCCCCGTTTACGCCTCATCGGGTCTGATGAATCAGCAATATGCTGGAGTTCCAGAAGTACGAATCTGGGAATGACAAAAGCTCCGGTTACGAATCCGGTTTCAGCAATATCCGCAATACGTCCATCGATGATGACACTGGTATCCAGAATTTTATATTCACCCAAGGATGGGGATTTAGAAGCTTTCCCATAGGTCAAACCTGCATCTCCAAGCTGTAGTTGATCGGATTTGCTGATGCTGACCGCCATTCCAAGGTATCCAAGAATCAATGGTATTAGGACTTTGGATAAATCGGAATAATTAGATGGTAGAACAGATTCAAATATATTGACTAATAATAACCCGGTAATCAGGCCAATAATCAACCCTATAATTCCCAAAAAAATAATTTTAAATCGAACCTTACGCATGGAGATCTCTATTCCAATAATGGCAAGGGCAGCAATAAATCCCAATAACCCGCCAGCGATCGCCCCGCCGTAAGTCAATTTCCCTGAAGTAGATAACATATAGAATGTGAATGTGCCGCACAGAATGGCGAAAATAGCACGTATTATATACAGCATAGCTTTAACAGCACCCCCTCTCTCGGTAGTTTTATTTATTAAGCAATCAGGCGGTGAAGAGATTCCCTCCTGGCCTGAATTAAAATATTAACCCTGATATGGATAAATACTATTATTAGTTATAAGGGTTGATATATATCGTCTTACATCCTGTATTTGAACCATTTTTACATTATTTTGCATGGATGTAAAGTGAAAAAGGCAATAATAGATGATTTTAGAGATTCAACGGATACCCAATGTATCAAGGGCTTCAAGGATGGTTGTGACAGGATGCAGTTTGATTCCGTTGCGAATCAGTTTGGAATCATAATTTCCTTTGGCGAGAACACAGTCAGTAAAACCCAGTTTCTGAGCTTCAGCCAACCTTTTTTCAATCCAGTTGACCGAGCGGATTTCTCCGGAAAGTCCCACTTCTCCGACCGCTGTCCATGTCGTAGGAATAGGCAGGTTCCGGAAACTAGATGCCAGTGAGGCAGCGATTCCCAGGTCTACGGCGGGTTCTTCAATGGTTACGCCCCCAGCAATATTCACAAATACATCCCAGGTATTGGTATGCAGGCCGGCTCTTTTTTCCAGGACTGCCATCAGAAGGCTGACTCTTCGGGAGTCCACTCCGCTGGTCATACGGCGGGGTGCGCCGAAGCCGCTTCCTGGAGTGACCAATGCCTGCAGTTCCACCATCAAGGGCCGGGTTCCCTCAACACTGGGGACCACAATGGAACCGGATGAGTTTTCAGGCCTTTCAGAAAGAAGTATCTGGGAAGGATTATCCACCTCCACCATACCTTCTTCCCGCATCTCAAACATACCCAATTCCTGAGTTGAACCGAACCTGTTTTTGACAGAGCGAAGTATCCGGTATTTCTGATACCGTTCTCCCTCCAGATAAAGAACCGTATCTACCAAGTGTTCGAGGACTCTGGGACCGGCGATATTTCCATCTTTGGTAACATGCCCCACCAGGAAAACTGCGATATTCTCGTTTTTCGCCAGGTACATCAGTTGAGCAGCCGATTCTCTGACCTGTCCCACTGAACCTGGAGCCGATGCCATATCCGGCTTATAGACAGTCTGGATAGAATCCACTATGCAGGCAGCGGGTTTCATGTCATAGATCTGATTGGCTATCTGGTTAACATCCGTTTCTGTGAAAAGCATCAGGTTATCTGAATGGATACCCAGCCTGTCTGCCCGTAATTTAACCTGAGAGGCAGACTCTTCCGCCGATACATATAAAAGTTTCCCATGCCGATTGCTGATGGCATCAGCACATTGTAAGAGCAGGGTGGACTTACCGATGCCCGGTTCACCGCCGATCAGGACCAGGGACCCTGGAACAATGCCTCCGCCCAAGACCCGGTCAAATTCCCCAATGCCGGTTTCAATTCGTTCTTGAGCCAGCAATTTAACATCATTGAGAGACTGGGGAGTTTTAATGCCGATATCGATTTTCCGCCGTAAATTTGAGATGGAAGATTTATCAGGAGGAGCTTCTATCTCTTCGACCATGGAATTCCATGCCTGGCAATAGGGGCATTTCCCGACCCATTTCAGGGATTCTCCCCCGCATTCCTGGCAGACAAATCGAGTGGTTGGTTTGCTCATAACAGCTTTCCAGTGAAATGAAGTGTCACTTATTAATATCGAATTTGGATGCCAGCATTGGCAGTGGCATCCCGGGTAAGATTCTCTCCGCCGACAATACCATACCAATCCACATCGAAATAATGGCCCAGCCTGAACTGGGTTTGAACATCCAGCCGGGGTTTTTTCTCTGTCAGCCCAACTCCTGTGACACCGATGGTCCAATCTTTATCCTTGATATGGTAATCCAGTCCGGCGGCGGCTTCCGATTCCAAGATACCCAGCTTAATATCAAAAGGGCCTTCTCTTCGGGCATAAATCAAATCCAGTCCCACATCTTTTCCGATATCGCTGGCGCCAATCAAGTAATATTTACTATCATTGGGAGAAATTCGAAGATGAATATCATTTCTCATCCGGTCCAGGCTGTCCCGGTATCTCATTTCATATTCAAATTGGGTGTTGGAAAGAATCCTTCCGCTGGATGAAATGGATAATGCCATATTACGAATGGCGCTGACCGTCTCAGTGGTTTGTCCATACAGGGTTTCATCCGTCATTATCTTGCCGACGGTTCCTTCCCCTTTTTCCACTTTTCCGGCAATGTTGTCCAGCCGTTTCATGGCGGTTTTAAAATCTTCCGATGCTTCCCGGAAATTAGTCAGAGTTTTTTGGAGTTCAGGTTTCCCCTGAAGGGCTGTTTCATTAAGCTGTCCGGAAAGCTTATCCAGATTTTCCATGATGGATGTGCTGTGATTTCTCATTTCCAGGCTGACAGCGGAAAGGTTGGCAATCAGGGCCCGAGTATCTTGCTTATTGTCCTGCAGGATGGTGTTGACCGCCAGGATAGTCTTATTCATATTATCGGAAAGGATTCTCAAATTCTGGGCAAAGAGTTCAATATCGCCTCTTCGGCTGGAAATGGTCTCATCAATATTACGGCTGATGGAATCAATCCGGGTAATCACATTTTGCAGGGACATCCGGGTCGATTCCTGGGTAAATAGATCCGCAATGACAGACATGGTCCTGGCAAGGTCTGTGGCTACTTGTTTACTGGCCTGAAGGACATCCTGAAGTTCTGTCGGGCTTTCACCGACAATGGAGTCTCCAGAACCCAGGTAGGGTTGCCCCCTGGTGCCGGCATAAATCTCAACATATTTTTCGCCCATCAATCCCAGGGTATTGATGAAAGCTTTGGCATCTTTATGCAGTCGGGCTGTCTTATTGAGTTGGATGGTAACGACAATCGGGGGACTCTGTTCGGTATGGATAGAAATACCTTTGACAGCACCCACCCGTACGCCGTTAAGACGAACCGGGGCGCCTTCCTGCAAACCGCTGACAAAATCAAACTGGATATTCATCTCATAGGTTTGCTTAAACCATTGGAATTTGCCTACAAAAAGGGTGCCGGTAGCCAATACTAATAAGGCAACCAGGGTAAGAATTCCTACTTTCAGCTCCGGTGTAAATTGTTTCATTTATACGGACTCCCTTTTTTGAGGCTCCTATTCCCTTTTCCATGGGTAAAAGAATACCTTGTCATGCCATTATAATTTTGATTCCACTTAATTTCAATGTAAGTTCAAGGTTTTAAAAAATCTTTTCTATTTTTTACCGGATTTCAAGGGGCATTTTTCAGCGATATTCGGCTTCAGAAGAACTCCTAAACTGATTCCATTATTACCTACCACCGGTTTCGTAGAGGGACCCAGGCTGATGGTTACAGCCTGGGTCTCTCCAGGGGAGGGAGAGGCAGGAAAAGGAATAGTTCGCAATCAGGGAAAAACTGTTTATAATGAACTGGGGAACCTGTATTTCCGAATATCGAAGGCAGATTCAGGAGATGGACAGGTTTAATGACGGCATATTTTCCCTTTCCAAGGTATATGGATAGAGCCAGGAAAGGAACCCGAAGTTTTGTAATATTATGGTAAGGTAGAAACAGAGGAAGGTTTAGGGAATGATTACACTATTAGCCACATTACTTTTATTAGGTATTGCCATTATATTTCATGAGCTGGGTCATTTTGTAGTAGCGAAGCTCTTGAAAATCAGAGTTGAACGTTTTTCCATTGGGATGGCCCCCCGATTATTTGGAGTCAAAATCGGAGAAACCGATTATTGTGTCAGCGCAATTCCCCTGGGGGGATATGTAAAGCTCTCAGGGATGGAGCCTTCCGAAGATAAACCCAGTGAACCCTGGGAATATAATTCCAAAACCCCTTTTCAGAGAATGTTGGTGGTTGCCGCCGGCCCTTTTATGAATTTTGTGGTTGCTTATGTATTGATTGTCTTGGCGTTGATGATGGGAATGCCAACCTTTTCACCTGTAATAGACCGGGTTACCTCCGGGAAGCCAGCCGCCGAGGCGGGATTATTGGCTGGAGATGTGTTGGTCAGCGTCAATGGAAAGAGTATCACTTCCATGGATGGAGCGGGTTTACTCTTATCCCAGAATGAAGGAAAGACTGTTGAATTAGGAGTTACCCGGGATAAAGAACGGATTCTTTTTCAGATGAAGGTTCCCAATAACCTGAAAGATGTTGAAGATTTAGGGTTTGATTTTAAAATTCCTTCGGTGGTTGGAATCGTCCAACCTAATAAACCTGCCTCTCGGGCAGGGGTCCTGCTAGGGGATGAGATTACTGCGGTGAATGGAGTCCCGACCGAAGGTCGATGGCAGACGGTCTCGAAACTGATTCGGGACGGTAAAGGTAAACCCGTGGAATTGACGCTGCGTCGAAAAGGCCAGGAGGTAATAATCAATATTCAACCAGAATATTCGACGATGGAAAAAGCCTACTTAGTGGGAATAACCCCCCAACCTTTCAGCGCCGGAGGAATCATCCGGTTCTCACCATTGGAATCCATAGGGAGAGGATTTAATGTCCTTATCGGCCAGGTTGTCATGCTATATGAAGGAATCAAAAGCATGTTTACCGGTGCTATTCCCGTCAAGGAAGCTTTTGGGGGTCCTCAGACAATTGCCAATATTGCCGGCCAATATATCCGGTTTGGATTATCCTATTACTTTATGTTTACAGGTTCTATTTCCCTGACGATTGGGATTTTAAATCTTCTCCCTATCCCGGTGCTGGATGGAGGCCATATCCTGTTTTGCGGCATAGAGATGGTTCGAAGACGCGCTGTTTCCCGCAAAACATTGGAAATTACCACAAAGATTGGTATGGCGTTGCTGGTAACCCTGATGGTCTATGTCCTCTTAAATGACTTTGTAAATTCAGGCGTATTGGGAAAACTCTTTGGCATTGGGCATTAGTCGATTTCAAAAAATACCTGTAAAATAGTAGAATATTAGTTTTAATCTATCCTGTTTGATTCATAACAATAAAAGGATTATATAAATATGCGTGTATCCAAAGCATTTATTCCGACCTTAAAAGAAGTGCCGGCAGAAGCTGAAATTGCTTCCCATAAGCTGATGTTGCGAGCCGGCTTAATAAGAAAACTGGCTTCAGGGCTTTATACCTATTTACCGGTGGGATGGAGATTTATCCGAAAAATAGAAGCCATTGTCCGGGAAGAAATGGATCGGGCCGGGGCCCTGGAACTGGTTATGCCCCAGCTGCAGCCTATTGAGTTATGGGAACAGTCCGGCCGGGCGAAAATCATGGGCCGGGAAATGATGCGGTTAAATGACCGTAATGAGCGCCCTTTTGTGTTAGGACCTACCCATGAGGAAATCATTACCAATTTGGCGGCCAATGAAATCCGCTCTTATAAACAACTGCCTAAAAATTATTATCAAATTGCCACGAAATTCCGGGATGAGATCCGGCCTCGGTTTGGGGTCATGAGAGCCCGTGAATTTATAATGAAAGATGCTTACAGTTTTGATGCGACGGATGCCGGAGCTAATTTATCTTATAAAGCGATGTATGAAGCTTATACCCGGATTTTCCACCGATGTGGATTGGATGCTGTTCCTGTGGAGGCCGATACCGGCGCCATGGGCGGTTCCTCATCCCATGAATTTATGGTCCCTGCCAGTGTAGGGGAAGACCAAATGGTCAGGTGTTCCGATTGCGGGTATTCTGCCAATTTGGAAAAGGCTGAATGTGTAGCTGAAAATCCCTCTGAGTTAACAGGGGACAGGACTGCATTACAGCCTCGGGAAGTACTGACTCCCGGACAGAAGACGATTGAACAGGTGGCTGCTTTCCTGAAAGTTCAACCTTGTGACCTTATCAAAACCCTTATTTATGAGGCAGATGGCAAGGCAACGGCTGTGCTGATTCGCGGCGACCATGAAGTCAATGAAGTGAAATTGAAAAATATTCTTGGTTGTGAAGAATTGTCACTGGCTAATGCCGAGGTCATTGAATCCGTTACCGGGGGACCTCTTGGTTTCTCGGGTCCGGTGGGGCTGAAAAATGTTCCCTTGGTGGCAGATATTTCTGTGATGTCCATGAAAGTAGGCGCGACCGGCGCGAATAAGGCCGATACTCATTTGATGGATGTCCAGCCCGGTAAGGATTTTACTCCGTTAAAAACCGCTGACCTTCGAGTGGCGAAGGACCAGGATATCTGTCCTCGTTGCGGCAAAAAAGTGACCCTTTCCTGGGGAATTGAAGTTGGCCATTGCTTTAAACTGGGGACCAAATACAGTCAGGCATTTAATGCCACCTATCTGGATGAAAATGGCAAAGAACAGATCATGATAATGGGATGTTATGGTATCGGGGTCACCCGGACCGCCGCCTCTGTCATTGAAGTCCATAATGATAAGGATGGTATCATCTTCCCTTATTCAGTGGCTCCCTACCATATTGCCCTGCTGAATTTGAATCCTTCTGTCACCCCCATGACAGAGTATTGCGAAAAGCTATATAATGAGTTTCAGGCATTAGGATACGAAGTTCTTTATGATGACCGGGATGAACGGCCGGGATTCAAGTTTAAAGATGCGGATCTCCTGGGACTGCCGATTCGAGTCACAGTGGGTGAGAGGAATTTCAATCAGGAGATGGTGGAAGTGGTTCGCCGGTCAAATAAAGAATCAGTCCTTGTCAGTCAGGGAGAACTGATTGCGACTCTCTCGAAAATCAAAGAGGATTTATTAAAAGAACTTTGCTAGAATAGGATTTCCTATGGCAGACGATAAAATGAATGAAGGTTATATTCTGATTGCTGACGACCAGCCTGATATTGGGTTTGCCTTGAAGGTGCTGTTTGAAACCAGCGGCTACAGGGTCAAGGTCGTAGAAAACGGCAAATTGGCAATGGATGAGGTCAAAAAAGAGAATCCCATATTGGTGATTTCTGATATCCTGATGCCTCAGATGAATGGTTTTAAATTATGTGAATTAATCAAGCAAAACGCTAAGACCTCCACGATTCCGGTGATTTTGCTGACGGCAGTCTATCGCAAAGACCATCATGTGGATATGGGATTCAGCCATGGCGCGGATGCCTATTTTTCCAAGCCTTTTAAACCTGAGCAGATATTGCAAGTTGCTAAAAAATTAATGTCAGGCCGAGGGGCATAACTCCTCGACCTGATAGATTTATTTTCTCATCTACTATTTTATTTTCCAGCTTCCCTGACGAAGGCCCTAAACAGTAAAGAATGACCCTCATGTTCCTGAAGTTCTTCGGGATGCCATTGAATCCCCAGAATAAATCGGTTGTCATCAGCTTCAACAGATTCAATGACTCCATCCTCAGCTTTTGCTGAAATCACCAATCCTTTTCCCGGTTGACGAACTGCCTGATGGTGGAAGCTGTTGGTTTGGATTTCATCTTTCCCAAGGATTTGATACAGCCTGGAGGGTTTATCAATAAAGACTTTATGGGTCAGGGTGTTTCGAGTTTCTTTCTGGCTGTGGATTATGGTGGATTCCACCTGGGATGGAATATCCTGGATAAGTCTCCCTCCCAGGCCCACATTGATAGTCTGGCAGCCCAGGCAGATACCCAGAACGGGAATCTTTTTTTGTAAGGCTTCCCTGAAATAGTTCAATTCATAATCCTGCCTGATTTCATGCATTACCTGGGTCTTTTCATGTTTTTCTTCCTGATAAATAGAAGGATTATGGTCATTTCCCCCAGTCAATAGAAGCCCGTCAATCAGGGAAACTGCTTCTCTGTAATCCTCCGGTTGTGTTTGTTGGGTAAGAATGAGAGGAATCCCCCCTGCTTGCAAAATTGCTCTTGAATAAGCATTGTTCAGGTAATACCGGTCCCGGTTATCTTTAGTCTCAAAATCAGGGGTAATTCCAATAATTGGTTTTTTCATGTGACGCTCCTGGCAATCTTATGCTATTGATAATAGGGAAATCTTATCTTAAAACAGGAACTGAGAACAATCTGATTATGGGAACTGAAGAAACATCAAAGCCTACGGGTACAAATCTAGTGGAAACTATTTTTCATAAGAATTGGCTGAAAGCGGGGTTGATGATTCTGCTAACCCTGTTGGCATTCAGTTCCATATTTCAGGCGGGTTATTTATGGGATGATGAAATTATCAGCCTCAATTCAAACCTATTTCAAAGCGGAGCGGGTTTATTGAAGATATGGACTCAACCCGGGACTATTATTGGGGATGAGCATTTCTGGCCCATGGAATATACCACTTTCTGGCTGGAAGCCCACATTTGGGGACTTCATCCCATTACCCTGCATAGTGTCAATCTTTTGATCCATCTACTCAATGCTATCCTGGTCTGGCAGGTCCTTAAAAAACTGGAAATTCCGGGAAGCTGGATTGCCGGATTGATATTTGCTTTACATCCGGTTCAAGTAGAATCGGTAGCCTGGATCTTTGAAAGAAAAGGTTTGTTATCAACTTTCTTTTATCTTATGGCTGGCTGGTGTTATCTGGAATATTCTCACAACCGGAGGAAAAGTGTTCTTTTAGTATCAATGATTTGCCTGGGATTTTCATTGCTAAGTAAAAGTATTGGAGTAACCTTCCCTTTAGCATTGATACTTATTATGGGATGGAAGAAAGGGAAAATATTTAAATCAGATTGGATAGAAATGATACCTTTCTTTCTGGTAACCGGATTGATTGTGGGGGGAGATTATTGGATTCATGCAAGAGTCAATCCTGCTAACTTAGGATGGGGGCTTGGGGAAAGAATAGCCCATGCTTTTTATGGTCTCAGCCTATATTTTGAGACTTTCTTCATTCCCCTGAAGCTTATGGGATTTTATCCTTCTTTGGCTCATTCAACCAGCCATTGGCCCATTGCCGGAACCTTGATTTTGATGGCTCTGGGCGGAGGGGGATTATATTACTGGATCGTTAAGCAAAAGAGGGGAATCCTGACCGGATTCCTTTTTTATTGCCTGACTCTCTTACCGGTTCTGGGCTTCATGGAATTTTCCTTTTTAAGATTATCCCCGGTTGCTGACCGATATCAGTATCTGGCTTGTCTGGGGCTGGTTGTCCTGGTCTCTGCTGGATTGGGACAGGTGACAGATTACCTGGAAAACCATCAGAAAGAGTTAAAAACTATTGGGATGATGCTTACAGCGGGATATATCCTTACCCTGGGAAGTATGACCCTGGTACATGCGGAAAATTATAAAGATAATGAACACTTCTTTGGATATTGTGTGAAAGAGAATCCTCAGTCCTGGTATGCACGTTCCATGCTGGGAAAGAGTTTGATGGAAAAGGGTGAAGTGAAAGAAGCTGAATACCAATTCACGAAAGCCCTGGAAATTTGGCCGGAATGTCCTGATGCCCGGATATTTCTGGCTTCTCTAAAACAAAAGCAGACTCAATATACCGAGGCGCTTCAATTATATCGTTCTGTTAAAACCGGGAATCCCCGGATGCTCTATTTTGCCCAAGTCCAGTCAGGTTGGATTTTAATGGCCCTCAATCGTCCTCAGGAAGCGATAGATACCCTCCGTAAAGCGAGTGTGTATTTTCCGAATAATCCCGATGCTTATATCCAAATGGGGATGGTATATGACCGGTTGAACCAATTTGATAAGGCTAATCAGGCTTATCAAAAGGCCCTTGAACTCGATTGGAACCTTGCCCTGGCTCATAACAACCTGGGAGTAAATCTGGCTCAATCAGGCAAATTGAGAGAAGCAGATAAACATTTTGATGAAGCTCTTAGGATCAATCCTCAATATGAGTCAGCCCGGAGAAATTCGACATCTGTCAAAAGAGCTCTGAAAGAACTTTAAATAGAATAACCTAACTCTTATTATATTAGTCATATATATCATTTTATCAGAAGCCCTTTTTGCTATCTCAGAAAGGTTGTTACCGGTAGTTTTGACTCAAGGT
Organism: bacterium UBP4_UBA6127; assembly: GCA_002428325.1. Taxonomy (GTDB): domain Bacteria; phylum UBP4; class UBA4092; order UBA4092; family UBA4092; genus UBA4092. The sequence continues at coordinate 197,098 of DIVR01000065.1, forward strand.
CTAATCTGTTATACTGATTAACAATATAGATAACCTGTTCCTGGCGAACAGGGGTATTAATCCTCTCTAAGAGGCTATTATTATTATGAATGAACCGATTAACAGCAAAAACAATCTAAACATCTCTGCCGTTATCTTTTTTGTAATGACCCTGTTGATTTCAGGAGGAGTTTATCTTTACACCCTGGCTCCAACTGTTACCTTTGGGGATAGTGGGGACTTTATTACAGCCGCTTATGCCTTGAGGTTTGCTCATCCGCCAGGGTATCCTGTATTTATTATCTTAGGCAAATTATTTTCTCTTCTGCCCATATCCGGTGAGATTGCTTACCGAATCAATTTTATGTCAGCTTTTTTTTCAACTCTATCAGTTGGGATGGTCTATATCCTTGTCCTCTTTTTGGTCAGTGGTGGGAAGTCTATATTCAAGAAACAAAATAACGGCCCGTTATCGGAAAACCAGGAAATATTAAATCCGGGGATTCATGCTTGTGCTATGTTGGGAGCCTTAAGCTTTGCTTTCTCAGGTACTTTCTGGTCCCAGGCCCTGGTGGCTAAAGTTCATCCATTGGCAGCCTTTTTAACCGCTGTAGTATTTCTGCTTATTTTGAAATATGGGTGGACAGGAGAACGAAAATTCTGGTTTGCTTCTGTATTTATTTGGGGATTCAGCCTGGGGACCCACTTTACACCTGTTTTGTATATCCTCCCGGTGCTTCTTTTCTTATGGTATGAAAAAAAGTTAAAAGATATATTGAGTGGAAGTTCTTTGATATATGGAGTATCGTTGGCTTTATTGGGTTTTTCAGTAAATCTTATGATTCCTTTGGTGAGTCCTCATTTAATTGAAGTGGAATGGGGCTTAGGAGATAGTTGGCAGGGATTTAAACATATCCTATTGCGGGGGGATTATGCTCCATATGAGTGGGCACGTCCTTTTTCAGCTTTAGCTGAACAGATATCCACAGCGGCCGGGACCCTGATCACAGGACAATCCACCTCTCTCTTGGGTTTGTTATATGGATTAATCATTACTTGTATGGGCTTGCTGGGGATTCTCTGGCTGATAAAGAACCGTCGAGGTGAATTGGCTCTTCTGGCCGGAGCCGCTTTCATGGTCTGGGGATTTTATATTGCCAACAGTAATCATCCGATGACCCGGCAACTTTCCCTGGAAACAAGAGATATCTTCTTTATTCCGGCCTATATGATTTTTGGTATTTGGGTTGGACTGGGGCTTGTGGGAATATATCAAAAAAAGTTCCTGGAGGGAGAAAGTCCAACCGGCAATAATAAAACCGGAGTGATCATCTGGATGATTGTGATTATCTTTCTTTCTTGCCTTGGTTTCAGTATCCAAATCCAAAGGCATAATGAGAGGGAATATTTCCTGGCTAAAGATTACGCCCGATGCCTTATGGATACCATGGAAAAAGATGCTATCTATATTGGGGACGATGATATGCACTTGTTCCCTTTATGGTATCTGCAGCAAGTTGAAGGGTATCGAACGGATATTTTGATATTTTCCAGGACTTCTTTCTATAAGCAATGGTATTATGACAACCTTAAAAAAAGAAACCTTCCTCAATTTCAGCTGCCGGCTTTTTCAGAAGGTATGGTTCCCAAAGATATCTTGAAAGCCCAGGCTTTCCTGGATAAACAATTATTTGCTCTGTTTACCCTGAATCTGGCCGAACGCCCCTGTTATTTCTATCAGAAATATCCACTGAAGATAACTCCACCCTTACCTGTTAGCCAGGTTGGATTATTATATCGAGTTACTCAGAATCCCCTGAAGGGAAGCATTCAAGCAGAGCCTTACCCCTATCTGCCTCCTGCCAATTCATATCAATACCAGTTGGGACTTCAACCCTTAGGTGAAAGAGATTTCTGGAGAAACTGGGCCATTGAACGGTTGTCAGATTACCATGATCTGGAAGGGCAATATTGGATGGGCCAAATGAACCTTATCCGGGCTGAAGCAGAACTCCTGCAAGCAGTTGATCTGAATCCTTTTAATGCCAGGGGACATTTCGATCTGGGTGAGTATTATCTTACTCAGGGAGAATTTGAAAAAGCCAGAGATTCTTATGCCAGAGCTTTATACATTAATCCCGATATGGAGAAAGCTCGGGTCGCCATAGATAAACTTAAGATTAGATAAGTTTATTATCTAATTGATTTTGTGAGTAGAGAATTCCTTACTGGTCGGATTGTAATTTGGACAGGTAATGGGATCCCCTATGACTCCTGAGGCGGCACCGTTGATGGTATATTCATCTTCTGTTGTTGGGCATCGGGCGGATTGTGGATTTCTCAAGTAAGCGGTTAACTCTGACAGGGTCAAACTATCTTCATTTGTCTTTTTGTTTTCTATCGCATATTGAGCTTTTGCATCTTCCATGATCCTGAGATTGTTAATACAGGATTTTGCATTAGCTTGCAGCCTACTTTTCATGTAATAAGGAATAGCTATTGAAGCCAGAATCCCAATAATTCCCACCACAATCATAATCTCAATGAGGGTAAATCCTTTTTGATTGCGTTGCTTCTGCATAATGTCTATCCTTTTTTTAATAAATAAGGCGTCATGTGATCTCGGCGAACACCATGACGCCTTATAAACTTTTTTTAAATGAAGAACTTATCAGGTTTATGGATATTTGTGACCTGTAAATTCATCACCAGTTCCATAGTTCGGGCAAACCGGCGGAGTCCCAACAATGGTCAATGTATAAGAAGAGCCATTGGACGGACAAACAAAAGAACCAACGGAATCACGCATGTAAGGTTCCAAGTCAGTCTGGGTTACCGATGCGGAATTGTCTTTCTTTTCTTCCAGGGCCCACTGCTGCTGTGCGCCATCAATCTGTTTCAGATTATTGACGCAGGCTTTGGCGTTCGCCTGAATACGGGCACGAATGAAGTTCGGGATCGCGATAGCGGCCAGAATACCAATGATGGCGACTACGATCATGATTTCAACGAGTGTAAAACCTTTTTGGTTACGTAAGGATTTCATTAATCTTACCCCCCTTCTACATTCAATTTTCACTAATTATAAAGACAACCTATCTATAAAGCAACCTCTATGCCAAAAAAAAATCTATTTATTTGTGATGAGATAACATGAATAAACTCAAGCATAATATTGAATTTACGATTTTCTTGGTAAGAGATAAGGCTTATAAAAATGAGTTATTCTGTAACCATAAGTAGGCAACCTGTCACTTTAGTTATACATAAAAATCTTCTGATAGGTGATAAATCAATCAGAGATATTATATTTGGCTAACTTATCATAAAGGCATTTTCGGCTTAAACCGAGAGCTTTAGCGGCCTGCGAACGATTACCTCCAGCGCTTTGAAGAGCTTTGATAATGATGCGTTTTTCCGCTTCCGCTGTGATGTGATTGATATGGTCCGATAAATTAATGTCTTCAGAAGGCAGGGTTATCGAGGGAGAAGGGATTGTGGTTCCTGGTTTGATTTCAATGGGAATAGCATCTTCCTCAATAATATCTGAGGGTGAAAGGGCAATGGCTCTTTGAATGAAATTCTCAAATTCTCTAACATTGCCGGGCCAGGAATACTCTTGGATGAATTTCAAGACTGGGGTAGATATTTTTTGAATGTTTTTTCCAAACTTATTATTATATTTTTCCCTGAAATATTCGAATAAGAGAGGGAGGTCATCTCTTCGTTCCCGGAGGGGAGGGAGGAAAATGGAGATGACATTTAGCCGGAAATAAAGGTCTTCCCGGAATGATTTCTCTTCCACTGCTTTTACTAGGTCCTTATTAGTAGCAGCAACCACCCTGACATCGACCTTGATGACATTATTACCTCCAACCCGTTCAAATTCCCTTTCCTGAATGACTCTCAGAAGTTTGGCCTGGGTCGGTAGGGTCATATCCCCAATTTCATCCAGAAATATGGTTCCGCCCTGGGCCATCTCAAATTTACCCAGCCTGCGTTCAGAAGCCCCGGTAAAAGCGCCTCGTTCATGGCCAAAGAGCTCAGATTCCAGCAATCCTTCGGGGATAGCGACACAATTCATCTTAATAAAAGGTTTTTTCTGGCGATAACTATTGATATGGATGGCATGGGATACCAACTCTTTACCGGTTCCGCTTTCGCCAATAATCAAAACGGTCACATCCAGTTTGGATACCTGGGATATCAGCCGATAGACTTCTTTCATCCGTTCGCTGGTGCCGATAATATTTTCGTATTCGCGTTCCTGCTGTTTTAATGCCTGCAGTTCTCTTTGTAGAAGATTTTTTTCCAAAGCGCGGCGGACGACCACCCGCATTTCATTAATATCGAAAGGTTTGGTGAAATAATCATAGGCGCCAATATCCATAGACTGATAGGCAATTTCCCGGGAACCGAAAGCTGTCATCATAATGACTGTCGATTCCTTATCTATTTTTCTGATTTCCAACAGAGTCTGAATCCCATCCATCCGGGGCATTTTCATGTCCAGTATGACAACATCAAAGGATTTATTTTTGATTTTCTCCAGAGCCTTCAAACCATCTTCTGCAGTTTCAACGTAATAACCTTCTTTATTCATTAATTCTGACAAGGTGAAACGAAGATCTTCTTCATCATCAACAATCAGGATTTTAGACTGGTTCATACGATATCCTCTTTATCTGGTATTACCGGCAGCCAGATTTGGAAAGTGGTTAGCTCCCCTTGTTGGCTGTCAACTTCAATCCACCCGCTATGGGCTGCGATTATCTGATGGGAAATAGCTAAACCTAATCCCGATCCCGTATTTTTGGTGGTAAAGAACGGATCAAAGATTTTTTCGGTTAATTCTGGGGGAATGGCCGGGCCGTTATTGGATATTTCAACCACGATAAAACCGGTATGGGGAATCCTATAGTCCTGTCGGGGAGGAGCTTGATAACTCCGGACCCTTATCAGAGCCTTTTGCGGCATATTAGGGGTAACCGCATCTATGGCATTCAGGAAAATATTTAATAAAGCCTGCATGATTTTATCTTTTTCTATCCGAAGCCTCGGAAGGGGATTATCCATTATCTCATCGATTTCAATGCTGGATAAATATTTAGGGGATTGTTTGGCAACAAAAAGGGCATCCTTCAGGACATCTTCCAGATGGGACCATTGGGTTCCCCCTTCAGTAGCATGGGAAAAATCCAATAACTCTTCTACGACATGATTGAGTCGATCAATTTCTTTGACAATAATGGTGGCGTATTTATGGTTTTTATCATCCAAGGGGGTATCCTCGGAAATCATTTGGGCCAACCCCTTCATAGAACCCAGAGGATTCCTGATTTCATGGGCTAGCCCGGTGGAAAGGGTCCCGATAGCGGCCAATCGGTCAGACCGGTGCAGTTGCTGCTGGATTTGTTTGATACGACTCAAGTCCTTGAAGGATGCGACTACTCCCAGTAATATATCGTTTGTATCTTTCATCAGGTTGATACTGATGCCGATGGGAATCAACCCGGTTGAAGGAGTATTGATGGAAACCTCTTCTGAAGAATAAACAACCTTTCCTTCCAGGGTTTGCTTGAACATTGCCCGAACCCTTTGGTTTTCCAGCACATCAGGGATTATATCAAAGATGGATTTCCCTTCCGCATAGCTTTCGGGAAGGCCCAGAATGGTTTCAGCCGCTGTATTAATCGTATTGATGGTTCCCTGGTTGTCCAGGGTCAGCAATCCTCCCCCCAGGCTTTCGAATATGTATTTATTCCGTTCATGGACATAAGTCCTCAGGTTCTGGACCATGATATTGAAATTATCCTGTAAGACACCGATTTCCTCATGGGCAGATATTTTGGGAGGGGTTACCCATTCACCAGTGGAAAGTTTTTTGATGATTTCATTTATCTGTTTCAGAGGTTTGACCACCACATAACTCAGGAGGAATCCAACGATAGCCGATAGAAGAGCGCCTCCCAGCAGAAGAGAAAATAAAGAATCGGTTATTCGAAGGGTATCTTCATGAGTTACTCCTGTCCGGGGAAGATTGGTGCCCAGGTATTGGATCATGATAATTCCAATGAATAATACCAGCAGACAGAATAGCAGGGGGGTGGCAAAAATCAGCCTGACCCGCCATTGTTCTTTTTGGTAATTGGGAGGTGCATCCGGTGGATTTGTTTTTATATCAGGTTTTTCAGGGACCCCAAGCCTCGATTGCTTTTCAGCCTTTCCAGGGTCAGGCGATTTCCTGTTATTATTTTTTAGCAGGGGCATTAGGTTTCTCTTGGATGACTTTTATCTGGGTTTGCAGCTCGGGAATATGGGATTGAGCCGCTTTGGCATAGGGTTGAATATTTAATTTTTTAACTTCTTTCCAGGCTTCCAGGGCTCCTGCCGGGTCTTTCAGCCTTTCCAGGGTGAAAGCCAGATACTCCATGACATTGGCTCGGTCCCAATCTTCCATCTTTTTTCGGGAAGCCAGCCGGAACTGGATTTTAGCATTGGAATAATCCTGGAGTTTATGAAAATAGAGCAAGCCTAAATCATAATTTAATTCATATCGGTCAGGATTATTTCTCAATCCTTCCTGGAGAAAATCGATGGCTTGTTGAGGGGCATTTAATTTCTTCCAGAGCCACCAGCTTCCCACCCGATAGGCTTCTAAAAATTGAGGGTCTAACCTGGTTACTACCTCGATTAAAGGCATCAGGTCCGCATCATGAGACTTTGAATGTGATGAATGTTCATGCCCATGCAAATGTTCAGGGTGTCCCGGGTGAATCATTTCATGTTCTTCAGGGGTGACCGAGGCATGAAAATAATCATCGACTTTAATCCAGGCCAAATCGGCCAGGGTCACTCGGATTTCTCTGAAGGCTCCGGAAACCACTTTACCGGGGGTGATCCGGCTGGAGCCATGGGAATTTTCATCATGACCACTCATTTCTTTTTTCTGCCTGTTTAGCTGGCTGCTTATCATAACTAAGAGGATAGCCAATATCAGCAGGCTGAACCATAAAACTCGGTTATTTTTGTCCAAGATAGATTTCATAATAAATATCAGTAATATTAACCTCGGCCGTATTTTGGGATGTCAGGGAACAGTCAATTCCCGGGTATCATCTGAAATTGTATCAAAAAAACATACTTTCAGTTCATTTGTTCTGTGGAATATGCCCATCTAAAAAAAACTTAGGTTTTGTTCCTGATTGAACCAACGGATTTATTCTCTCTATTCAGGGAGTCTGACTTTGATAATGTTATTTTCAATGGTCCATTCCAGCTTTTTCAAGTGGATGGAATTGATTAAGTCCAACTCTCCGGTTACCAGGCTGAATTTCCAGCCATGCCAGGGACAGGTAACCTGAGTTCCCTCCAGGAATCCTTCACTGAGAGGCCCTCCCGTATGCGGACATGAATCTAGAATGACATGGTAAGTTCCCTCAATATTAAACACAGCAATGGGAACATCTTCAATGATTTTGGATTTTACAGAACCAGGGGGAATATCAGAAACCGGGCAAAAATCATAATATGGGGCCATATTACAAGGATTCCTTACTGATGAGTTTCTCCGGGGTGATGGAGATTTTAGGGATCATGGACATATCAAATTGATGTATCCTGTCTTTACCCAGATTTTCCATCCTAATAAGGCATTTTCGGGTCTGGAGATAAAAAGCTTCAAGTTCCAGTCCTGATTCACGGGGAAGAAAAGGTTCCATTCGGGAGGTTCCATCTTTCAGCAGAGAAGATGCTCCTGCATAATTTTGGTTAAGCAGATGATAAAATCCAACGGCAATCTGGATGATTCCCTGCAATAAGGGACGCAAAGGGCCGTTCTCTTCCAACCAGTGTTCTTCCAGTATTTCATGGGTTTCAAAGAAAAGATGCTGATTGAATAAGAAAGCTCCCAATCTGAAACCCTTTTCCAAGGGAGGCAGTTTACCCCAATCTGGGTTTTCCCGGATATCCCGGATTATCTCACATGCGGCAACAGCTTTTGTGTGGATTTCCTTTATCTCATTAAGATACTCCCTCTTTAATTGAGGAAGATTATGGGATTTATCATCTTTCGGGGAGACATTAAAAATGGATTTGGAAATAAGGGATTTGTAGGCAGGCAGGGTAGTATAGGGTTTAATATCTAATATCGTGGTCTTCCCAGAAGTGGGACCTTCCCATATCTTACACAGGAGTTCAAGCATCTCTACCGGAGACAATGAAGATGGGTACTTAAGTGATTCCAGGATGATTTCAGCCAGTTGGTTGCGCAGTTCGATTTCCATCATGTTCAATACCCGGGAACTTTTGGGGTCTGGAACCTCCTGCCGAATATGAATCGAGTGATTATATTACTTCCGATAGTTTATTCTTCATCCAGTCCGTATCGGGCTAGTTCTTTTAGAAAAGTCAGGGATTTCATGTCTTCCATCCGGTCAATGAAAAGAATACCTTTCAGATGATCTGTTTCATGCTGGATGATGACAGCATGAAATCCGGTTGCTTTCAGGGTTATTTCTTTCCCATTCCGGTCCCATGCCTTCACTTGAACTTTCGTATGTCGGGGGACTTTCCCACGGATATCCGGGATGGAAAGACATCCTTCCCAGCTTTCTTGCTTATCATCTGACAGGGGGGTAACTACTGGATTGACCAGCACTGTCAAAGGCAAATCCCCCCGGGACTTCCGTCCGGGTTCTTCAATATATTCCATAATGACGATTGATTTTGATTCATGAACCTGGGGAGCGGCTAATCCGACTCCGTCAAATTCATGCAAGGTCTCTACCATATCATCAATTAATTTCTGTATTAAGGGGCTTTTTAATTCGGCCAGGGTCAAATCCTTGGTTTTCTTCCGTAATACCGGATGACCCAGATGGGATATTTTTAATATTGACATAATACCTTAATTTTATAGTAAATTAGTTGGTTTTGCCAGTTGGGCATGTTTATCTGCCTCTGAGGGAATTGTCCGGCAGCAGAAGAATCCCCTGGTGCCGCCCTCGATTCCGTGAAGGAGGTTCACTAAGGATTGAAAAAGTGGAAGAAAACTCATAGAAGTCTGAAAACATATCAGAAAACAGATATTTATCAGGATCATGGGAAGGGAATTAACAGTTAAATGGGGGAATTGGATATAATAAAAAGCCATGAAAAAAATTAGATTTATATGGATAGCCTTTGGGATTGGACTTTTATGCGCCTATCTGGGATTTAAGGGATTAGGTAATGCCTATTTCTGGGATGACGAGTCCTTGGTCGGAATCACAGCCACCAATCTCCTGGAAACCGGGAAAATGGCAGCCTGGGATGGGGTGAATCTCTATAGTTATCGAAATGGCGGGATGGTTACTGATGATTTACGGATGAATACCCCACCTTTGGATGTATGGGTTTGCGCACTTTCCTTTAAAATAATGGGACCCTCAGTATTATCCGGCCGACTCCCTTTTGTCCTGGCAGGATTGTTAGCCCTGATGTTTTTCTTCCTGATATTAGAGAAGGAATTTCCCCAGCAAGACTCTCTGAAAGTCTATATGCTGGTGAGTTTTGCCTTTTCGACTCTTTTTCTGTTGAACATTAGACAGTGCCGGTATAACTCTTTTGCCATAATGAGTTCCCTGGGATGTTTTTATTTCTATTTAAAAACCTTGGATGATAAAAAAATCTGGCCGTTTGCAGGGATGGCCTTGATGGGTGTCCTCCTTTTTTATGCCAATTCCATGTTTTGCGCGGCCTTTCTGGTCTCCATTGGAATGATGCACCTGATATTCCATCACCGGGAGTATTCTGGGTTTCAATGGAAAGCTATTTCTCTGGCTATCGCCGGATTTCTGGCGCTGACGGTCCCTTATGCCCTTTATTATAAAATCTGGATTCGGCATGATTTCGATTTTATATATGCCGATTCTTCTCTGATTCGAAAATGTAAACTGATTTTCTGGTATCTGCGAGATATGAATCTCATCAATGCCCTTCCCTGGATGTTCCTGGTCCTTCTGGGAATCCTCAAAGGGAGAGAGAAAACAGCCCTTCCCCATGGGAACAAAATCATTCAATGGGGATTCATTGGGGTAATGAATATTCTGATGATAGCCCTGATATCGCCTCAACCAACCAATAATCCAGGGTATGGGGATGTCCGGTACTTGATGGTTTCCTATGCTTTTATGATAGGGATATCCGGATATATTCTCTGGCTCCTTTACCGTAAATATCCATTGGCAGGGCATCTTTTACTGGTGATATATATCTTTTCAAATATCTTTACCTTGATTCCTTTTTCTAAGCAATTGAAACTGATTCCTTATAACCTGAATTTCCAGTGGCTGTTGCCGGCCTATCTGGTGGAAATCCATTCAGAGTATCCTACCGGCACTCCCCCAGTAGCGGAATTTCTGTTGCAGAATGTAAAACCAGGAGAAATGGTAATGAGCTGGCCGGAGCATACGGTTTATCCTCTGCGTTTTATCACCGGGAAGAAAATATTCTACGGCTGTGGGCTGAACCGATATACCCACTTGGACCCTGCGAAGATTCGAGCTTTGGATTCCCGCTTACTTCTGGAGGATAATTATCCTGACTGGTTTGTCTCTTATGGATTGAGAAATGATACCCCGTCTTTGCTGGAGATGTTTCAGCGAACCCATTGGGAGGGGGATAGGGAGATTCAATATCGGTATCGAATGGTGAAATATATTGACTATTACTGGGACCAGACCCAACGGCCGGAAATATATTGGCACCATTTTGGACCGAAACGGGATTTTGCTCCGGTGCTGGAGGGAATCTATATCTTTAAAAGGGTCCGTCCGGAAGAAGACCAGACTCGAAGAACTGAGCCTGAAAGGGATAGGGCAGCATCAGAATCAAAAGCAGGAAGATAAGTTTACCTTAGCCGGAAGATTGTTTTCCTTTGGCTCTCCTTGAGGATTTTATTCTATCTTCGTTATAATTATCTATTACTTATGAAACAACCTTAACTGTATGAAATCTACTATCTCAGGAGTTCCCTGGTCTGACTGGCAGGATAAATTGCCGCCTGAGAGGTTTATTTTTAACTTCAACCAACCTTTCCTCCATTGGATTTCGGTCATAAGAAATCATTTTCTGTAGAAATGGGTTTATGCAATGAAGGGAAAGAGGTAGAAGTCCATGGCTGGGAGGCCAACCTTATTATATGGATTTTAACCGGGTTAAAGAAATAGTGTTGGGAAGAGGAAGAAACCCCCGAGATCCCCATGTGTTCCACCAGATTTCATTGATAGCCTTTCTGGCATGGATTGGACTGGGAGCTGATGGGCTTTCTTCTTCCTGTTATGGTCCTGAAGAAGCCTTTTATGCCTTGGGTGTCCATTCTCATTTTGCCCTGTTCCTGGCTTTGGCGACCGCGGTTACTGTTTTTGTCATCTCGGCCAGTTACTCACAGCTGATAGAGCTGTTTCCGACCGGCGGCGGGGGGTACCTGGTGGCAACTAAGCTCTTAGGCCCATATCCCGGGTTAGTGGCCGGTTGCGCCCTGGTGGTGGATTATGTTCTGACTATTGCGGTCTCGGTCTCCAGCGGAGCCGATGCCATTTTTAGTTTTCTGCCTTCTGCCTGGCTGCCTTTAAAACTCTGGTTCATTACGGCTGTGATTCTCTTATTGATTATCCTGAATCTCCGGGGGGTCAAGGAATCGGTCATTATTTTGACCCCGATATTTCTGACTTTTGTGGCAACTCACCTGATATTGATTCTATATAGTATTGTTCCCCACCTGGCAAATGTGCATGGTCTGGTCAGCAATACCATCCATGAGACTCATACCACCCTGCAAAACCAGGGATTCCTGGCCGTTGTGTTTATCCTGATGCGGGCTTACAGCATGGGCGGAGGAACTTATACCGGGATTGAAGCGGTCAGTAACGGTATCCAAATCCTTCGGGAACCGAAGGTCCATACAGCTAAAAAAACCATGTTGTATATGGCCATTTCCCTGGCTTTTACCGCCGGTGGTATTATGGTGGCATATCTCCTGATGGGAGTTCACCGACAGCCGGGAATGACCCTGAACGCTGTCCTGGTCTCCATGATATCCCAGGAGTTAAACCAAAGCGGATTACCCATCGGAACCATCTTTTTTTATGTGACTCTGGTGTCTGAAGGACTGTTATTATTCGTGGCCGCCCAGACCGGGTTCATTGATGGTCCCAGGGTCCTTGCCAATATGGCGCAGGATTCCTGGGTTCCCCGTAAATTCTCTCTGCTGAGTGACCAGTTGGTTATTAAAAATGGGATTCTATTGATGGGGTTTGCGACCCTGGTAGTGGCTCTCTGGAGCCATGGGTCAGTCAGATTCCTGGTAGTCCTTTACAGTATTAATGTCTTTCTGACCTTCACTCTCACCCAGCTGGGGATGTGTGTCCATTGGTGGCAGGAACGTAATGCCAATCCAGCCTGGAAAAAGAAAATGGCAATTAACGGGATGGGTCTTTTAATGACCCTGAGCATCCTGATTGCCACGGTCATCATCAAGTTTGAAGAAGGGGGCTGGGTTACCCTGATTATCACTTCCTTCTTTATCGGGGGATGCCTCTGGATCAAATCCCATTACAATCGGATGACCCAGCTGATTAAAAGGCTCAATGCCAGTATGTTCAGTATTCCTCTGCCGCCCTCGGTACCCAGCACTCCTTTGCGGGACCCGAAAGCGGCTACGGCTGTTCTTATGGTCAGCGGTTTTAACGGGTTGGGACTGCATTCTTTGCTGGATATCATCAAGACTTTCCCTAAGCAATATAAAAATATCGTTTTTGTATCAGTCGGCATTCTGGATAATGCTAAATTTAAAGGAGTCAGCGAGGTCTCCAACCTGGAAGCTGATACCGTAGATAACCTTAAAAAATATGTGGATTATGCTACCCGATGGGGATTCTATTCCGAATATCGGTATTCTATCGGAGTGGATACCATTGATGAACTGGAAAAAATTGCCAAAGAAATCAGTGAGGATTACTCTTCGGTGGTCTTTTTTGCCGGGAAACTGATGTTTAAAGAAGAAAATTTCCTGAGCCGGTTATTGCATAATCAGGCTTCCATGGCAATTCAGCGGCGGCTCTTGTATAGTGGATTTAAAATGGTGGTATTGCCGATTCGAGCCTATTAAAATCAACTTGATATGCATTATTCTGGCAGGGGTTGAACCAAGTCCATGATACCGACTTGGTAAACTCTGAATCCTTCTTATGCCTTGTATTATAGGCGAGGACTCTTTATAATTTTTTTGTATTTATGAAATCCATTAAAGAAATGTTATTAGGAAAACGGCGGAATCCTCTGGATCCCCATATTTTCCATCAGATATCCTTAATTGCGCTTCTGGCCTGGATTGGCCTGGGTGCCGATGGACTGAGTTCTTCGGCTTATGGTCCTGAAGAAGCCTTTCTGGCTTTAGGGCAATATACCCATCTTGCCCTTTACCTGGCCGTTGCCACCGCAGCGACTGTCTTTATTATTTCCGCCAGCTATTCCCAGCTGATTGAATTATTTCCCACCGGGGGTGGGGGATACCTGGTGGCGACTAAACTTTTGGGACCCTTTCCTGGTTTGGTAACAGGGTCTGCTTTGGTAGTCGATTATGTTCTGACCATCGCTATCTCCATTTCCAGCGGTGTGGATGCTATCTTCAGTTTCCTTCCTCCGGCTTTAGCTATCTATAAGTTATATGTCAAAGCTTTTATGGTCATTGTTCTGGTGATTCTGAACCTCAGAGGGGTCAAAGAATCCGTAGTCATACTCACGCCTATCTTTATTACCTTTGTCGTAACCCATATTTTCCTGATTTTTTACAGTATCTTTGGGCATCTGGGTGAACTGCCCCTGATGTTGGGAGATACGGTCCGGGAGACTCATCAGGCTATTCAGACCCAGGGATTTTTTGCCATGCTCTTCATATTGTTGAGGGCATACAGTCTTGGCGGCGGTACTTATACCGGGATTGAAGCGGTCAGTAATGGAATGCAGATTCTCCGGGAACCCAGGGTCCATACCGCCAAGAAAACCATGCTTTATATGGCAACCTCCCTTGCCTTTACCGCAGGGGGAATCCTGGTGGGATATCTGCTGATAAGAGTTCGTCCCCAGGAGGGAATGACCCTGAATGCCGTCCTGATTAATATGATTTCCCAGAATTGGAATTGGTTTGGCATTCCCATAGGAACCCTGTTTTTTTATATCACCCTGATATCTGAAGGGTTATTGCTCTTTGTGGCTGCCCAAAGCGGATTTTTGGCAGGTCCCCGAGTTCTGGCCAATATGGCTCAGGATTCCTGGGTGCCCCATCGGTTCTCGCATCTTAGCGACCAGCTGGTAACCAAGAATGGGATATGGTTGATGGGAATGGCGGCAGTAGCTGTCATCTTGGGGTCCCATGGTTCTGTGCATGTCCTGGTAGTTCTTTATTCAATCAATGTATTTTTGACCTTTACCTCTGCCCAGTTGGGGATGTGTGTCCATTGGTGGAAGGTAAAGGATGAGGTGGACCATTGGAAACGCAAACTGACCATTAATGGCGTAGGCATGGTTCTGACTTTTGGGATATTGATAGCGACGATTACTATTAAATTTATGGAAGGCGGCTGGGTTACCCTGGCCATTACAACTTCCCTGATTGGTGTCTGTCTCTGGATTCGGGCCCATTATACCCAGATGGGGAAATATCTGAAACGGCTGGATAAAACCCTGATGAGTATTCCCCTGCCTCCGGCCGCTTCCAGTTCTCCTTTGAAAGATGCCAAAGCTCCCACAGCAGTATTGTTGGTTTCCGGATATAACGGGTTGGGTATCCATTCTCTTCTGGCTATCATCAAGGCATTCGGAAAACATTACAAGAATATTGTGTTTATCTCGGTGGGTGTCATTGATACCAGTAAATTCAAAGGGGTTCGGGAAGTCGAGAACCTTACGGAAAATACAGTTTCCAATCTTAAGAAATATGTGGATTTAGCCTCCCGGCTGGGGTACTATTCCGAATACCATTACACCATCGGGGTGGATGTCATGGATGAGATTGAAAAGATTTGCCGGGAAACAGTGGCTGAATATCCCAACTCTATCATCTATGCCGGAAAACTGATTTTCAAAGAAGAAAACTTTATTAATCGGCTTCTCCATAACCAGGCGGCCTTGACCATCCAGAGCCGTCTTCTTTACAGTGGCATCCAAGTAGTGGTCCTTCCGATTCGAGCTCTCTAATTATTTTCTCTCCCTTTATGGTATCCTAAGGTTTTAGGAGGATACGGATGAAAGTTTGGGTATTCTATGAACGTGGGGATATTCCATTCACTCCTTAGCCTGTTGAGTGAATTTTAATATAGTTCCAAATTCTTGTGATATCTTGTTTATAAGCGGGGCTCTCCGTTGGCTTGAGATCCTGTTTAAACCAAAGAATCTTCCCTCAAGGTGGGTATGCATAATGGAACTGAATAATAAGAAAATCCTGATTACAGGCGCCAGTGGCCTGGTAGGGTCAGAATTATGCCGTCAACTGACTGCTAATAATGAAGTCTGGGGATTGGCTGGATTTCGAGTTCCTGAAATTAAAAATAAACTGGAATCCCAGGGAGTGAAAATCATTCAAAAAGATGTTATCCGGGAATCTATTTTTGACCTCCCTAAAGATTTTGATGTGATTTTCCATCAGCTGGTGATTTTATATGATGCCGATGTGGACCCTATCCGGACTCAGAATGCCAATGCCTATTTCACCGGGAAATTGATGGAACAATGTAATGAATCAGGACTGGTGATTCTTGCTTCAACAGGAGGCGTTTATCGGGCTTCGACCGAATATGCCAGTGAGTCAGATGCCCCGGGACCCCAGGGTTGGTATTGCACTTCCAAACTGGGCATGGAATATCTGGGGACTTATATGAGCCGAAAATACCGGATTCCAGGAGTCATCTTAAGATATTACTGGCCTTATGGCATTGAGCAGGGGCGTATCACCCGAATGATAAAATCAATCCATCACGGAGAAGAAATTTCCATCAGCGCGGCTCAAGAAGACCGGTATCAACCTATTCATATTGAAGATTTGGCGAGGCTGACCATCGAATCCGTTAATCGGGCCGATATTGATCCGCCTGTTTATAATATCGCCGGGTTGGAGGAGATTACCTGGAGCCAGATGGCCCGGATGATTGGGGAAGAACTGGGTATGGAACCGAAATTTAAAACCGATGAGGCGACACGGCTTTCCCACCTGGCGGATTTGACTCGGATGAAAGAAGAAATCGGGACACCGCATATCTCCCTCAAAGAAGGAATCCATCGGGTCAGGGTGGGACTGGGATTCTGATTTTTGATTAACTCGTCCGTCCTATATGATCAAGAGCCGGTGCTTTCATATCGTTTCAAACCTAGCTGCCAGACGGTAAACCCCACTCCCAGGCAGCAGAATGCCACTACTGGTGTGATCCAGATAAAATGCCAGAATTCCTGCTGCCTCAAAAACCAGGTGGAAGGATAAAACCCGATGAAGGCAAAGGGGATGACCCAGGATAAGATGAAACGAATCACCGGATTGTAAATGGTTACCGGGTATCTCCCAAACTGCATCATATTATAGATGGGGGGGATCAGGCCCGCCCGGTCCAGGAACCAGAAACTCAGGCAGGCAAGAGTGGTAAAGACTCCCAGCAGTATCCCGACCGCGCATAACACCAGGAAAATAATCACCAGATAATCATCCCATCCCCACTGCAGACTCAGTTTCATGGAGGCATATACCAGAATGCCGATTCCCAGGGCTAGATCCCCTAAATCTTCCAATTCGACTTTTTCTGTATAGATTTGAAATAGACCATTAACAGGCCTCAATAAGACCCGGTCCAGATTCCCTTCGATGATGAAACTGTTGGAAAGGTAATAGATATTGGAAAATAATCCATGGAAAATGGCATAGGGCATAATAGACATCCCATACACAAAAAAGATTTCATATTTACTCCATCCATGCAGAAGCGGGATTTTCTCGAATATCAGGGTCAGGAAGGCCAGGTTCACAAAATGCAGGAGGAAATTGGCGGCCAGCCCAATCCAGAAATCTTCCTGGTAGGCCATTCGGGCTTTCAGGCATTGTCCCTGCTGGTATAAACCGATTTTCAGGTAAAACAGGATTCTTCTCAGCATAGTTAACCTCCCTGGATAATCAGCTTTCGAGTGAAATATCGAAAAGCCATCTGGCCCAGGTAATGCAGGACAATCACCCAGATGATCTGATGGGATAAATTGAACAGTATCTCCGAGGTGGATAATTTTTCCAGGTAGATCTGCAGGGGAATATAAGAGATTCCTCCAAAAGGGAGAATCATCATGATGTTCTTAAAGATCCCCGGAAGGAAATCAAAGGGAATCAGCAGCCCGCTGAAAAAAAGCATAAGATTGGATTTGGCATAGGATAACCCTTCAATATTTTGCAGGGGAATGGCAAACATACCAATCAGGTAATTCAAGGTGGTGAATATCATGAAAGCATTAAAAGTGGCGGCCATGAAGAATATAAAGGTCGAAAGATGATGGGGCAGGGGAACGGGATAAAAAATGAGCGCCACCAGATAGGTCGGCAGGGTGAATAGGAATAATCTGAAGATTGCCTCCCCCAGAGTCCTGGAATATTGCATCCACTGGAAATTGACCGGTTTTAGCAAATCCAGCGCCAGGTCTCCTTTCACCACTCTCTGAGCTATCTCCGTCTCCATCCGGTTATAGTAAAAACTTCTGGATATCCAGCCAATGGTGATATAGCTCATCATCTGGGGGAAGGTATAGGTGCCGATTTGGGGGCTGTTTTCAAAGATAGCTTTCCAGATAAAATAATTCACGGAGATATAAATCAGGTAGGTGGAGATACCGACAAAATACCGGGCCCGGTAGGCCAGCATGGTCAGAAAGGATATCCTGAGATATTCAGCGTATTTTACAGCTCTGCGGACCATGGAAGGTTATTTCTCCAATCCCGGCAATTGCAGTTTTCCTTCATAGATATCCCGAATCACATCTTCGATCGAGGTCTCCTGGACCTCCACATCCCGGATAGGAAACTGTTTGAATAAAATGGACATAGCATCCGATGCGCTTAGCTGATTCCGGTTAAAAAGCACTTCTCCCTGGTAAGGGTTCAGGGACTGATACTGGGATAACCCTTTTTCAATCAGTTCCGGGGTCAGGACAAAATCTGTCGGTGTTTTGTAGTCCATGACAATTTTCTGGGTCAGGACGCAGCGGTCCATCAGGGATTCCAATTTTCCATCATACATTTTCTTCCCATGGTCAATCAGGATAATCCGGGGACAGAGTTTTTCTATTTCATCCAGGTCATGGGTGGTCAACAGAATGGTCGTATGGGAAGTCTCGTTGAGATATTTGAGGAATTCCCGGATTCTGGATTTAGCCAGGACATCCAATCCGATGGACGGTTCATCCAGAAAAAGGATTTTAGGCTGATGCAACAATGAGGCGGTTAAATCACAGCGCATCCTCTGGCCCAGGCTGAGTTTTCTGACCGGGATATGGAGGAATTCGTCCAACTCTAATATCTCGCTGTACCGATTCAGTCTTTGTTTGAAAACAGCTTCTGGGATTTCATAGATTTTAGCCAGCAGCTTGAAGGATTCAATGACCGCAATATCCCACCAGAGCTGGGTCCTTTGCCCGAAAACGACCCCGATTTGAGTTACATACCGGCTGCGTTGCTTCCAGGGAATCAGCCCGGCTACTTTGATATCTCCCGAGGTGGGAGCCAAAATCCCCGTAAGCATTTTAATGGTTGTGGATTTACCGGCGCCGTTAGGCCCGATATAGCCGATAAATTCCCCTTCCTCGATTTGGAAGGAGATTTTATTGACGGCCATGACTTCCCGGTATTCCCGTTTAAAGAGGTTATAGAAAGCCCCTAAAACCCCTTCCCGGCGTTCGAAAGTCTTGAATGATTTGGTCAGTCCATTAACTGATATGAGTGGGTTAGCCATAATGATGTAAAATATCTATATGATTCTATCACTATTAAAAAGCCTTGGCCTGGATCGGATTGCCTTCTGGAAATCAGCTCCTTATGTTGCCTGGCGTCTGCATACAGCCTATGGGGTTCCCTCCGACCAGGGAATGATGGTAGCCCTGGTCTCCACTGCCCGAAAAATCGGATGGGCCAGAATGTTCAGGGATACCTATCATTTGGCCCGATGGCTCAAGGGTTTCAGGCACTGCCGATAATCCTTTTCTTACCGTTTGGATTTTTTCTTATCTTTTGAGGATTCTTTGGGTTTCATTTCTTTTTGTCCACTGAATCCTTCTTTCACCAGGGCGAAGGGTTGTTTTTCCACCGCATCGATTTTCTGGCAGAAATCCCTGAAAGCGGGAAAATCTTTCACTTCGATTTTCAGTTCAGGGATCAGGGCAGAACGGCGGACCCGCCATTGGCCGGTTTCAGGTGAATCCCATTGCAGCTGATAACTCCCGAAAGGTGAGAAATCCGTTAAGGTATCAGGGATACGGGCCAGTTTCCATCCTTCAGGGATTTTGATGTTAAGTTCAAAATCATTATGGACAATGGAATCTTTTATCACCATGGGATAGACCCGTTGGGCTCCTGAGACATATCTTCCCAGGTAAAGTTTATTGTCTACCGGATTAAAGACATATCCTTCCGGGGTAGCGGTCAGCAAGGTTTCTGAAGACCCCCGGAATGATAACCCCAGTGGCTGTCCCGGTTCATCCATATCGATCCACCCGATCGTATCCACCGAGAGTCCCGGGAATAACCGGTTCACTTCTTCATCCATAATCCGTTTTTTCTTATTAGGGTCCTGGCAGATATCCCGAAGATAAGTTGACATCTCTCCCTGATATAGGATTTCACCTTCAATCTGGCATTTCCCATCCGGTTGAATGTCCAGGCTGAGCCGATGTTCATTATTCGGCTGAGTATCTTTGAGGTCAGGCAGGACCATGAATCGGCCCGGATTCCCGGTCAGCTGGATAGCTTCTTTTCCCTGCAGGTTTTCACTGAGAAGTCCCGCCTTTCGGTATTGGGACCCTAAATCCAGATATTCAATGCCTTCGGGGTGAGTGGGCAGGTAAATCAGGTATCGGCTGAAAAGCCCCGGAAGGGGGATTCCTGCTTCATTGGGAAGCTGTTCCCCGGTGGCAACCAGCAATAATTCATTCTTAACTTTCATGAGGTCCAGCAAGGCTTTTGCCAAAAGGGTCTTATCTTGGACCGAACCCACCCCCATTAATAAGGTATCGGTTACGGTTCCCCCGGTGCCTCTGCCGGATACGATTTTCCGGGTAACAAACTGATAGACCGCCTGAATTTTCTCATTCTCAGTGGATAGTCCCTGAGACAGTTCCAGGGCTTTGGCATTCAGCCAGTAACCGGCATCTGTTTTGACCCTGTATTCTTCCAGGGCAGGAAGATACTCAGCTTTCCAGTCAGGATAAGTGGAGACCAATACATTGGCTGCTACCTCTTTCAGTTCCGGCATCAGAGGCTCTTCTTTGATTCCGGGACTGGCCTTCTTTTCCCATTGATAGGTTTTCCAGCCGGGATGGGAGGCCCAGTCCTTGAGGGTTCCTTGGAAATCATCCGGATAAACCCGGTATTTAAAATCCAGTCCCTGGGGAAGGAGATAGGTTACCCTGGAAAGGGCCATCGGGTCTTCTTTCTCCTGGAAGTAATAGATTCCATAATTGTAATTATTACCCGGACGGCTGCCGGCATTATCAGTAAAGGTATAACAATAATCCAGCACCGCGTCTTCTTCCACCGCATACATGGAAAGGGTCTTTCCGGCTCCGGTCTGAGTCACCTGGGTGGGGTAATAGGTCTTGCCGTCTTTGCCTAAAGTCCTGGCGAAAATCAGTCTGGCGCCGGGAGGGATGCTGATTTCCTCAAATTTCCCCCGGCCTTCTTTATTCATGATTTTAACGGCCTGATGAATCATATTCAGGGAACTGCCATCCTGATTATATTGGGTAACCATCAAGTCCAGCAGATAAATAACGGCGGCTCGGGGATATTGAGCCGTATCATATCCGGTGGTATCGACTGATTCCAGGGGTATATCAAATTCCTGGTAAAAAGGCGGGGCTAAATTAAGCCGATGGATTCTTTCATACAGGTCATCCCTGTCCGGGGCAAGGCTGGATGCTTTTTCCAGATATTGGAGGGCCAGAGTGGTATTCACCTCCAGCAGGGCAATATCAGCCAGCTTCTCATATCCCAGGGGTTGGCTGGGATTCAGTTTGACTGCCGCCTCAAAATAATTCCCCGCTTGGGTTGGGTTCCCTTCCTTGAGGGCATAATCTCCCTGAATGATTTTATCCAGGAAAGAAAGGGGTAATCCCTCCAGATAAGCGGCTAATAATTTGGCCGCTTGGGGATGTTTGCCCTGGTTATCGAGGCATCTCCTTAAATCATCCATGGATTTACGGTCGGATTTGTCGAGTTGCCGGGATTCGGCATATAATCTTTCGGCTTCGGGTTCCAGGCCTGCATTGGATTTGATATCCGCCAGCATCTGGTAAGCTTGCCGATAGGCAGGGTTTCTGGAAGTCGCCAGGCTGAAAGCCTTTTCGGCTTCCTGATTCCAGCTTTTCAGTTTATAGATTTCCCCTTTCAAAGCCGGGGCTAAAAAAGTCGCAGGAGCCTGGGACTCCAGGTGGGCGGCATATTCCAGCGCGGTATCATATTGTTTCTGGAAAAGGTAACTCCAGCCCAAACCCAGGCTGGCTCCGGGCAGGCTGGAATCCATGGATAGGGCGGTATCAAAGAGTTCCCGGGCCTGATTGGAATATCGGGCTGAGGACATCGGTTGCCGGGAGACTTCCCGGAAATAGAGTTCACCCCGGTGTAGTTTCAGATAGCCCCATTGGGGATATTGGTTTTCTAAATCCAGGAAAATTGATTCGGCCTGCCGGCTCCATCCATAATATTTGGCATAAAACCCCTGCAGGAGTTTTCCCGGCAGCTGGGGGGATTCTTTGGATTCAAAACTGAAAGGAGGAATCTCTTGTTGAGTGGCGGATTGGACAGCATCCATAGAGGGATAAGCCACTTTATTGATATCCTTATCCGAGGCTTTCAGTGAAGTGAATTTGAGGGGGATTCCCTGATTGTTCAATAATTGCAGTTTAAAAGACCGGTCCCCTCGGCTGTCAGCAATTTTCAGGACGATATAATTGACACCTTTATTAAGATGTATCGGGCTCCAGGTATAATCTGAGGGAGCCAAATTTGAAAGGTCTCTGAGGATAGTCGTTTTTCCATTGACCCAGACTCTGAGAGGGTTGTTGCTTTTAATCCCCATCCATCCCTGGTTGGATTCCGGGAGTTGGATTCTTCCGGCCAGATAAAGAGTCCCCCGAGTCGGGTAAATCCAGGAATCAGGATCCATTCTTCCCTCCGGGAAAGCCTCTCCCACCGGGGACCGGGCAACTTTTCTTCCCCAGCCCTGATATTGGGATTGATTCATATCCTCTTCAGGGTAAAACCTTTCCCTTAAATCAGCGGACCCATATTTGCCAAAGGGGCCCAGGATGAAATCCCAGTCCGTCAGGTAACCCATGTTCCCCTGGAGGGTTTTGGCTTTGGCTGTTTCTCCCCGGGCCAGGTAGAGTTCCTGAAGTTCTTCCGAAAGCCGGGTTTTCAAATAAGCCGATTCTGGCAGATTCTTTTTATAAGAAGTTAAAATCTTCTCTAAGGTTGGGAGGCTGGACCTACTTTCCGGGGTGGAATATTTGAATTCCGAAAACAGGCAGAACAAGGCTTCATTAGCAGGGTTTTCGGGCTGATATTCCAGGGCCTGCCGGAAATATACCATGGCTTTGCCATGCTGGCCTTTTTTGAGTTGCAGGATAGCTTCTCCTATCAGATTGTCGTATCCCTTAGATTGGGCTGATTGGAAAGCAGTTTCGGCGGCGGTATCATCCTGACCGGTGAGATAATTCCAGCCATTTTTTTCGGCTGATACAGGTTCACTGGTTGAGGCAATACCCCCTACCAGTAACAGAAGAATAATAAATTGAATGAGATAACCTTTAAGTGTAATCATAATAAATCATCGTTTCATATCTGTGGGAGGCTGTCAAGAATAGAGAAGAAACCCAATCGATGAAAGCATGATTTGACAGATATATGTGGGGGATATGGGGTCTAGAGTTCAGTCGTGGCAGGGGACCCCCCTGCTGTTTTAAGTTTTTCCCCCTCCTCAGATGAGGAGGGGGTTGGGGGGTGGTGTTGAGCTTTTATGTATTTTTCAATAAACAGAATAAGACTGGAAATGTCCCCCCTTATTTCTTCCTTTTTGACAGCTGTCAAAAGGGAAGAGGGGGATCTTTGGCAGACCCTGCTTTTTCAGTAGTGGCAGGATACCATCCTGCTGTTTTTAAGTATTTCCCCCGCCTCAGATGAGGAGGGGGCAGTGGGGGTGGTGTTGAGCTTTTATGTATTTTCCAATAGACAGAATAAGACTGGAAATACACCCCCTCCTTTTTGACAGCTGTCAAAACTTCGCCCCCCATTTCTTTTGACTGGAAAACGGGTGGGGAAACCTTATAAAAAAAAGAGGCCGGGGATTTCATCTTCCGAGGATGAAATTCCGGCCAAGGGCCAAAGGATCCCTGTTTTATTGCTGATTGATTAGTCGCAGTTGAGTATTTTTATACGGCCATTGCCAGCCGGGTTTCCTGGGAAACTCCGGGAGAAAGAGGAAGGGTTTCCCCATAAAGTCCCCAAAATTCCCTGGCTTTTCGCCGATTACCTTCACTGGAGCCATTTACAGCGGCCCATTTCAAGGTGGCAACCACTTCCGGCCCCTCCCAGTAAGAGAGGGATTGCAGGGCATGGAACTGGTCGGCTGAGGTCTTTTCCCGAATGACCCAGGTGAGAGTCCTAATAATCAGTTCCCCCTGATTTTCAGGGAAATTGGTCAGGCAATAACAAAGAAGGCATCGATTTCTCTCATCCGTTCGAACCATTCGGGCCAGTTTCGGCAAAATCTGAGGGAATTGTCCTCCCCCTAATGCCTGAATGGCATAGGTTCTAAACTTTTCATTGGGATGGTCCAGATATTTCTCCAATTCAGGAATAAAAATTGGAAAGGATTTGGAATCAGAGATATAACCCAGCAAATTGAGGACATCACCAATATACTCTGGTTTATTATTCTGGGTTAAGGCCTGTTTCCAGAGCCTCCAATGCCTGGCTATCATGCTGACGGCAAAATCATTATTAACCTCGATCATCTGATTAATTTCTTCAATCACTTCCCGGATTTTTTGTTCCTTGTCCATTATGGACCTCCTGATGTTGCTTTTGATTCTTGGAACCCGATCTCTTATCTTTCGGTTTCCATATATATAGACGGGTCCATCGAAACATTTCTTACAAAATTTTCAAAAATAATTAAATTATTTTGTAAATCATTGATTCTATTGGGTTATATTTATGTATTGAGTTGCCTATTCCTGGGGTGATAACCCCGAAGAAGGGGGACTCCCGGTTGATTTAAGGGAACTGAACCATGACTTAATATAATAGGTGTACCCAATCAAGGGAGATTTGCCTGTGGCGGCCTGGTTCCAGGCCTGCCTGAGTTCCGGGGTTTCCTGATGCCAGGCTGAGTCAGCCTGTTTCAACCTTTCCCGTTGCAATAACTGGGAGGGAGTTTTAGGGTCTTTCGGACGGACCCATTTTCGAGTATATGCAGAACGTTTCCCGGTCTGCCGGACATAGACCAGGAGACCGGCATCCGGCCAATCGAATTTTCCGGATGCGCCCATCGACCCCAGGGGATATTGATTCAGGGTGATTATCCCCTTCAAGGCAAAATGGGTGGAAAACAAATTCCCTCCCGATTTACGAATCCATCGGGACAGGCTGGCCGCATAGGAATCTGAATATCCATTTCTGAGTAATCCTTCCTTCATATCAGATTCCATCCTGAGGAGGGCTTTCTCCCAGGGAATCTGGACTTTTACAGTCCCTTGATTCATTTGACTCCTATCCTTTTTCATCCTCTTTCTCCTTCATTTTTGAATTAAATGATTTAGGGAATTGAACCCAGCCTGATACCATCCGCCTGGGTCTTCTTCCAGAACTGATTCTGAATCAGGGGAAAGGAGGGAAGGTGTCAATCAAAGCTTAGACGGTACTGACTGGCGGGATGAGGCTCAGAAATTTATTTTTATTGACAGGGGGAAGGCTTTAAAGAATAATATGAGGATTGTTTCAGACCCTGAACTTATGAACCTTGGGATAATGTTTTAACAAAAGGGGGTGAGATAAGTTTATGCGTAGATCTAAACATGGTTTTACCTTGATTGAATTATTGATTGTTGTGGCAATCATTGCGATTCTGGCAGCGATTGCGATTCCCAATTTTCTGGCGGCCCAGGTCCGGGCAAAAGTCTCTCGGGCCAGGGGTGAATTAAGAACGGTGGCGACTGCATTAGAGTCTTATTATGTTGATAATAATTATTACCCACTGACCACAGAGAATCCTGAACCTTCCGGAATTATTCCCATTTCGGTCAGCACTCCGATTGCCTATTTATCCTCAGCCAGGCCGGTTGACCCCTTTAAACAGCCAGGCACCGATCCCGACCAGCAGATTTATACGTACCATAACCTGATTTGGGATGTCTATTCAGCTACTTACCAGAATGCTTATGGCCAGTGGCGGATGTGTTCCATCGGGCCGGATGCCGAGTATTGGAATACTCGGCCCCGAGTGATGGATTGGCGGCATGTCATGGAATATGACCCCACCAATGGGACAGTAAGCTTTGGTAATATCTGGCGTTCCCAGAAACATCCGGATGCCTATGAGTGGAAACCTTAATACCTATTCTGGAGGAATTTTATCTTGATAAGGTTCCTCCAGACCTCTTCCTGATTCTTCACTTTTTTGACAGCTGTCAAAAAAAATCAATCTTTCCCGGAACTCAGATCCCTGGCCAGCTTTTTCATTAACGTTCTAACAATCAACTGATGGAAAGGTTTTACCGGGAAAAAATATAATTTACCCCAGGGATTATTATAATGAACCAGGGTAGAAGAATAGACATATCCAGGTTTACCCATACCTGAAGGTTTTTCCCATCGGATGGATGTCCAGAAATCCAGATGTTTATCAGGTTCTCCGGTGACAATTTCTTCCTCATTCCTGGAAATAACAGTAAAAATCACAGCTTTATCCCCGGGTTTATAAGGGGAAAGGGGAGCCTGTTGATTCTGTAAATCTCCCCCTTTTACCCCAAAAGGTTTCATCAGAAGGTTCCTGAACCTTAATAATCCTCTCACCCATCCGGGAGAATAGGTGAAAAACCGGGTAGCAATCTGGTCCACACTCAAATCTTCCTGAGTCCTGATTTCCACCTGGTAACAATCAAGATAATCAATTCTTTGGGAATATTGGTTCATTAGGGAAAAACCGGGTAAGGGAACGGATTTAATCATAGGTCTCATTGAAATGGGTATCCTGTTTAATAATTATTAGTTTGGTATAAATTATTACATCCTCTCTTCCAATAAGGGAATATCCCTGACTCCTCTCTTCTTCCTTTTGACAGCTGTCAAAAAGGAAATGCGTGTCCTTTGACAGCCCTTACTTTTCAGTCGTGGCAGGGGACTCCCCTGCAGTTTTTGTTTTTCCCCATCCTCAGATGAGGAGGGGGTTGGGGGGTGGTGTTGAGCTTTTATGTGTTTTCCTATAGACAGGATAAGACTGGAAATGCCCTCCCTCATTTCTCCTTTTTGACACCAGTCAAAAGGGGCCAGGGTAGTCTAGGTCTAAGTAGTGGCAGGGGACTCCCCTGCAGTTCTGGTTTTTCCCCCGCCTCAGATGAGGAGGGGGTTGGGGGGTGGTGTTGAGCTCTTATGAATTTTCCCATAGACAGGATCAGACTGAAAATACACACCCCTCCCTCATCCATTTTGACAGCTGTCAAAAAAGGGCCAGGGTAGTCTAGGTCTAAGTAGTGGCAGGGGACTCCCCTGCAGTTTTTGTTATTCCCCCGCCTCAGATGAGGAGGGGGTTGGGGGGTGGTGTTGAGCTCTTATGAATTTTCCCATAGACAGGATAAGACTGGAAATGCACACCCCCTCCCTCATCTTTTTTGACAGCTGTCAAAAAGGAAATAGGGGGATCTTTGGTAGCCCCTTCTTTTCAGTAGTGGCAGGATATCATCCTGCTGTTTTTAAGTATTCCCCCTCCGGTGGTGTTGATCTTTTATGAATTTTCCCATAGACAGGATAAGACTGGAAATGCGCCCCCTCTCTTTCCTCTCCTTGAAGATAAGGCGGGGAGGGCTTGAAATCCCCCCCTCCCTTCTCCCTTTTGACAGCTGTCGAAATAAATTATGGTGGCTTTTGACAGACCCTGTCCTTCAGTAGTGGCAGGGGACTCCCCTGCAGTTTTTGTTTTTCCCCATCCTCAGATGAGGAGGGGGCTGGGGGGTGGTGTTGAGCTTTTATGCATTTTCCTATAGACAGATAGAACTGGAACGCCCCTCTTTCCCCCTCCTTTTTGACAGACCCTTCCTTCCAGTAGTGGCAGGATACCATCCTGCTGATTTTATCTTGATTCCCTGGGGGACTCATAATATTGACTCTTTCCGGACTTCCTGATGGCCTGTACTGACTTTTGACATTCTAACTTGCTAATTGAATAAATTGATACGACCTCATCTGTCGTGTCTGGATGATAAAAATAAATATAATAATTGACTTATTTATCAAGAAGATGGAATATGTCATTGATAATAGTTTTGTGTATACGTAATATTTAAAGAAATATGTCTTAACATTAAGGAATTCTATGTTTACAAAACTAATGCATTTAAACCAACTAATTGAAAAAGACCATCCCAAAACTTTACTTGAGAGGCTTAATCAGGGTCTGCCATCAAGTTATGTCCACGGAATCGCAATTTGTTTTTCCCCCGATACTGGCCAATATTTAGGGTTAAGGACTGTCGAAGGATCTGGAAATGTTGTTTACCGAGAGGCCTCAGGGGCGAATGGTTATGCTGTGACAGCGGTTCAATGTCTTAGCGGTAAACCCTATTCCACAGTAGGTAAATTAAAAAGAGCTGTAGCTGATTTGTCGCAAAACCTTCCCCATATAAAACCTTCTCTTGAATTAATTAATAATAATTATGTAGAAGAAACAATAACCGCAGAATTAGAAGCAAAGATAAAAGAATTGGATATTAATGTCGATTCGAGAGGGTATCTATTTGTTGCATTTTATCATGAGAATAAAATAACCCCTCTTTATGAATTCCCAGATATCCAAGAAAGAATGATTCAAAAAACATTAATTGAACAATATGGTAAAGCGGATAAATATTCAGCCATCAGTCATGAAAAAACTTGTTCAATATGTGGTACTACTGGAAGAAAAGTCTATGGAAACTTCTCATTATTGAAGTGTTACAACTTGGACAAGCCGGGTATGATAACCGGAGGTTTTTCTTATGATAAAACCCCTGCTCAGAATTTCCCGGTATGTGAAGAATGTTTAACGGCTGTCTCATCTGCCAAAAACTATGTGGAAGACAATTTAAGTTTCAATCTTTGCGGTAATTCCTATTGGGTCATCCCAGAAATTCAAATCAATGATGAATCTTTTTCTAAAATAATTCTTGAAATCATGGGAAACAGACAGACGAATTCTCTTGAAACAGAAAATATTAGAAATATAACTGGAGATGAAAATGAAATATTAGAGGAATTGGCTGATGCCAGCCAGGGTAATGATAATGTATCCATGACGATGGTATTTTATGAGGAATCCAATTCATCATGGCGAATCCTGGCTGAAATTCCCGAGGTGCTTCCTTCCCGAATACATACTATTTATAAAGTTAAGCATGATATTGAAAAAAACCCTTATTTACAAATCAAAACCAAAAAAGGTGGATTTTCTTTTACTTTCAAAACCATAAAACAATTTGCGGGAAATGATTTACATGTTAGCCAGAAAAAATTCATGAAGTATATTGAAGCTGTTTTTACAGGTGAACCAATTTCCTATGATTGTTTCGTCAATGATTTAGCTACTGGACTTATGTATCAGTCAAAACAAAACCCTGAATTACTAGGGTTCACATCCAGAGATGCTTTGGCATCCTGGTTATTCATGTAC
Source organism: bacterium UBP4_UBA6127 (assembly GCA_002428325.1). Lineage (GTDB taxonomy): Bacteria > UBP4 > UBA4092 > UBA4092 > UBA4092 > UBA4092. The sequence goes on from DIVR01000065.1 coordinate 226,272, forward strand.
CAATTAGGAATTATCAAGAAGGAGGACGGTTGTAATATGAAAGATGAGATGTTCCAAAGTGGGGATAACAATTATATGCAATTCCTGAATAATCATAAGGACTATTTTGATTGTAATGAAAAAATAGTCGCTTTTTTAACAGGGTGTTATATTTCCAAGGTTTTATATGCCCAGAAATCTAAACTCAGCAGTTCACCCTTTTTCAAAAAACTTAGGGGGTTAAAAATCGATAAAAAAAGGTTGGAAAGCCTTTATCCAGAAGCCCGTAATAAAATCCAACAATATGATGCTTTTGGTTTGGTCAAGGAAATTGATTCCATGCTGGCGCAAAAATGGATTGAATGTGGAAATCAATGGAAGATTAGTGATAGTGAAACCACATTGGCTTTCACCTTAGGTATTAGTTTGGATTATCAAGTAAACAATGTAGAAAGTAATTAAAAAACTATAAATAGGAGAAATAATATGAGTATTCAAAATCGTGAAGAACTGCTTTTCCTCTATGAAATAAAAGATTGTAATCCTAATGGAGACCCTTTGGATGAAAATAAACCCCGGCTTGACCCTGAAACGGGAGTCGCTACTGTCACGGATGTTCGCATTAAAAGAACTATTAGAGATTATTTATATAATGTGAAAAAGCTGGAGATTCTGGTTAGAGATACCTTTGATGAGGGTGGATATTTAAAAGACGGTAAAGGCCGATGTAAAGATTATTTTGATAATGCAAATTTATCAGAAACCGATAATATAGCCCAAATTGTTGAAAAACTGGAAAAGAGTATCAGCAGCCAATGTATTGATATTCGTCTTTTTGGATGTACACTCCCAGTTGAATACGGTAATGGAAAAAATGTAAAAAAATCATCAGTCCAAATTACTGGTCCAGTGCAATTTAATGGATTCAACAGATCCTTGCATAAGGTATCTCCCATATTTATCCAAGGAACAGCAGCTTTTGCTTCTCAGGGGCAAGCCACACAGAAATCATTCAGAGAAGATCATCTTCTCCCTTATGCCTGTATTGGGGTGTATGGGGTTATCAATGAGAATGCGGCAGAGACATCGGGTCTCAATGAATCCGATATCCCTCTTCTGTATGAAGGATTGTGGAAAGGAACTGAAAATTTAATTTCTCGTTCAAAAATGGGGCATCAACCCCTAGCCCTGATGCGGATAGTATATAAAAATGGATATCGAATTGGGGATTTAGCCGGCAGGATAAGCCTGGAATCTGAAAAAGAGGATATTCAGATTCGGTCAACCCATGATTATAAGATTAATGCTGATGGACTTATTGGGGCTATTCAGGGTGCTGTAAATTCTGTCAATAAGATAGAAATCTTTCAGGATCCTAGAGTGAAATTCACATTCAATGGAAAAGATGGGTCTCTGGTTGAACTTATTAAAAATTCAGGAATAACTCCTCAGAAGTTAGTCATAGGATAATCCATATGAAAGCTGCTGTAATAGATGTCTGGGGACCTTATGGGCATTTCCGGAAACCTTATGCCCCAATGTCTCCTGTAACCTATCCATTTCCACCGCCTCCTACGATTCTGGGGCTGGCAGGGGCAATCTGTGGCTATAGTAAAGAAGAATATTTATCTAAAACAGGGTGGAATACTTGTAAGATAGCGATATCAATTGTTAATCCTGTGAAGAAATATAGAACTGGAATCAACCTGATAAACACGAAGGGAAACAAACTGTTCCGATTAACAGGAGATGCTCCTCGAATTCAGATTCCCTATGAATTTCTGAAAAACCCTAAATATAGGATTTATTTGTCGAATCTAAATGATGAATTCAGAAAAGATTTAGAAAGATATTTTGAAACCGGGGTGACGGTATTTACTCCATCTCTTGGTTTAGCTCAATGCATCTCCCAAGTAGAACCCGTTGGTTTTTATGATGTTGAATCCTTATCTGAGGATATCTATGAGATATCCAGTGTGATCCCCTATCCCCAGGACCACCAGATTAATTATGAAATTGGGAGAAGGTATGGAAGGATTAGGGTTCCTGGCCAAATGGCTCCCGGAAGAGAAGTGAAACAATATACGGAAGTATTATGTGCCGAAGATGCCAAACCTATTCAAGTTAAAACAAAAACTGCATATAAGATAAATGAAGAAAACATATTCTTTTTTTGAATGTCTGGCTCATACACCTGATGATAAACTTGTAAACCATTTAGAATCGGTTGCAAATGGGGTATGGTTATTATGGGATAAAAAGACTGTACCCCTTACCCAGGCAGCTTATTGGGCGGGTTTGTTTCATGACTTAGGCAAAGCCAGCAGGTATTTCCAGGAATATCTATCTGGAAATTATTCAGACAATCATCAATTAAAGCAACATTCCTTATCCTCGGCCTTATTAGGGTATTATCTCACCCGCAGTGTTGAGTTTTCCGATAATCCTCTTGATGCAGAAATACAATCCTATTTTTCTATACTGGTATTTTTAGCCATTTTACATCATCATAAAAACCTTGAACACACTTGGAGTGATGTTCTAACAATCGAAAAGGAAAAACTAAGGGATCCTATAGAACGTAGTCACCTTCAAACTCAATTTGAGTCAATGGACCTGCAAGGGATTGAATTATGGTTAAAAGGGCTGGATGTGCCTTGGAAAAAGGGATTTGGAAATATTAAAATTACACCCCAAGAAATTATTGAGAGCTTTTTATCTATAAGGCCATTAAGGATTCGAAATAAGTATTTTAATAATTTAGATCAAACCTTTCAGTTTATTGCTTTATTCAGCAGTTTGATTCAATGCGATAAAATTCATTCGGCCAGTGGAGCTATTCGTAACTACAGGATCAACTTACCTGAGGATAGCGCAAAAAAGTATATTCAAGATAAGTGTGAATCCCAGGATAATCCTATCAATAGGTTACGTAACCAATTACTGTCCGGAATTCAAGAAACTCTGATAAATAATAAAGAACAATATTTCTTTACAGTAACAGCACCAACCGGTTCGGGGAAGACTTTGGCTGTCTTGAATGCTGTCCTGCAACTAATGGCTAATCTATCCAAAAATAAAATCAGGCCTTTGAGTTTGATTTATTGCCTTCCATTCACTTCCATAGTGGACCAAAATTATGAGGTTTATAAAAAAGTATTAAATTGTGCGGGATTAAATAGTAATGAATCGAATTTGTTGTTAAAACATCATCATTTAGGCAGTCCTGTATATGAAACAGCAGATTCTGAGTTATTGGCAGACTCCTCTGGTTTATTTATTGAGTCCTGGCAATCTACAATCGTTGTTACAACCTTCTATCAGCTCCTATATGGCATATTTACCGGAAAAAACAGAGAATTGAAACGGTTTATTTCGTTAAAAGACTCTGTAGTCGTTCTGGATGAGGTGCAGGCGATACCCTATCGTTATTGGGAACCTGTCAGGGAGGCAATGAAATCCATCAGCAATGTTTTAGGGACCCGATTTATCCTGATGACAGCGACTCAGCCATTATTGTTTACTGGTAATATGTCTCTCGAACTGGTTGAGGGAAAAGATGAATACTTTAAACAATTATCCCGCTTTAGTATTCAAAATATGAGCCAAGATGAATATCCATTGTCTGAATATGTTAAGCAATTAATTGCAGAAATAAATGAACGTCCTGATATAAGCCGAATGGTGGTATTAAATAGGAAAAAGACCGTTACAAAAGTGTACCAAGAATTAAAGGAAACTGGGATACGAAATCCACTTTATGCACTAAGCACCTTTTTAACCCCAAGAGACAGGAAAAACAGAATTAATGATATTAATATAAGACTAAAGGCGGGAGAACCCGTCATTATTGTGACCACTCAGTTGATTGAAGCGGGAGTGGATATCAGCGTTGACACAATAGACCGTGATATGGCTCCTCTTGATAGTATTATCCAATCAGCCGGGAGATGTAATCGGCATGGGGGAAACACCCGGGGACCTGGAATCGTCAGGTTGTGGAACTTTGTTGATGATAAGGGAATGGCATTATGGAAAAAGGTTTATGACAGTGTGCTGATTGATGCCACAAAAGATTTGTTGAAAGATAAAAAGATTATTGAGGAAAAAGAAATCCACCCATTAGGGCAGCAATATTATGAGTTGGTTTATCAGAGAACGAGCGCTGATAAGGTAGATGATTATTTAAAGGAATGGCGTTTTGAAGAGTTAGAAAATGAATTTCACTTAATAGAAGAGACAGGTCTCCAGCAATCTTATTATATTTCAACCTGTCATGAAGATTATGAATTATGGAACAGATACAATGAAATAACAGATATAAAAGATCCTTTCATAAGGCAAAGAGAATATTCAATTATTAAAGCGGAATTCATGGAAAGGATAATCCAGGTATTTACAAGAAATCCGACTGGAACGATTGAGTATTTGGATGGTGAAACAGGTTGTTATAATCCCGAATATGGGTATATCGAGAAAGGTGAAAGCAATATTATTTTATAACTATGGAAAGAGATAAAGATATAAAAAGTATTCAAATCCGATTACTAAAGATTTTCACTGATAAACCTTTTATAGGGATGGGATCTGATTTGAGAAGGGCTGTTACTGCAAGGTTTAAGGATAATCCTATTTTGCATAATCATCTTGGGAAATCATTCAATTATGATTCTCCCAGGGTTCGATATCTTGTACTTAACCATATTCCTTATATTCTTTCCTTTGAGGACGGATTGGAAATTGTAGAAGAAATATATAAAAAACAGCCCTCATTAAGGGTTCATCATAGTGAATATCAGGTATTGGGAACTGAGTTAGAGGACAGGTTGGAGTATCTGGGGTTGGTTCAAGGTTTATTGATTCGATACTCCAGCATTACTCCCTGGCTGGCATTAAATGAAAAGAATTATCCAATATATCTTCAGACCCAGTCTTTTCAGGATAGAAGAAAAATTCTATCAAGAATATTAATTGGGAATATGCTGTCACTTTCAAAGAAATTAAACCTTGAAATTACCCATACCATAAGGGCGGATATCATTCATTATGAAGAAGAAGATATTAATATAGATAAGATTGATATGAAAGGATTTAAAATCATATTTGACTCTAATTATATGTTGCCTTATTGGCTTGGAATCGGAAAATATGTATCTAAAGGATTTGGAATAATGAAACTGAATTATTCTGAATACCCTGAACAGGATAAACATATAAAATGAAAGGTCTCGTAGATATTTATAGATATGAATTTAATATTGAATACATACGGCACAAGTTTAAAAGTAAAAGAGGGGATGTTTCATATAAGGATTCCCATTACCGAGGTGACGGAATCATTAAATGATTTGGATGATACTGAGACCAGGGGATCTGGAAAAGTTAAATATGTCCAATTATCCGCGCAAAAGGTGGAAGCAATAATTGTGTCGAACCATATTTTTCTATCTTCCGATGTCATTCAGTTGGCCATGGAGCATAACATTGATGTGGTGTTTCTGGATAATTATGGGCATCCCTACAGCAGGGTATGGCATTGCCGGATGGGGTCCACAGCTACTATTCGGAGAAGGCAATTAGAAGTATCTCAGACCTTAGAAGGGTTAAATATTGTATTAGATGGGACCCTCCGAAAAATATCAAATCAAAAAGAGTTTATATTGAAATTACTCAGAGCCAGGAAGGAAAAGGCCGATAATTTTGAGGATTCAATAAAGACCCTGGAGCAGATGATAGAAAGATTGGAAGGATTAAAGAAAACCCAATCGACCCTGGATATAAAGAGAAATGAAATCATGGGGCTGGAGGGTACATCCGGTAGAGTTTACTTCCAATCCTTATCGAAACTATTACCTGAACGGTGGCAATTCCAGGGGAGGAGTCGAAATCCCGCCAAAGATCCTTTTAATTGTTTATTAAATTATGCCTATGGGGTCTTGTATTCCCAGGTCGAAAAAGCCTGTATTATTGCAGGGCTTGACCCCTACATTGGGTTTTTGCATACCGATAATTATGGTAAACCTTCGCTTGTTTTTGATTTGATCGAACCTTATCGAATATGGGCCGATTCCTGTGTGTTTTATCTTTTTAGCGGCAGACAGGTAAAAATGGAGTTTATGGATGAAATCCCCGGAGGGTTAACCCTTAATAAGGAAGGGAAAACCTTATTGATGCAGGCATTTAATGATGATTTAGAGAAAGCACAACGATATAGAAATAGAAATATTAAAACCAGGGATATTATCCAATATGATCTGCATCGTCTTGCGAATACCTTGTTGGGAAAAAACTCGGATGAGATTGATTGGGAAGTTGAGGAACTATAAGTATTAGGAGGAGGAAAACTCCATGCTGATCTGGGCAATTTATGATATTCATGAAAATAAAATCAGGGCTAAAATCGCTAAATATTGCAAACAAAAGGGATTATACAGGGTTCAAAAATCGGTGTTTCTGGGAGAAATCGAGAAAAACCAGCTAGATGAATTAAAAGTAGAAAGTGAGAAAATAATTCAAAAAGAAAAAGATTCTGTTTATATCTTTCCCATGTGTGACCAGGATTTTAAAAAAGTCATTTTGTTGGGACAGGCTTTTGATAAAGAATTAGTTACCGATGAAATTCAAAGCCTATTTTTATGAGTGATGAAATTTACATAACTCCATCGGATGTTCTGGAATACCTGTATTGTCCCCGATTTATTTATTTCGGATGGATATTGAAGATACCTCAGCATGAAGAGAATAGATTTAAAGTAATGGAAGGGAGGGAAATCCACGAAAAAAAAGCTTTCCAGAATACTGACTATTTAAGGATAAAACTGGGTGTAGTTAATAAGGAAAATGAAGTATGGATGTCTGCTCCCCCATTTCACTTAAAGGGGAAAGTTGATGAGGTCCTATTTCTATCGGATGGAACAGCCGCACCCCTGGATTATAAATATGCTGAATGGAAAGGGCATATCTATGCTAATTACAGGGCCCAATCAATCTTATATGGATTGCTAATAAAAGAAAATTATCAAAGAGAAGTGAATTGTGGTTATATTGTCTATACACGAAGTAAAAATCATTTAGTTGAGATGCCAATCAAAAGGGAGGATTTTCAAAAAGCTCTGTTAATACTTAAAGATATTTTAGTTATTATTCAAAATGAAAAATTTCCTAAAAAAACTAAATGGTCTAGTCGTTGCCTGGATTGTTGCTATAAAAATATTTGCGTAAAGTGAGCATGGCTTTGTAACATAAAGAATATCAGTTATGTATAACCTTAAAAAACATGTAAAGATAGTTGATAAGGGTGCTTCTCAGACTCCCCAAAGCTTCTTTTATTATCAATATCCCTACTTCTGTAATTCTTATATCCTTCCATTTATCAGCTATTTAGAGGAAAATATTGGTTGAAGTAGAAGGTCCATTAAAACAAGGATTGAAACTCTGTTTGAAACGGTGATGATCTTCCGGATAAATCGTTGAAGTAGAAGGTCCATTAAAACAAGGATTGAAACACAAAGAGCAAGTTGCTAACAATGCAGGAAATAATAGTTGAAGTAGAAGGTCCATTAAAACAAGGATTGAAACTTGAAGATAAAAAAGCCTTTGATCTGATTGATAATTATTGTTGAAGTAGAAGGTCCATTAAAACAAGGATTGAAACATGATCCAATGCTTCCAAGATTGGGCAAGATCCGAGTTGAAGTAGAAGGTCCATTAAAACAAGGATTGAAAC
>DIVR01000010.1 GCA_002428325.1 bacterium UBP4_UBA6127
CTCCTCTTTATTTCTATTGCATGTTCTGGGTTCAATTAACCTTGTCTGGATTACAAATAACCAACATAAATATTTTTGTGATAATTAACTTTCATTATCTTCTTGCCAAAAAGGCTCCATCAGTTACAAAATAGTGAACAAGACCTTGGACCTATATTTATAATGAAAATAACCAAATGTAAATAGGATATACATAAACCCGAAGGAGTTCCTGTTAGGGAGAGTAAAAAATGCCTAGATATGATCTATTGATTCAGGAAGGAATGATATGTACTGCTGAAGGAACCTTCATTGGAGATATGGGAATCAAAGAAGGGAAAATAATATCTCTGACTAAAAATGCAGAGGGGGATGCATCCAGGGTCATTAATGCAAAAGGAAAAATGGTTCTGCCAGGGGGAATTGATGTGCATGTCCATTTTCATAATCCCTATGGAAGAGGATATTCGGTGGAAGGATTTTTTGAAGGGACCAGAGCTGCCGCCTGTGGGGGAATTACTACGGTCATAGATTTCGGTGTTCAAGACCCTAAAAAAGGGCTGATGGCAGGACTGCATCAGAGGATGGAAGAGGCTGATCCTGAGGTCTGCATCGATTATTCCCTGCATGCCATGATAACCGCTTACAACAGATCGGTCTCTCTGGAAATGGTGAAAGCTGTTGAATTGGGGATTCCTACCTTCAAAATGTATATGGCTTATAAGAATTATGGCTGGTATTCTGATGATGGAATGATCTATGATGCCCTGTTGCATGCCAAAAAACTGGGGGGAATGATCCTGGTCCATGCGGAATCTGATACTCTGGTCAATTACTTTATCAGTCAATATCTACCGGAAAAGAAGAAATGGGGAGCTTATGCCCATGCTTTATCCCGGCCTAATTTGGTGGAAGCAGAAGCTGTCAACAGGATGGTTTATTTGACTGAGGCTACTGGAGGGAAATCTTATATAGTCCATCTCTCAACTGCTGAAGGGGCTGATTTGATTCAGCAGGCTAAATTGGAAGGGATCGATATCGATGCTGAGACCTGTCCCCAATACCTTTTGCTGGATGATAGCCTTTTCAAGAATAAAGAAAAAGGTCACTTGTATGCTACCTGTCCCCAGCTCAAGAAACCAGCAGATATTCACCGTTTATGGGAAGCCGTTCTCCAAGGGGATGTTAATATCATAGCGACAGATACTTGTACTTTCACCCATAAACAAAAAGATAAATGGAAAGGGGATTTCACTAAAATTCCTTATGGTATGCCTGGAGTGGAGACTCTTTTTCCCTTAATGTATACTTTTGGAGTTAAAGAAGGAAAAATCCCTTTGCCCCGGTTAGTGGAATTGATATCAACACAACCAGCGAAGAAAATGGGGCTTTATCCACAGAAGGGAACCCTCCAAATTGGAGCAGATGCCGATATTATTATCATCGACCCGGAAAAGAAGAAGATAATCAGAGCTCAGAACCTTAATACGGTGACTGATTGGTCCCCTTATGAAGGCTGGGAATTATTTGGGTTTCCCGAATATACCCTTTCCAGGGGGAAAGTAGTCTTGGATAAAGGTACTTTTGTCGGTAAAAAAGGTCAGGGAAGATTTATCTCCCGTAAACTATCCTGATTTAATAGCCAGTGAATGCAGGGCATTCTTTTAAAGATTCCTTTTCTCTCAGAGAGATAGGTTTCATTTATAATTATTAATAAGTCCTTATTACTAAGGGTAGGAGAAAATAATGAGCCAGGGAGTTCTTGAAGTGTATATTCTAAATGTTCTTTATGCCATAGGGGGTATTTTAGTGGGGCTTTTTTCTGCCTGGTTTGTCTATTGGATGTTTGACAAAATGACCCCCACCTGTAATTTGGATGAAGAATTAAAAAAGGGGAATATGGCGGTTGCCATTGCCTTGGGATGCTTGTTTATCATGATAGGCCTTCTGGTTGGACTGATTGTCGGTTTGGGTCTTAATTAGTGGAATAATATGAAGAATTCTAAAACCATAGGCATCTTACTTTTTGCATCATTCCTGATCATCCCCTGGAATGGATTTGCTGCAGGTAGCCTGAAAAGTAAATCCTTTAATGGAGGCAATCAGGCTGTTCCCTACGAATCTATTATCAAGAAATATGCGAAACATTATGGGTTTGACTGGCGATTGATTGCCGCCCAGATTAAACAGGAGTCAGGGTTTAAAGCCAATGCCCAAAATCCTTCAGGAGCCAAGGGTTTAATGCAGCTGATGCCAGGGACGGCTACTGCCATGAAAATTAAAAACACCGCCAATCCAAGGGATAATATCGCTGGGGGAGTCCATTATCTGCGAACCCAATATGATTTTTATACGGATGTCTCTGACCCTCATCGGCTGATGTTTGCTCTTGCCAGCTATAATTGCGGTGCTGGCAGAATCTTTGATTCCAGAGACTTGGCCCGATATGAGCAACTTCCCCATAACCAATGGGAAGGGATTGAAACAACCCTGCCTAAACTCTCTTCTGATTATAAGGATCTCCATCGGAAAGTCTGGAAAAAAGAAAAACCTCGTTATGGATATTTTAAAGGCTGCAAAGAAACAATCAATTATGTGGAAAATATCTGGGCATCTTATGAGATTTACCAAAAGACCATGATGTAATTTCACCGATATCAAAAAATATTTTACTTAAAAAAGCCTTCCCTGTTTCAGAACTCCAGGGAAGGCTTCATTTGTTACAAATATCTATAAGGGATTTAGTTTACACCTGTAAGTCCCATCAACACTGGTGCTGCTTCGGTCCCATAAGATTCCAGAGAGACAGAGACAATCTCCTTCTTAGGATAAGGATTATTCCATACCAGGTCTCTGATCCCCATACGATGATTGGTTCTGGTTTTCCCTCTCCAGACAATTCTAGCTACCCTGCTGGGTCTTAAATCATCAAATGAAAAAGTATTTTTCTTATAGACCAGGGGATTTTCTGTATGGGTTCCATCCACATAATTCAATGTTAGGTTACCAATTTCTTTGAAAACACTGGTCTGGAATGCTGTATTCAGTAGAAAATGCAATTCAGAAGCTTTCCTGTTTTGCAGGGGAATCACAATTTTTGCCGGGAAATCATCCTTGGGATTAAAAACTCCGGATAAAAGAACAGCGCTTTCACCCTTGCTATTGGATTTAATCAGGAAATGGGTCTCTCCAAAGTGGTTTTGTTTGATAGGAAATGCTGATAAATCCCAGTCAGGCCCATAACCAAGCCAATTACCTTTTGTCTCATCCAGACATCGATTGTAATAGGGGGATAAATCCACTTGAAATCCGGATTTCTTTACCAGGATAGGGGTCCTGCTGAAATATTCATCAATAAACCTCTGGGGAGCATCAAAAGATAAATCCAACAGGGGGGTGGTGTCCCCTGACCAGGCATAATGACCAGACCAGATATAGGCCCAATACTGCATCCAGTCATAATCAGAAGTATCTAGCTGGTAAGTATAACCGGCCCAAGTGCATTGAAGATTGCCAAGAGCTCCTGTCTGGATACCCGCCAAAGCTAAATTACGAATATCATTAGGCATGAACCATGAAGCTCCGATTGTCTGAAATCCTTCATCCTTCCATAATTGCATGGAGGTATATGCTTCCGGTTTTACAGGGAGATAATGCCAGTCGGTGATGATGATATCTTTGGGAAGCATTTCCCTGCGTTTCTTAGCCTCTTCCAGTGAAGGAGCATTGCAGGCATCGGGTCCTTCCGTCTTGTACAGGAAGACATCTCCCCAAATCATGGTTTTAATATTTCTATCAGTTAACCAGTTATGAAGAACTTTGATATTATCCACAATGATATCGGATTCTGTTTTACCGGTAACATGGGAACAAATGGGGGCTCCATTAGGCATAGATATCTCATCATTGTTGATATGGAAATATCGGGGTTTGAAAGTATCTACTACTTCCTGCATAACTTTATCCAGAAAGACATACGACTTGGGATTCTGGGTACAATATAAGTTGATATTGGGAAGTGTACTGTCTTCTGCAAAGTCCAGATTCTGCCTGTTGGTGAAAAGCCATTCTCCATGGCCATAGGTCTGTAAACAGGGAATTATTTCTACAAAATGATCTTCAGTAACTTTTTTAACTTCCATTGCATCCGCTTTTTTCATGCCATAATCTTTATGTTCCAATTCTGGACAGGTATCCCAGATTACCCTATCTACCTGCCAGACCCAGGAATTTAGTTTGTTTCTGGATACGATTTTTGACATCATATCTTTCAGGATATTTTTACCGGTATGACTGGTGAAGGTATGTAACCCCCTGAAGTTAGATGAAGGAAAATCAACAACGGTTCCTCCCTTGAAGTAAACTCCATTGTTATCTACTTTGGCCATCTGCATTAATGTTGCAAACGCATAATATATCCCTTTTTCATCATGGGCATAAGCCCTGACCTGGTTTTTATCAACATCCAGGACATATCCTTCCTGATGGGCAGGTAAAACCAGTCCTTCAGGTTTCATTCCATGAATATAATCTTTGGCATTTTCAGCATAAAAACAGATAGCAGGGTTTTTTATAACCTGGAAAGGAACTGTCTGTTTTTTGACTTGTGTCTGGATGCCATATTTCCAATTTAATTCATCAGCAAGATAAGATGCGACTCTTTCCATGGATTCTGAAGGAGCCTTGCCGATATAGATAACAGGAGGATTATTTCCTGAAAGCATAAATTTTTGATCATTGTATTGAAGGGTTTTCGGAGTAGGGATAATGGCGTCATACTCAAAACAAGGTGATTGGGCCAGGGCTGTATCCTTAATTGATATCTTTTCTGGTGACAGGACTGATTTATTCCCTTTGATATTATCCCTGACCGGGAATTTTATGGACATTGAATAATTATATCGGTGGGAAGTGATTAATTCTTCTTCAGGTCTTCCTATCCAGAAATAAGGGGTATTTTCCCGGTTCCATTGGTTTTTCCGATAATCAAAAATAACCATTTTAAATTCAGGATTTGTCTTGATTTCGATGGGTCCCACTACGGAATCAAACAGGAACGACTTGAAATTGACAGCCAGGGTTGATTCTTCCCTGGTACTGATTCCACCTGGGTCTGAGCAAACGGCTTCAATGGGAATTGTGGATTGAGTTGTAGAACTGTCAGTGGTCCACAGGTAAGGTTTGCCAATAAAGGGCAGGGCGTTCAAGCTTCCGAATGACCATTCAACAACGGCCGGATCACTTTTGGGTACAAAGAATTCTACTGAATCAGAATAAGTATTATCAGGTAGAAGAATGAATGTTTCAGTTCCTTTGATATAGTCTTTTTTTTCATCCTGTAAGGTTAAGTGAAGGATGATTTTCTTGCCGCCCCGGAAATCCTCTATAACAGCAGTATCCATAATATCTTTATTGTATATGGCTCCATAGTAATGGCCGGTCCATTGGGGTTTGGCAATCCAAAATGCATTGTCTTTCAGTATCGGTATTCCATATACAGACAATTTGGCTCCATTCTCAGGGGTATATACAAAATCCATATTCCCACAAGATAATTTGATTTCTCCCTTGGTTTTTGCGGCTTGTCCCATGGGAATCAGCCAAATCCCCAATAGAAACAATATTAAAAATAAACGGCTGTAATACCTGAACATAAGACCTTCTCCTCCATGAAATAACAAAGGCCGAGTTCGGCCTTTGCTCATATCTAATGGGAATTATTTTAGACGGTTATGGTTACTTTTGCACGATAATTTTCGGCAGGGTGGCATAAAAAATAGATGCCTTTACCATATCCTCGATTTCGACATACTCTTGGACTGTGTGAGCCAGTTCTTCTTTTCCGGGTCCAAATCCAATAGTTGGGATTTTTAAACGGCCGGCGCTTGCTACTCCATTGGTAGAAAATGTCCATCGAGTTAAAACAGGTTTCCTTCCTAAAGCATATTTCCCAGCTTCCAGGCCTGCTTTTACCAGCCAATGGTCTTCAGCTGTAACCCATGTTGGAAAATATTTTTCTTGAGCTACTTTCAATCCGGTCCATGAAGTGGCTGCATATTGTAATAATTCGATTTTGGCTCCTTTGGCATGAGGCATCTGACGAATCTGGCGAAGAGCCAGTTCTTTGGTTTCACCAAGGGTCAGTCGTCGGTCAAGATAAATGACACATTCATCAGGGACTGCATTGAGTGAAGGTGTCTGGCATTCGATTTTTGAGACAACCACCGTTCCTTTTCCCAGGAAGGGGTCTGTATGAAGAGATTGGTTCAATGTTTCAATTTCCTCAATCAGAGGTGCCATTTTGTAAACAGCATTGACTCCCAACTGCGGCATGGACCCATGGCAGGATTTACCCTTCATAGTGACTTTGATTTCCATTCGTCCACGATGGCCCCGATGCAGTTTCATATCTGTAGAATCTGTAATGACAACAAAGTTAGGTTGGATATGTTCTTTTTCTACAATATGTAAAATTGGAAGTCCATCACAGTCTTCTTCCTGGCAGGTACAGGTAATATAGAGGGTATAATCATCTTCTAATCCCAGTTCTTTGATTAATTTCCCGGCATATACCATTGCTGGCGTAGCACCTTTCTGGTCTGCGGCTCCACGGCCATAAATCCGGTTATTTTTCATGACCCCGCCGAAAGGATTAAGAGTCCAATTCTGGGAAGGGGTTACCTGGACAGTGTCAATATGTCCATCAATCAAGATGACTGTTTTCCCTCTCCCTATTTTTCCAATACAATTACCCATTTTATCCAGGAAGATTTTATCAAAACCTGTTTTGTGCATTTCCTCTGCAATTCGATGGACCACTTCCTTCTCCTGGCAGGAGTAAGAGGGTATTCGAACTAAATCTCTCATGAATCGTGTCATTGCAGACCGATTTTTCTGGCTTGCTTTTTTCAGTGTTGAAACATTCATCATCGCAATTATCCTCCTGAAGAATTCCCACAGTATAAAGCCAATCCGTATGAAATCGCAAGTAATGAAAAAAGGCAGTGGGATGGGTTAAATCCACACTGCCTTAATGAAAGAATCATGTGGGGTTACATGAGTTTCCAATCCTCAATAGAGGTTCCGTTTATGGACCATGAACCTGTTCCGGAGACTCTTTTTATAACCAGATAACCTGTTCCTGTGGAGATCGGATTGTAGCTGATAGATTCATCGGTATCCAGATTTGCATTGACTGAGGATGTTAAAATCTGAGGATTCCCATATGAATCAGGTGCTGAATTGTAGAGATACAGATCATAATCTCCTGAGGCAGGTACTTGTAAATTCAAACTGACAGTGGTCCCACTGAAGAGATTTACTTTTCGAACCCAGCATCGTTTATCGTAATATCCAGCCCCAAACGAATCATTTGCGGCTGTGGTCATTGAATAGGTGAGTCCAGCAGCGGCATCGACGGCTGCGTCTGCATTGATAATCCCATACCCTTCATTGATATCTTTGGTCCCCCGATTTAAGGTTGGATTGCCTGAGGGACCTGCTTCCCTGGATTGATTGGTTTCGGTTGCGGTCATTAAAAGAATCATCTTTACCCTGAGAACATCGTTTAAGGCATCAGACCCGTTGAAATGCCAGGATTGTCCTGACTGTTGCCATGCATCGATTACCAAAGCAGCGCAGCCAGCAATATAGGGAGATGCCATAGATGTACCCATGTAATTGAGATAATCGCTAGAGACTGCATCCGAGAAATTAACTCCGGTATTATCTTCAGAGTCACCAGAATTACTGTCGGGAGATAAGATATAACTGTAATCGGCTGAGCCGCCTGGAGCGGTGATATCTGGTTTCATATCCTCATCTCCCGTATTAGCATCTCCGGGAGAACTGAACCCATGGCTTGAATAGGAAGTTAATTGATTAATGTCATTGGAAGCAGCTACGGTTACGGCATAATGGGCACGGCCCGGGTCATCAATTTCTCCGGCTGATCCTGAACTGTTTTCTCCATCATTCCCTGCTGAAACAACCACCACAATTCCATTGGAAGCAGCTGTATTGATCTTGTTTCTCTGGGTAGGACTGATTCCTGGGTCTCCGATGACTCCTAAACTTAAGTTAGCTACTTTAATAAAATGGGTGGTACGTTGAGAAACGAGGTCATCCAGGGCTTCGTTAATATCCGTATCAACTCCTGAACCACTATTGGTAAATACTTTCAAACCAGCCCATTGGCAATCTGGAGCCACTCCCCTGAAGGTATTATAATTATCCCCGACACCCGCATAACTGATTGTATTAGAAATGGCATATTCGGGTGATCCCGTTCCAGAATATTTCGTACCATAGGTACTCCACCGATTGGTTCTTCCGGTGTAGGGGTTGGTTACTGAATTACTGGTCTTATTGACAGGGGAACTGCCACTTTGTACCAGAGAACCTAATAATCCCCAGCTGAAACTAGCATCCGAATTGACATGGCCCAGTTGTATGGTTACACCGGAAAAAGAAGTATCCCAACGCATATTGGAAGACCAGTTCATAGAAGATATTGCTGTTGGCACATGGATAGGACTGGGAGAGAAGTATCCAGGGGTTGATGCCAGGGTTCCCAAATCGGTATAAGCGATTGTAGTTGGAGCTGTTCCTGATGAATATCCGGTACCCAGTGCAATTCCGGCAACATGGGTTCCATGATGTCCTACATCACTGGCATTGGATAAATTGTCACTGGTCCAATCTTTCCAGTATTCCTGCCGGGTGGTTAAATCTGAGTGGGTTCCATCAAGCCCTGTATCCAATATTGCTATGGTGATTTTATTGGTTGTCGTTGAACGGTCTCCATCATACCCTTGATTCCAGACATAGGGTCTAACTCTTCCGGTTCGGCCTGCTTGATCCAGATGTTTAGTCACTTTTTTAGATTCAACAATACCCAGTAAAGTGTCTCCCATTGATATCACTAGGGATTTGACCTGTTTCAGTGGAATATTCCCAGTCCATCCATAACTGACATGAGTAAAAATATGTTCAAGGTTGCCACCAGAATTTTGAAACATATCGATTTGTTTTTGGGTAATCTGTTTTGAGAAGATTAATTCCACCCGGACGGATTCATTTAATGAATTTTGAGCCGTTTGGAGTTTTTCAGTTGATATTGTTTTCTTGGAAAGGATATCTTCAGCTTCTTGGATTCGTAATTCCAGCCCATCATCGATTTTAGTGTTATCCTTATCCACTTCTATAGGAGATGTCACGATGGGCCTGATCTCCGGTTCCACAGGAGGAACCCATTGGTTACTCTGTCCTTGTGAATACCCTGTCAGGAAAATTGTACTGAACAGCATGAGAAAAAACAGTTTCACTGGTGCATGGATACTTGCTAGGAAACGTTGCATGATAGAAGCCCTCCTGGTTACTGCAGCTTTAGGTTAGAGGTATAAACAAACATTATTAGATAAACTCACCTCACCCGTTTCTCTGAGTTTATCACTGGGGAGGAGACCGGTCAATCAGAGCCTCTTAAATGACATTTCCAAGGCTATGACCCCTTAAAAAGAAGGAATATCAGATCATATTAAAAAATCTTGGACAGTTGAATGAATTTAAGATATAAATTTATCATGAAATATCATGTCAAACCGTTAAAGCCCTTTTATATCTTAATTGGAATTATGTTGATTGGGGTGATGGGATTCCATTGGATTGAAGGATGGACCTATTTAGACAGTCTATTTATGGTTGTGATCACCCTGAGTACTGTTGGTTATGAAGAACCCCGGCAATTAAGTTTGGCGGGAGAAGCTTTTACTATATTGTTGATCATCAGCGGGGTAGGCACCGTCGGGTATTCTATTGGTAGATTGGCCGAATTTATGCTGGAAGGGCAATTATTAGGGCTTACAAGGAGAAGGCGAATGGAAAGAAATATTCGAAATCTTAAGGGACATTATATCCTTTGCGGATATGGAAGGTTGGGGAAATATGTATCAGAAGAATTAAAGGAACAAAAAGTCCCTTTTCTGGTGATTGAAAATAAGGAAACTCCACTGAAAGAATTAAGCGGGTCTGATATGCTTTTCATCGAAGGGGATGCTTCTGATGATGATATTCTCGAAGAAGCTGGGGTCAAGCAGGCTAAAGGATTGGTTGCCGCTGTGGGTGATGATGCTCTGAATGTGTTTATTGCATTATCTGCTCGAAATGCTAATCCTGATATCTATATTGTAGCTCGAGCTAATGAACCTGAAACTGAGCCAAAACTTAAAAAAGCTGGCGCTAACCGAGTCGTGTCTCCCAATGTGATTGCTGGCCGGCGGATGGCTGGTTTGGTTGTTCAACCGGCAGCGATTGATTTTCTAGATACAGTTATCCAACATGGAAAAATGGAACTGAGAATTGAGGAATGTGAAATTAAATCCGGTTCTTATCTGGAAGGAAAAACTCTTCAGGATTCTCAAATTCGTCAACGGTCGGGAGCAATGGTTGTTGCCATCCGGCATCCAGATGGTAAATTCGAATTAAATCCCTCCACCGATGTTCAAATTCATTCTACCGATATCTTGATTATTATGGGGACACCTGCCCAGTGTAGCAAAATGAATCAACTCGCATCCTCGCCTGAATAATCTTTGGGTTATTTGGATTAAAGGTTTTTTTTGTGGAAAATCACATAAAGCAAATCAATCTACATTAATGTGAAATTCTGATTTTCCAGGATTTTGAGCCGAGTAGACGGTTTTTGTAGAGTCGTCATATCAGGAAGACAGGCTGTTATTATAAAGGGTGTTAATGAAAAAGGGACCATTCCCATGGAATAATCCCTTTTATTTTTATTAGAAAAAGCTAATCCCATTTTTGGGAGGAAAGCCGTTTCCAAAGCAATACACCACATCCCATTGTTATTGCCAATAGAATTGAACCTGTCAGATAACGAGTAAATACCAGGTATCCCATTCCTATAAGAGCTGAATAAATGGATGTTATCCCAAGGAGGTAGTTAACCCAGGTATGTCCCATGGGGTCTGGTTTGGGAACATCAGGACACTGGATGGCGATATGATGCCAACCTGGACCGGGTGGGCGGACCCTTTTATAGAACTCTATGAGTTGTTTCTCTTCAACAGGTTTAGTCAATAATGTAATGGTTACCCATACAATTGTGCATATAGGTACTAAAACCAGCAGGTTGAATGGAAAGGTTAAATTAGCATACCCCATCACACTTTTATTTACCCAGTCTGGAAGGTTTTCTTGGACTGAAGGAGTAAAGATATGCTGTTGAAATAACTGGCTGGTCATGAGCTTTTGTATGCCGGCTAAAATGAAGGAAGTGGAAATGGCGGCTAATTCAGACCAGGCATTGACTCGCCACCAGAGCCAGCGAAGGAGATATACTAAACCAATACCTGAGAAGATGGCTGTTAATAATTGCCAGGCGCCTACAATGGATTCCAACATGTATGTAAAAATGGCAGCACAGATAGCGATGATTATAGTGGCCACCACAGAAGCTTTTACATAATGTTTTTCACTGGCTTGTTTTTTGAAGAAACGTTTATAAAAATCATTGGTCAGGTAAGAGGCTCCCCAATTCATTTGGGTATCAATAGTGGACATATAAGCGGCCAGAAAAGAAGCAAGCATAAATCCCAACATTCCATTTGGGAGATATTTTACCATCACTTTGATATACCCCTTTTCCGGATCAGGCAGAGTTCCATCTGCGCCGGGAATATAGGGGAATAGTACAGCAGCGCAAAGTCCAACTATAATCCAGGGCCAGGGACGAAGGCAGAAATGGGCAATGTTATACCAGAGATATCCTAAAAAGGCATGCTTCTCATTTTTTGCAGAGATTAATCTCTGGGCAGCATACCCACCTCCATCGGTATTTCCACAAGTCCACCACTGAAGGCCAATATATATCATGAAGGCGCCAAAAGCTCCACTGAAAGCAGATGATATTCCATTCCAACTTAATGGCGGAAAGATTGAGGTGATTTCTGCGGCTTTTTGGGCTGGATATATCGTTTTGATATGATCCATGACAAAATGAATTCCACCAATATCGTAAATCGCGACTACGGCCAGATAGATGGCTCCTGCCATGGCCAGAATAAATTGGACAAAATCAGTCAGCATAACCCCGGTAAGACCTGCTAACGAAGTATATGTTAAAGTCAGAACAAAACAGAAAAAGATGGAAGCCATTTTAGTATTTATGATCCAAGTGGTATCCCCAATCATTACCGGGTGGTAAGGCTGAAGATTTAATACCACTACGATAATTTTTGCCATGGCAAGATTAACCCACCCCATAACCAGACAATTATAAGGAATTGCAAAATAGAGAGCCCTAAATCCTCTTAAGATTGCCGCGGGTTTACCGCTGTATCTGATTTCTACCAGTTCAGTATCCGTCAGAATATTGGCTCGATGCCAAAGCCTGGACATGAAAAATAAGGCAATCATTCCTGCTAAAGCGCCATTCCACCAGTACCAGTTTCCCCAAATCCCCTGTTTGACTACCAATCCACTGATAGCCAGAGGAGTATCCGCCGCAAAGGTTGTGGCGACAATGGAAGTGCCTAATATCCACCAGGGAGTATCTTTACCTGATGCAAAATACTCATTCATACTGGATAAAGATTTTTTAGAATGCCAAATACCCAGGCCAAAAGCAAAAATGATATATCCCCAAATAATAGCCCAGTCGTACCATACTAAATGTCCTGTCATTGTTACTCTCCTTTCCGAATAGTCTTATAGTTTACTTAAAGGATTGTGATTCGACAAGGTAATCCTGTATTTTTTGTATGAATTAAATCTGATTTATATGGTTTCCATCGGATATGTTGTTTTATTATTAAATGCACTAGGATAAATAAGCTAGACATATGGGTGTAAAATTATTTATAAATCTATCGGAATTTGCTAAATAAGCGTAAAATGTTCCAAAAACCACACGTAAAAAGGAGTCAATGAAATGAGCAATATAATTCCCTGCATCATACTGATCGGCCGACCGGCTGCCGGTAAAAGTGAAGTGATTGATTATCTGAAGAAAACACCTGTAACAGAACGATTGGAACGGTTTCATATTGGCGAGTTTACCGAAATTGATGATTTTCCCTATTTATGGAATTGGTTTGAAGAAGATGATATCTTGGAGAAATTCGGGAAAGAACGAGTATTTAGCCGACCGGATTATTACTTCAAGGATGAGATTCTCTGGGATGTTTGTCTGGAAAAAATCAATATGGCTTTTAAAAAACTGGAAAGAGATGATGCGTCTTTTCTTAAAGATAAAACTGCTATTATTGAATTTGCCAGAGGCGGAGAAGATGCGTTTGCCCATGCTTTTTCTATGTTATCCGAGGAAATCTTAAAGCAGGCGGGAATTTGCTATATTAAGGTTTCTTATGAAGAATCCAGTCGGAAGAATCAACGCCGTAAACGAAAAGGTTTGGAAGATTCAGTCCTGTTCCATTCATTACCCCAGGATAAAATGGATTATTATTATAAGGTAAACGACTGGGACAAGATTGCTTCCGGACTTGAAGGGCAAATCAATGTTAAGGGGATAGATGTTCCTTATACCGTGTTGCCCAATGAACCTGAGGTGACTGATGCGCCTGAGAAACTGGGTCCGGCTCTGGAGGCGACTTTTAACCGGCTCTGGAAGGGTATCCAGTCTCGAAAATAGGCCGGTATCAGGCTTGTACTGGGGGATTATATGATTAAATACACTTCAACAATAATTCTAATCTTAACTCTAACTGTTTTGAGTTGGGCCGTAGATTCCGTTCCTGATTCATCTTTAGTTCTGGGTGAATATACTGTCAGTCGGGTGGTGGATGGCGACACTTTGGGGGTAGAAGGATTACCTAAAACGATTCGATTTCTGAATATTGATACTGAAGAAAGTGAAAAAGGAGCTGGAGCTGAAGAACGTTCAGCTGAGCTTGCTCGAAATTTCCAGACTTATATTCAGCAACAGACTCGGAATAATCCTTATCCTAAGGCGAATACTCCCCTAGGGTGGGAAGGGACTCTTTTTGCCAGAAAGATGTTTCCGGTTGGAAGCATAGTCCGGATTGAGTTTGATGATCCCGGGCGGAAATGGGATTTTTATGGCAGGGTCCTTGGGTATGTTTTTCTGAAAAAAGATAACCAATGGGTCAATTATAATGTTGAATGTGTTCGGGCTGGCTTAAGCCCTTATTCAGATAAATATGGTCCTTCCAAACGATTTGAAAAAGATTTTCTGCAAGCCGAAAGAGAAGCTCGAATTAATCATAGAGGAATCTGGGCTCCCGGTGCGATGTGTTATCCCGATTATGATGGAAGACTACGCTGGTGGTATATTCGAGGTGAAACTATTCGAGATTATGATTCCCGGTATCGTGGCAATCCATTGGCTGTCGATATTTTAAATGATATTGATTGGCAGCGAATGGAATCCCTTATGGGAAAAGAAATAACGGTGTTCGGTTCCTTCCGATTTGATACCCTTCAAGGGGCAAAAGGGCCAATCCCTGCAATCCTGATTGATCATAATGATGGAAGTCCCATAGCTTTCCTGTTTTCCAATGACAGCCTTTTTCAGGAAATCAAAGAAAAATTGGAGCCTTTGAGTGGTCAGTTGGTTTATTTTCAGGGGACTCTTGAACCAGGGGCTTCTTTTGGTTCTCAGCAAATGTATTATACCCTGAGTTTTAAATCTTCCAGCCAATTTGCCTATGATACTACCGTAATGGAAACCCTGGGTACTCGTATGAATGAATTACGGCCTGTTATCAGGAAGGAACCTGAGGCGGTTAAAAAAACACCCCTGAAGGTTGAAGGGGCCATTTCCTGGGAAGATGCCTCCCAATATATGGGGAAGGAAATAACCATCAGTGGTGAAATTATCCAGACCCGGGATATTGGAAATCTGACCTTTTTAAATTTTTCTAAAGATTTTAATGCTTCCTTAACCTTAGTTATTTTTAAAGCTAACTACGAGAAATTTCCAGATGCTCCGGAAAAGATATTCAAAGGCCATACCATCAAAGCCAAGGGGAAAATCAGTGAATTTAAGGGTAAGACCCAGATGGTTATTGATGATCCTGAACAGATAGAAATTCTTGATTAAAATAATTTTTTTTAGGAAAGGAAAACAGATGTTTGCCAAACGCGAAGAAGGAAGCACTGGGCAGTTATTAAACCTGTGTTTCTGGTATTACTTCTTTTATGTCCTGACAGGTATTTTTGTGAAATTCTTTGTCCCCAAAGTTGGAGATATGGAATGGTTGGTCTGGAGTACATTAGGCAGCAATGTTTTATGTCTGACTGTAGTGGCTATTGGGGGATGGTATCGGCTCAAGTCCACTAATTATACGACTTTCTTGGGTATGAAAATCCCTAGGGAGTTCTTCTATATTGTTCCCTCCGGAATTTGTACGGCAGTGGTTATTCCTACTACGACTTTGATGTACAGTCTTCCCATTACAGTCATGGTGGCCATGGTCATCATGCGAGGTTTTGTCATCATATTCGGCCGAATTGTTGATTTTATCCAAATCAAGCAGGGAATCCTCAAAAAAAAGGTCTATTGGCAGGAAGATGTGGGGGTTGTCATTGCTATGTTGGCTGTCAGCGCCCAGATTTTCTTTGAACGTAAAGGTGGTGGATTGGATTTCCTTAAATATGGCCCTGCCATGGTTATTCTAGTCAGTTATCTGGTTGCCTATTTTATCCGGATATATATCATGAATTATTATAAAAATACCCGGCCCAAGGATGCTATCTACGATAATAAAGGTTTCTTTGGTATTGAACAGATTTCTTCAACCATAACAATGGTATTGGTTGCCTGGATTCTCTTTAATTTTGTGAATCCTATCCAACCTGCTGCTGATGCTTTGGATTGGAAGAGTGCCTCCTCCCATATTGGCCAGACGATATCAGTTAAGGGGGAGGTTGTTAGAACCGAAGAAATTGGTGGAGTGACATATCTTTATTTTGATAAGGCTTCCACCGGGAATTTTTCTGTAACTATAAAAAATGAAAATTATAAATCCTTTACCCAGGAACCTGGTAAATTATTCAAAGGCCGAGTTATTAAAGTAACCGGGACAATCTCTGGTGATTCGACTGTGAGCCAGATGGAAATAACCGGTAATAAAGATTATAAAATACTGGATCTAAAACAGTTGATCGGATTTAAAAAAGCTTTTACTGAAAAGCATTCCAATTGGCCATGGCAGATGTTTTTTGGCTCCTTCTTTGGGGCAGTGGCCCCTTTTGCAGTGTTTATTTTTATGTTCAAAGGCCGGACTGCAACTTTTGCCAATTTGGCAAATCGATTAACCTCATTAATCGCCGGTACTACCGCAACTCTTATCATCTGGTTCACCTGTAGCGGTAAAATTGCCGGATTGACCCATTGGATATCGCAAATCAGTGGATTGGATTATGAATTACTCATCACAAAGATTGCTAAATTTCCCAAGCTTGCTGATTGGGTTTCATTAGGATTGATCTTTGTTGCAGTATATTTCCTCTCCCTGGCAGAAAAACGTAGAGTAAGAGAATTAAAACAGCAACATGAATTGAAATAACATAAAAAATATAAGCCTCCGACTTGAATAATCTATCGAGTCGGAGGCTTTACTTTTAGAAGTATTGATAAGGTTTTCAGAAATCAGATTTGATGATTTCTCGAATAATCGTTATTGAAAGATTTCTTTTTTATAGAGATCCGTCATAATCTTATAACCTGCCTGATTTATATGGATATCATCAGTAGCCAGCTCAGCTTTGAGTTCACCTTTTTCATCCCTAAAATGAGGAGCTATGTCAATATATTGGGCCCCATAAATCTGAGCAATCTTTTTTAAGTTTAGATTAAACCTCTCCGTATCATCATTAACATAGGCAAGTTTTCCCTTGCATGGAAGATTACTGATGAGGTAAAGCTGTGTATCTGGAAGTCTCCTCCTGATTGTCCATACTAAATAAGCGTACTGATCTATTTTTTTCTCCATGGAGACTGACTTAACCCAAATAAGATCATTTATTCCAACCAAGAGTATAAGTTTACTGGGGTTCAGATTAATAATTGTCGATGAAAGGCGGTCATACACACCATAAGCAGCTAAACCTCCGATGGTATCTCCGCCAATACCTCTGTTGACAACAACAATCCCTGGATAATGGATAGCAAGTGGATATCGTTCGGTTATAGAACCCCCTACAAAAACATTTCCCTTTTGAAGTTTTGAAATATCTTCTGATGCGAAAAGTTCCATTCTTTTTTTAGCATAATCGCTTATCTCTCTTTTACCTTCAGCGCCCATTTCCATTGGAACAAAATTAGCGGGTGGTGGAGGGAGAACCTTGGTACTCTTTTGAAGGGTAATGCAGCCACTCAATATTAGAGAGAGTGATATAAACAATGCTGTTTTTAGTAAATTTAATTGCATGTCTGTAAAATCCTCCTACAAATCAAATAAAAACTATCTTAGAAAATCCTAACACTTAACAGGTTTCTGAAATCAGTAGATTATAAATACCACCTTAATTGAAATATCCTGATGGCGGTAATGATGAAAAAGAGAAAAGAGGGTTAGGTTTATCTATAGGGGGTTTGGATGTCCATAATCCCTTTACAGAGAACCTTCCAGGCTACATCTGGATTATCACAACGGGCGTAAGAAATATGACGGCAACAGTCATATCCCCAAAAACTGATATTTCTGATGCCTTCCTCCTGGCAGATTCCCATAGCTTGAACCATTTCATTTTCTCTTCCCGCCGGTATTTTCATTGCCTGGAGCCAGATTTGAGGTTCCCAAGAATGGTTTTGACAGATGTCAAAAACTTTTCTGGAGTATTCTCTGACATAGGAGGCCATATCTTTCTTGTCCCAAATCCAATAGGGATCGGTCCCAAAGATGGAAAGATGTTCCAATTCACCCAATCTTTCCCAGGAAATACCACCGGGCTTATCCTCGGCATTGGGCATCAGGATAATCTGGTTTTTTTTCCCCAGGTGTGTGGTCAAGGTATTCAGTTTGGATAATAGTTCCAGTAATACAGTGATTTGCCAAGTACCCACATCCTCATTGATATTTTTGGGGAGTTTATATCCCAT
The DNA here is from genome assembly GCA_002428325.1 of bacterium UBP4_UBA6127. Classification (GTDB taxonomy): domain Bacteria; phylum UBP4; class UBA4092; order UBA4092; family UBA4092; genus UBA4092. Next base: position 18,083 of record DIVR01000010.1, read on the forward strand.
CAAGTTTCTGAAACTTTTCTGGCAGGTTCTGCAATGGCAGGCCCAGGTTCCCTTGGTTTCTCCTGCCCAGCCGGGGATATATAGATGAGGTTCATCCCAGAGGATATAATCTGCCTGGGTGGAAGAGGCAAAATGCAGCCACTCAGATAAATATTCCCTGAAACTCCTGGAATTGGGGCAGGCATAGGGCACGGTTGAACCATCTTCCAATATCTGGCATTCAGAAGGATATTTGGCTACAAACCAGGAATAGGCCTCTCCTCCAAACACTTTCCCAATACCCCAGGGATCAATGGATATTTCAAAATTCATCTCTTTTCCCAGGGTAACTATCTCCGCAACTGTTTGTTTGTAGAACTGTAAATCATTCTCACTGAGGGGAATGGTCAGGGTGTTAAATCCGACTTCCTTTAATTCAACCAAATCTGTTTTTACATGCCGCAAGTGGTAATTCCCAAAATAACTGCAGCCTATTTTTAAAGGAGAGGCCATTTTTCCTTATCTCTGGAAAATTTCTTTCATATAGATTTTTGTTAAAAGGTCATATCCGGCCGGTTTAAGGTGGATATCATCAAGAGCCAAATCGGCTCTCAGCTCACCTTTTTCATTCTTGAAGGAAGGAGCTGCATTAATATATGCAGCTCCATAAATTTCAGCGGTTTTCTCGATGTTTTGGTTAAACCTGACCATCTCTTCATTAGCATTTGCATACTCTCCTTTGGCTGGAAGGGTACTTACCAGATAAAACTCGGTCTCTGGAAGATTTTTCTTGAGGGTCCAGACCAGGTATGCATACTGTTCAAATTTCAATTCAAGGCTGTCAGATTTAATCCAGATGAGGTCATTGCCTCCAATCATCAGAATCAATTTATTCGGGTTCAGGTTATAAACGGTGGAAGAAAGACGGTCATAGACGCCATAGGGTTTCCTTGCTCCCATGGTATCTCCCCCTATCCCTCGGTTTATGACCTTCATACTCGGGTAATAGTTTTCCAGTTCATATCGTTCTGTGATGGAATCCCCCAGGAATACTGTCCCATTTTGAAGCTTAGTAATATCTTCTGATGCAAAAACCTTTAAACGGTTTTTAGCATAATCGCAAGCTTCCTCTTTTCCCGGCCCTCCAACCTCAAGAGGGGTAAACGTAGCCGGGGGTGGGGGAATTACCTTATTGTTCTTTTGATGGGTTATGCTTCCACTCAAAATTACTGATAAGGATAAAAAAGATGATAAATTCAGAAATTCTAGATACATGATAGGGTGATTTCCTGGATTCACTATTTTTTGAATATCTCTTTTTTATAGATATTGGTTAAAATTTGATATCCAGCTGGATTCAGGTGGACATCATCAGCCGCTAAATCAGCTCTAAGCTCTCCCTTATCGTCTGAAAATTGGGGTACTACATCCAGATACTGGGCTCCATATGTTGCGGCTGTTTTTTTCATATTTTCGTCAAAGGTTTTAACATTTGCATTTTCATAAGCATATTTGCCTTTGCAGGGAAGGGTGCTGACAAGGTAAAACTCAGTATTGGGGAGATTCTTTTTCAGGGTCCAAACTAAATAGGCATATTGATCGGATTTTTCCTGGATGGTTGCCGATTTAACCCAAATAATGTCATTAATACCAATCATCAGGATGACTTTTTTGGGATTCAGGTTATAGACAGTGGTAGAAAGCCGGTCATAAACACCATATGCTGCCATGGCACCCATGGTATCTCCACCGATTCCCCGGTTAACGACTACCATGCCGGGGTAATATGTGGCCAGTGGATATCTTTCTGTGATGGAATCACCCAGAAATACTGTTCCATTTTGCAGTTTGGTAATGTCTTCAGCAGCAAAAACCTCAAGTCGTTTTTTTGCATAATCCCCAACCGGTCTCTTCCCTTCAGCGCCAGCTTCCAGAGGAACAAAACTTGCAGGGGGAGGAGGTAAAACTTTGGCATTCTTTTGAACCGTAGCGCAACCGCATAATGCCAGGGAAAGACTTAATGCTAGTACAACTTTCAATAATCTGCTTTTCATGATGATAAAGCCTCCAATAAATTGAGTTGTTTGATAATTGGATAAATTCTAACACAGGGTGAATTAATTGGAAGTGATGGGGAAGGAGCCCTTTATTCATCAATATTAAGATGAATTTGTCGGGAGCTTTTTTTCTCTGCCTGGTGGTGTTTATCGGCGAGTATTTTTTCTTTGGCTCGTTTTGAACGTTTTCGTTTTTGCCGGCGGATTTTTTCTATTTTTTTCTGTTTTTCTGAGAGTTCCCCTTTAATTTTCGCATCAATCTTTTCCAAAAGAAGCCTGCGGGCAATAAATCTGTTCATGCTTTGGGAACGTTCGGTTTGGCATTTAACCGTAATACCGGAAGGAATATGAAGAAGCTGGACACAGGTAGAGGTTTTGTTGACATGTTGCCCGCCTTTGCCCGATGAACGGATAAAGGTTTCTACTAAATCATCTTCAAAGATACCTAATTGTTCCATTTTAGCCAGGAGTTCGGCTTCTTTAGCAGGGGTAACAGGAAATTTGGGCATATTGATATCTCTAACAAATTAAACTTTTTGGTAGATATTTCCACCCTTATCTATGAATTCTTTGGATTTATCTTCCAATCCTTTTTTGATAGCTTTCTGGGCATCTATTCCCTCTTTCTGGGCATATTCTCTGACTTCTTCAGTAATTCTCATAGCACAGAATTTCGGACCGCACATGGAACAGAAATGAGCTTCTTTAGCTGCGCTTTGAGGCAGGGTTTCATCATGCATCTTTCGGGCAGTATCAGGGTCCAGCGCCAGGTTGAACTGGTCTTCCCAGCGGAATTCAAACCGGGCTTTGGACATGGCATTATCTCTCAGCTGGGCGCCTGGATGGTTTTTTGCAATATCAGCCGCATGTGCAGCGATTCGATAGGCTATTACCCCTTCTTTTACATCATTGCGGTCGGGAAGTCCCAAATGTTCCTTGGGAGTGACATAACAAAGCATGGCACACCCATACCAGCCAATCATGGCGGCTCCTATGGCCGAGGTGATATGGTCATAACCCGGAGCAATATCTGTTACTATGGGACCGAGAGTGTAAAAAGGAGCCTGATGGCACCATTCTACTTGTTTATCCATGTTTTCCTTGATTTTATTCAAAGGAACATGCCCCGGACCTTCATTCATGACTTGAACTTCATGTTCCCAGGCCTTCAGGTTCAACTCTCCCTGTGTTTTTAATTCGGCAAACTGGGCTTCGTCATTTGAATCATAAATTGAACCCGGTCTCAGGCCATCCCCAATACTGAATGCCGCATCGTAATGCATGAGGATTTCACAAATATCATCCCAATGGGTATATAAGAAATTTTCCTGGTGGTGGGCCAGGCACCATTTAGCCATAATGGAACCGCCTCGGGAAACAATCCCGGTCAATCTTCCAGCTGTCAAGGGAATATATCGAAGTAAAACAGCCGAATGGATTGTAAAATAATCCACTCCCTGTTCGCATTGGGTAATCAAGACATCTCTGAAAATATCCCAGGTCAGTTCCTCAGGGATTCCCTCTACCTTTTCCAAGGCCTCGTAAATCGGAACGGTTCCTATGGGGACAGGTGAATTACGGATTATCCATTCTCTGGTTTCATAAATATTCATACCGGTACTAAGGTCCATGGCGGTATCTGCTCCCCATTTAATGGACCAGCGAAGTTTATCAATTTCCTCTTCAATAGAGGAAGATACTGCGGAATTTCCCATATTGGCATTGATTTTGACCAGAAATTTACTGCCAATAATGATAGGCTCCAGTTCCGGGTGGTTGATGTTAGCCGGAATAATTGCTCGACCGGCGGCAATCTCTTCCCTGACCGTTTCTGCCGGGATATTTTCCCTTATGGCAACAAATTCCATTTCAGGAGTGATAATTCCTAACCGGGCATAATGTATCTGGGTAACGCAACCACGACCCCTTAATACCTTTTCTTTTTTCGGTAGGGGGACCGATAATGTGGATAACTCCGAAGTATGTTGAAAAGAAGGGGGTATTTCTTCCAGATTGCCCCTGTCTTTGATCCATTTATCCCGGATAAGGGGAAGACCTTCCCAGATGTTTTTTATATCAGGTCCACTGGTGTCATAAACATGAAGAGGCGGATTTACCTCAAAGGAGCCATCTTTTATCCGGGTAGGGGAAAGCTTTATCTCCCGGAAGGGAACCCTTACTCCCTGAGGTCCATCAACATAGACCTTTCGATAACAACTTTCTTCTATAGGGTTATTATTATGATTGGATTCATTATTGTTAGGGATGGACATCTCATAAACTCCTTGATTAAGCCTGATGAACCTGGATGATGAAGCAATGACAGGATTATTGGCTTAACCTGCGATTATCTTCTTATTTTATATTATTCTGCCGGACTTTCCTAATATTGGCCGTATTGAAAAAAGACCTTGAGTACAAAGCCCCAAGGTCTCTTAATCATAAATAATGTCTATAAAAAATTTTGATTAATTGGAAGCCGTATCTTCTGACCAGTTATCAATATCATCCTCGGTTCCGTCCTGCCCGTCTTTTCCGGTTGACCAAAGGTCATATTCATCAGGATTATGGTCGCCGGGACATTTATACTTATATTCGCGGCTCCAAGGATCCAGGGGGACTTTCTTGATATATGGACCATTCCAGTTCTTCGGGATAGGTGAGGATGTCGGCTTTTGAATAAGGGCTCTTAATCCCTGTTCGGTGGAAGGGTAGTCGTTATTCTGCATATAATAGGTATCTAATTGCCCACTCAGGGTAATAATATCCGAGTTTGTTCTTTTTTTCTGGACAAAAGGAATCTGTTTGACCAGTTTGGGCATGACCGATGCGGCTAAAATTCCAATAATAACAACAACCAGCATGATTTCCATCAAAGTAAATCCATGGGAATTGAGTCTGTTTTGTATCTTCATTTCTCTCTCCTTAATAAACTGCTTACTCTATTGTATCAAAACAAAAGGTGGGAGGTTGACCTGCTGTCCCTTCGAAATGAGTGTTACCCTTAGAGTTTTCCCTGAATTTCTTCAATCAGGTGATTTACGACCCGGCGGAAATTGTGGTCCTGAGAAATATCATTATCGACTTTCTCACAGGCATGCATGATAGTTGTATGGTCACGTCCCCCAAAGGCTGACCCCAGTTCAGGGAATGATTTCTGTGTCAATTGGCGGCACAGATACATAGCCACTTGCCGAGGTTCCACTACCCCCTTGGTTCTACGTTTCCCCAGCAATTCATCCATGGATATTTTGTAATAATCCACGACAATCTGCTGGATAAAATCGACATCGATAACTTGGTCTCTCTTTATCTCTAAAATACCATGGAGAACTTTTTTAGCCATATCCAGGGTTATTTCATTTCCTGTCAATGAGGCCGATGCGGCAATTCGAATCAGACATCCTTCCAATTGACGGATGTTGGACTGAATATTATCCGCAATAAAGAGAATGACATCGGTCGGAACATGAATCTTCTCCTGTTCAGCTTTTTTCTGGAGAATAGCCATTCGGGTTTCCAAGTCAGGCTGTTGAATATCGGCAATCAAGCCCCATTCAAATCGGGAAAGTAATCTTTCCTGTAAGGTGGGGATTTCCTTGGGAGGCCGGTCAGAACTGACAACAATCTGTTTATGGGCTCCGTGCAGAGCATTAAAGGTATGGAAGAATTCTTCCTGGGTTCCTTCTTTACCGGCCAGAAAATGAATATCATCGATTAAGAGGATATCTATATTACGGTATATTGCTTGAAAATCCTGACGGCGGGAATGGGTAACAGCGGTAATAAAGGCATTCATAAACTGTTCCGCTGAGGTATAAAGAACTCGGCTGGCTTTACGTGTTTTGATTGCCTGATGGCAGATAGCATGCAACAGATGGGTTTTTCCCAGCCCCACTCCCCCATAAAGAAACAAGGGATTATATGCTTTGGCCGGGCTGTCTGAAACGGCCAGGCAAGCAGCATGGGCCAATCGGTTGTTGCTGCCGACCACAAAAGTATCAAAGGTATATTTGGGATTCAGGTTATTCTCAAGAGGATGGAATAATTCAAGGGATTCGGCCTGTTTGGGCTCAATAGTCGGAGCCGCCGGTTTGGGCGGGGCCTGAACTAATTCTGATTCTACTTTTAATTCCAGAGGGACCATCTGTCCGGTTAGGTCAATCAATGTCTGCCGGATTTCATCATATAAATGGGCAATAAGCCAATCCCGATGGTATTTATTAGGTACCACAAGGGTAATGGCTTTTCCATTTCCCTGAATACATCGAACCGGACGTATCCAACTGTCCAGATTATCAGCGCTGATTTTATTCTCAAGAACGATCAGTACCTGTTCCCACAAATCTGCTGTTTTAGTGATCATCATCGCTTCCCTCACACGTCTTGAGACACACATTCTTCCTGTTTTTGCAGACAAAATACCCCTTAAAAGTTGATTTAAGGATTTTTGCCGGGCGATGACTGGTTAAATTCGAGTTGAAGAAAAAAAGACCTGTAAACCCTGTGAATTAACAGGGGTTGGTTATGTTATAAAGACAATAAAAAATGTCTTTTTTTCTTTTTCTCTACTTTTCCCCGCATCATACTGCAGGTTGGATTCCAAAATCACTGATTAAATCCATGTGATTTTTTCAACCTCAATAAAGCGTCATACTACCATAGCAAACAGGGCATTGCAACAAAATTATTTTCCTTTTTTCAAAAGAAATCCGTTCTTTTTTAGAACCATGTATCTGACGTGTTTTCAATTATCCGTAATATCGTTAATATCGTTTCCAGGTAAATAATTTTCATTTTCATTCATTGGGCTGAAGAGAATAAAAAAGAGGACTGCAAACAGATGCATCTCCTCTTTGAAAATTTCTGCCGATAGAAAAAAGTTAAAACGAGGTTAATATTCTAATCGACTATCCTGAATCGGTCAAAGGTTGGAATAAAATCATACCAGGCAGGGGTGAAATTATCGGATTCAGAAAGTATTTTAGCGGCGGTTTGTCCCATGATAATGGAATGATCCAGGTTGTTGTGATGGTATAAACCCTGCCTGCCGGTGGTAATGAGATTATGGTATTGCCGAAGGTATTGGAAAATCAGGTTCAAGCGACTTCGGTAATTCAGGTCATAGATAGGGTAGGCATGGGGAACCCTTTGAATATAGAAATCTTCAATGTCGGTTTCCTGAATCAATCCGGTGGCAAGGCAATCACTGGCGGCCATATCAAATAACTCCATGTCGGTGGAATTCCACTTGCTGTCACCCTCAAAACAGGTCATTTCCGCAACCAGGGAGGATTTCTGGGGAGGGCATAAATCCGGGCTGAAATTTCCGGGTTGATGGAGCCTGTTGATATGGTAATCCGCTTCCGGGAAATAGAGCCAATGGTCATCACTGATACGGGGTTTGCGCAGCATCAGGCAGACCAGTATCAGGCCTCGGTGGCGAAGAGATTTGGCGGCGGTTGATATCTCATCATTATCGGGTTGAAGGAACCGGGTCATCTCCGGCAACGGCAGGGTGGATACCACCGCATCAGGCCGGTAACTCTGGGTTCCCTCAGGGGTCTGGCAGACCACTTCTTTTATGAAAGACCCGTAAAGGGTCTGATCTGTTTTGATTTCAATTACCCGGCTGTTGCAATGGAGATTCACTCCTGCTGAATGGATACGGGATGTAAGCGATTCGGCAATAGCGCCAATGCCCTGTTTGGGATAATAAAAATCTTTGACCGAAGTGATGGCGCCATCTTTTGTTTTATTCTGAAATATTTCCCGAAGAGTCTCAATCAATCCATTCTGGGAAACTCTGACTTTGGCAATATCAGCGGATATCTCTGTTGCCGGGATTCCCCAGACTTTTCTGGCATAGGGAAGGAAAAATATCTCGCAGACACCTTTCCCGAACCGTTGCAGGAGATACCCCTCATAACTGTCTGGCGTTGCCGTATTTTTTCCGGGAAACAATTTGCTTTTTAAAAAGCCGAAACCAAACTCGCACCAGAGAGCGGGAGGAAGGTGCTGGATCAATTCTTTTGCTTCCAGGGGATATTTATAAAAACGGTTTCTGAGCCGAAGCCGGCTTTTCCGGGAAACCGTCAGTATGCTTTCTCCCCCCAGTTCCTGAATGAATTCGAGAATTTCAGGAAACTCAGAGTAAATACGGTGGGGTCCGATATCGAAGGTGAATCCTTTATGATGGAAGTTTCTGGCCAACCCTCCAGTCGAAGGGCCGGCTTCTATTATATCGACTTCATATTTTCGCCGGTTCAGTTCATAGGCTGCAGCTAATCCCGCAATCCCGGCTCCCAGAACTAATATTTTTTTCATAGCTTTATTACTATGTCCGATTCTGACTAATGTGCCTTTTTAACTATAGATTCTAGAATAAAATAGCAGGATATGGGGCGGAGGTGTGAAAAATTAATCCCGGAACCGGTATTTTAGAAGAATTTTAACGGCTTGGAAAAAATCTTTCCAACCGATTTTTTTCCCCTCTTCAAAGGTTCGGGCGGTATAACTGACGGGAACTTCGATTATTTTATAACCACGTTTTAAGACTTTGGCGGTAATTTCAGGACAAAACTCAAATCGGGTGCAATTCAAAGGGATTGATTGGATAACTTCAGTTCTGAAAGCCTTATAAGCGGTGGCTTCATCGGTTATTACCTGGCCGTATAACAAGGAGACCATCCAGGCCAAAAGGTGGTTGGCGACCCGGTTGGGCAGCCGCATATTATTGATTCTTCCCAGAAATCGCGACCCGTAGGAGACCTGGGTTTCCCCCTTCAGGATGGGTTCAAGTACCCGGGGGATTTCATCCGAGTTATACTCCATATCAGCATCTTGGATAATTACGATATCCCCGGTCACTTGTTGGAGTCCGGTCCGAATGCTGGCTCCCTTTCCCTGGTTGATTCCATGGTATAGCACTTTGGTATCAGGGAAAGAGGATTCCTTCTTCAACAGGGCATGGGTCCCATCTGTTGACCCGTCATCCACCAGAATAATTTCTTTTTCAAAAGCTAAGCGGCGGATGTTTTTCATGACGTCCGGTAGAAGAACTTCTTCATTATGGATGGGAATGATAATGGAGATTTTCATTACCAAAATCTTACGATGAAGCCTGTCGGTTGTCAAAAGCCTTTCCTTGGATGGGGTCCCCTCACCTGAATTCCCCTTAAATAAATATTAAAATGATTATTAAATTCCTCTGTTTTTTCCTTTTGACTTGGCTTATTTTCTCTGCCTGGTATCGGATTTCTAACGGAGAGGGTCTGACCCGCTCCGTTACCACTCCGTCATCAACCCGTCAGGAAAAGGTGATAATAGGAATAAGTATCTCTTCGAAAAGGTTGGATAGTCCCCAAGCGGGGGATTGTGAGATAATGAAACCCGGTTCTCCTGGGTTAAAATGGAAAAAGGAGATTCGTCTGCCCTTTGGGTTGAGATGAAAATATTCTTAATTAAAGTGTGGTAGATTATGAAATCAGCTAATCGGTACCAACTAATAATAATGTTGATCGGAGTAGCCGCCTGTTTAAATCCGGTTCTTTCCCGAGGGGATTTAGTTACCCTGACGACCGGGAATGAAATATTCGGTGAAATACTATCCCAGGATACGGCAACTATCCGGATTAAGACCCCTACCGGAAACTTGGAATTTCCCGTCAGCAGGGTTTCCAATACCAAAGCAGAACCTAAAGCGATTACCCAGGCGCGTTTCGGTAAGGCTTATTTTGACCGGAAGAATTATGAACAAGCCGTCAAGGCGTATGAGAAAGCTTTGGCCGCTGATCCCGGAAATCCTGAATATACTTCCCGATTGGAACTTGCCCGGAAATCATTACTCTCTTCCCGGTCGATGGAGGCCGAGGGGATCATTAGCCAGGGAGACCAATACCTGAAAAATGGCAGAATGGCTGAGGCTATGGAAATCTATGCCAAAGTGACAGCGGCCGGGTATTCGGAAGGCTGGGTGGCAAAGGCTAACGCCGGTATGGCCCAGGTAAAAATGGTGCTGGCATCCAAAACCCTGGACCCCGGTGAACGGGAAAAACTTATTGATGAAGCGATCAGCCTTAATCCTGAATCCGCCGAAGCGCATCATGAAAAAGGTATGATGCAACTCCAAAAAGGGAATTCAGCCGAAGCCCAGGATGAGTTTAATATGTCTTTGACTTTAGACCCCGGCAATGGGAAAACTTTGCGAATCTTGGGAAATCTGGCTTTTGCAGACCGGGATTATCTCAAAGCCGCAGACTATTATGAAAAGCTCAAAAGTAATTCCGCTGAACTGTTTTCAGGAGTCAAACCTAACTTGGCGATCTGTTATAACGAATTGGGAACCGCGTGTTTTAATGAAGATAATATGGAAGAAGCAAAACTTTGGCTGGAAAAAGCCTTGGAACTTGATCCCAATGGGAATTGGAGCCTGCTGTTCCAATCTCAATACCGACTTCGGTTAAGGGATATCGATCCTACTTCGGCCGATGACCATTTTAGCCTGGGGCTTTGGTGCCAGGATAAAAAACTCAACCAGGAGGCTATGACTGAGTTTAAAACGGCGTATCAGTTAAATCCCGGGCTATATAAAGCTAAACAGAAAATCATGGAATTAAATGATAAATTTGCGACCGTTTTGTATCAGGCGGGGATTCAAAGTTTAGGCCAGAAAAACTTTTCCCAGGCAATTGCCAATTTTAACCAGATTATCAAAGAGTATCCCGACTCTTCCTATGCCCCGGATTCAAAACGATTAATCCAGGCAACCCGGGCCCAATGGGCGGAAATGATTTTTGCTGACGCGAAGGCCAGTTTTGAAAGTGGTTATATGGAAAGAGCTAACCAGGGATTTACTAAAATTGTCGAAGAATACTCTGATACACCCCGATTTGTGGATGCTCAAAGGATGTTGGCTCGTACCCAATCTAAAATAAAATATGAAGAAAATACCGGTGGCGAGCGGCAGCGTAAACTGGCTCAGTTGAAAGAACTTACGGATTCTGCCTATGGACGGGACAGTATTGCCTGGGCAAGAATTTATTCTCTTCAGTCTATTCCTGCCAATAATTTGGAATATCAGCTGGCCAGAATGAGTGTCCAGGAAAAAGGATTGATTCGACAAAATCTGGATAAAATCGTTTACCTCTTTTATGACAAAGAAAAAAATATCGACAAACTGCGGCCGTTAGCCATCCGTATGGGTTTGCCGATTTCGGACCGGTCGAAAGTCCGAACCGATGCCGATTATTATAAAATCCTCCAATTATCACTGATGATATCCATCAATATCGGGACCCAGGATTATGAAGCCTGGCGAGACTTAGCCCCTTATTTTAGTTCCAATCGCAGTGAATTGGATGAGGCTCGGAAATCGCTTTCCAGTGATGCCAGGAACTTACTCGATGAAAAGGGAGGTGAAGTGTACCGGCTGTTGAATATCCGACAATAGCTTGGGACTCCGATTATGAATGTCTTTGATTCCACTCAATTTGTTAATTTAAGTACTTACTCTGCCTGCCGGAATCTGGAAGGTGAGATAGTAACAGTCCTGGATTCTATGCATGATGCCAGGGGACTGAAACTGATATCTTCCTACTCCAGGGCCTTGCCCCGGAATTCTATCCATGAATTGATAGCCACAGAAGAAGGTATTAAACGACCGGGGGATGAAGTCAATGTCATTGCGTACCTGGGTTTTTTTGAAGTAACTCAGGGTAGCTGCCTGGTGGTGGGAGAAAAACTGTCGATTGGCGGGCTATATATCGGGCGTATCCTTGGATTTGATGTGGCTCATGAACCGAATCACATGAATATTGTTATTGGCGTAGAAAAGAGAAAAACCGGTCGGGAGCTTAGTTTAAAAGTAGGTTTAAAAGTAATATTTGAAAAATCTGAATAAAATTGGTATTATCTGCTTTCAGCCCTTGAGCTGAGGTTCTTTATTTCAAAGAAAGGTTAATGCCATGTCAGAATTTAAGTATCGGTTCCAAATGTACAAAGAGCTTCACAAGCTCATTCCAACCATTTATGCCGAAGCCAAAAAGAAAGCGGATGAAATCGGCATCTCTCCTGAACTAAAAGGAAAAATCGGACTCACCGGGGCTGTCTCCAGCTGCCATGCTCTCTTAAGCAAAGAAGTCAGCCAGGCTATTGAAGATGCCTCAAGAAAAGTCATTGAGAATAAATTCCTGGCAGAGGATATCCGGGAAATAATAAAAGATGTCTATGGAGATGATTATGATGCGGCTCCGGTTAATACCTGTGAGGCAGGACTCTGGGTCAGTTTTGACGCTTTGGTTTCTCCTCCTATGCAGGGCCGGGGAGATAACTATAGAGCCCGGTATATAGCCCCCTATGAACGGCATTTGCATCATCATGGAGGTTATGGACGGCCTTTCCCCGGACGGTATAAAGACCTTTTTGCCGACCGAGGTGTAACCGCCGGTGAATTGGGATTTTATGGGAAACGATTAGACCATGTGGATGCGGTCTATGTCCCCATGGCAGGAGCCAAGTATCAAGTCCACGGCATCAAAGGCCATCCTGGGGTTTTACTGAGTACTCATGATTCAGCTCAGACCCTCCGACAGATTGAAAGTACTGCCCAGCGGCAGGCGGCATATCTTACCGGAGTATCCTCTTTAGGATATGATACTGTCGGGTATGGATATGGGGAGAAGGATGCCAACGGTGTCCCGCTTTTCCAGCAGGGTCTTTCCAAAATCGCCAAGGAATATGGTGTTCCTTATATTGTTGATAATGCATGGGGAACTCCTTTCATCGGGACAGATCCCAGAGCTATCGGTGCTGATGTCATGACCTATTCCATGGATAAAAGCTCCGGCGCCCCAACCGTTGGGTTGATTATCGGTAAAGAAGATTCCCTGGTTTCTATCCGAAGAGCCTTGGGTTATCATTCAGACCGGTCCGGTGCAGGTTTTGCCTATGGAAAAGCTGCTTATGTTACCTATGATCCGGGGAAAGAAGCCCTGGTTGGATTGATTGCTGCCTTAAAAATCCTTCGGGATAAACAAGATAAAATGATTACCCCCCTCAATAAGCTTCATGCTATTTGCCAGGATGAATTTAAAGCCCTGCCGGAAAAATTCCAGAAAGATATTATTATCAGTAAGAGTGTTAATTCCCTGGCAGTGGAAATCAACTATGAAAACACATGGAAAAATGGGCAAATGGGAATTCCTATTTTCTCCATTGAAGATATGTATTCAGGAACCAATATTTTGCAGACAGGCATGGCTCAAATGGGGATTATTCCTACCATTGCATATGATGGGAATATTTTCATTTCCATGGGATTGGGAACCCTGGATGATGAGGGTAATCTGATGGAAAATGAAACCCGGCTGATTGTTAAAGCAATGGTTGAATTAATGAATATTGTTTGCAAACATGCCGGTGTTGCCTAGAAGGCTTGCTGTCAGTTATTAAGAAAGGAATATTTTATGCCAGAAAAACACGCGGTTAAAACTGATAAAGCCCCCGGGGCGATTGGGCCTTATTCTCAGGCCGTAAAATCTTCCGGTTGGGTTTTTACAGCAGGTGTCATAGCTCTGGATCCGGCTTCCGGTGAAATGATCGGCGGGACTATTCAGGATCAGGCCCACAGGGTTCTACAAAGCTTGAAGGGAATTCTGGAAGCAGGTGGCGGCTCTATGGACCATGTCGTTAAAACGACTATTTATTTAACTGATTTAAAGGATTTTGCCGCTGTGAATGAGATTTATGGGCAATACTTTAATCGGCCGTTTCCTGCCCGTTCAACGGTTCAGGTGGCGGCTCTCCCCAAAGGGGCGGCCATCGAGATAGAAGCAGTGGCCTATACAGGGTTCTAGTTCCAAATCGATATCCTCGGGAGGAACCATCCATGGCCGATGCCAGAAATGCCGTCCTGGATGCAGTAGATATTGAAAGTTTTATCTTTTGCAGTGATAAAAAAGAGGCAAAAGATATTATCCAGAAACTGACCCAACAAATGGGATTTTCTAAATATGTCATAGTTTCACTGGAATTTAACGGGCCCGGAGCCCATTTCAGGGTCCGGGCCTATCTGAACAAACCCGGTGAAAACTATTCATGGTTGGAATCATGAAGATATTACTGGCGCCTTTGGACCCAGTACATGATGCTGGGGTGAAACTGATTAAAAGAAAACTGGAAGCCTTGGGATATGATTGTGTGCTGCTTCCACCGGATATTACAGTCGAAGAAATCGGCGAAAATGCTCTCAAAGAAAAAGCGGAAATAATCTTTATCAGCCGGACGGTCGGGTATGGTGTGGAACAGATATTCCGGCGTGTGAAACAGGTACTCATCCAGCAGGGTTTGTTTGATAAAGTCAGGATTGCTATCGGGGGGATGGCGGTTACTGATGAAATGGCAAGAACCCTTGGTTTCGAAGCCGGGTTTGGCCAGAATACCCGAATCGAAGAAATCCATGCCTTTATTGAAAATAACCCGGATTTGGCCATATCTGTTACCAGCCCGGTGAAAACTAAACCTCAATTTCCTTCACCTCATGAAAATACATTGCTAAACTCTGATTTAAAAAATTACCTGGATACTATTGTCGAGAGTATCCTCCAATGGAGTTTGCAGAAAGTGACTCCGGGAACCCGTCGGGCCCGGATAACCGAAAGGCAGCTGCAGGATGTGAAGGGGAGTGTCGATCAATATACGGCCATGCCTTTTACCCGGGAGTATCTGACCCAATGTGACCCTTCGGTTGTCGATTTCTTTCAAAAGGGTGATTATCCTCCCAGTGTCAGGCAAATTACGAATGAAGAAATCCGTAAACTAAAAAATAAAATTACCATCGCCAAAGTCCAGTTTAAACCCCTCTTTCTTCAGCATCAAAGGCAGACCCCTCTGATATTCTGCCAATATGGGACGGGATGTCCTATGATGGATGCTCTTCACATTAAAGTTTGCGAAAGCTGGGGAGCCGATGGAGTATTGCATTTTGACCCTGCCTGGGGCGCTCGGACTGAAGGTCTGATGGATGGTTTTCTCACCAACTCAGAAGATGGCACTCCTATTACTTATGCTAATTTATCGTTGATTAAAAGCGCTTTGGATGAAGCGACTCTTTGGTCGGTACGTTCTCATCGGGGTTTGAATACTCCTGAAATCACCGTATTGGCAGGATTTTTGGGCGCTGACCTGACAAAAATAAACATCCCCTATGGCTCTTTAGCAGGAGGGACAGATCCTGCCCGATTAACGGTCGATGGTGTTGAAGCTATTCGTATAGCAGCACGATACAAGATGCCTTTTGATATTCCCACCAATGAAGAACTGGCAGGAGTCCCGCCACATAAAGCTTTTGCCAGTATGTTGATTATGGCCTGGCTGGGGATAAAATTAAAAGCCCAGCCGATATTAAAACCCTTGATTTGCCATGGACCCTATATTATGGTCCAGGGTTATATGGACCAGAATTATGTGGATTATAATTATGCCAAAATACAGGCGCTGAGAAGCCTTTGTGATTTTCCCATCTGGCCAGGGGAACCCATTGGGTTTATGACCCATACTGAGGAAAAGGTCCAATCCGCCACTACCACAGCATTCCATGTTGCCCTTTGTGCAAGCCTGGGGTTGGATGCCGTAACGGTTGCATCAACTGATGAAGCTTTCTCTCAGGGCCCCATTACTTCTTCGGCTCGAATCAGCTCTCTGAAGGCTATCCAGGAATCTTTTCGTAGCCTTGGTAACGGCAGCATTTCTCCGAGTCCCCAAGCCCATATCTGGCAAGACCAGATTATTGATGGAATACTGAATACCCTCAAAAAAGTTTCTGAATCTCCTTCCTTTGTGGAGGCTTTGTATCAGGGGATACTCGGAAGTAAGGAAGATGGTGTCTATCCCGGACGAGCTGGACGAAATACAGTGGAAGATGTTACTGATTAATAGATTTAACTCAACTAAAGTTAACATTGTCTATTAAATGCCTGTCTGTTAAACTTTTCTTAACAATATATTTAAACCCATTTATTTGAACTGATATGCTTGTCTTTTTATTAAAATATTCAATATTAGGCGGATTATTGATGCTTGATTCCGCCGCCGTTGGCCAATGGATGATTTCCCACCCGGTGATTGTTGCTCCTTTGATAGGCTGGGTAGGTGGTGAACCTTTGGCGGGTCTTATCATTGGGATATTATGCCAAATGTTCTGGTCCCATAAGATGCCGGTAGGGGCATATAACCCGCCAGAATCTCCAGTATTAGCCATTACCTGCATTATTAACTATATTCTGGCTTCCAAGATGGGACCCATGGGTTTATATCATCCCATGATGATTATAATCCTGCTGTTTGGCATAGCCGGGGGAATCCTGGGAGGGGATTTAACCATATATATCCGGAATTTTAATAATCGGTTTTCTCTTTTGGCAGATAAATGGGTAATGGAAGGGGCTTATCATAAAATTCAATGGATTCCATTAATGGCAATGGGGATAACCGGCGCCTTTTATACTCTCTTGTTTTTTCTGCTGGGAGTCATCTTTCTGGCCTTATATCCTCTCTTTGATTATTTACCTATGGGAGGTATCTATCTCCGATATTACCCATGGATTTTATTGGCCATTAGTGTGGCAGTTCTCCTGGAAATCAATCAATTCAAAAAACGATGGAAAATGCTGATAGCGGGTCTGGCTTTTGGCTGCCTGGCTGGTTTTTTGCATGGTTATTTTATCCCATAGAGACAGATGATATGGAAACTCACATAACGAAAAAGGATTTGTTGAAAGTATTCTTCAGAACCCATCTCATGATGGCGGTCTGGAATTTTCAACGAATGCTTAATCTTGGCTTCCTATTCTGTCTGTTGCCTATTATCAAAAGCCTCCGGCTGAATGAAGAAAAAAAACGGGAGTTTTATCAGCGGCATCTGAATTTTTATAATTCCCATCCTTATTTTGCATCAGTGGTCTTGGGGATAATCATCAAAAAGGAAGAAGAGCTATCTCAAGCTTTACCCGCTGACTATAAAAATAAACTCCAAACCATTGATACTCTTAAACGAGGATTCATGGGACCCATGGGCGCATTAGGTGATTCTTTAGTCTGGGAATCCTTTCGGCCCATGATTAGCGCTGGTCTTATCCTTATTATCTTATTGACTCTACCTCATCTGTCTTTGGCCTATGCAGGTATCCTGATTTATTTTTTACTGTATAATCTATTAAACGAATATATTCGATTCGTGGGTGTTTTTGAAGGGTATAAAAAGGGTGAAGCCATCATCAAAGACATCAATGTCTTGAATATTCCCCGAATAAATGAAAAATTGAAGGATGTCGGGGTCTTTTTAACAGGTACTATTATTGGTGTTATTGGTTTTACATTTTATTTTGGTACAAACTGGATGATGCCTTATTATTATGTTCAAGCAGTTTTCAGACTAATACTATTTATTAGTTTGGCAGGTATTATCTGGTTAGGATTAAGAAAGAATATCTCGACAACAGTGATTTTTTTAACAGGGTTATCAATTTTAATAGCAGCTGAACTCTTGAGGAACACAGGTTTTTAATATGTCAGTGGTTTCAAAAGAATTTATCGTGATTAATGAGTTAGGTCTTCATGTCCGGCCAGCCGGCACTCTGGTAAAACTTGCTAATAAATTCAAGTCCCATATCAGCATCCAGCGAGATGATGATACCATTGATGCCAAAAGTATCATGGGTGTCATGATGCTGGGTGCATCCAAAGGGACTGTTTTACAGGTAAAGGCTGAAGGTGAGGATGCGGAGGATGCTATGGCATCCATCCAGTCCCTTTTTGAAAGTGGTTTTGGTGAATTGGAGGCATCGGCCGATACGGCAGGAGGACAAGTGTGAAAATTGATGGGGTAGGCGTGTCCCAGGGAATTTCCGTTGGCAAGACTTTTGTCATGGAAAGGGAAGGTTTTAGCAATGTTAAACGAACCCTCTCAGCTGACAAAATCTCCGGAGAACTTAAACGGCTGGAAGATGCCATTTCCAAGACCCGTGATCAATTAAAACATTTCCAGCAGAAAATTAAAAATGAGTTGGGAGATTCCCACGCGGCTGTATTTGAAAGCCATGTGCTGGTATTAGATGACCCGATGCTGATAGACCCGGCTATGAAGATGATTCGGATTGATCGGGTCAATCCTGAGTATGCCATTTCGGAAATATTCAGGGTCTATCTGGAAAAACTGGAAAAGTTTGATGATCCGTATCTGAAATCCAGAATGGCAGATTTTCGGGATGTAGGCCGCCGGATTCAGATGAATCTGGCGGGAGTTGAAAAACATCCCTTGGCCAATCTTCAGGAAAAAGTGATTATCGTAGCCTATGACCTCTCCCCAAGTGAAACCGCTTCCATGGATAAGGAAAAAGTCATTGGGTTTGTGACCGAGGCTGGCAGCCGCAGTTCTCATACTGCAATTATGGCTAAGGCCCTTGAAATTCCAGCGATAGTCGGTGCCCCTGGAGTTACCAAGGCCATCAAGACCGGGGACACTGTTATTATTGATGGGAATCGGGGTTCAGTTATTATCAATCCTGATAGTGAGACCCTGAAAGAGTATCAGGCTGAAAGAAAAAAACTAACGCTCTCTGTCCATGCCATTGAAAAATCCCGCAAATCGGCAGCAGAAACTCTGGATGGCATCCGAGTCCGGCTTTCCGCCAATATTGAATTACCGGATGAAATTGTCCATGTGAAATTGCATGGAGCCCGGGGGATTGGGTTATTCAGGACAGAATTTCTTTATTTGTATCGAGATGAACTTCCTTCTGAGGAAGATTCTTTTCAAGTATATAAACAGGTTGTCAGCACCATGTCACCAGATTCTGTAACCATCCGAACCCTCGACATCGGTGGTGATAAATTTGTCTCCCAATTAAATCTACCCCAGGAAATCAATCCCTTCCTGGGATGCCGGGCCATCCGGCTTTGCCTGCAACGGAAAGATTTATTTAAAATCCAATTGAGAGCTATCCTACGCGCCAGCGTATATGGCACGGTCAAATTAATGTACCCTATGATTTCAGGGGTACACGAATTAAGAGAAGCCAATATTGTCTTAGAGGAAACCAAGGCAGAGTTGCGAACCGAAGGAATTGAATTTCGGGAAGATATTCCGGTTGGGATTATGATTGAGATTCCCTCCGCGGCCATTACCTCTGATATTTTAGCCCGGGAAACAGATTTCTTCAGCATTGGAACCAATGATTTGATTCAATATACCATGGCTGTAGATCGAGGTAATGAGCAGGTGGCTTATCTTTATGACCCTCTCCACCCGGCTGTCCTCAGACTCTTGAAACAAGTGATTGATTCGGCCCACCTTAATGGAATTGGGGTCAGTATGTGCGGGGAAATGGCAGGAGACCCTATTTTTACTCCTATTTTGCTGGGGCTTGGTCTGGATGAATTCAGTATGGCTCCGACAGATATCCATTCAGTCAAAAATGCAGTCCGTTCCATTCGGATGGAAGATGCTCGAAAACTGACTACTGAAATCATGGAATTGCCCACTTCAGCTGAAATTAGACAATATCTGGCAAATATAACTTAATGAATTTATTCCCATGTAAGGAAGGATTCTACTCATGAAAGCGAAACTTTGGGAAGGACGATTCTCCAAACCGGCAGACCCTAAAGTCGAGAGGTTTACCGCATCCATCTCTTTTGATAAAAGATTATATCCTTATGATATTCAAGGCAGTCTGGCTCATGTTCAGATGCTGGCTGAAACAGGCATTATTAAGAAAAAAGAAGCAACTTCCATTCAAAAAGGTTTGAAATCAATATTAAAAGAGTTGGATTCAGGCCGTTTTGAATTTGCTCCCCATGATGAAGATATTCATATGTCGATTGAACGACGGTTGCATGAATTGGTAGGGCCGGTTGCTGGAAAAATGCATACCGCCCGAAGCCGTAATGATCAGGTTATCCTGGATGTCCGTTTATTCTTAAGAGATATGATTCATCAGGTATTGGATTCCATAAGGGAATTAGAAAAGTCTTTACTAAAACAAGCAGAAGATAATCAGGGGGTCATTTGTCCTGGTTTTACCCATATGCAGCATGCTCAACCGATTCTATTGTCACACCATTATCTGGCTTATTTCCAAATGTTGGAAAGAGATTATGAACGTTTCTCCCAAACATTTACCAGGGTGAATATTCTTCCTCTTGGAGCCGGAGCGATGGCTGGGAGTAATTTTCCTATTGACCGACACCGGGTCGCTGATTTGTTGAGTTTTCCCAAGGTGAGTGAAAACAGCATGGATACAGTGGCTGACAGGGACTTTGTTCTGGATTTCCTTTCAGCAGCTGCCATTTTACAGATGCATTTATCCCGGATGGCAGAAGAATTAGTCTATTGGTCTTCCTTGGAATTCAAATTTATCCGATTACCGGATGAATTTTGTACCGGAAGCAGCATTATGCCCCAAAAGAAAAATCCTGATGTGGCTGAACTGACTCGGGGGAAAACAGGCCGGATTTATGGGAATCTTATGGCAGTCCTGACGACTATGAAAGGATTACCACTGACCTATAACAGCGATATGCAGGAAGATAAACCTCCCTTATTTGATACCTGCGACAACCTGATTTCCTGTCTGGCAGTGATGTCCGGACTCATTTTAGGCCTGAAGGTTAATCGGGAGGTAATGGAAAATTATACCCAAAAAGGATTTATTACTGCTACCAATCTGGCTAATTATCTGGCTGATAAGGGGATTCCCTTCCGTGAAGCCCATTTTATAGTCGGTGCTATTGTAAAACATTGCGAAGAAAAAGATAGGGAACTGGATAATTTGGATCTAAAAACCTATAAGTCTTTCTGCCCTAAATTTGAAAAGGATTTATATGAAGTTCTGACCCTTGAATTTAGTGTTGAATCAGTGAAATCTTATGGGGGGACCAGCCCTCAATCAGTTAAACGACAGATTCTCTCGGCTCAGAAAATCCTGCGTTAGTCTTTCTCCGATTCTTTGTAAACCATTTACTCCCCAAAAATATATATCGGGCGGTAGCCGCCTGAGGATAAAATTATAATTAATAAAAAAAAACCCCTCCGCCAGAATAAACTGACGGAGGGGAATTGTAATAATTTAGTATTTCTCTTCTAAGAGAGATACTGTTTTATCTATTTAATACAACATCCAGTCCTTAACAGGAACAAAAATAACCACATTCACAAAGTCAGCCTGTTCAGAGGGTAGTATCTGATAACCAGAACTGCGAGGATCAGATGAATCATACTGGGTCGCAATACCTCTGACCTGATCAATTGTGGAACCTACGGTAATAACTCCGCCATTCAAGGTAGCAAGATAATCATCTGCCGCCGCATCCTTATCAATGCGAATGACTGTAGTATCACCTGAAGGATCCGTTACTGAAATGTTGGCATCAGAACCTGAAGCAACTGTTACTTCAGATAAAACCGTAGCATTACTCAGAGAGATGAATCTTCCTTCATATAATTCACCACCTGCATAACGATACTGATCATAGACATTCAGTTGTGCTGCGGTTAATGCAGTGGTTGTGAAGGTATATCCACTGGCTCCTAAGTTTTCCGATGTGGTTCCTGTAAGCGGGGTGAATTCACAGAGCCCATTGTATTCAAGAACTGTCCCTGTGATTTGCATAAGATCCCCAACATTGTAACTTGGATTGGTTGCCGCACCGCCACTTTGGTCGGCGAGAACACCAAATCCAGTTGTCGTATCAATGAGATATCGGGATAAACGAGACGGATCCAGATTGGAAGCCTGAGCAGCGGCACCAATAACAGTGACGGTTGCCCCGCCAAAGGTATTACGACCATTGGCATTGATAGCTTTTAGAATCCGGTCTATTGGAACAATCGGATAACCTGCTGTTGTGCTTCCCACATAAATGGAACCACCACCACCAATCGAGGCATATTGATTTGCCAGGACATTTAAATAGGTGGTATCGGTTGCATTTGTATTCTGGGCAAAAATCGGATCGGCACGTTGCACTGTATTAATGGAGACAAATCCAGCTGCAGGCGGATTTACATTATAGAGCCCCGATTTATTCACAAAAATACTAGTTGAAGTGGCAGCATTAGTAACCAAAGCTGCGCCATTACTGTAAATAATGCTGTCCAGAATGTTGAAAGTGCCTGTTCCAGCAGAAACATAGAAGGGATTGCTTGCATTCTGAATGGTAACTCTCTGCACTGTTGTCCCATTATACGAACCAACAACGACTCCATAGAATGGAACTTTAATCATGGAATCTGTAAGTGTTAAATTGGTTGCGCTTCCAGCACTGATACCTCGGACTGTAGCTGTAGTATCCGAAGAAATAATAGTTTTGGAAACACTCAAGTTCCAATAACCATAACGACCGGTTGATGAAACAGCCATATAAATCCCATGGCCGCCAGCCAGAGGATTCAGGATAAAGTTACACTTATCATACCCGATTTTCTGGTCAGTACCAGTAAAGTAACAATTGCCAGCTTGAATCCCACCCACATAATAGGCAGCATAACCTGCATATGAATTCAGGCAGTTGTTCAGGTAAGTAATTTCTCCATTACTGCCGTCTGTAATTAGGTAGGCATTATATGAGGCACCACCGTAGAATACGCAATTGTCAAAGCGGGTATTGCAATATTCACCTAAATCGCCCCATACCTTAATCAGACCATCACCACTGGCCATCGAGGAACCTCGGGTGGGTGGAGCAACTAATGCCCCAGCCTTAGTTGTAGTCATTGGTGCACCGGTAGTATCAATGTCTGTAAACACACAGTCATAGAATGATATCCAGTTGGGTGTGGTATTGGCGAAATTCTCATCAACCTTAACCATATCATCGGTTAATTTTGTCCCTGTAGTTGACGGACAGAACACAATTCCCTGGAAGGTTACATCATTATCTTCCTGGTAAATATAGATTCCATCATCAGCAGCACTGACGCCTTTTTGGAGTTTGAATATAGCTTTAACTCCTGTGGTTGAATCAGATTTGATGATGATGTCACCCTTGATATCGCCCCAGCCTGTCGTTGCGCTGTTAAGACTCATCGCTTCATCATAAGGACCAGAACCTTCTTTGACCTTGATGACAAAGGGAGCTGTTCCGGCGGCATAAGTTCCACCTGAACTCCAACTGTTGATGGCGGCTTGAATACTGGTAAAATCACCAGAACCAGCGCTATCCACAACAACGGATGTATTATCCAGTGGAATGACTCCTACCATGGGACCTACACTGCTGAAATTTGCTGTATAGAACTTGGTAGAATCACTGCTGATAGCCACTCCACGAGCCTTAACAGGTCCATTTACCAAGGAGCCAAGGCCTTCTAATGAGCTTTTCATGTCAACCATGCCAAGATAACTGTAATCGGAAAGATTGTAGAATTCAATCTTATATAAAGTTGTCTTGGATACAACAATGACATCGTCAATAATATTGACGGCCGTAGGATCAGATGCGGATTCATAAGCAAAGGTTGTTAATTGTGTATAACCACCAGAGGTGGAACCACTAAAAACAATAACATTATCCGATCCATCATTGGCTACAAAGAATCTGCTTCCATCAGGTGTGACACATCCACCACGGTTAATACCGCCTGTTACACCCGTTGAACTGGTAATAAATCCACTTACCGGATCAATAGTCACAAAGGAAGGATTCAGTTTATTTGCAGCATAAATAATACCTGCAGTGTCAATACCGATTGCGGCAGGATTAGCCCATGGATTATTTATCCCTGTAGTCGGAGCGCCTGTTGTTCGATCATATCGATAAATCCGGGATGGTGATAATGCTGAAGTATCACGAGATGTCACATATATTAAACCATCGGTGGGATTATAGGCAACTCCACCTGCTTCTCTGATGTTAAAGGTTTCACCAGAAAATGTAATTCCTGTTGTGATGGGTGAAAACGATAATTGGGCACCCTTACTATTAAAAACAAAAACACCTCCACGTCCGGGAGCACCATAATTTGTGACCCAGATATTACCCTCAGGATCTGTTGCCAGATGCTGGCAGCTTTGACCCCAGGCAGTGAAGTTACCCCATGTTCCTGCTAGCGATTCTTTTGGAGCATTTAAGCCTTTGTAATAGTTGTCGAGAATAGCTGTACTATTAATACTTAATGCTAAAGAAAAACTAAAACAGGAAAGCATGACAATAGTGAATAATAATAAATTCTTTCGCATAAAAATAAACTCCTTTCGTTTTGTATGTGTATGAATTGTCCTTTTAAGGACAGATCTATATTCAGACGAGGTCATGCGATTTCACCCCCTCTCGGGTAGATTTGTCTGTTAAAAACAAAGCTTGGAAAGTCAAAAGAAAAAAGTGATTATAACTATAAATTCTTGGGTGAATAATGAGACTTTTCTCCCAGTATGAAGCGTTACTATTTGGTTTAACTACCCCATTATTAAACCTTTCGATTCTCAATGATACCCATATCTATGTCCCAATATATATAGGGGAGGATAAAAAGTCAAGCCAAAAATGTGGAAAAATTAAAAGGCAGGGATAATTCTGTAAGATTGTGTTGGGGGAATACTAATTAAAGTATTGTAATAATTAAAGTTAATAGGTATTTAAAATAAAGAGAAATGAGTAAAAGAGAGACATGGAAAATGAGGCAAAGATGAGATGTTATTTAATTTTCCTGAAATTGGCCCATCTTCCGGAATTTTTCATAACGTTGCCGAATCAGGTCTTCAGGGGAGAGACTGCCAAATTCTTGAAGAAACTGGGATATGGCTTCATGGATATGATTGGCCGTGTCGGTAATATTTTGGTGAGCGCCTCCCAGGGGTTCTGCGATGACTTTATCAATGACTCCCAGTTCCAGGAGATGTTGGGCGGTAATTTTCAAGGCTTCAGCGGCTTCAGGAGCCTTGGCGGCATCCCGCCATAATATGGCTGCTGCTCCTTCCGGAGAAATAACTGAATAATAGGCATTTTCCAGCATCATAATTTGGTTGCAGACCCCAATACCCAGGGCTCCGCCGCTGCCGCCTTCACCAATAACGATACCCAGAGTTGGGACTTCGAGGGATTCCATTTCCTGTAGGTTATAGGCAATGGCTTCGGCCTGTCCCCGTTCTTCGGCGCCGATACCGGGATACGCTCCAGGTGTATCAATAAAACAAATGACAGGTATTTTGAATTTATCGGCTATTTTCATCAACCGGAGGGCTTTTCGATATCCTTCAGGCTGAGGCATCCCGAAATTACGAAGAATATTTTCTTTGGTATCCCGGCCTTTTTGCTGGCCGATTATCATGACGGGTTGGTTATCAAAGAAGGCGGGACCTCCTATCATGGCCGGATCATCAGCAAATCGGCGGTCTCCATGGAGTTCTATAAAATCATGAAAAAGGGCTTCCACATAATCCAAAGTATAGGGCCGATTGGGGTGGCGGGCAAGCTTTATCCTTTGCCAGGGGGTTAGATTCCCATATATTTCTTCTTGCAGCTTAAGTACTTTGGCTTCCAAAGAGACTATTTCTGAAGAAGTATCGACTTCCTGAGCTTCCTGTAAAGCTCTCAGGTCTTCGATTTGTTTTTTTACTGCTGCTATGGGTTTCTCAAAATCCAACCAAATTTCGTTAGGTGCCATCCCGATTGATTCCTCTAATGGTGAAAAGAATTTAATATACTATTATAAACGCTCTCACCCCTTATTGCTAAACCAGGCGGTATCTTTTCCTGATAATTCTTCAATCTCGGCAACCAAGACCGTGTCATAGGCTACGGAATTCTCAAAATCAGTTTTAATTTGGATGAACTGGTCCTCATTTTCACCCGGCCTAAAGAATTCCAGGTAAGTCTGTAAAGTACCCCTATGCTGATGTAATATTTTCTGAATATCTTTTAATAATTGCTCATTCCCTCCCAGCAGGGGGATTTTGACATGGAAACTGCTGGTTAATCTTTCAATTGCTTCCTCAATGGGGAAAGCTGATTGGATAGTAATACTGACATTATCATTATATGAATCGACTTTTCCCTCAATCTGAACCAGTTTATCCTTTTGCAGGACAGTTCCATATTCTTCCAAGGTACCGGAAAACGCCCGAAGATCAGCCACTCCGGTAAAATCTTCCAACTGGATGATACCCATATCAGTACCTTTTTTGGTTTTCTTGATTTTTCTATCAACAATGACTCCAGCCAGATTAATGGTTTTCCCGATATATTGTTCTGAGTGGGAATAAATATCCTGGGCTGTGGCATCTGTATAATGCTCAATGACTGCTTCATATTGCATCAAAGGATGCCCGGAAACATAAAAGCCTAATAATTCTTTCTCAAACTTCAACAGGTCATGGTCGGTAAATTCAGGGATATCGGGATAACTCAGTTCAACAACTTTCTTATCTTCTGCTGTTTCAAAGCTGTCAAAAAAGGAAATCTGGCCTTGTTGCTGGTCTTTTTGGTAAATCGATCCTTGTTCTAAAGCTGCCGGAAGGACTTGTAACATCTGTGAACGCTTGGTTCCCATGGAATCAAAGGCTCCACATTTGATGAGGGATTCAATGACTTTAGAATTGACTTTACCGGTATCGACTCTCTGGCAAAGGTTGAAAAGAGATTCAAATCGGCTTTGGTTACGCTCATCCAGAATGAGTTGGATGGCTGCTTCCCCCACATTTTTAACCGCCCCCAGCCCGAATCGGATGGTCTCCTTGTTTATTACTGTGAAACTGCGTTCTGATTCGTTAATATCCGGAGGCAGTACCTTTAAGCCCATTTTTCGGCAGGATTTAATATAGTTAACCATCTTATCCTGGTTACCCATTTCACTGGTCAACAAGCTGGCCATAAATTCAACCGGGTAATGGGCTTTGATATAGGCGGTCTGAAAAGCTACCAATGCGTAGGCTACCGTATGAGATTTATTGAAACCATACCCGGCAAATTTAACAATTAAATCCCAGATTTCCTTGGCTTTCTTGGGGTCAACACTATTTTTTTCGGCTCCCTCAATGAACTGGGCCTCCATTTTAGCCATAACTTCAGGATTCTTCTTACCCATGGCTTTCCTGAGTTTATCTGCTTCCGCCATGGTAAAGGATGAAAGAGTAGATGCAATCTGCATGACCTGTTCCTGGTACACAATTACACCATAGGTATTTCTTAGTATTTCGGACAGGCTGTCATGCATGAATTCAAGCTTGATTTTTCCGTGACGGCGTTTGATAAAATCATCAATCATACCGCTTCCCAAAGGACCGGGTCGATATAAGGCAATAACTGCGCTGATATCTTCAAAATTACTGGGAGCCAGCCGTCTCAGAAGGTCTCTCATTCCAGAACTTTCTAATTGGAAAACACCATCGGTTTCAGCTTGGGTCAGTAATTCATAGACTGCTGGGTCATCCAGAGGAAGATTATGTAAATCAAGGGTGATTCCATACCGTTTTTTGATTAATTTAGCAGCGTCATAAACAACCGTAAGGGTTCTGAGTCCAAGAAAATCTATTTTTAGAAGTTTGATTTCATCGGCTACCGTACCCATTTCAAACTGGGTGGTAACATCCTCTGAACCTGCGGGTTTATAAAGGGGAACATAATCTGTTAAGGGGCCCGGAGAAATGACCACCCCGGCGGCATGGGTTGAGGCATGCCGGGGGAAACCTTCCACCGATCGGGCAACATCCAGAAGAGACCTGACTTGTTCGTTTTTATCATATTCCTTCTTCAAGTCAGAGGATTCTTCCAAGGCTTTATGAATGGTCATCCCGGGTGTTGCTGGGACCATCTTGGCAATTTTATCTACTTCAGGAAGAGGAATTTTCATGGCCCGGCCAACATCCCGAATGGCATTTTTTGCAGCCATTGTTCCAAAAGTGATAATCTGGCAGACATTATCTTTTCCATATTTTTGGGTTACATAATCGATTACTTCACCCCGGCGAACATAACAGAAATCGACATCGATATCCGGCATGGAAATTCGGCTGGGATTCAGAAAACGTTCGAAGATAAGTCCATATTTTAAGGGGTCTATCTGAGTAATACCCAGGGAGTAGGCGACCAGGGATCCGGCGGCAGAACCTCGTCCCGGACCCACCGGAATCCCATGCTGCCTTGAATAATGGATAAAATCCCAGACAATCAAAAAATAGCCAGGAAATCCCATTTTCTGGATAACGTCCAGTTCATATCGAAGTCGCTGTTCTAATACAGGGGTGATTTCAATATATCTTTCCCGTAACCCTTGCCAGGCCAGCTCTTCCAGGTAAGAATCCAGGGTATATCCTTCTGGAACATCATAATTGGGGAGTTGGTAATTATCATAATTTAATTCAATATTGCATTTATCCGCTACGGCCAGGGTATTCGAAAGGGCTTCCGGAATATCCATGAAACTACGTTTCATATCATCAGGAGATTTAAAATAGAATTCCTGAGTCGCAAATCTGAGCCGATTCGTATCTTCGACTGTTTTCCCTGTCTGTACACAAAGCAGAATATCATGGGTAGTGGCATCTTCTTTGCCCAAGTAATGGCAGTCATTGGTGGCAATCAGGGGTAAATCCATCCGTTTGGAGAGGGCTATCAGATGGCGGTTGATGATTTTCTGTTCATCATAACCGTTTTCCTGCAGTTCCAGGAAAAAATTCCCTTTCCCAAATATTTCTGAAAGCATGCCTGCTTTTTGATAGGCTTTTTGTTCTTCTCCAAGAAAGAGTAATCGGGGGACTTCTCCCTGCATACAAGCAGTCAGGCAGATTAAATCTTCATTGTATTTTTGCAGGAGTTCCCAGTCAATCCGTGGCTTGTAATAAAACCCTTCCAAGTAGGAGAGGCTGGAGAGTTTGATCAGGTTCTTATATCCCTTTTCGCTTTTAGCCAAAAGGATCAAATGGTAATTTCTTTCCTTCACGGGGTCATCAGGCCCTGCCTTGGTATCAAATCGGCTATTGGGGGCCACATACATTTCTGAACCAATGATGGGTTTGATTCCTTCCTTTTTACAGGCATGGTAAAACTCCATGGCTCCGAAAAGGTTCCCGTGGTCGGTTATAGCCAAAGCTGGCATCCCATAAGATTTGGCCCGTTTTACTACATCTTTGATTCGGCAGGCTCCATCCAGCAGACTATACTGGGAATGGAGATGAAGATGTATAAAATCTGCGGGGGGGATATCGGGTGTTTCTTTATTTGAATTAATTGTTTTTTCTGCCATATTTATCTGGGTTCCTGGTTTATTTCGTCCATTTTATAGAAATATTTTACACATAAATGATATAGAGGGTGGGGTATTGTTTTTTTGATGTTATAAAAATTATCCCTCAAAAGAAGGCTAATTATATCAAATTTGGTGAATTCGGTTTTGCTTTCAAATAAATTCCCAGGATAAAACAATCTTTTGTTCGCCCCTTTGAGAAATACAATATTATTTACTCATAGAGAAATTCAAACATAAGTATGGCTCTGAATCAGGGGGAGCTTGCCAAAATATTACCTTGACAAGAAATCAGAGGTCCCATTAACATGGAATTCCTTTAGCACTTGATACATCATGACAATTTTAGAGAAGGATAGGCCATGGGTGTCGCTAAGAAAAACAATATTGAACTGTTAATTATGGGAATGCAGCGAATGGGTGAATCCCAGTTGAAAGAAGCCAGAGATAATAAAATTCGACAAGCCTTGGAGTTGATTGATAAGGCTTTAAATCTGGATCCCTATAATGCAGATGCCTGGTATCAAAAGGGAATCTGCCTTCAGCAGCTGGGCCAGAAGGATCAAGCGAAAGAATGTTTCCAGAACGCTGAGAAATATAAGCTTCAAATGACTTTTAATTTTATGGAATAGTTCTTTTTGGGGTAACCTTTCCCTCCTTTTAATGATTTTTAAAGTATTCTTCCAGTGCTATTCAATTATTTTGAGTTTTATCCTCGTTAGAATATCTTACAGAATTTTCTCATCCAGATTCTTTAACAAAACTCATCTGCTGTTCGGATGGATATATTCTTATCTATAATCTTGAATAATATAAAGTTAGGGTAAGGTTATCGGTAAGATTTCAGCCAACTGTCTTCATTTGTTGGAGGAGGGGGGGGCTGAAAAGGATTCCTGAGAATACAGCTCTATTTGTTAACAGACCTTAGAAATAATTAACAGATACTTATTGGAGGTTAAGCTCAAAGTATCTTTATTCTCATAATGAGGGTTTATGCCTTGGGTCTTTGGAAATAAGAAAAAATAGCGAAAACTGAGAATATTGAAATTAAAGATGTTACCTTTTTGACAGCTGTCAAAAGAAGTGGATTCTGTATGGCTCAAGGATTACTTTATGGATAGAAACATAAAGAACTATTCTTGAAAAAGGTTAGAATATGAATGGGTATTTCCATTCATAATGGATTACAATGAGAAGGGGAGATTCAAGGGATACCAGCTTGGAGATATTCTGGATCCGCGGGTCTTTATATACAACTCAAGGTTTTATCAAAGGATTGAGAATCTAACTCTAATCCAGTAGTCCAATTCGGGGACATAAATATCTTTAATGTCTTTATTTTTCACCTGAGCGGGGACTAATAAATTAAATCGCCGTCTGGGAATATAGGAAAAACTAAAACCCAATCCAAAATAGGAAGGAATATCCAGATGGATTAATCCTCCTTTTTTAGCTTGTAACTGGCTGATGGAAATATCCAGAATATCCTCAACCTGATGGGGTGGAAAGTACGCTTGTCCCCCATAAGTATCAAACCAATCAAAGTTGTCAGGGTCAAAACCTAATTCCCGATAATTAGACAATTCACTTAACTCCCGTTCAAAAATTTTCTTCTCAGATTCTTCTAAAGCTTCATCATACAGCTTACGTAATCCTTCATCACAGAGAATTTCATAAGCTTCCTGTATCTCTCCAAGGTTATTATCACTGGAGGGGATTTCTTTGCTCGCGGGGTGAGTCTTCCGATTTTTTAACCGACGATAAGCCGTTTTGATTTCCTTATCATTTGCGGATCGGGATATTCCCAGCGTTTTATAATAATCTTTCAGTTTAGATGACATAGTTAAAAGGAATCGGCTAAGAATATTCCGAATAAACATTCAGGCCGTCATATTAAATTATTCTATTCTGCTAAAAAAGATATATAAATTATATATCCTTCTCGGTATATTCTCAGGTATATCTTATCACCTTTTTTCAATCGGGATATAACTTTTTCATAAGCCTGGAGGTTTGAAATCGTTATATCATTGATTTCTAAAATGATATCTCCTGGTTGTATTCCTGCGCTGTCACTGATACTGCCGGGGACAACTTCATTGACCCATACTCCAGTAACTTTATCCAATCCAGACCGTCTGGCCATTTGAGGGGTTACATTCTGGATAGCTAAACCCAGAGAGACTTTCTCGGTACTGGTTAATTGGGAAGTATCTTTGGGCATCTCGCCGATGGTGACTTTGATATTTAGGGGTTTTTTCGCTCGCAGCACTCCCACTGAGACTGATTTATTGATTTTAGTAGAGCTGACCAATTGCCGGAGCTGTTCAGTCCTGAGGATTTTTTTACCATTGAATTCGGTAACAATATCATCAATCTGGATACCGGCTTTATCCGCAGGGCTGCCTTTGATCACCATGGTGATTCTGACTCCGTTGGATACTCCAAACTTAGTTGCCAAGTCAGGTGATAATTCCTGCAATCCGACTCCCAGCCAACCGCGGACTACTTTTCCTTTAGTTTTCAATTCATCAAAGACTGTTTTTGCCAGATTGGAAGGAATAGCAAAACCTATTCCGATATTAGAACCTGTTTTGGTAGCAATAACCGTATTGATACCAATAACTTCCCCTTTTAAATTAACCAGGGGGCCTCCGCTGTTTCCCGGATTGATAGCCGCATCGGTCTGGATGAAATCTTCGTATTCAGTGACGCCGACATGGCGGCCCAAAGCGCTGATAATGCCATGGCTGACACTCTCTGAATACCCATAGGGATTACCAATCGCTAATACCCAGTCGCCCACTTTGACATCTTCAGAATCTCCTAATGAGGCAACCGGGAATTTTCGTTTTGCATTTATTTTCAATAAAGCTAAATCTGTTTTTGGGTCAAGGCCGACAATTTCTGCCCGATATTCATTCCCATCATAGAACTTGATATTAATGATATCGGCTTGTTCCACGACATGATTATTGGTAAGAACATAACCTCGTTCATCCACAACGACACCTGAACCCAAGTTGGTAACGGTATAATCCGGTCGAGGATTCCCAAAGAAAAAATGAAACATATCAAAGTCAAAAAAGTTGCCAATGCCCTTGTCTTTAGGGGAAAACCTGCCTTCAGGACCTTTCATTTTCTGTTCAGTATAAACATTAACCACAGCCGGTTTAATAACTTCCACTACGGGAGCAAAGGAAGGGATGGTTGTTCCCGGCGGATATATAATCTGAGTCTTTGTATGGTTAGCAGCCTGATTTCTGGAAGCTGCCCAATAGACTAAAGCTCCCCCCATTAAACCGCCTAATACTAACAGTATCAATACTAATAACAGGGTTTGCACACTTCCCGTTTTTCGGGGGGACGAAAACTTATATTTCATGGTAACTCCCATTATTCATGATTCAGTGATTCTTCAATTTCCTTGACTAACCTTTTTTGAGACTCTGTTAAATTTCTGGGTATAATGACTTTTATTCTAACAAACTGGTCCCCTTTTTCCAAACCCTTCAGGGAGGGTAACCCTTGCCCCTTGAGGCGTAACTGGGCTCCTGGCTGTGTGCCAGGAGGGATTTTCATGCGGACTTTTCCCTTGAGGGTAGGAACTTCTATTTCAGTTCCAGTCATAGCCTGAAAAGCATTAATGGCCGCATCCACAAAAATATCTTTCCCTTTTCGTTGAAAAATACTATCCTGTTGAACTTGAAAGATGACATAAAGGTCTCCCGGCGGCATGGATCCCATACCTGGGTGTCCTTCGCCTTTGATTCGTATTCGGGTTCCTGTATCTGTGCCTTCGGGGATTTTAATTCTCAAGGTTCGGGTGGTTTGAATGGTTCCGTCTCCATGGCATTGATGGCAGGGATGGGTAATGATATGGCCCTTCCCTCTGCACCTGGGGCAGGGTCGGCTGATGGCAAATCCCCCCTGACCGAATTGAACGGTGCCAATCCCCCTGCAATCAGGACAGCGTTCGGGAGAATAACCAGGCTCGGACCCGGTTCCATGGCAGGCTCCACAGGAACTTGTCCGGGGGAGGGATAATGAGATTGACCCTCCATGGACTGCTTTATCAAACGGAATCTCCACTTCAATTTCCTGGTTCTCACCCTTATGGGAAGTTCGCCTTCTAGAACCTCCTCGAGGCATTTCATTGCCAAACATGGAACTGAAAAGGTCGCCTAAATTTCCAAACTCAAAATCCGATGCCCCATGCATTCCATTTCCGGGTTGTTGCCAGGGACCTTCCTGGAAATTATAGGGTCCGCCCTTTCTCAGCTGGTCATATTGCGACTTCTTGGCAGCGTTTCCCAAAATTTCATAGGCTTCACTTATTTCCTTGAATTTGGATTCTGTTTTCTGATTACCGGGATTTGTATCCGGATGATACCGTTTTGCCAATTTTCGGAAGGCTGCTTTGATCTCTTTATCTGTTGCCGTATCACTGAGTCCCAATATGGCATAGTAATCTTTTGCTACCATAAATAGTTCTCCTCTCAAGACTCATATGACTTAAAAAACTTAAGTAATTAGTATTAACTTATTCTATAAGATGTGAAAAAGGCAAGAGCCAGTTTGGAACCGACCCTTGCCTGTTGTCATCAGATGGTAACCGGGTTATTTGTTTTTATCGTCATCTACGACTTCATAATCCGCATCGACTGTATCTGCTCCACCTTTATCAGAAGGGGTGTCGCTGGGACCTGCTTCCTGTGGGGCCGGGCCTTGTGAAGCTGTCTGCTGGTACATCTTCTGAGAAATGCTGTGCCACTGCTGATTATATTGTTCGATGGCCGATTTTAAAGTGGCTGCGTCATTGGAATTCATGGCTTCTTTTAATTTAGCCATGGCGGATTCCAGTGTGGATTTATCTGCAGCATCCAGTTTATCACCCAGCTCTTTCATGGTTTTTTCACTGGTATAAATCAGATTATCTGCCTGATTCTTCGCCTCGACAAATTCTTTGCGGGCCTGGTCTTCTTTGGAATGCTCATCCGCATCCTTGACCATGTTTTTAATTTCGCTGTCAGACAATCCACTGGAAGCGGTAATAGTGATTTTCTGTTCTTTACCGGTGGCTTTATCTTTAGCGGTAACATGCAGAATGCCATTAGCATCAATATCAAAAGTGACTTCAACCTGAGGAATGCCTCTGGGTGCCGGGGGGATCCCGTCCAGGATAAACCGGCCCAGAGACTTATTATCCCGGGCAAATGAACGTTCACCCTGAAGAACATGGATTTCTACCTGAGTCTGATTATCCGCTGCGGTACTGAATACTTCGCTCTTCCGGGAAGGAATCGTAGTGTTCCGCTCTATGAGTTTGGTCATGACATTGCCCAGGGTTTCAATTCCAAGGGATAAAGGTGTTACATCCAGCAGCAGGACATCCTTCACTTCACCTCTCAGGACGCCTCCCTGAATGGCCGCACCGATAGCCACGACTTCATCCGGATTAACCCCTTTATGAGGGTCTTTGCCAAAAACTTTTTTGACCAGTTCCTGGACTGCCGGCATACGAGTCATACCGCCTACCAGGACCACTTCATCAATCTCCGATGCCTGAAGTCCGGCATCTGCCATAGCGGCTTCGACCGGTCCCCGGGTTCTTTCCACCAGATTTTCACAAATCTGTTCCAGCTTAGAACGGGTCAGAGTCAGATTTAAGTGTTTGGGTCCGCTGGAATCTGCCGTAATAAACGGGAGATTGATTTCTGTTTGCAGACTGTTGGATAATTCAATTTTGGCTTTTTCAGCTGCTTCTTTGAGCCGTTGAAGGGCCATTCGATCCATTCGAAGGTCAATGCCTTCCTGTTTTTTGAATTCATCGGCAATCCAGTCCATGATCTCCTGGTCAAAATCATCACCGCCTAAATGAGTGTCCCCATTGGTGGATTTGACTTCAAAGACACCTTCGCCCAGTTCAAGGATGGAGATATCAAAGGTCCCACCCCCAAGGTCATAAACAGCTATTTTCTCGTTTTTCTTTTTATCGAGGCCATACGCCAGTGAGGCGGCTGTCGGCTCA
Source organism: bacterium UBP4_UBA6127 (assembly GCA_002428325.1). Taxonomy (GTDB): domain Bacteria; phylum UBP4; class UBA4092; order UBA4092; family UBA4092; genus UBA4092. The sequence goes on from DIVR01000010.1 coordinate 53,385, forward strand.
TTAATGATTCGCAGAACATTTAATCCGGCAATCTTTCCCGCATCCTTGGTGGCTTGTCTCTGGCTGTCATTGAAATAAGCTGGAACGGTAACTACCGCATCCGTTACTGTTTCTCCAAGGTAATCTTCAGCTGTCTGTTTCATCTTTTGAAGAATCATGGCTGAGATTTCCGGTGGGGGATATTCTTTCCCCTCGATGGAAACACGGGCATCTCCGTTAGAGGCTTCTGTGATTTTGTAAGGAACCAGTTTGATTTCCTGATTGACTTCCTGGTACCGTCTTCCCATAAAACGCTTTATGGAATAGATGGTATTATTTGGATTCGTGATGGCCTGTCGTTTGGCAACGGTCCCAACCAGCCGTTCATTATTCTTGGTGAATGCCACAACTGAGGGGGTTGTCCGACCGCCTTCTGAATTAGGGATAACAACCGGTTGACCGCCTTCCATGACGGCTACGCAAGAGTTGGTTGTTCCCAAATCTATACCAATTACCTTTGACATTTAGTTATTCTCCTTTTCTATATTTTTCTGCTGTTGGCTGTCCGCTTTCAGCCATCAGAACCAGCGTATTGAAGATTTTCTTCTTTGGCTGGTGGCTGACGGCTGACAGCCATACAAAAATTAGCTGGTTATTTCACTTCAACATCAATCACCTTGGTCTTGGCTTCTTCAGATTTAGGAAGGATAATCTTTAAAACTCCATCCTTGAAAGTGGCTTTAATCTGATCCGCTTTGACCCCTGCAGGTAAATTAAATGACCGGCTGAAAGAACCATAGAACCTTTCCAACCTGTGGAAATTTTCTTCTTCAACGGTTTTTTCCTGTCGTTTTTCACCTTGGATAGTCAGAATATTATCACTTACTGAAACCTTGATATCCTTCTGACTGACACCCGGGACTTCTGCATCAATCACGATAGATTCCTTACTTTCGTGGATATCTACCACTGGAGCCCAGGAACCTTCGGTCACGGATTGAAGTTCAGATCCACGGGTAAAGGTTTCAAACAGACGGTTCATTTCTTCCTGCAGGTTTACGAAATCTCTGTAGGGGCTTGACCATTTAATCAGTGCCATAATGATTTACCTCCGTTTTCTTGTTTATCTCTCATAGGGGGTTGAGCTCATTTCCCTTTTTTCTTTTCATATATATATCTTGCATTACTCATGCCAATTGTCGTTATTTTGAGAGGATTTTGGGTAAACCTTTTTGGGTGTATTTAACTATAATATTATCAATATTATATAAAATATTTTATTGCACGGGTAAGTGTATTGGCCGTTCATAAGATTTAATTTGGAATATCTTAACCGCTTCTTGCTATGTCAAAATGGCATAGTTATGCCAATTTGAAAGAGAGCTTTTGGTTTTAGTACAGCGTTTCTGTTTAGAGAAGAATAAAATACCCTAAATAATGGGAAAATCTCCAAGAGAGAAGGGAGTTGTAACGGAGAGGGTTTGACCCTCTCCGTTACAACTCCGATATAAAAGGGTCAAATAATAAGAAAATAGTTCTCAAGAGTCTCTGACTTGAATCATTTTTTTCATAGCTATCGGCAGAAAATGGAGAATATCCCCTGCGGTGAGGCAAAATTCAGTTAACTCCTGTGCTGCCAAATCTCCAGCCATTCCATGAAGATAACAAGCCAGGATAGAGGCTTCCAAGGGGGTCAGTGATTGGGCCATAAATCCGGCAATCAGGCCGGTGAGGACATCCCCAGCGCCCGCAGTTGCCATGCCGGGATTCCCCGTGGGATTGATATAAACCTGGCCTGAAGGCTCAGCAATGAGGGTTTTTGCTCCCTTAAGGACCAAATAAACATTATGTTGTTTGGAAAATTGCTGGGCCAGGTTAATCCGATTTGCCTGAACCTGGTAAGAAGTCAGATGGACTAATCGGCTCATTTCACCCGGATGGGGGGTTAAAACTACTGGGACCTTGGCTGATTTCAATATGGCGGAATCCTGGGTGAAAGCCATCAGTGCGTCAGCATCCAGCACCATAGGGCGTGGACTGGAGATTACCAGTTTTCTAACCAGAGAGAGGGTTGCTTCATGGGTGGACAAACCGGGACCGACCGCTATGACAGTGGCTTTATTCAGAAATTCATGAATCATCTGTTCAGCATTGATATCCAGAGAATGCCTAGTTGTTTCCGGCAGGCCCAGGGTCATGACTTCAGTCAATTTTGTTGCCATCAAGGGTTGCAGGCTGGAAGGGACTCCCAGGGTTACCAGCCCTGTTCCTGCCCGAAGAGCACTCATACTGGTCAATGCCGCCGCTCCGGTAAATCCCGGAGAGCCTGCCAGGACCAGTACATGCCCGAATTTACCCTTATGTCCCTCAGGGTCTCTCTGGGGGATGTACATAGAGCATTCATCCATTGTCAAATAATTCAGGGAATAATGTTTCTGATGGACTAGCTGGTCAGGAATCCCTATGTCGGCTATCTCAATTTTACCGATATATTTGGCTCCCGGGAAAGTTACCAGCCCCAATTTAGGTAATCCCAGCATAATGGTCAAAGCTGGAATGATACATTTGCCTGTGGGAAATCCTTTATCCGGATTTATTCCCGTTGGAATATCAATGGAAACCACGGGTTTGTTGGAGTCATTAATTGCATCAACGGCCTGAGCCACCATTCCATGTAATGGACCCTTGGATCCCGTTCCCAGGAGGGCATCAATAATAATATCAGCCTCTTCCAGGGAGCTTAATGATTCATTTAATTCCGGCTCAGAAGAGAGTTCGTGAATCACCGGAACAGGATTCTGGTTTTTGAGTGTTTCTAAATTGGTCTTGGAGTCACCTGTGAGGTTTGATTCATTGGCCAACAGGAATACTTCCACTTTCAATCCCTGTTGATACAGATGCCGGGCAACCACCAGCCCATCTCCCCCATTATTTCCTTTTCCGCAAAAGATAGCAAAAAAACGGGCTTCTGGATAACTGGAACGGGTGATTTCAGCCACAGCCTTTCCCGCATTTTCCATCAGAGTCAAGGAAGGAATCCCAAATCCTTCAATGGCCGTCTGGTCAAGGTCTCTCATTTGTGCGGAAGTAACGACTTTCATGGCATAACTCCTTAATTGCTAAGATTACAGAAGATAGAAAGCCCTGTCAAGAAGAATCAGTGAGGGGAGGAAAACCTTAATCTTCGGCCAGTAAATCGGCAAAAAGAGCATCGGAAATCAAGATTCCTTTAGAAGTCAGGCTGATGCTGACCGGATTGATTTCAAGGCATCCCATTTCCAAGTAAGGTTGGAAGACACTGCCGAATACGTCCAGGATATCATTCTGAAAGAGGTTCTGGAAAACAGATTTCTGAATTCCTTCCCGAAGCCGAAGGGTTACCATGCAATATTCTGCCATCAGTTCCTTTCCTTGAAGCCTTTCTTCTCCTGCCACCGGTAAATGGTCCCCTTGCATGGCTTCTAAATAGGATTCCAAGGTATCCAGGTTCCAATATCTCCTTCCCTGAAAGTAAGAATGAGCATTGACTCCAAATCCAAGGTAATCCCCATATTTCCAGTAGTTTAAATTATGCTGGCAAGGATAATTCGGCAGAGACCAGTTGGATATCTCATAATGATGAAAACCCGCTTTATGAAGCCGATTCATGGCATATTCATACATGCTGATAGGAATCTCTTCATCAGGTAAACTCAATTGACCTGATTCAAGCTGGTGCTCCAGGGGAACATCCCCTTCGACTGTCAGTCCGTAAAGGCTAATATGATAAGGTTCACATTGTAAAGCTTTTTCCAGGCTGTCCTGCCATTGTGAGAGGGTTTGGGTCGGATATCCAAATATCAGGTCAAGGCTGAGGTTCTGAAAACCTGCCTCATGGGCCCGTTTGACTGCCTGCCGAATATCCTCCGATAAATGGGGCCGGTTCATCCTTTTTAACAGGCCCTCATCAAAAGACTGGGCTCCAATGCTGAGACGGTTGATTCCGGCCTCTTTATAACAAATTAATTTGTCCAGAGAATCCAGAGATTCTGGATTTGCTTCCAGGGTGATTTCACATTTTTCAACAGGGGAATAGCAATCGAATATTTGATGGAGTATGGCAAGGATATCTTGGGGAGGGATATGGGAGGGAGTTCCCCCGCCAAAAAATAAACTTGAAAATGTCTTTGGATAATCAAAAGGGAGGGATTGGGTCCTTAATTGGATTTCTTTAATCAGGGCATCCCGATAGCGTGGCTGATATAAATCTTTCCCGGCATAAGAGACAAAATCACAATAATGGCATTTGCTCTGGCAGAAAGGAATATGGATATAAATTCCTAAAGGCATATCGGATTCCTCCCTGTCGTTTGATTGGGAATGGTAATTGCTATCGAAGTATTTTCATCCGGAACAGAGTCCAGGGTTTCCATATTTCCAGGGGAATCTTATTCCCTTCCCGGTCCCGTGAATACCAGTGCATAAAGAAAGCTTTTCCCTTTATGAATTTTATATTTACCGGTCCCCAGTAACGGCTGTCCCATGAATTGTTTCGGTTATCACCCATGGCAAAAACATAACCTTGGGGAACTTGATATGGAAAGGCGATATTCGGCGGCATGAACGGATTATATTGCATGGGTTCAGCGATGTAGGAATCTTTCAGGGGTTTCCCATTGAGATAGACCACATCGTCTCGAATATCTATGGTATCCCCGGCCACAGCGATACATCGTTTGATATAATCAATATGAGGCCCTCTGTCCCAAGCTTCAGGGGTGGTGGTGTATTGGACTTTTTCCCAGGGAACCAGAGAATATTTCCCGGGGAACTTAAAAACAATAATATCTCCACGCTGGGGAGTTTTATTCCAGTAAACAAACCTGTTGACAAAAACCATATCTCCAATTTGGAGAGTGTTGCGCATAGACTCTGAGGGGATTGCAAAAGGTTTGGCGATAAAGGTATGGGCCATTAAGGCAACAGTTCCGGCGACCAGCAGACCTTCTATCCATTCTCTTAACCAGTGTTTTTGGAAATACATTTATCGATTGTCCTGTCTAACGGTATTCTAATCAGTTATCTGCTTGAACTTTTCGGTAAATCAGAAGGATTCATTCTATCATAAAATTCTAATGCTTATCAGGTTTATCAGGCGGATCGGGGAGGGCTTTTAAATTTGTTGAAATCTAAAAATCGACCACCAGGGATATTCGATCAATTGCCCCTGCCGATTCCGGTAATTCCAGAATATCAGAAAAGCTCTTCCCTCAATTTCATCCGCTCGGAGGGGGCCCCAGTATCGGCTGTCCTGACTGTTATTCCTGTTGTCTCCCATGACAAAAACATGGCCCAAGGGAATCGATAGGGGATATGTAAATAATCCCTTATCTTTAGTGAAGTCTTTAATATAGGGTTCATGTAAAAGGGTATCGCCTACTATCACTTGATTATCCTTCAGCTCGATGCTTTCTCCGGCCATGGCAATAACCCTTTTAACATAAAATATCTTAGGATCATTAGGATAATGAAAAACAACAATATCCCCCCGTTGGGGAGGATCCAGCCAATAAGCGAACCGATTGACCAGAATCAAATCCCCCACCTGGAGAGTATTCATCATAGAAGCTGAAGGAATTCTAAAAGGTTGTATAAAGAAGGTCTTAACCGACAAAAAGACCAGAGATGCAATAATGAGTAACTCTATGGATTCTCTTAACAGGCTTTTTTGATATACCATTCAGATTTCCTACTCATTGAGACAGGTCCAGCCGAATGAGAAATAATATTATTCATCATCTACTGAGAGGACAGCCATAAAAGCTTCCTGAGGGACTTGGACTCTGCCGATTTGTTTCATCCGTTTCTTACCTTCTTTTTGTTTTTCCAGAAGTTTACGTTTACGGGTGATATCTCCCCCATAACATTTGGAGGTAACATCCTTTCGGAGGGGACGAACCGATTCACGAGCAATGACCCGGCTTCCGATAGCAGCCTGAATGGCAACTTCAAACATTTGCCGGGGGATTAATTTACGCATCTTTTCCACCAACTGGCGGCCTCGATAATAAGCCACATCCTTATGCAGAATAATAGAAAGGGCATCTACCGGATCTCCGTTCAGCAGGACATCCAGTTTCACCAGGTCTGAAGTCTGGTATCCAATGACTTCATAATCCAATGAGGCATACCCTTTGGTGACTGATTTGAGTTTATCATGAAAATCGGTGATGGTCTCAGCCAGAGGAATATGGTAAATCAGGGTGGCCCGAGTCTGGTCGGTATAATCCATTTTGATATATTCCCCTCGTTTCCCTGTGGCCAATTTCATGACATTTCCAACATAATCTGTTGGAACCATGATGGTGGCCTTAATGAAAGGTTCCCGGCATTCTTTGATTTGGGTGTTGGGGAATTTTGAGGGATTATCAACTTCAATGATATCCTCATTGGGCATAATGATTTGATACATGACATTGGGCGCCGTGGTAACCAGGGTCAGGTTATATTCCCGTTCCAGCCGTTCCTGGATAATTTCCATATGCAATAATCCGAGGAAACCGCAACGGAAGCCGAATCCTAAAGCGGGTGAATTGTCCGGTTCAAACATGAAGGCTGCATCATTGAGCTTCATCTTTTCCATGGCATCCCGCAGTACTTCATATTCTTCACTGACAGCAGGATAAAGACCGCAATAAACCATGGGTTTCACAGGTCGGTATCCGGGCAGGGGAACGGTTCTGCCTTTAATGGCCGTGGTAAAAGTATCTCCGACACTGACATCACTGATAGTTTTAATATTGGCAACCAGGTAACCGACTTCGCCCACTCCTAATTTTTCCACCGGTGACATCTTGGGACTGAAAATGCCGACTTCCTGAACTTCGTATTCCTGTTTATTGGCCATCATTCGGATGATATCACCCTTTGTAACACTGCCGTCAAAGACACGGAAATAAATTATGACTCCTCGATAGGAGTCATAAATAGAGTCGAAAATCAGAGCTGCCAGCGGGGCTTCAAAACTCCCCTTGGGAGGAGCCACTCGCTGAACGACAGATTCCAGGATATCCGTAATGCCAATTCCCTCTTTACCACTGGCGAGAATAATTTCATTCTCGGCAACCGGCAGCATTTGGACTATCTGGTTCAGGCAGATTTCCAGACTGGCATTTGGAAGGTCGATTTTATTGATTACCGGGATTAAGGCCAAGTGTTGATCAATTGCCAAATAGGCATTTGCCATAGTCTGGGCCTCGACTCCCTGGGAAGCATCTACCAGGAGAACAGCCCCTTCACAGCTGGCTAATGAACGTGAAACCTCATAAGAAAAATCCACATGGCCCGGTGTATCCAGAAGATTTAAGATATATTTGATACCATCTTTGGCTTTATACTCCAGCCGGACCGGATGGGATTTAATTGTGATACCTCTCTCACGTTCGAGATCCATTGAGTCGAGAAACTGATCCCGCATTTCACGCAGGGTCAAAGCTCCTGTCACCTCCAGAAGTCGGTCGGAGATAGTTGTTTTCCCATGGTCGATATGGGCAATGATGCTGAAGTTCCTAATTAATTTGGGGTCCATGTGTTATTAAGTTATATCCTTTATTTTGCGTTGATTTCTGAAAATACAATCCCTGCGGCGCCTATACGTCCGGCTTCATTTCCCAGTTTTGCCATGACAATTTCTGTCCGGTCAATGAGAAACTTAAAACCTCGTTTCCTGAATTCATCCTGGGCAGGTTTCAATATGAAATCTCCGGCTTTCATAACACCGCCCCCTAATGCCACCATCTCGGGGTTTAGCAGATTGACCAGCGTCATGATTCCAATACCAATAATCCTGCCGGTTTCATCCAGAATCCTTAAGGCCAGCTTATCTTTCTTTAAAGCGGCCTGATAAACAATTTCCGGGGATATGTTATCTAAGTCATTTTTTATCAATTTGGTTATCAGGGTCTTTTCACCCGATTCAATCGCCATCCGGGTCCGGCGATTTATGCCTAAGGCTGAGGCATGAGCTTCCAGACATCCCGGATTACCACATCCGCAAACTAACCCATTAGGGTCATAATTAATATGGCCCGGTTCTCCGCCGGCGCCATCCGCTCCATGCCAGACTTTTCCATTCAGGATAAGCCCTCCCCCAATACCGGTGCCGATAGTTAACACAATCATGGTATCCGATTTTTTGCCGGTCCCTATCCATTTTTCACCGTAGGCGGCGGCATTGGCATCATTTTCCAGTAAGAAGGGGAATTTGAAACCTTTCTGGCATTCTTTCAATAAGGGGATATCAACCCATCCGGGAAGATTGGGAGCAATTCGAACAATCCACTTCTTCATATCAATCAAACCCGGAGTCGCTACACAGGCTCCTAATACGTGGCCCTTTTTCCGGGCGGCAGAATCTGCCAGTTTTTGGGTCAATATTCTAATTTGACTGATAACATGCTTGGGCCCTTTTTCACCTTCAGTTGGGACCACAATATCATCCACAATTTTGCCCTTATTATTTACAAGAGCTCCTTTAATGGATTGACCACCTAAATCAATACCAATAGCATACATTTTGGAAGTATCTTTTTTTGCCGGCATATAAGATGACCTTTACCTTGAGGATATATAATTCCAAAACCTTTATTATACCATGTATCTGGGGGATAATTGGGCTGGAATCATTCGAATCCATCGACTAGTATATAAATCAGTATGATAGGTTATAAAACCTTATCACGGACTGTTTCCGGAGTGTCTTAAAACCCAAATCAAGGAGACCCAAATTATTAATTGGATATCCGGACAATAGCTGGCTTCATTTTGCTACCAATGGGGATAAATAACTGACAATATACCTGGAATGAACCTGATAGACATAAAAAGATAAAACAGGAACCCCATAATCTGGAGCTCCTGTTTTTTTTACTGTCCCTGATTTAAATTACAAAGTAGTCAGGATTTTTTCAACAAATTTAGTATTGACTGTTCCTCGGCGGAATTCCGGACGATTTAATAGAATCTGATGGAAGGGGATAGTGGTGGGTATTCCTTCAATGATGAATTCATCCAAGGCTCTTAACATCCGGCTGATGGCCTGATCCCGGGTAGGTGCATGGACTATCAGCTTACCCAGTAATGAATCGTAGTAGGGAGGTACGACATATTCCTGGTAAATATGGCTGTCCACCCTGACTCCCGGCCCCCCGGGCGCATGGAAAGCTGTGATTTTTCCCGGCATAGGCATGAAATTCCGATTAGGGTCTTCGGCATTGATTCGGCATTCGATTGCATGTCCACGCAGGATTAAATCCCTTTGGGTATAGGTCAGTTTTTCTCCGGCAGCAATCCGTAATTGTTCTTTTAACAGATCCACTCCGCTGACTAATTCAGTAACCGGATGTTCTACCTGGATGCGGGTATTCATTTCCATAAAAAAGAAATTACTATGCTTGTCCAGAAGAAACTCAATCGTTCCGGCATTCTGGTATCCTACACTGCGGGCAATGGCGACCGCCGAATCCCCCATCTTTTTACGAAGGGTATTATCCAATGCCGGGGAAGGCGATTCCTCTATCAACTTCTGGTGACGGCGTTGCAATGAACAATCACGTTCTCCCAGATGGATGATATTTCCAAATTTATCGCCCATCAGCTGAAATTCAATATGACGGGGTTCTTCTAAAAACTTTTCCAGATAGATCTCAGAGTTTCCAAAACCGGCTTCGGCTTCGGCTTTAGCTGTGCCATAAGCTGACGCAAGACTGACATCGGTATGGGCGATTCGCATCCCTCGTCCACCCCCTCCGGCGCTGGCTTTGATAATGACCGGATACCCGATTTTATGGGCAATGGCTATGGCATCATCAATAGATTCTACCGGACCATCTGAGCCAGGTGTGATAGTAACACCGGCCAGTTTAGCCGTTCGGCGGGCTTCTGACTTATTTCCCATCAGCCGTAATACTTTGGCTGAGGGCCCAATGAACCGGATGTTACAGGACTCACAAATTTCGGCAAAATGGGGATTTTCGGACAAAAAACCATATCCGGGATGGATGGCTTCTGCATCAGTTATTTCTGCAGCGCTGATAATAGCAGGAATATTCAAATAACTCTGATTGGCCGGTGGAGGTCCGATGCAAATGCTTTCATCGGCAAACCTGACATGTAAACTGTCTCGGTCAGCTTCTGAGTAAACGGCGACCGTCTTAATGCCCATCTCACGGCAGGCACGGATTACCCTCAGGGCGATTTCTCCACGGTTTGCTATTAGTATTTTATGAAACATAAGGGGGCTTGTTCAACCTCGTGTCAGGGAAATTACAGTTTTTGCACCTTGAACAGGGGCTGGCCAAACTCCACAGTATGGCCGTTTTCGACTAGAACTTCCAATATTTTAAACCGAAATTCAGATTTGATTTCATTCATTAATTTCATAGCTTCAATGATGCAGACCGTCTGGTCTGCTTCAATGGTATTTCCGATATCAACAAAAGGCGCAGCATCCGGCGCCGGCGACCGATAAAAAGTTCCCACCATAGGTGAAGTAATTGTGGTGCAGGAGGCATCTTCCACTGTTTCAGGGGCTGGACTACTGCTGGGTGCGGCGGGTGAGTCATAGGCCGGGACCATTCCCTGGGGATGCATGCCGGCCTGAGCTGGTAAGAAAGCCTGGGGAGCCATTGGAACTTGCATGGTATGGGTAACTCCACGGACAATCTTGATTTTTATTTCACCTTCTGTATATTCAAACTCGGCTAAATCCGATTTCTGTACCATCTCGATGAGCCGTTTGATTTCTTTTAAATCCATCATAAATTAATCCCCCATCTCGTTATTATACTCTGAGTTTCTGGTTATCCCATCTTTTTGGTGCCCAGTTGGAATCGGTCATGAAGGATTTGAACCGCTTCATCCAGTTTATCTTCCCGGATGATGCAGGAAATCCTGATCTCAGAGGTGCTGATCATTTCAATATTGATTCCTTTTTTGGAGAGGGCTTCAAACATGGTTGATGCCACACCCGGAGCTGAACGCATTCCTAATCCGACAACAGAGATTTTCCCAATTTTATCATCACCTTTGACATTACGGGCCCCAATATCGGTTTTCAGTCCATTGGCTACTTTCAAGGCGTCTTTTACCCGGTTTTGTTCCACGGTAAAGGTAATATCTGTTTTTCCCTGTTCACTGACATTCTGAATAATCATATCGACACTGACTTCATTTTCAGCCAGAGCGGAAAATACTTTGGCTGCAATGCCGGGTTTATCTGGTACACCGCTGATGGTGATTTTAGCTTCATTCTTACTGGGGATTATATAGGCGACTGTTGCCTTTTCCATTTCTTTGGCCTCCTTGGTAATGAGGGTTCCTTCATCATCAATAATGCTGGATCTGACTCTGATATTGACGTTATTTTTCTTGGCAAAGATGACAGAACGGGATTGTAGCACTTTAGCGCCCAGGGATGTCATTTCTATCATTTCGTCATAAGAAATAACATTGATTTTGCGGGCATCCTTCACTAATTTGGGATTGGCAGTGAAGACTCCAATTTCGTCCGTATATTTTTCACAGACCTCCGCTTTCAGAGCAGCTGCCAAAGCGACAGCGGTTAAGTCTGAGCCGCCTCGTCCCAAGGTAGTGATATCCCCATTGGGGGATACTCCCTGGAATCCGGCAACAACCACTACTTTCCCAATATTTAACTCCTCCTGGACCCTGCGGGGATTAATGCGAAGAAGTTTGGATTGGGTAAATCGGGTGTCGGTGGTAATACCGGCTTGGGGACCATTGAAGGAAATAGCCGGTACCCCTTCCGCTTCAAAGGCCATAGCCATCATGGCGGTGGATTCAATCTCCCCAATGGATAAAAGGACATCCATTTCCCGGGGATTGGGATGGTCTGTGATTTGCTGTGATTTGGAAATCAAATTATCAGTGGTATTCCCCATGGCTGAAACGACAATGACAAGCTGGTCATCCGGTTTCCGATTCTTCAGAATCCGTTTAACCACATCTTTCATCAGTTGAGGGGTCGCAAGGGATTTCCCGCCGTATTTCTGGACGATAATTGCCATAGGCTCGCTTACGCTCCTGTTCTGTGATATTGAAGTATCACCCGAATCAATAACATCCCGAGATCCGGTCATAAAAAAATATATTCTTGCAACTATATCATGAATTAAGATTGAATTTAAAGACTCGACCCGATGTGGAAGTCCCCTTCCTGGCGGGTTCTGTCAATTATCCAGCTGATATTCTGTCATTTTACGGTAAAGTGTCCTAAGACCGATGCCGAGGGTTTTTGCGGCCTGGGTCTTATTACCCTTCACTGATTCCAGAGTCTTGGCAATTAAATCTTTTTCCATTTCTTTTAAGGTAAGTCCAACAGTCAGGGCAGGCGAAGGAATATTATCATTTTGACGGATATGGCTGGGGAGGTCATCCAGGGTGATAATCGGTTCTTTTAACCGGACCACCAGGCTTTCCACTGCATTTTTCAGTTCTCTGACATTTCCCGGCCATTTATATTTCATGAAGGCTTCCAGGGCTTCTTTTCGAAGGGTCATTGAGGGTTTCCCGTTTTCCTGGCAGAACTCATCCATGAATCGTTGAACCATAATGGGGATATCTTCCCGGCGTTCTCTCAGGGGAGGGATTACTAAAGAAACTACGTTAAGACGAAAATAGAGGTCTTCACGGAAGGTCTCATCCTGAATGGCTTTTTTTAGGTCTCGGTTCGTGGCAGCAATAAGCCTGACATTGATTTTAATACTTTCCATTCCACCAACCCTGACAAATTCTCTCTCTTCAATGACTCGAAGCAATTTGACCTGGGTGGATAAAGGAATATCCCCGATTTCATCCAGAAAAAGGGTGCCGCCATCGGCCATTTCAAACATTCCCTTGCGGCTTTTTATCGCACCCGTAAAGGAGCCTTTTTCATGGCCAAATAATTCACTTTCCAGAACACCTTCAGCCAGGACAGCGCAGTTTACTTTTATGAAGGGTTCATTTTTTCGATTGCTGTTGTAATGGATGGCATTGGCAATGAGCTCTTTACCCGTACCGCTGTCTCCGGTAATCAGGACATTGGCCCGAGTCGGGGCAATTTGCACGACTGTGTCAAGAATCTCCTGCATTACCTTGGAATTGGCAATGATATTCTCAAAGCCGAACTTTCGGTCAACTTTACGTTTCAGATCAATATTTTCGGAAATCAGTTCTCTTCGTTCCAAGGCTTTTTTAACTGTCAGCCGCAACTCCTCAATATTAATGGGTTTGGTAAGGTAATGAAAAGCGCCGGCTTTCATAGCTTCCACAGCATTTTCAATGGTTCCATGTCCGGTGAAGATAATGACCGCGATATTGGGGTCATTGCGGCGGGCCGCATTCATGATTTCCATCCCATTGATAGTTGGCATAAAAAGGTCTGTCAGGACTAAATCAACATCATTATTGGACAGATACTGGAAGGCTTCTGCGCCACTATGGGCTGGAACGACCTGATAATCAGCCCGTCGAAGGGTCTCGCACATGGCATCCAGAGATGACATGTCATCATCGACTACCAGTATGATTGGCTTGCTTTTACTCATTGATTTCTAATATTATCCTGGTTCTATTGAATAGTATTACTGGTTCTTGGTGTTGGTTTTCTCAATTTTATTAAAGGTATTTCGGAGTTTATTCAAATCCAGTTTGGCATCTATCTGGATGCTGTTTTTCTCTTTATTAAGCCGGGGTTTGCTAAACTGGATTGACTCCTGGAGGGGGTAATCCTGCATATAGGTCCGGTCTGACATCCATTTACCAAAGGTAATTTTCTCATCAAAGGAAAGGGTGTCCAGTTTTTTCCGATAATCAACGGAGGTTTTTTCTTTTAAAAGACCTTTGGCCTGAGCGACTCGGTAAGGAAGTGAAAAACTTGTATCCTTAGATAATTCTTGAACCCGTGTTTCTTTTATGAGGGTCGGCTCCAACTTTATTGGTTGGGTTTTGGTTTTAGATGTTTTAACCTTTTTCTCTGCCGCTTTTAATTTTTCCTGTTCCTGTTTTTTTAAAATTGAGAGATGGTAGCCCTTCACATATTTGGCAAGGATATCTCCCTGCAGGTAGATCTGGGTACTGGCAGTGGTTAATGTCTGGTAAGTAATCGGTTCAAAATGACCATATCCCCTGACAACTGCCTGGAGGGTATTTTCCATATCCGGCCTTAATTGGACCAGGGAACTGATTTGAAGGGTACTGCCCACTGGCAAGGCCATAATCTGTGTCATCATTTCCTGGTAGCAGGATTCCCTGGTAAAGGCTTTTAATTGGAGCTTGTTCTGGGCATCATTTCTGTTTAATTCTGCCAGCATGGATGTCCCAGATGATATAAAAGTCTCTTTTTCCCAGGGATATTCGATCTGAGGAGCTTTAGCCAAGCTCAAAACGGGTAGGCTTAAAAGGGCCATACAACTAAGTGCGGTTATCAGGCGATTGTAAAACTTCAAGTTAAATCTCATCGGACAGGTCTCCTTCTGCTCGAAATCAAAATCTTAAAGTATCTGAAGCAGGGTGTCAATTCAACATACTCATATCCATAAAAGGGAAGCGTCGGATGACAAACCCTGACAGTTATTTTACACGGTTTCGGGATAAAGTGTTGCTAAAATCCCCTTCTGAATCAGGTTGAGCTCTTTCCGTCCTTGAATTCAGGCTATGCTAAAATATTTAACTTGATATGATTGAAAATATTCTAGCAATACTAACCTTAGTCCTGATGGAAGGACTTCTTTCTGCAGATAATGCCCTTGTATTGGCCGTTCTGGTTCAAAGGCTTCCCAAACACCAGCAGAAAAGAGCGTTGTTTTATGGATTAGCTGGGGCCTTTGTCCTTAGATTTATTGGCCTGGCATTGGCTGTTTACCTGGTAAAATTCTGGTATCTGAAAGCCTTAGGCGGAATGTATCTGGCCTATTTATGCATCTCCCATTTTTATCGTAAACAACAAAATAAAACCAATACTATCCAACTTAAGCATCCCGGCTTTTGGCATACCGTCATGGTGGTGGAATTTACCGATTTGGCTTTTGCCATGGATTCCATCCTGGTCGCGGTGGCTGTCTCAAAAAAATTATGGGTCATATATATTGGCGGGATGTTGGGAATCATTGCGATGCGGATTGCGGCCGGATATGTCATTAAATTACTTGAGAAATATCCTGAATTGGAACATTTAGCCTATATCCTGATTGGATGGATATCCATGAAGCTGGGTTTCGAGTCTCTGGAGCATTTCATGGATCCGGCTATTCAATCGACCGTATCCCGGTATCTTCCCCCAATTTTCTGGGTGGGTATGGCTATCATTATTTCCATCGGATTATGGCATACTTCCACCAGCCGTGAGGCAAAGTTAAAAAATAATCCTGTAGATTCGACGAAAGAGTAATTTCAAGGATATACCCTGCCTGGAGAAGGTCTATGAGGAGTGTGGTATAACATAATAAAATGAAAAACCATTCTCACATAGATATTATTCCATCGAACCCTCCGGTAAAGCTTACTCATTTATTTCTGCAATTCTTTAAAATAGGGATTCAATCTATTGGCGGTGGATTAGCCATGCTTGCTATTGTAGAACATGAACTGGTTGAAACTAAAAAATGGATTACCCATGAAGACTTCCTGCAGGCTGTTACTCTGGGGCAATCAATTCCCGGTGTCATTATTTGTAATGTCGGGGGATATATTGCTTATCGGTTAAGAGGATTCTGGGGGTTAGTGCTGGCGGTCTGTGGTATTGTCATACCTTCCTTTTTTGTAGTAGTTTTGTTTGCCATGTTTTATTCGGCCCTGCGTGAATATACGGCCATTCAATTATTCTTCAAAGGGGTCGGGCCAGCGGTTGCCGGCGCATTAGCCGGTTTAACTTGGCGAGTCGGAAAACGCTCGCTCACTCACTGGGGATTTATCTCATTAGCAGTAATTGCCTGTCTTTGCGTAGTAGCACTTAATATCCATCCCGGGTTGGTTATCCTGGGCGGGATAGTTCTGGGTTTGATACTCTCAACCTATATGAATGGAAATCCGGTGAAGGATCAGCGGGGTATCGTGGCTCCTGGATTCTTTTTATTATTCTGGATATTTTTTGTTGTAGGACTTTTAACTTTTGGCGGTGGATTTGCCATGATTCCTGTCCTTCAGCATGAATTTGTGGAAGTCCGGCACTGGATGACCTTAATGGAATATAAAGATGCGGTTGCTGTGGGACTGGTAACCCCGGGACCTACGGCGATTATGGCCACTTTCATCGGGTTTCGATTAAATGAATGGAGGGGTGCCTTAGCCGCCAGCCTGGGGGTTTTCTCTCCCAGTATTTTACTGGTCTGGCTGGCTGCCAATTTTTATGCCAAATTCGAAAAGACTATCTGGGCAAAATGGACACTTCCAGTAGTCAATTCCTCCGTCATTGGGCTTCTGGCTGCCGCTGCCATTGGGATTGGAAAAGGTTCTTGTACTCAGCCCCTTCCCATACTTCTTTGCCTGGGGACTTTCAGTTTGACTGCCTGGACCAAATGGTCACCACTATGGCCGATTCTTGTTTGCGGATTCTTGGGAATCTTGATATATTAATGCTCGAAAATTCTATTTCGTAAATTTTTTTAAAGAGTATAAAAACAGTTTTTCCAATGTGCAGGGAGGTTAGCTATGCCGCTCAAGTCACTATCCAGAATGCTCCTGGCTTTTTCTCTTGTTGTAGGGATAGTATGGGGGAATGATATTACTGACTCAAAAAATGATTCCATTCATTTAAATTTATCTGAAGTAATCAGCCTCTCCGCTCAGCAGCATTATTCAGTTATGGTAGCCAAATCTCAATGGGAAGAACAAAAACAGGCAACCCTGGAAACCAAAGCTTCTTTTTGGCCACAAATAACGGCCCAAATGAGCCAGTCCCGCCAGAAACAAAATTATCTGGGTTCCAGTTTTTCTTCCACATCCGGGGATGAGTATTATGGTCAGATTTTCAATGCTTTTGATGCCCAGCTAAACCTCTCGCAAGTGTTATTTAACCGAAACCTTTTCAAGGCCATTCAGATGGCTAAACAATATGAATCAGCTAAGGAATCAACTTACCTGGCTGCCAGAGAAGCTGCTTCTTTACAGGGAGCTTCTTATTTCCTGGAAGCCTTCCGAGCCAAGGCTCGGTTGGATGCAGCTCAATATCGGGTAAAATGGGCTAAAGATGTGCTGGAGCAATCCCGTAGATTTGAAGACGTAGGGAAGGGGAGCCTATTGGATACCGCCCGGGCTGTTCTCCAATATGAAAATGAATATCAAACTTATTCTGAAGCCAGTACTCAGTATGCCTCAGCCCTGGTTACGTTAGCTCAATGGTTGGGTTTAAGCCAAAATCATTCATTCATGCTGGATGAACCCAAGGCCTCCTTTGATGAGAAGCCACTGGAACCTTTCGAAACCATCTTAGCCGATGCCATGAAAAATCGGCCAGATTTGGCTGCTCAACGAAAACAGCTGAAAGCTTTGCAAGTATCAGTAGAGACCTATCGTTCTGAGAAATGGCCCATTCTGGGTCTTTCTGCTTCCGCTGGGGTGAATGGTGGGGAACCCGATAATGCGGATAAAGCTTATTCCCTCGGGATTGGATTGGAAATTCCTATTTATACAGGGGGGGATATTGATTCCAGGGCTAAGCAGGCTCAGGCCCAGGTTTATCAACAGCAGGTCACTATCCAAAATTTGGAATCCGAGGTGGAAAAGGATATCCGTGAAGCAATTTTCACCCTCAATGGAGCAAAGACCCAATGGGTTTCTTCTCAAAAAGGGGTGAAAGCAGCGGAGTCAGTCCTTAAACTGACTCAGAGCCGATACCGGGAAGGTTTATCGACTAATCTGGAAGTTGCCGAAGCTCAAGATACTCTTGCCAGAGCTCAGGAAAATTTAATCAGGGCTCAATATTCTTATTATTTAGCCCAGACCAGCTTGGCTTACGCTTCTGGCATCTTGGAAAAGGCTTTCTCGACACCGTAATTTTCTTATAAAACTCATTTCAGTTGCTCCATTCCTCCCGATGGATTATCAGATTTACAAATTTATCGCTATCTTAGAAGAAGATGACATTTTTTACTTATTTCAATCTGTCAGTATAAAAGCGGCCTGATACGGTTCTCTCTTTTAGTATAGTTTGATGATATCAGGAATCATTCTTAGATTTCAGGGGTTTAGTCTTGAGTTTTTGACAGCTGTCAAAAATCCTCAGGAGCATCCCCCTAACTCCCTTATTCATAATGGTTCTTAATTTAAGGAATTCAATCCCCAATGACGTTATTGGGTCAACTCATCACAGAGCCGGTCCAGGGCAACAACCATAAAGAGTACTTCATCCCGATTCAGATTTACAGAATTGTTGAGTTGAATCAGGGTAGTGATGGCATCCAATTCCAGGTTGATTAGCCGGATATCAATATCGTTTACAGGTTTCATTTCATCTAGTATCAAACGGACATCCTGGCAGAAGTCCATAATATGATGGACACAGGGGTCATATCTTTCACTTTCGAAAGATTGCCCAATGGCATCAAAAATATCTTTTAATTGTGTATGATTATCCTTAGGAAAAGGGCTTTTCCGACTGGAAATCAGGCGTTTCATCGTTTTGATATGTTTATTGATCCACTGGTCCTGTTCAAAAGGCCCTAATCCTGTCACTTCATAGAAATCATCATCATCATCCAACATATAAGCTATCGAATCAAGGATTTGTCTTCTTACTACCGGGGACCCGAAATGGTCCAGCCTTTGCAGTGCAATATTGACTACTCTGGGGTCTTGCATATTTGAGAGAGCTTCTACCAGGGATGGGAAGATTTTTGGGTCGGTTTCGATGGATAATCTTTCATAAAGAGCTTCTCTGGCCCTTTCATCCTGGATATTCCCCAAGGCATTGATAACAGTGGCTCTTAAGGAGGGGTCTGGGTCATTTAATCTGCTCATGAGGGGTTGAACCGCTTTAGGATTATGAATCAACCCAAGGGCTTCAGCTGCTTCTTCCTGGATATTTTCTTCAGGGGACTGAAGTTTTTTGATTAAAATATCGACAGTCTGGGGGTCGCCAATTTCACCTAAGGAAATTGCAGCTTGTTCTCGGACGGCCAGACTGGGGTCATCCATGGCTTCAATAAGTTCATTGACTGCCAGGGGACTCTTTAATTTACCTAAAGCCCGGCTGGCCTTTAGTTTTGATTTTTCTTCCCTGGAGATATTAAATATGGTCAGGTTGTAAATCAATCCCAGTAACACCACCGGGTTAAGGAGCCGGACTAATTGGAACATGGATACATTGGCCGGTTTTTTTGATTCCTTAATATCAGGAAATACCAGGCAGGCTACCATGGTCAATATGGAGGATGTCAGGAAGATTATCTGCATATTACCCAGGTGCAGGGTCCCGATGTTAAATCCGAAATTAGTAAGGTATTCAATGATATGCCCACCGGTAAAGGAACCGATAAATCCCGCAATGCCATTAATGGCCGCCCATAAGGATAAATAAACCGATTTGTTTCGGCGGGGTGAAGAACCTAATAATAAATTAAAACTGGCAAGGTTCATTCCGGCACCCAGAAAACCTGCCAGGGCAAAATTAAAATATAGAATATTGTAATTTTCCTGAGAAGTAAAAAGCCAGATGATGGGGGTTAGCACAAATAAGGTAGCACACGTCTTGGCTATCTTCTTGTTCCCGAATTTATTGACCAGATAGCCCCACATTAAAGAGGATAAGACCAGCATGAAAAATGAAATTGTCTCAAAAATCTTGATATGAAAATATGAGATTTTGAGATTTTGAATCATATAGACGTTGTAAAACGGGTCGGCAATGGTCCTGGCAAATGTCCAAATCACAAAAAACATCAAGGTGAGAAAAAATTTCTGGTTCCGGAAAGCCAGCCGATAGGTTTTTATCAGTTTCTGGGGTTTTTGCTGAGTCGATTGATAGGGAGGTTCATATTGGAGGCTCAAGGCCGTGATGTTAAAAAAGGTGAAGATTAATCCGAATCCGTAAAGAATTAAAAAACCATTAGGTCCTGGAAATAAATCCAGGACTTTTCCGCCGATGGGGGCGGCTACCATATAAGTAATATTGATGATGGCATTTCTTCGGGCAAAATACCGGCCCCGGATATCTTCAGGGACCATATCCGACATCCAGGTTTGCCAGGGAGTGGCTGAGATGGAAGCGCAAATAAAAGATGCGGTTAATGTCCCTAAAAATGCATAAGTTCGGATTTCAGGGGGTAAAAATATGGTTAGAACAGACATGCACAACAGGACTCGGTGGGTTCCGGCTGTGATAGCTACATATAATTTCCGGGATGGCAGCCTTTCTGCCCAGAGGGGAACTACTATCTGAAACAGATTGGCCAGGGTAGGGATGCCTGACAATAAACTGATTTGAACAGGAGTGGCACCGAGTAATAAGGCCAATCCTGTCATGACCGAACCGGTCGTCAGGGAAGCCCAAATAAGGGCAAAGTTGCCTTCCCAAATGGACATTCTCATCCCGCTGAGAAGTTTGGTTCTAGTGGCTGTTCCTTGGGGTTTAGGGGATTGCTGCTCAGATGGGTCAGGGGTATCTGAAGTCACGACTATAATATCCTTTTTCCATGCAGGAAATGGGTCACTGGTTTATAGTTTAAAATTGAATTGTAGTTATTCGCTGAAAACATCCCGGATTTTGTCAAAGAAAGATTTACTGGCGCTGGGATTAGTATCTTCCTGACTGAGTTTAGCATATTCGTTTAACAATTCCTTTTGTTTTCCGGAAAGTTTTTTAGGAACCTGTAAAATGACTCGGACATGCAGGTCTCCTTTACGGGAATACCTGAGGTCCGGCATTCCTTTGGCTTTCAGCGTCAGAATGGTGTGGCTCTGGGTTCCTGAAGGAATCTTCAATTTAGCATTTTCATCCAGGGTTGGAACTTCGATTTCAGCTCCTAAAGCTGCCTGGACAAAGCTGATGGGAATATCACAATAGAGGTCAGCTCCATCCCGTTGGAATAAGGGATGGTCTTTGATGCGGATGGAAACATAAAGGTCCCCGGAAGGATAACCGTTTTTTCCCCCTTCCCCTTCTCCCCGGAGTTTCAGCCGATTGCCATTATCTATACCGGCAGGAACTTTGACCGACAATGTTTTTTTCTTGGGGACTAATCCCGCTCCCTTACAGGTTTCGCAGGGTTGGGAAATAATGGACCCTTGCCCCTTGCAATGAGAACAAGTCTGGGCGTAGGTGAAAAAACCTCTTTGAAATCGTTGCTGGCCTGTCCCCCGGCAGGTGGGGCAGACTTTTCGGCTGGTGCCGGTCTTGGCGCCGGAACCTTTACAATTATCACAGGTTTCATTTCGGGTGATTTCAATTTTCTGTTCAACCCCGGTATAAGCCTGTTTTAAGGTTAAATCCAAATTGTATAACAGGTCTCGTCCCTGGGTTTCCCTCTGGCTGTTGGTTCCGCCGAAAATCGAGCCTAAACCGAAGATATCTCCCAGATTCTCAAAGATATCGGAAAAATCATTATAATGATGAAAGTCATCCCAGCTAAACCCATTCTGGCCAAAAGACTGGCGGATACCCTCATGTCCATATGAGTCATAAAGGCGTTTTTTCTCAGAATCGCTTAATATCTCATAAGCCTCAGAACATTCCTTAAATCGGTCTTCGGCTTCTTTATTATCCGGGTTCCGATCGGGATGGTATTGCATGGCACAGCGGCGATAAGCTTTTTTTATTTCCTCATCGCTGGCATCTCGATTGACGCCCAGTACTTCATAATAATCACGTTTCATTGTTTCCATAATATTTTTTGACCGGATATTCTAATATTTTATGTTTTTACCTTTAGAGAATTGTATATCTTAGGATTATATTGTACAGAATACTATGTTTTTTTCTTATTTATTGTCAGGTTCGGGTTTGATGCTGACTTTAACCAAAGAATGGCGGACGACCTTCTCATCCTTTATATATCCCTTCCGGATTTCTTCCAGGACTGTCTGGTCCGGATGCTCCTGGCTGTCCACTGTCATCATCGCTTCATGATAATTGGGGTCAAAAGGTTTCCCGACGGATTCTATTTCCTTTAACCCATATCGATTCAATATTTCATGAAGTTGTTTATCTACCAGGATAATTCCCTCGGCAAAATTTCTGGCTTCTTCATTCTCTGGTACCGAGTTTAAGGCTAAGTCGAAATTATCTAATACAGGAAGAATGTCTTCCAATACATCCTGATGGTAACGGTCCCTTAATTCCAACCGTTCTTTTTGGGTCCGTTTACGGAAATTCTGATAATCAGCTGCCAGCCTTAAAAATTTATCATTTAAATCAGCATATTGAGATTTAAGCTCTTCCAGCGGATCGAGTTGAGAAGCCGGGGCTTTCACTGGATTCTCAAATGAGGCTTTCTCTCCCTGGGTCAGGGTCTCATCGGTGGCCGCTTCATTGGCCGGGGTTTGATTGGAATCAGAATTTTCAACATCTGCCTGATTAATGGGAATATCTATCATTTCTTCGGATGGCTCCATGGATTTAGCTTTTTTTTTGTGCATCGTTATTGTCCCTTCAAAATATAAGGATCTGTTATGCCTTTTTCCCTTGATATTATTGAGGGTTGTCTTGATATTTTAACATAACTCAGCACTTCTCATCATTTGATGGGTTCCTGACTCTTTACGGTCCCCGACCCAGGCTGTAACTATCAGCCTGGGTCAAACCCCGTTCCTTCAAAGAGGGGATTCTTTGATATTAAAAGGATTGGATTGAATGTTAAAATGGGTCAAATAGTGGAGAAGCCGGGGGGGATTGTGGTATTCTATCTATTGATAATATTGAAATTTATTGATAAGGCGGCTGCTCAGTCGCCTCAATTCTTTATTTCAATCCACAAGGTTAGAAACGGATCAATATGGAATACAAACAAACGTTAAATTTACCGAAAACTGACTTTCCGATGAAAGCCAATCTGCCGGTCCGGGAACCGCAAACCCTGGCTAAATGGCAGGAAACCAAATTGTATCAACAAATCAGAGAGAAACGTAAAGGGAAAACCCCTTTTGTCCTCCATGATGGGCCTCCCTATGCCAATGGGGATATTCATTTAGGGACTTCTTTTAATAAAGTCTTAAAGGATATGATTGTTCGGTATCAGACCATGCAGGGGAAAGATTCGCCTTATGTCCCTGGATGGGATTGCCATGGGATGCCAATCGAACATCAAGTCGTTAAGCATCTTAATAATCAGGGGAAGAAGGTCTCTAAGGTTGAACTTCGTGACCTCTGCCGCCAATATGCAGATAAATTCCAAAAATTGCAATCAGAACAGTTTCAACGGTTGGGAGTATTGGGAGAATGGGACCATCCCTATCTTACCATGTCGCCTGATTATGAAGCTAAAATCCTGGAAGTATTCGGAAACCTGGCAAAAGACGGTTATATCTATAACGGATTAAAACCGATTCTCTGGTGTACAGGGTGCCGAACCGCACTGGCTGAAGCCGAAGTGGAATATAGTGATGAAGAATCCCCTTCAATTTATGTGAAATTTCCAATAAAAGATGACCTAACCAAGATATCTCCAGCCTTGGCGGGTAAAAACGTTTCTATCATTATCTGGACCACAACTCCCTGGACGCTTCCGGCCAATCTGGCCGTTACCGTCAATCCCAGTTATGACTATTGTGCCGTTCAAGTCGGTGAGGAATATTGGATTTTGGCCAAAGAACTTCTTGAATCTTCCATGACTCTCTGGAAAATTGAGAATTATCAGATAGTGGCTGAATTCAAAGGGGCCCAACTGGAGAAAATCAAAGCTACTCAGCCGATCACGGATGACGATTCTCTGATTATCCTGGGAGATTTTGTAAAACTGGATACCGGTACCGGGTGTGTTCATACCGCTCCAGGACATGGGCAGGACGATTATGTGGTTGCCCAGCGTTATGGCTTGCCTCCCTTTTCTCCGGTGGATGAAGGGGGTCGGTTTACTAAAGATGCCAGCCAATGGGAAGGGCAGCATGTTTTTAAAGCCAATGATTCGATTGTCGAATACCTGAAAGATAAAGGTATCCTCATTTATACAGAAAAATTCAGCCATTCTTACCCTCATTGCTGGCGATGCAAGAAACCCTTGATTTTCAGGGCCACCCGTCAATGGTTTTTAGAGGTTGACCATAAGGACCTTCGGAAGAGAGCTTTAAAGGCTATCGATGGGGTTAAATGGTATCCTCGTTGGGGCCATGACAAAATATTCAATCTGGTAGAAAGCCGGCCGGATTGGTGCCTTTCCCGGCAAAGAGCCTGGGGAGTCCCCATCCCGTCACTTTATTGCAGTAAATGCGACCATGGCTGGCTGCCTTTGGACCATTATAATGATTTGTTGGCAAAAGTCAGAGAACAAGGGGTAGAAGTTTGGTTTAAATCATCCTTGGATGAATTATTCCCCGGGGGTGTCAAATGTCCTAAATGCGGCAATACGGAAATAAGAAAAGAAGAGGATATTCTGGATGTCTGGTTTGATTCCGGGTCCAGTTGGGCCGCTGTCCTTGAACAACGCAATTATTTATCCTATCCTGCTGACCTCTATCTGGAGGGCGGGGATCAACATCGGGGCTGGTTCCAGGTATCATTGCTGCCTTCAGTGGCTTTAAATGATAAATCCCCTTACCGGGGATGTGCTACCAATGGGCTGGTTCTGGATTCTGAAGGAAAGAAGATGTCCAAATCCCTGGGAAATGTAATCTCTCCTCAGGAAATTATTGAGAAAAATGGCGCTGATGTACTGCGTCTCTGGTTTGCTTCGGTCGATTTTACTACGGATGTTTCCATCTCGGATAAAATCCTGGACCCATTAAAGGAAGCTTATTTCAAGACGCGAAATACATTCCGCTTCCTGCTGGGAAATCTTTCCGATTTCGATCCGGTCAGAGAAACCATCTCTTATGATCAATTGATGCCGATTGACCGATGGATACTGCATCGCCTGCAGGGATTGATTCGGGATTGTACCAGCAGCTATGAGAATTTTGAGTTTCACCGGGTCTATTCCCGTCTCTATAATTTCTTTATTGTGGATTTGAGTTCTGTCTATCTGGATGTCCTTAAAGACCGTATGTATACTTATGGAAAGAATTCAATCGGCCGACGAGCCGGTCAGACAGTCATGTTTGAGCTTGCCTCAACCCTTTGCCGGCTGATGGCTCCGATTATGCCTTATACTTCTGATGAAATATGGGGATATTTGAACCAGTCGGAATCAAGTGTTCACCTGGCTGATTTCCCGGAAGTCAAAGAAGAATATATTTCCGAACCGGTTGCCAAAGAATGGGAATTGCTTCTGGAAATCAGGGAAGAAGTGACTAAAACACTGGAAAAAGCCCGTAAAGACAAAACGATTGGGCATTCGCTTGATGCGAGAGTTATCCTGGTAGCTGGAGGCGATGAAGCGAAGGAATTACTTCAGAAACATGAGCAGGATTTACCTGCACTCTTTATTGTCTCTCAGGTGGAGTTGTCTCATAAACTTCCTTCTGATTTATTAGCAAGTGCCGAAGTGGAAAAATTGGGAGACCTGGGTATTGGAGTCACCAAGGCAGAAGGAAAAAAATGCGCCCGATGCTGGAATTACAGTGAAAGAGTAGGAGAAAATGAAACTCACCCGGAACTGTGTGAACGGTGTTATCCGGTTGTGGATGAGCACATTATCTAGACAAATTAATTACTATAAATAGCATACTCCGGCTCGAAATATTGCCGGAGTGTGACTATTAATTCCCTTAGGCAGGAGTTAAATTTGACCCTTTTTTACCTGACGGCTTTCCTGGTCCTGGCTTTAGACCAGATAACAAAACAAGGTATCTTGTTTTATGTCAGCCGAAGGGGGATACTGCCTCAAGAATACCTCACTTCCGGTAATCACCTGATTGACCTTGCTTATGCTTTTAATCCCGGAGCTGCTTTCAGCCTTTTTCCCTATCAACAAAAAATGTTTATTATCATTACCTTGATTGCCCTCAGTGGAATACTGTTTTATTTGTATCATTCCCATGATAGGCGATTCATGATTCGGTTATCATTGGCCTTAATCAGTGGCGGCGCATTGGGAAATCTGGTTGATCGGATTCATTATGGCGTGGTAATTGATTTTATTGATATCCATTGGAAAGAAGCGTATCATTTTCCAACGTTTAATTTTGCTGATGTGGCAATCTGTACCGGAGTAGGGTTGCTGATTCTACATACCATCAAATCTTCTTTCTCTGAAGAAGACGTTTCTGTGCCGATTGATAAAACAGAAATAATTTAATGCGAGCCAGATAAACTAATACTATATGCAGCCAATATTGTGGGGACCTGTTCACTGGTATGGATTCATGATGGCACTTGGTGCTTTGACAGGTTTCTTATATGTATGTTATTCAGCAAGGGCTAAGGGGATTTCTTTGGAAATCATCCTGGATTTAACTATTTGGATATTGGCTTCTTCTCTGGCGGGGTCTCGCCTTTTGTTCGTCCTGGAGCATTTACCTTATTATCTTTCTAATCCTTTAGAAATAATATTTTCCCGAAGCGGTTTCGACTTTTATGGTGGATTTATCATCAGCTTATTGACCGCTGTTTCTTATCTGATTCGAAAGGTTTATCCTGTCTGGAAGTTTGCCGATATAATTGTCCCAGGTGTTGCTTTAGGTGAAACCATCAGCCAAATCGGATGTTTTATGAATGGATGTTGTTATGGACGTCCCGTAAATCCTAAATTTGTCCCATGGGCTATTCCTTTCCCCTATCTGGATGGCATCAGTGTTGATATTCCTCTTTACAGGCATCCAACTCAGCTTTATCATGTTGTCATTGGATTGTTGATATTCCTGATGCTGGTCTCGCTGAATAAAAGGAAATCCTTTCATGGAGAAACTTTCTGGACCTATCTGATTGCTTTTTCTTCCATGCAGTTTATAATCGAAATATTCCAGGAACCCGGCCAGGGTATTTTCTTATCCTACATAAGCTTATCCCAGGTAATCAGCTTGATTATTTTCTCTTTTTCTGTGGGAATAGTGTTTCGCTTCAAGAATTTATCTCTCTATCATCCTGAAAATAAAAAAGACTAGTATTCGATATCAGGATTTTGAAACAGCCATGAGGTGCCATGATGAATCTTCAGCAACTTTTAGATCAATGGAAAAATGATCCCGGTTTTACCAGAAATATCTCTGAGTGGAAAGTTATTCCGGCAAGAGCGGCTGAATTCTCTGATTTTCCTGAAACCTTGAATCCGCTGCTGATTGATGCTTTAAAGAAAAAAGGAATTCAAGCCCTCTACAGCCATCAGTCTGATGCTGTTTCAGCTATCCTGTCCGGTCGTGACACGGTCATTGTCACCCCTACGGCCTCAGGTAAAACCCTTTGTTACAACCTCCCGGTTTTGAATTCAATCCTCAGCGATTCTTCATCAAGAGCAATTTATCTTTTTCCGACTAAAGCGTTATCTCAAGACCAGCTATCCGAAATGCATGACCTGATTACTTTATTAGATAAAGATATAAAGACATTTACCTATGATGGAGATACACCTGTCTCGGCTAGAAAAGCCATTCGTACAGCCGGGCATATCGTCATTACTAATCCGGATATGCTTCATTCTGGAATTTTGCCCCATCATACGGCATGGAATAAGCTTTTCGAGAACCTAAAATATATTGTAATTGATGAAGTACATTCTTATCGGGGGATTTTTGGAAGCCATTTGGCAAATGTGATTCGAAGACTAAGGAGAATTTGCCGATTCTATGGGTCAGACCCTCTGTTTATTTGCTGTTCTGCGACCATTGCCAATCCAGGGGAATTAGCCCAAAAACTGGTTGAAAAAGAAATGGTATTAATTAATGAAAATGGCGCTCCGACTGGGGAAAAACATGTCATTTTTTATAATCCCCCAGTGATTAATAAAGAACTGGGTATCCGGAAGAGTTCCATCAAGGAGGCTTCCCGAATCTCCTCCATATTGATTAGAAATCAGATTCAAACCATTGTTTTTACTCGAAGCAGGGTTATTACAGAAATCTTGGTTACCTACCTGAAGGAAGCTGTTGCTGAGAAAATGGGGGGAGCTGAACGGGTACGGGGATATCGGGGAGGATATCTACCTCTTCAAAGGAGAGAAATAGAAAGAGGACTCAGGGATGGTTCAGTTTTGGGTGTTGTCAGTACTAATGCTTTGGAACTTGGAATAGATATTGGGGCCTTGGAGGCCTGTGTGATGGTTGGATACCCCGGAACTATTGCCAGTACCTGGCAGCAAGCCGGTCGGGCTGGCCGCAAAAACACGATTTCTGCCGCTATTATGATTTCAACGAGTGGTCCTTTAGATCAATTCATAATGAATCATCCTGAATATTTCTTTGATAAAACACCTGAGATGGGTTTAATTAATCCTGATAATTTGATTATTATGGTCAATCATATCAAGTGTGCATCTTTCGAACTCCCTTTTTCAGAAGATGAAAACTATGGCAATGAATCCTTAAAAGAAATTCTCCTTTATCTAACCGAAGAGAAATTCCTTCGTTTTACGAATAATAAATATTACTGGATGAGTGATGTTTTTCCAGCTGAAAGCATCAGCTTGAGAACCGCTTCCACTGAGAATTTTGTGATTCTAGACAGTGCTGATAATTTCAGGGTTATTGGAGAAGTCGATGCATTCAGTGCGCCTCAATTGATTCATAAGGATGCTATTTATCTCCATGAAGCTCAGCAATACCAAATAACAGAACTTGATTGGAATGGGAAACGAGCCATCGTTAAACCTGTGAATGTTGATTACTACACGGATGCCCAGGATGATGTGAATATCCAGGTATTGGATGATATTAAGCAGTCCAATGTTTCCTGGGGTGAGAAACACTGGGGTGAAGTCATGGTTAAACGAATTACAACCATGTATAAGAAAATCAAGTTTCATACCCATGAAAATGTCGGGTGGGGGAAGGTTCATCTCCCTGAACAGGAAATGGAAACGACTGCTTACTGGTTTCAATTCTCATCTGATATGGTCGAAAAATATTCCCCAGAAGAAGTCCAGGAAACTTTATCGGGACTCGCTAATCTAATGGGAAATATTGCACCTGTTTATCTTATGTGTGATTCCCGAGATCTGAGAACTGTTCCTCAGGTTCGTTCTCCCTATACAGGATTACCCACTTTGTATATTTATGATGCTTATCCCGGGGGGATTGGTCTGGCTGAGAAAATATACGATATCCATGATTTACTTATTGAAGCGGCTCAAGGGTCTTTGAAATCATGTCCTTGTGAATCGGGATGCCCTTCCTGTGTTGGTCCTTTGATAGAAATTGGCGACAAGGGCAAGGGAATTTGTCTTGAAATCCTGAGTTCTCTAAAGAACCCAAAAAATCTTTCAGAATGATTTGAAATATAAGTAAAATCTTGTATAATAAATATCTACCCGATAGTTAATATGTCAGATGATTTCTTTCACTGATACAAAATTATCCTTGACAATCAGATCGTATCCTTCTTAGAGTAATAGATTGTCATAATAGAGTACAGGTTATGGTAAAGGGCGCTTAGCTCAGGTGGTTAGAGTGCTACCTTGACATGGTAGAGGTCACAGGTTCGAGTCCTGTAGCGCCCACCATTTAATTTCTGAAAGGTTTTCTTTTGCCAAGAAGGAAAGCAACGGTTTAAAACCAAGTATGCAATCTTCATTCAGCGAGACTACTATTCATCCCACCTCTGTAGTCAGCCTTAAAGCCAAAATAGGTAAAGGTGTTTTCATAGGTCCATTTTGTGTTATTGGAGACAATGTTACCATTGGTGATGGAACCTATCTTCAATCCCATGTATCTCTTGATGGATGGACAATCATTGGTTCTCACTGCCGAATTTACAGCCATGCTGTGATAGGTGGTGAACCTCAAGACCTTAAATATAAAGGTGGAGAGAGTTATGTCATTATCGGGGATAATACCGTAATTCGTGAATTTGTTACTGTTAATCGAGGGACTCTCGTTGGAGATAAAACCATCATTGGTAGCTATAATCTTTTAATGGCTTATGTCCATGTCGCCCATAACTGTGTTATGGGTGATCATATTGTTATGGCGAATTCGGCAACCCTGGCCGGTCATGTGACCCTGGAAAGTTATGCGATTATCGGGGGGCTTTCCGGTATCCACCAATTTGTTAAAGTTGGGGCCTATAGTTTAATTGGCGGCTGCTCAAAAGTTACCCAGGATGTGCCACCCTATATTAAAGCTGATGGTCATCCCGTAGTTCCTCATGGGTTAAATTCTCTGGGATTAAAACGAAATGGGTTCAGCGATGAGAATATTGCCCATCTAAAACATGCCTATAAACTTCTCTACCGTTCCAATTTACCTTTAGAACAGTCCATGGCTCAGATTGAGCAAGAATGTGGAAATTCTGATGAAGTGAAGCATTTTATAGAATTTATCAGGGATTCACAATCTAGCGCGCATCATCGGGGCATCTGCCGGTAAGGTAAATTCATATTGAAAAAGGGGAATCCATGTAAATGGATAAGATACTTTTTGACCGTCCTCGGAAAATTGGATTAATTGCAGGGGAGGGTGAATATCCTCTATTACTCTCACAAGTAGCTATCTCTCATGGGACCGAAATCATAGGTATTGGATTTGAAGGAATGACCTGGCCTGAAATTGGCGATGTCATTCCTGATTTTATTTGGGTCAAATTTGGGCAGATAGAACCCATTATCCAGGGATTTGTTGAACATAATGTGACTCAAGCCATGTTTGCCGGACGCATTAAACAATCTGTCATATTTGAATCCAAGGATTTCGACCCTATTGTCAAAAACACCCTAGCGAAACTCCCTAATCAGCAGGCTGATTCATTGATTGGGGCTGCCGCCAATGCCTTTGGAATGTTTGGCGTAAATTTTCTGGATGGCCGTACTTTCATGGAATCCCATATTGCAATGGAAGGATTAATGACCCATAAGAGTCTCACCGATGACCAATTACGGGATATCGAATATGGTTATCGCATAGCCAAACATATTGCCGAAGAAGATATCGGGCAGACAGTGGTGGTCAAAAATAGAGCTGTTTTAGCTATTGAAGCGATTGAAGGAACGGATAATACTATAAAAAGGGCCATTCAACTTGGGAAGGATAACTTCACCATTGTCAAAGTCAGTAAGCCTCAGCAGGATTTTAGATATGATATACCTGTGATTGGCCCGGGTACCGTTAATTTGTGTTCTCAGGCTGAGAATATCATCATTGCTGTGGAATCTGAGAAGACTTTAATGTTGAATCGGGATACAATTATCGCTGAAGCTGATGATAAAGGTGTTTCTATATTTGGAGTGAAAACCAATTGAATAGAAAAAAGAAGATAAAACTGGCTGTCATTGGGGTTGGGCATTTAGGACAATATCATGTAAAGAATCTGAGTTCCTTACCTGATGTCGAATTGGTGGGTGTTATGGACACCAATCACCAAAGGGCTTTGGAAATCTCACATCGATATAATGTACCTGTCATTGATAGATATGATGATCTTCTGGGAAAAGTAAATGGGGTTACCGTGGTGGTACCTACTTCCCATCATTATGAAGTGGGTAAATTCTTTTTGGAAAATAAGATACATACACTTCTCGAAAAACCCATTACTTCAACCTTAAAAGAAGCTTCCGAACTGGTGCAGTTAGCTAAAGAAAATAATGTCCTGCTCCAGGTCGGCCATGTTGAGCGTTTCAATGCCGGGATGTTGAAATTGAAAGAATACATCCATGACCCCAAGTTTATTGAGGGACATCGGTTGGCTCCGTTTGATCCAAGGGTCAAAGATATCGGGGTGGTTATGGATTTGATGATTCATGACATTGATATCGTATTGTCTCTTATTCATTCAGACATCAGTAAAATAGATGCAGTAGGTGTCAGAGTGCTGACTCCCCACGAAGATATAGCCAATGCCCGCATCACCTTTCATAATGGTTGTATCGTTAATTTGACCGCCAGCCGGGTTTCAATGCAGAAAATGAGGAAAATCCGTTTCTTCCAGGAAAATGCCTATTTCTCCCTGGATTATGTGAAACCTGAATTGGAAATATATCGAAAAGTTACAGACGGTAAGAAAACCTCCATTCAAACCGAACAGTATGTTTTTGATGCCAATGAATCTTTAAAAAAAGAGTTGGAATCATTTGTCCAGAGTATTCAGGAAGGTAACCCTCCCGTAGTGACCGGTGAAAAAGCCAAAGATGCTTTGGAAGTTGCTTTAGAAATCACAGAACAGATTAATCATTTAAAAATCCAATAATTCGGACTCACGATATGCCTAAACTCTTTATCGTTGCTGGTGAAGAATCCAGTGACCTTCATGCGGCCAACTTATTCCTTAAGCTGAAAGAATTGTCTCCGGAGATCAAGGCTTATGGAGTAGGGGGACAACGGATGGCCGGCGTTGGGGTCCATCTGTTGGAAGATATGGCCAGCCATGCTGTGATTGGCTTTTGGGAAGTTCTCAAAAAATATGTGTATTTTAAAAAAGTCATGGAATCATCTATCCAATGGCTTAAGGAGAACCGGCCCGATGCGGTTATCCTGGTGGACAGCCCAGGATTCAACCTCAGGTTAGCCGGGAGAATTCAAGGGTTAGGGATTCCCATTATTTATTATATTTGTCCTCAGGTCTGGGCTTGGGGACATAATCGAGTCCATCAGATTGAAAAACTTATCGATAAGATGATGGTGATTCTTCCTTTTGAGACCAGATTATTTCAGAACTCAGAATTGGAAACCGTATTTGTTGGTCATCCTTTATTGGATATTATCAAGGTAAATAAAACACGGGAGTTCCTCTGCCGGGAAGCTCATCTGGATACTCAATCCCCCTTGATTACTTTCCTGCCTGGCAGCCGGCATCAGGAGATTGAACATCATCTTCCTGTCATGATAGAGGCTGCTAAAAGAATCTGCCGGGATATGCCTAACGCTCAATTTGTTCTGGTTCTGGCTAATTCAAAAGACCTGACCCGTGTCAAAAAGATGGCTGAATCCTGCTCTTATCCTCTGGCTATTGTCACTGAAGATAAATATGATTGGAGAGCTGCCTGTGATGTCGCCATGGTTTGCTCAGGGACCGCCACCTTGGAAACAGCTATTCTGGGAATTCCTATGGTAATTGTATATAAAGTGGCCTGGCCCACTTATATCCTGGCCCGGTGGTTGATAAAAATACCTTATATCGGATTAGTGAATGTGGTGGCTGAAAAGAAAATCGTTAGCGAGTTGATTCAGCATGAACTAACCGCAGATAACCTTGCCAGTGAGACGATGCGTCTTTTGAAGGATGAGGAAATATACCAGGGAGTTAAACAGGAATTAGTGAGAGTTCGCCATGCTTTGGGCGATAGTGGAGCCTCTCAAAATGCCGCCATGGAGATATTGAAAACCATTCAAAAGACTCTTTAAACGGAATATCTTTCTTGAAAATATTAAAGGCAGGCCTCTAATGAAAGAGTGCCTGCCTTTAAAAATAGTTTGGAATAATTCCTAATTATCAGGAAATCCCAGGAGTTTTTTTCCTTCAGGACTTATCATGTCAGGATTCCAGGGGGGATCCCAGACAATTTCCACATTCGCTTCCTGGACATTGGGAAGCTCCATGACCTTTTTCTTTGCTTCTTCCGCAATAAAGGTGCTCATATGGCATCCCCGGGTTGTCAGGGTCATCTTGATTTTAACGGTACTATCCAGGATGGATACATCATATATTAATCCCAGATCCACAATATTGACTGGAATTTCTGGATCTTTACATTCTTTCAAGGCATTCATGACTTCTATTTCACTGATCATTTCTCAATACCTCTTTCAATATGGACTGATGGATTACAGATTTAAGGGAGCAGTCGCTACCATTCTTTGGGCAATTTCAATAAAAGCTTTAGTTTGGGGGCTATCCGGATTGGCAACTACAATCGGTTTGCCTGCATCGCCGTCTTCCCTGATTTCCGGGTCTAGTGGGATTTCTCCCAGGAAAGGCAGTCCCTGCCGTTCAGCCTCTTTCTGGCCGCCACCGGTGCTGAAGATATTGGTTCTTTCATTGCAATGGGGGCAGAGAAAATAAGACATATTTTCTACAATGCCGAATATTGGAACATTGATTTTCTGAAACATGCCCACCCCTTTTTTTACATCTATTAACGCTACATCCTGGGGGGTTGTTACCATTACCGTTCCTGTCAAAGGAACCAGCTGAGAGAGGCTTAATTGGGCATCGCCGGTTCCCGGGGGAAGATCGATAATGAGGAAATCCAGTTCTCCCCACTGAACCCCTTTTAAGAATTGTTTTACGGCGGTCTGGATCATGGGCCCACGCCAGATGACCGGTTCATCTTCTTTGATTAGAAACCCAATGGACATGATGGCCAGATTATATTGCATGATGGGTAAAAGGATATCATTTTCAATCAGTTTAGGCATTTCCCGGGTTCCCATCATTGTTGGGATACTGGGTCCATATATGTCGCAGTCCAATAAACCCGTTTTGAATCCCAGATGTTGAAGGGCACAAGCCAGATTTACAGCAACGGTAGATTTTCCGACCCCGCCTTTTCCACTGGCAACCGCAACGATATTTTTGACACCGGGAATTGCCTCCTGGTCGGCCCAGGGATCCTGGTTGTTTTGCGGGGGTTGTTTCTTAGCCGGCTCTGCCGGTTCCTGATAACTGACGGTTATTTCTTTGATTCCATCCAGGTCTTTGATTCGCCCATGAATATCCTGGGCAATCTGTTCTTTAGTTTCATCTTTCAGCCCTTTGGCCGATAATTCAATCTTAACGATTCCATCGCATTCCGTTACTCTTTTTACAAAACCAAAGGATACAATATCTCGGCTGAATCCCGGATATTTCACTTCCTTTAATTTCTGTTCGATTGCATGTACTTGTTCACTGGACATTTGCTATCCTTTTCACTCTTGTTTTTGATTCATCTTTTTTATTCTACCATGACCCCTTATTATTGACAAAAATACTAAGGATATAGATGCAGGAAGGTTAATTTAAGGCCGGGGGGAGACCCAGGCTGATGGTTACAGCCTGGGTCCCGGTTCGGTGAAAAGGAGAAGGATTAGCTGGAATCAGCCACGATGGGTGAAGAGGGGGTAAGGTCACAAGTTAAAACGGTTTTACAGGGGAGTGTAACTGTGGTAACATACCTTATTTTGGACTGAAAGATATCCACCAAAGGATTCAAGAAACGGCATGGAAGGAAAAGACATTCTGAGTTGGCAGGTAGAACCGTATAAAGAATCCTGGTTAAAGACAATTTGTGTAATTTTATTTCTGTTGTCTGTTATTGTGATTGTTCAAGTTAGTTTTAGGGAAGGCGTTTTGACAGCCATCTCCATCGTGGTACTGGCAGGTTCTTTACTCAGGTTTTTCTTGATAACCCGATATGAGTTATCTCCCCAGGGTATAACTGTCGGGTATATGAGAATGGAAAAAAAACACAGTTGGGAGAAATTCCAATGTTATTATTCCTGCCCCAAAGGCGTCCAGCTATCCACCATGGTAAAGCCCAGCCGGTTAGACAGTTTCCGGGGGCTATATATAATATATGGGAAGCAAAATCGGGAAGAAGTATTGAAGTATTTGGGAACCTATTTGAATGAAGCAAAATAAGACTCCAATACCGAAAACCTTACGGCAGAAATTGGAACATGCCTTTGCTGTGAAATCTGATAACCCTCTGACCGAGGAAGAATTATCAGTCTTGAATAAAACAGTTGATTTTATTGTAAGAAGGAAAATGGAAGCTACCGTGATTCTTGCATTACAATCATTATCACCCATGAATTTTATCGGAAGCCAGATTTTGGTAGTCTTAGAGCCATTTTTAGACCCGTTGATACCCCCGGGTGATTACCAGAAATTGATTAGAATCCTGGAAGACCGCCAGGGGATTGAATTATTTATCCGAAAAATTGAAAACAAATCCCAAAAAGGGTAATACGGATATGAATAAAGAGTTAAATGTAATTATTGCAACTGATTGCGGAAGTACCACCACCAAAGCTATCTTAATCGAAAAAATGCCGAATGGAGAATATCGGCAGACTTATCGTGGAGAAGCTCCCACCACTGTGGAATCACCCTATAATGATGTTACCTGCGGGGTTTTGAATGCTATTGCCGAGATAGAAGAACTTTCCGGACGAAAGATACTGGATAACGAGAAGATAATCACCCCAGCCAATGGAAAAAACGGGGTGGATATTTATATCTCAACTTCCAGCGCCGGAGGGGGATTACAGATGCTGGTGGCTGGCGCGGTTAAATCAATGACAGCAGAAAGCGCGCAGCGGGCGGCTTTGGGAGGTGGCGCCATTGTTATGGATATCCTGGCCTCCAATGATGGCCGTCTGCCCCATCAAAAAATCGAACGTATTCGAGGGTTCAGGCCGGATATGATTCTTTTATCCGGGGGAACCGATGGGGGAACCATTACCCATGTGGTTGAATTAGCGGAATATATTGCGGCAGCAAATCCCCGTCCCCGATTGGGACATACCTTCCGATTGCCGGTCATATATGCCGGAAACAAATCGGCCCGGGAAGAAGTCAGAAAAGTTCTGGAAAATATCGTGGACTTGGTGATTACTGATAATTTAAGGCCAACCCTGGAAGTGGAAAACCTTCAGCCGGCAAGACAAAAAATCCAGGATTTATTCATGGAACATGTCATGGCTCAGGCTCCCGGTTATGGGAAACTTAAGACCTGGGTGGAAGTCCCTATTATGCCCACTCCGGCAGCGGTCGGGTACCTCATCGAAAAAGTTGCCAAGAATCTAAATATCAATGTGATCGGGGTGGATATCGGAGGAGCGACCACTGATGTCTTTTCCGTATTTGGAGAAGTATTTAACCGGACTGTAAGCGCTAATATGGGAATGAGTTACAGTGTCTCCAATGTATTGGCGGAAGCCGGTGTCGAAAATGTGCTTCGATGGGTTCCTTTTGAACTGACAGAAAAAGATGTCAATAACAGAATTAAAAACAAGATGATTCGGCCGACAACGATTCCCCAGACCATGAAAGAGTTGGTTTTGGAACAGGCCATCTGCCGGGAGGCTTTGAGGCTTTCCTTTATCCAGCATAAACTACTGGCTGTCGGATTAAAAGGGGTTCAGCAATCCCGTTCCATAGCGGATTCATTCCTTCAAGTGGAATCAGGGCAAACCCTGATCAACATGAAGGATTTAGATTTGTTGATCGGTTCTGGCGGTGTTCTCTCCCATGCTCCCCGGCGAGTCCAGTCCATGCTTTTGATGATCGATGCCTTCCAGCCTGAGGGGATTACCCGGCTGGCGGTTGACAGTATTTTTATGATGCCGCATTTAGGAGTTTTGGCAGCTGTCAATGAAACCGCCGCAACGGAAGTCTTTGAAAAAGACTGCTTAATCAACCTGGGAACCTGTGTAGCTATCAGGGGGGAAGGAAAATATGGGCAGAAGTGCCTGGATTATCGATTGGATATCGCAGGTAAATCTTCCATTGAAGGGTCAATGACTTATGGGGAACTGGTCATGCACCCTTTAACTCTTGAGGAAAAAGCCAAAATCACATTGAGTCCAGCCAAAGGTTTTGATGTGGGAGAAGGTCCTGGAAAATCCAAAGAAACCGATATTCAAGGGGGAGTCGTCGGGGTGGTGATTGATACCCGTGGCCGGCCCCTTTGCCTGGCAACCGATCCGGCTGAACGTATCAAACAATTGAATCAATGGAATCAGGTTATGGGAATGTATCCCAGTTTCTAGCAAGTGCCTTTATATAAAGATGATAAGGAAATGAATATGAAAGGGTACCGGTAAATCGATATGGCCCATCTCTATACACCAGGATTACAAGTATTTGAAAAAACATTGGTTCAAAAGCATCGAACCCTTCCGATTCCCGGAGAAGTTCTTGTGAAAACCGGGGATTTCGTCAAGGCAGAAGATATTATTGCCCGTACGGAAATTCCCAATGAAGTCATAGAGTTAAATATTGCCAATTTGTTAAGCATTGAACCTGAAGATATCCATGACTATATGCTCAAAAAAGAAAAAGAACCCGTAAAAGAAGGGGAGCCTCTCGCGGTCAATAAACCCCTTTTGAAATGGTTTAAAAAAGAGATTCCTTCTCCCATTGATGGGACAGTAGAAAGTATCAACAAAGTTACCGGTAAGATTTTATTAAGGAAACCTCCCCGGCATGTGGACTTGTCAGGCTATCTGGATGGGAAAGTCGTGGAAATCGAACCAAATCTGGGAGCCATGATTGAATGTTCAGCCACCTATATTCAGGGTATTTTTGGCATAGGTGGCGAGCAGTCTGGAATCCTGGAAATGGTAGTAGCTTCTCCGGGGCAACCTTTGGAAGAGAATATGATTAAACCGGAACATGCCGGAAAAGTACTGGTTGGTGGAAGTTATCTGGATGAAAAATCCTTAAAAAGAGCCGAAGAAATGGGAGTTAAGGGGCTAATCATAGGCGGACTTGACGCTAACTGTATCAAAGCTTGGTTGGGATATGAGATTGGTGTGGCCATCACCGGGGATGAAGATGTTAAAACAACGCTGATAGTAACCGAGGGTTTTGGCGAAATAGCCATGGCAGGCAGAACCTTTGAATTATTCCAGGCGGCTCAAGGGAAAAGGGTCTCAATATCAGGTCGAACTCAGATTCGAGCCGGAGTCATGAGACCGGAAATAATAATACCGCTTGCCGAAGATAAAGATTCTGTGGTAAAAAGTTCAGACAAGTCTAATGAAGCGGGTGTCAAAGAAGGGGATATTGTCCGTATCATCCGGGAACCTTATTTTGGCATGCTGGGCAGAATCAAATCTCTTCCCAGTGAACTGCTTCTGATTGAAACGGAAGCGAAAGTGCGGGTCATGGAAGTAACTTTGGATGATGGAAAGATCATTACTCTTCCCCGCGCAAATATTGAAATTATTGAAGGGATTAACAGGTAAAAAAAGTGATGAAACGAACCTATTATCTCCTGTCTGTAATGTTTATCATATTAAGCCTGTTTACGGTGGTATCTGCGCAGAATAATCCATTGGTAATTCCTGGTGAAGTAAAAGCCATGGATACCCCGAATGATTCCGCTGATGGATATACGGTATATTGGCCAGTCTCCCCGTCGGATGGAGAGGGTGTTTATTATCTCGTATCAACATCGTCCAGTCCGGAAGGGCCTTTTACCCCTCTAACCCGACTGGACTCCCGTTTAAAACTTGCCTCCGAAAATAAAGCAACCTTTGGGTTTTCCAGTAAAAATGAAAAACTGCATTACATTGAAATAACCGTGCCAAAAGATGAACACTGCCGGCCATTAATCTGGTATACCCAGATTGCAATTTCCCGTGATTCCGAAGTGATTCCCCTGGGTGGACCGGTTACGGCAAAAGTTGTTTCTAATTGGTTCAAATTTAACAAATTTAATAATCTGGTAATTACCCTGTTTTTATTTTTAACAATCTATTACTTTATCCAGAGAGCTCACAAAGACCCTAATCTGTTTATCCGCCGAATTCCTGGATTGGAAGCCATTGAAGAAGCAGTCGGCCGGGCCACTGAAATGGGAAAACCGCTTTTATATATCACAGGCGCTTATGATATCGATGCTGTATCCACCATTGCCTCCGTCAATATTTTGAGCCATGTTTCCAAAAAGGTGGCTTCCTATGATTCCCGAATCATAATTCCCTGCCGGTTTGCTATTGCTATGACGGTTTGCCAGGAAGTGGTAAAAGAAGCTTATTTAAATATTGGCAGGCCGGATGCTTTTAATGTCCATGATATTTTTTATGTAACCAGCGATCAGTTTGGATATACTGCTGCCGTTGATGGTTTAATGGTAAGGGAAAAACCAGCCGCCAATTTCTTCCTTGGGACTTTTGCCGCTGAATCCATTATCTTGTCGGAAACAGGTGCCTCAACCGGAGCAATTCAAATTGCCGGGACTGACTCGACTTACCAGTTGCCATTCTTTATTGTTTCCTGCGATTACACCTTGATTGGGGAAGAGTTATATGCTGCCAGCGCTTATCTTTCCCGAGAACCTAAACTCCTGGGAAGCCTGAGGGGACAGGACATTGGTAAAATCATGATGGTCTTGGTGATTCTATTGGCTTGCCTGTTGTTGACCCTACATAATTATTTTGATTTTGAATGGTTTCTTTTCCTGAAGAATTTTATGACTGCGATCTGATTTCTGTTGTCTTAAAAACTGAAATGAGAGGATTATAAGAAATAATGGATTTTTTTAAACGACAATTGCCGACATTGCTAGTCCTTGTGTTGGGTCTTGGGATGATAATTCAATATTATATTCCGACTACTTTTTCCCAACAGGTCCTGAAAAATGTAAATTTGTGGATTCAAATCATAGCCGCTTTTACACTCTGTATCGGTATTACCAGTTTATTGAGGACCCACTATACTAAAATACGGCTCCAGCATTCAGGCTGGGCCTATAGCATCATTCTCTATATCGTATTTATCGCCATGGTAATTCTGGGTTTTTATCGAGGCATTCAGGAAGGGACCCCCTTCCGATGGTTGTTTGATTATGTTCAAACTCCCTTGTCCTCCACCACCTTTTCATTAACAGCCTTTTTTATCTGTTCCGCCGCTTATCGGGCTTTTCGGGCCAGAACCATGGAAGCGACTATTATGTTGATAGCTGCCATCATCGTGATGATTGGCCGAATTCCTTTTGGGGATATGCTTTCGGCTTATTTACCTTCCTTTATTCCGGGATTTAATGATATGGCCGGATGGATTTTCAATACCCCGGGAATGGCGGCTCGCCGGGCAATTTTGTTAGGCATTTCATTAGGTGGTATAGCCACATCATTACGTATTATCTTAGGAATTGAACGTTCATACCAGGGGAAAGATTAATGGGAATAATTCAAAAAGTACTAAATGTAGACCGGCGTGTGATCTATCTGATTGTATTTCTAGCTGTTGCCATTCCTATTATATTTCCACTAAATCTGCCAGTTACATTAACTGAAGAGGTTATGGGAGTATATAACGAGATAGAAAATCTTCCCGAAGGAAGTCCCATTCTGATAGCTGTCGATTATGAACCTTCTTCCAGCCCAGAGTTGAATCCTATGACCCGAGCCATCTTAAAACACTGTTTTAAGAAAAACTTGCGGGTAGTTACAACCACTATCTGGCCCACCGATGGCTCCGGAGGTTCAATCGCTGATAAATTAGTGGAAGAAGAAGCCAGGATTGCAGGGAAAATCAGAGGCAAAGATTTTGTGAATCTTGGTTTCAAAACAGGGTCTTATGCTGTTGTTATCGGAATGGGTGAAGATTTTAAAAAGACATTTCCCAAGGATTTTAATGGCAATGTCCTGGATAAATTAGAAATCCTTAATGGGACCCATTCTAATGGTAATTCTGAATCTTCTTTACCGAACGCTGCTTTCAGCCAGGATGCCCGGGCTAAAAAAATCAATTCCCTGAAAGATTTTTCTTATATGGTCTGTATTCATGATGATTCATCTGTTTTTACCTGGATTACCTATGGATATGAACGATATGGAATCAAAATCGGAACGGGTTGTACCGCAGTGATGGCTCCTGGAAATTATCCTTCCCTTCAGGCCAAACAAATCACTGGTATTATCGGCGGACTGAAAGGTGCCTCCGAATATGAAAAACTCATGAATTACAGAGGAGAAGGCGCCCGAGGAATGGATAGCCAGTCGGTGATTCATGTCTTTATCATTATTTTGATTTTCCTGGGGAACCTGACCTATTTTATTCTGGAAAGAAAGAAAACTGTTAGAGGATAAACCATGCCGTTACAACAATTATTAGGAATATGGATTGCTGCAGGGTTAACCCTGGCTATTTACAGTTTTTTGTATAAGGATAATCCGGCTTATAAATTTGCCGAGCATATATATGTTGGTATAACGGCCGGATATGCTTTATGTACAGCCTGGTACAATGTTATTGAACCTAACCTGATTTCTGAGTTACTGAAAGCCAATTGGCACAATCCTTTTACCGCGCTGATAATGACTTGGACTGTTATTGCTCCCGCTTTGTTGGGGATTTTAATGTTCAGCCGGTTTTTCTCGAAAGCATCCTGGGTCAGTCGAATTCCAATTGCCTTTGTTATTGGCGCCGGAGCCGGTATCAGTGTTCCTAATACGGTCCAGGCTTATTTGATTAAACATACTTCTGCAACATTTGCTCCACTGATACCTAAAGAAGCCATTGCCTGGTCCAATATTATGGATTTCATCAATCCTTTGATTGTAGTTCTTGGGGTCATCAGTGTCTTAATTTACTTCTTTTTCTCAATTGAACAGAAAAATGGATTAAAGACAGTTTCATGGATTGGAATAATCTTCCTGATGATATTTTTTGGCGCTTCTTTTGGCTATACTGTCATGGGTCGTGTTTCACTGGTTATTGGACGGGTCAGATTCCTTATTACGGATTGGTTTCCTCTTATTACCAATCTTTTGGGCCTAGGCTCATAATATCAAAGTACCCTTTATAAAACTTTCATTATCTCCATCTATAGGTGATTGTCCCGAAACAGGGAAGCTTTTTTTTATAGATTTTGGTTCTTAATAAATGGGCTAAGACACCTTTTCTAAAACTGATTCTCTGGATATTTTGACAGCTGTCAAAAACATTACTCCTTTATTGTCAATCATCTTAGATTTTATAACACGTTCCTAAGGATTCTTAGGACTAAAAAAAGAAGCCTTTGTGGAGTTCAAAGGCTTCTTAAAAGGCCTGAAAGTTGAATCAATTATTTGGTTGCATCAGTTTTAGCTGATGCTTCGGATTTAGGGATTTGTTTGGATGCATCTAAAATATCTTCAGCTGGAAGGACCATGGGCATAATTCCCATTCCTCCCGGACCCCCAAACAGAGAGCCTATTCCCATACGTCCATCTGTTTTCTGAAGTCTCAGGAGTAAAATTCCGACTATTTTACCATCGAGAGTAAAAACAGGGGAGCCTAATCCACCTTCGTTGATGGCTCTTCCTGGAAGATAGAAAGTCCGGGGTTTCTCAACAATCGCTTCCACTCTATCCAGTGATACCTGCATGGTCCGGTTGGCAACCCTGCCTAGCCGGTTTAGAAAGACCAGTTCATCCAGTATTTCCGGTTTGCTGGCCTGAGTCAAATTTACATAATTAAAAGGTTTGGCTGGCTTTTCCTGGGGTTTGATAAAAGCCATATCCAAATCCTTATCACGAAGAAGGATTGTGGCCGGTATTTCCTTGCCATCAGCCTGAACTATTTTAATATCTTTGATTTCACTCTGGAACTTGATGGATTCCTCTTCGCCTTCTTCACCATAACTGAACTGGTTGATAATGGCTGAAGGGTCAATGGCTGAAAGGGATAATATCATCAACCCTGAAGGGTCAATTACTGTGCCTGTCACTTCATTGGAAGATTCAGTCTTATTAGAATCTCTTCCTGAGTAGGACATCCCAGAGCGTACCACCACTTTTACCTGGAGAATAGCATCCGTGGTATTTGCCAAAATTTCTTTTCCCTTCTGTCCGGCTTCATCTGCCGAACAAAAACCGAAAGAAAGTAATGCGGTTAAACAGAACATGATGATCCAAAACTTATTTTTCATGATTTCTCCTTTTTGATGGAATTATTTTTTATCAGACCAATCGGGTTCCATCTCCAGATAAAGGGTATGGATTCCCCGGACTACCTTGAAGGAAACTTGTTTGGGCTGGGTCTTTTGAACCTCTTTCATGACCTTTTCTAAATCTTCGATTTTACTGATTTTAGTGGTATCCACTTCAACAATCAGGTCATCTGTTCCCAAAAGACCCAAGGAAGCCCATCCCCCTTCTTT
This sequence comes from bacterium UBP4_UBA6127, assembly GCA_002428325.1. Classification (GTDB taxonomy): domain Bacteria; phylum UBP4; class UBA4092; order UBA4092; family UBA4092; genus UBA4092. The sequence continues at coordinate 97,367 of DIVR01000010.1, forward strand.
TACTTCCGTTACAACAACACCGGCTTGACCTTCCTGAACATCTTCCTTGGCAATATCCATAAACGTAATATCTCGGACCGTAAACTCGAATTCTTCATCTTTAAACTTTGGCATTTCTCGTTCGAGTTTGGGTGCCTGAGCCAGTTCAATCGGTACTTTAATAACATTTTTATCTCGGAGTATGGTCAAATCGACCGAAGTCCCTATTTTATATTGCCGAACCATGGTAGGGAGAACTTCATAATCTTCCGGTTGAGAAGCATTAATCTCCTCTCCATCAAGGGAGATAATGATATCTCCAACCCTAATCCCGGCTTTTTCAGCATTGCTCTTGGGATAAACTTGGGTAATTCGAACTCCTTTTTTTCCCTGAAGCCCAATTTGTTCAGCTAAATCACGAGTCAATACCTGGAAACTGACAGGTAACCAGGCTTTTTTGATTTCAGTACCCGGATCCTCCAATTCCTTTATTCCGATTTTCACAACTGTCAGCCTGTTTTCACTCCGGTCTTTATAGGTAACCAGGACGGGGACCAAATCAGTTTTATCTTTGAGAATATCTCGGGTAAATGAAAGTAAATCCTGAATAGTCTTGATGGGAGTCTTATTGACTTGGGTAATGATTATCTTTTCCTTTAGGGAAGGCTTGGCTTCATCGGAGGGACCTCCCTCACGAATGGATGTTAAGATAACTCCCACACGGGTTTTAAGCTTCATCTCTTTGGCAGCCATCAGGGAGATATTCCGGGCGGTAAATCCCCATTCTTTTAATTCATAGGTTTTTTGTCGCATACCTTCCCGTTCCTGAGGAATCAATTTGATTTCTTTTGTCTCATGATTCCGTAGTATCTGGACGGGTATTTCTTTCTCAATGGGCAGATTGCATATCAATTGGTTAAATAAAGGCAATTCCTCATCCACACTCACACTGACCGGCATTTTATTAATTGAAAGAAGAATGTCTCCAGACTGGAATCCTGCTTTAGAGGCTGGAGAATCTGTCAATATACCACTGACTAATACCCCTTGATTCATGTTCATGGATTTCAACCGGGGTTGTACTTCCAGGCCAATCCAGGCTCTTTGGACTTTTCCGTTCTTAATAAGCTGTTCAGCGACTTCTTTAGCCGTATTGGATGGGATGGCTCCTGAAAGGGCAAACCTCATCTCATTGATTCCAATAATCTCACCTCGTAAATTGACCAAAGGACCTCCGGAATTCCCTCCTGAGATAGCTGCATCATGGCCAATCCATCGGATGATGGAGCCGACATCTTCTCCATCCATGGTGAATTTTGAAAAAGGCCAGAAAAACCTGGGCATGACCATCTCGGTGTTGCTGATAATTCCCTTGGTGACTGACTGGGATAAGGCCCATGGGCTTCCCATGGCAAGGATCCTGTCTCCGACTTTGATTTTGCTGGAGTCTCCAAATACTGTATAAGGGAATTTTGACTCCTTGGTCGGTTTTAATCGGATGATAGCAATATCAGATAATGCATCACTTCCGATTAATTCAGCAGGAATCTCCCTTTTATCTGAAAGAGTACACATGATTCTTGAGGCATGCCCGGCCACATGATGATTGGTTACAATGTAACCTTCCGGTGAAATAATAATCCCGCTTCCAGTGGCTTCTTCTTTCATTTCTCTTCCTGCCCAGTAATCCAGGCTGACTACATGAATTCTGACTAATGCGGGTTTGACTTTGGCAATGGATTCATCCATGGATTTACGGACTGAATCCTCAATGTCATACCCCAACGCTGGGTATATCATTCCTACTGCCAGCAGGATACTTAATAAACAGAATCCCCATCTTCTCATGAATATCTCCTTATGCTTGATTTATATTGACAGGATTCATGCGATTTTCCCATAAATGATTGACAGGTGTCAATCAGGTTGGTTTAATATTTATTGATTTATAATTTAAATTGTTAAATTTTAAATTATTATTATCCGGGAGGGAATAATGTCGAATAATTTACAATTTCCCAAGGGGTTTAAATTCGGTTGCGCTACGGCAGCCTATCAAATTGAAGGAGCGGTGGCGGAAGATGGTCGGACCGAAAGCATCTGGGATCGATTTTGCCATACGCCAGGCCATATTAACGGAGGGGAAACGGGAGATGTGGCGTGTGACCATTACCACCGGTTTGCTGCTGATGTTGAAATGATGAAAGAATTCGGATTGAATTCATATCGGTTTTCTATCTCTTGGCCGAGAGTTATCCCCGGGGGCAGGGGAGCTGTTAATCCAAAAGGAATAGATTTCTATTCCCGGTTAGTGGATAAATTACTGGAAAATGGTATTGAGCCATTTATAACCCTCTTTCATTGGGATTTGCCCCAGGATTTGCAGGATATGGGGGGCTGGGTAAATCGGGATATGGTTTATTTTTTCCGGGATTATGCAGGGGAAATAGGGCATCGACTGGGTGACCGGGTGAAATACTGGATGACCCATAATGAGCCTGCGGTTTTTACTGCCTTAGGCCATTTGGAAGGAGTCCATGCTCCGGGAATCCGGGACCTTCGGACAGCCCTTCAGGTTGCCCATCATCTGCTCTTATCCCATGGCGAAGCCGTGTATGCTCTCAGGTCCAATCGAACCCCTGAGACTCAAGTTGGCATTGCCCTGAGCANNCCGGCTGGAAGATATTGAAGCGGCTCGGAGAATGGAAGGATTTGGGCTTCGCTGGTTTTGCGACCCTCTTTTCCTGGGAGAATATCCTCAGGAGATGGTTCAAGGGTATGGCTTGAATTCCCCTTTGATGGAAGAAGATGATTTGAAAATTATTAATGCTCCAGTGGATTTTGTCGGAATCAATTATTATTTTAGAAATTGGGTTCAGTCTGATTCGTCTGTCGATATCTGGAAAGCAAAAAACCTGATGCCTCCTGAGGCCCAATTGACTGATATGGGATGGGAGGTTTATCCCCAGGGTCTGTATGACCTTCTGAAACGGATACAGGAACTGTATCATCTGCCGGCTCTTTATATTACCGAAAGCGGTGCAGCTTTTAAGGATAAACTGGAAAAAGATGGGTCTGTGCATGATACCCAACGGATTCATTACCTGGAAAGCCATTTTGATGCAGCCGGCCAGGCTCTTGCTGAGGGGGTTCCCCTAAAGGGATATTTTATCTGGAGTTTGATGGATAATTTTGAATGGGCCTTCGGGACCTCTAAACGGTTTGGAATCCTTTATACGGATTATCCTACCCAGAAAAGATATCCCAAAGACAGCGCTTATTGGTACAGAGACTTTATAAAGTCCCAACAATAAACCAATAGTAACACCCAAGGCTATATTATCTGATTTTCTTTCTTAAAAGGTAATCTGGATAGACAAGTGATGGATTTATGAGTATCGATATCAAGGTAATTAATCAATATTTAGAAATTCAAAAAATTCCTCAGAGTTGGGAAAAAGAATGGGCAGAGTCCCAGGTCTCTTATCCCGGAGATGATTTGTTTTTTCTTCAAAGCTCATTTATTACAGAAGCAGGCTTGAAATCAGGTCTGAAACCTGATGCGTTGGAAGTATTAATTGCTGTCACCAGGGAGTTATCAGAGTGTCCTGGTTTATCTAGAATCCTCTGGCATGCCTATTATCTTCTTTTCAAAAAGAAAGAGGTGTCCCTGGATTCAATTCTTCCATTTCTGAATATTCAGGGGTTGAGAGAAGAAAATTTATGGGTTCTCAAGGTTTTGATTCTCTTTTCAGGATATCCTCAATTAATATCCTTCTATCAGGAGAAAAGGATTCCTGATAGGGTTCTACAGGACACTTTGAAGGATATTTCTATCTGGATGGAAGACCATAAGGCGAAAACAGGAAAATGGGGATTCAAACAATTAGGCTGGTTGATGAATCATTTCCGGGGAAACCTTTTCCGTTTGGGCCGATTACAATTTATGCCTCATCTGTTTGAAGGGGATATCCAAGTTTATCAAAATATTAATACCAAAGAATTAAAGGTATTTTCTGTCTCCGGAATCAGATATCGATCTGATGGGTTGGTTGATGGAACCAATGACATTTATGAAGAGCAGGGAGGTTGGACAGCTTCTTCTGAAGAAACCAAGCCATGGTTTCAGGGAATACCTATTGATTCTGATGGAAAAGCTGTTAACCGGCTGGAAAAAATATCGTTGGCTGATTTTAAGCTGGTATTAAAGAAGGGAAGCCCGGTGTTGGAAGTTCATATCCCAGCCGGACAGCCTTTGAATCATGAAACCTGCCTGAAATCATACACCGATGCCTTAGTCTTCTTTAATCAATTTTTCCCTGAGATTCCTGTGGATGGGTTTTGTTGTACTTCTTGGCTTCTGGATAACCAGTTAAAATCCATATTGCCTGATAAATCAAATATTCTGTCCTTCCAGGGAGATTATATCCAATATCCCTACAAGGGAGATGATTTTCAAACCTTTGAAAGGGTTTTTGGTGAAAAACCTTTGGATTTGAGATTGGCTCCCCGAAAGACACCTCTTCAGGCCGCTATTATTGACTACTGTCTCCAGGGTAACTCCATGCGGATGGGAGCCGGTTTTATCATGAAGGATTGGATATCTATAAGTTAAGAATTGGGTAAATAAGTGTTTTCGATAATAAGGAAGTAAATAAAAGTGGTGCGCCCAGAGGGAGTTGAACCCCCAACCGTCTGATCCGAAGTCAGGCGCTCTATCCAATTGAGCTATGGGCGCATTTGGGATTGATTATTAATGGAATACCTTCAATTTTAGCGGAAAGCCGGCACCACTGCAAGAGAAGCATCCTTAAGAATGTTGAATCGACTGGAAATACTCTTTATAAAGCCCTGGGGCCATGGAATCTTTTTTGATGTTCCCAATAGCTTTTGCCAAGTATTGGGCTAAATCATTCACTGACTTTTCACCCTTTTGGCTGGTTCCAAAATGTCCATCTCCCGCATAATGCCTGGGATAGTTGGCATACCAATCCATTGGGGTGGAAAGGTTGGGTAAGTGGGAGAGCCTTTTTAAAGCGGTTCCTGATTCCTGGGGGATCTGATTTTCTTTGACCAGTTGAGGGGTCAGAGACTGGATGATGCTGGTTTCTGATTCTCCCGCATGCCCATCTTCTGAGCTTCCTCTCATTTCATTCCAGACGGCCTGAAACTCAGGAGATTGATACCCCCTTAACCAGTAAATCATATAGGGTTTTTCTTTTTCCAGGAATAATTGCAGGAAAAAGGGAAGAAAGGCTTCGTTTCCCCCATGGTAATTAAAAAATACTATCTTTTTAAAACCGTTACGGGCTATTTCATCACAGACGTTTTCCAGTAAATCCATCATTAACCGACCTTGGATAGCAACCGCGCCGGGATAATGCTTCGCCTCATGGATTTGGGTGAAATAGTAATCAGGAAAGACCACAGCAGGTTCAATTTCTGCGGCTTTTCGAGCCACCATTCGGGCTATGATCAAATCAGTGCCAATCGGTAGATGGTCACTATGTTTTTCCATGACACCCAGGGGTAAGACACAGACGCCTTCAGAGGAGATTAAAGCTTTTTTAAAGTCAGGTACGGTTAATTCTTCCCATTGCATAATTATTCTCCAGGCAAGAAAATGGCGGAGGGACAGGGATTCGAACCCTGGGTAGAGCTTTAAGGCCCTACAACCGCTTAGCAGGCGGTCCCGAT
>DIVR01000029.1 GCA_002428325.1 bacterium UBP4_UBA6127
CGACTCTCCGGCCACCATAGCTTCAGTCCCTTTAATCCCCGGTAATGCCAAGAGTGTATAATTCTCCAGCCACAGTATAGGTAGTTTTGGCTGTAACCAACAAAGGAACTTTTTCTTTCTCAGCGCGCATCAGGGTATCTGAATCCGGCACCCCATTCTCGGTAATAATAATGCAGGCTAATCCCAGCAGGCTGGCTACCGCAACCACATTCATGTGAGACTGCAAGGTTATCCAGGCATAATCTTTCTTTGCCTTATTCATGGCGCAACTCAAAAGATCTGAGGCATACCCTCCAGCCACTGGCCGGTCCAAGGGAGCTTCTGTCGTTACCACTTTTAATTCCAGTTTTTCCACCAGGTCGTTTACCGTCAGCATTTTTAAGTCTCTACCTTTATTGAGAAGTTTTCCCCGTATTATAAACCTAAACCCTTTCATTCAGGGAAGTATTTCTCTTGAATAGCCACTTCTGATTATCCATTTCCAATCTTCCAACCCGGCAACTCCTTTCCTTCCTGTTCATAATGATAGGAAATGATGGACTATGGCGGGACTGAGGCTGTTTGTTTGTAATTTTAGCTGTCTTTCACCGGCGGCAGGGAACTCTCCTGTCACTCAAGGTTTCTGTGGGTTCCAAAACCAGCTGACAGGTCGCCGTTAATAAAAGGAGAGTCTTATTTATTCAAAAATAAACCGGGGATATCCCCTTAGGGAATCCCCGGCTTTATATCATTCATAAAAAAGGGTTATCTGATTCTAGGTCTGTCCATACCAATAGGAAAAATTATCCTCGTCATCATCCCGAGTGACCCGTCTTCCCGGACGCTGCATCTGCCGGAAATAAAGCTCCATTTCATGTTCTTCATGAATGATGAACTGTTCATTGATCCCCATCCGATCATGCTCCATATCCAGGGTGATATTTTCCATTTCTTCCCGAGTGGATGGTTTCTTGCCTCGATGGTTTGGGACGGTCTTTCTGGCGCTGGATTTCGGTTTTGTACCCATATACAGGTCCCCTTTGAATTTGAGATTCTGGTTCTAAACCTATCTGAATACCCCTAAAATCAGAAGGCATCCCTCCTTCTTAATCTCAGGTATTTCCCGACGGTTGAGAATATATCATTCCCAATCCAGCCTGTCAACTATTATTTTCAGGGTTAATCATTCCAGCTGTTTCTTTCCCGTTATTTAAGATAGCTTTTTATATCCATCTCCGGGGAGGGCCTGAATGCTTTTATTCATAAAAGGACCATTGAATCTCCGGGACCCGGGTGGATACGGGTTGTACCGACCAGTCATACGTTTTATAAATCTCAGTTCCTCTGACCAACTCGGTAGGATGGTTCACCTGGACTCTCAGAATTGAAGTATCTTCTGAAAGGTCTTGGGCTCTCCTATATATCTGAGCTGAGGTTTCTCCGCTTAAGAGAGTCCCATTCAGATACCACTGATAAGTGATAGGCCCAATGGGTAACGGCTCCACACTGAAACTAACCCCGATGGAATTGACCGGAACCACCTGGCTGGGAGAAGGAGTCTGGCTATCCACCAGCTGCAGCAGGGTGGTCATTTCCAACACATGGGCCTGTTTACAGACAGGGCAAAAAGGCCGGTTTAAGGCTCTCATTAAACAGTTATTCCATGGCCTGTATATTCCGGAAGGCCAATATTTGGCTCCCAGGAAGGCCCCCACCACCGTATCATAAGCCAGGGTTGCAGGAGTCGGTAAAGGGGTGCCGGTTTCCACCCAGTCTTTCCATTTCAGTTGGGATAACTCATAATTAAAATCCACATTCGGCTCATAATCACTGGAAGGAACCCCAGTTCCGCCGTAATCATACTCATCGGCTAATCCGGCAAAACTATGGCCAAACTCATGCAGGATGACTTCACTGGCGGCCGGATGGACCGAGGAGACAGCGATACTCCCTCCGCCGCCGCCATATTTGGTTGAATTCACCAATACAATAATGGCATCCCAGGTTCCCACTCCCACATATGCATTCGCGGCATTGATGGCTCGGCTGATACCGGTAGAATTCAGGTATAACAGCCTCTCTATCCCGCTGACCCAGAAGGAAGAATTCAGATAAGTATCTTTAAAGATTCCGGGGCCGGGGGAGGGTTCATCAGCCCCTTCCTCATTACTTTCTACATTGATTTTATAAACGTTAGCGGCATCAAAATAAATATCCCAGGGGGCTTTTCCTTGAAAAGCATTCACCAGGGTCTGGCAATGGGTATCATAACTGCCCAAGGTCAGATTGGAATAGGTATATCCGTCTCCCAGCACGACGATCACCAGCCGGTTGGAATCCGGTCCGGTATCATGAATGATACTGGAGGATAAGGGCCCATCTAAAATCCGTTTTGAATCTTCTCGAATCCATTCAATGGGTATTTCTTTTTCCGTGAACTGCAGGGAGGCAGGCAGCGAATCAGCAGTCAATCCCCTGGACTGGATACCCGTCCGGAGAAGTTTAATGGTTTTGGGATTCAATGAAGGTTCCGGTCCCTGGACTCGAACCACAAAAACCGAACTGGGAGGGATATAATCGTTTTCAGGTTTTTCATCAGGGGTCAGGACGCTTCTGACTCCCAGGGGAATTTCCACCGGAACCGACATTAGGGATTGTCCCTTGGCTGAGACCCAGCTCAGGTTACAGGATAGTTTCAGGGGGGCTCCCGCCAATCCCGGGGTCCTGATTTTCTTAGCCATGGGAGGAATGGGAGCGGCTTCCACTAAATTCAGGGAATTGGAATCATAGGAAAAGGTCAGTTGCCACCAGAGGACCGAGGTATCAGAATTTAAAACCCTTTCCTCCGGCCAGGCCGGATTAAGGCTTATCACTAATAAAAAAAGAATACCGACTAATCTCAGGAATAGATGGATAGTTTTCACCCGCAAGAACCTCCCCTATTATTTACTCAAATCCAGAATATAGGTTCAATCAATGGTCCTGGGTAAAGAGCCTGTCGAGGACTTCTCCCACTGCATGCCGGTCATCCAGGTATCTACCCACTAATAATCCAATGACCACACAACCAATTAAGATAAGAGTATCCCAGAATCCCAGCCAATGGAAACAAATCCCGCCTAGAAATCCTACCAGGACTCCGATAAAAGTCCGGGGCCGATGAAATATCCAGGCAATCAATCCTTCCAGAATCAGATTCAGGCGTGATGGATTATTATTCATGGCTTAAAACCCCTTGCCGGAAGTAAATTCCACATCCACCGGACGGCGGGACCCGACTCTTCCGACTCGTTCATCGATCTTGCTGACATGGATATCCATAGGTTCAAAAGAACGTTCCCCTAAAATCTGCTGGACCCCTTTTCGGATTTCCTGATGGATGGATTCATTGGTTACCCGGATATCCTGGTCGGACCAGACCGTTACCCGGGCAAATAATGCCCAACCGGTGGGAGTTCGGCGGATTTTAGCTCTCAATTCTTTGACCCCGTCAATGGACCGTCCCAATCGGTTCAAATAGGCTTCCACCGCGGAAACCGAGACTGTCAACCGTCCCTCCGGGGAATCCAGTTTTATCCTCCCCGAAGAATGTAGATCCGCTATCGCTAAATAGATGGTAACAAAACTGAATAATAATAGAAGCAGCCCCACCATCAAAGTGCCAACCTTGGTAGTTACCTGGCTCCCCATTTTCTCAAAATAATTAAAGGCATTGGACTCAATGACTTCTTTGCCTTTCATGCCGGTGATATACATCACCGAGGTAGAGACCATCATAACGCCCATCAGGAAGACCAGGGCAATACAAATAAAGGATGAAAAACGTCGAATAATTTTCATAATATCCCTGTCTTATCGGTAGTTTTTAAATTCGTAAGGTTTGGAGGCATCTGCCGCCTCAGGAGTCGAAGGTACATCCTTCTCAGAACGATACTGGACCCCTTCCACAATCATATTCACTTCCACCACCTGCAACCCGGTCATAGCTTCCACCTGGCGTTTCACATTCTGCTGGACCTGGGCTGCCAATTCCGGGATATTTCGGCCATATTCCACCACTACATAGAGGTCAATAGCCGCTTCTCCCTGGCCGATCTCTACCCGGACGCCTTTATTCATGGCTTTTTTACCAAAGACTTCCGAGAAGGAGAATCCGCCTCCCATCCGGGCAATACCCTCCACCTCATTGGCAGCTATCGCTGAAATGATTGCTACCACTTCATTGTTAATGCGGACGGAGCCGCCTTCTATAAAATGTTCTTCGGGAAACATCTCTATATATTCCTCGTATCTGAATCATAATGGGAGTCCTGTTTCAAAGTCAAGAATTTCTGTTAAGAAACAGTTTTTATCTCCGGTCTATTCAAGGCTCCACAGGTGGTTTTCCCAAAAACCGGACAAAGAGAAAACCATTGAAATGGTTTTTGCGTTTTTCTGTCCAGGGATATTCCCCGGACTATAGTCCAGGATCAATCTCCCACTACCCTTGGGTCCAACTCCAGGCTCTCACCTCTAAAAACCATAAAAAGCATACCTCTCAGGGTTGGCCCAAAGGTTCTATCCCCATCATTGTTTTCAATTCAGCGACCTGGATATTATATTCCGCCAGGGCGCCTGCCCAATCCGCCCGGGATTTAGCCGTCAGAACCAGGGCATCCAGATATTCCAGGGTGGTTTTCTTTCCTGCCTCATAAGCCAGTTTCATGATTCGATACTCTTCTTCAGCCTGTTGAAGGGAACTTTGGGCCGCCTCTATCTTGACCCGGGCAGAATCCAGCCCGGCCCAGGCCGATTCAAAATCGCTTCGGGCTTTCAGTTTTCCTGCTTCCAGGTCATATCGGGCTTTCTGTTTATATCTTTCCTGCTGTTTCTTTTTATAATACGATTCACCCGACCCGAAAAACGGAAAAGAAACCACCAACCCGTAAGCATGGCCGGAGTCATCGCCCCCATTATCTTCTTTAAAGAAATCCTGCATCCCCATCAAAGCCACCTGAGGAAAATAGTCCCCTCTGGCAACGGCGACGGATTGAACAGCTGATTTTTCCCGGGACTGGAGGGCTTTTAATCCCGGGTGAGTCTCCATCACTTTTTCCAGGGCAGAAGCCTTATCATAGGTAAATATTACGGGTTCCAAAGGACTTTGAGCCGGTTCCAGGGGATAGGCAGGGTCTTCCCCGGCCAGCTCATTGAGCCGGGCAACAAGACTCCGATACTCTTTCCGGACATCGGCTTCCATCTGAAGGGACTGGGCCAGCTGGGTCCTGTTTCTCAGCAGGGATACATAAGCTGATTTCCCTGCCTGATAAGCAGTCTCCTGATTTTTAACCTGTTCCCGGGACTCTTTTACCATCTCTCCATAGGCCTGCTGCAACTCCCGGAAATATTGAGCCTTCCACCAGGCAATCTGAATCTCTTTAGCCAGCTCCAACCGGCTGCCCTGATACTGGTGGGAAGCCGCTTCCTTTTCAAACCGGGCCTTCTTCAGCTGCGCCAGATTCTTACCCCCCGTATAAAGGGGTATCATCAGGGTAAAATCCTGTATCCAGTTATTTTCTCCCGGCACCATGGCCTGATAGGCAGGCATGGAAGAAGGCAAGGATCCGAAAATCATCGGCATATCCCCACCTGTCCAAAAAGTATTGGCTGATAACCGGGGATAAAAAGCGGTCTGGGCCATTTCGACCTCATCCCCCATGGCCAGATACTCCGCTTCAGCTGATTTTAAGCCTGGCTGCTGACTTAATCCCTTTTCCAGGGCTTCCTGCAAGCTCAGGGTCTCCTTCCCTTCCTGACCCCAAACCCCACTCACCATCCCCAGCCAGCAAATAATAATGATTCCGATTTCAAACCCGATATGTTTTATAAAGGTATTGAGACCCAGGCAGATGGCATCAGCCTGGGTCAAACGCCGATGATGAGCCATAAATTACTCCTTTTTAACCTTGTCTTGAGAATCGGGAGAGTCATCCTCCGGTTTTCTCCTTCGCCAATGATACTCTTTTTTCAGGAACCGCCGAAAGATAAACCGGGTGAAGTCATCCACATAAGTATGCATGATCGGGATATCAAAAAGGGTCAGAATAGTCCCCACCAAAAGCCCTCCCACTATCACCGTTCCCAGGGGAGAATAGGCATCCATCCCAGTCCCCGGGAAAAAAGCCACCGGAACCATGACTATCAGGGTAACCAGAGTGGTCATTAAGATAGGCCTTAACCTCTGAGGGCATGCCTCCACCACCGCCTGATCCCTGGGGATCCCCTCATCCCGATACCGGGAAATCATATCCACCAGCAGGATGGCCGCCGTCACATCCATCCCGGTCAAGACAATCACCGCCATGATGGAAACTGTGGAAAAGGCCTGATGCGCCAAAAACAAGGCAATAAAGACTCCGGACAATTCCAAGGGTAATGAAAACACCATTTGCAAAGGCTGCAGGAATCCCCTGAATTGAGCAACCAGAATCAGGAAGATAAAAAAGAGGGCCAGACTCAGCCCGATAAGCAGCCGATTGAATGAATCCATCATCTGGGTCATATCCCCCCGAAGTTCTATGCCATACCCTTTGGGGAAATTCATGGTCATGATGGCTCTCATCATCAAATCCATACTCAGGTCCATGGAGGGAGGCCCCCCAGGCCGATAGTACCCATTCAGGGTTATCACTCTTCTGAGTCCATCATGTTCAATCAAGGTGGGAGCTTTTCGATAATTCACATCGGCAATAGCCGCCAGGGGAACAGACCTTCCATCTTTTCCTGTAATATAAACCTGGTTCAGGTCCTGGGAATTTTGCCGCTGGCTGTCCTCATAACGGATGAGGATAGTATTTTGCCGGATATTGGGAAGCCGGAAGAATTCATCGGTCAGTCCTCCTTTGGTGGCATAATACAATTGGGCTGCCACATCATCAGGGGTCAACCCCATTTCCTGAGCTCTCCGGGGGTCCACTTTTACCTCATAAGAAGGATTCCCCATCACCCAGGTCGTGCCGGGTTGAGCCAGTCCGGGAGTGATTTTAGCCTGTTCCAGGAGGTCTTCTCCCATCTTGCCCAGAAGGGGTAAATCTTTCCCAAAGATTAATACCTGAATGGGAGCGGCTGAAGAGGCCATGACATCCGAACCCATTTCCTTGATCTGGAACCTTCGGATACCGGGAATCGTCTGCAGAGCCTCCGACTGGACTGAATCAATGACCTGCCAGATGGACCGTTTTCTTACATCTTTATCCGTCAGGGTAATCATAAAGGTGGCCGCATTGACCGCCGGCATGGCATACCCGGTATAAAAAGGGCTGAAAGATTCAAACATGGTTTCGGTCCCCGTCTCAGCAGATACCTTCAGGATTTCCGGATGTTTCAGAAAGATTTTCTGGATTTCCAGGGAAGCTTTTTCTGTCTGTTCAAAATTAGTACCCGGCTCCATTTCCAGGATTCCAAAAGCCTGCCCCACATCTCCCAGGGGCATCATCTCGCTGCCGATGAAAAAATAAAAGGTAAACCCGATAATGACAGTTACCAAAATTCGGGTGATATTGGCAAACCGATGCTTAAGCATCCAATGGATGAGGTTTCCATACCCGGTTTCGGTTTTCTCCAGGAACCTCTGGAAAGGGTCCACTATCCATCGGTATATCCAGAACCGATGTTCTTTTTCCAATTCCTCATGGGGTTTCAAGAATCGGGAAGCCAACAGGGAGGTCAGCGTGAAGGAGACAAACATAGAGGCCAGCAGCCCCAATATCAGGGGCCAGACCAGTTCCCTGAACATCAGCTCCACTATCCCCCCGCAGAAAAGAAGGGGAGCCAGAGCCAGAATCAAGGTGAGGGTGGAAGCAATCACGGCCAGCCGGACTTCACTGATCCCCTTGATGGTGGCCTCTTTTACCGGAAACCCCATCTTCAGATACCGGTTCACCGCATGGATATCGATAATGGAATCATCCACCAGCCTCCCGATAGACAGCAACAACCCGATGAGAGTCCCGCTGTTCAGGGACATCCCCAGGGGAATCAAGCCCAGGATAGCCATCGCCAGGGAAACCGGAATCGTCAGAAGGGATATCATAGCGCCCCGCCATTCACCCAGAAATAATAAGACTACTATCCCGGTCAGGAGGATGGCCAACCCCAATTCCACAAACATATTTTTGAAAAGGATATTCACAAACTCGGAATTGTCATAAGCCACCTGGAATTTTATCCCGGGATTTTCTTTTTCCAGTATTTTCAATTCTTTTAATACTCGGGGAACCACCAGGGCCGAGCTGGCTTCGGGATTCTGGATGACTGAGATTTCAATCCCCGGCTCAATTTTCCCCTGATGGGAAAAACTGTAGGAACTACGCCTTTCCCAATAGGTATCCAGGACTTTACCAATATCTTTGACATAGACTACCCGGTCCCGGCTGGAATAGACTGGATAATTGGCTATCATATCGGCGCTCAGGGCGTGGCTGTCCACCCGGATGATAGATTCCCCGGCAGGGGAAGTCATAAGGCCGCCGCTTCGGCTGACATTATATTTATCCAAGGCCATTTTGACATCTGTCAAAGATAATCCATAGGCCGCCAGCTTATCCCGATCGACAATCACCTGCATCTGCCGGTGATACCCGCCAAAAGGAACTACCGAATAGACATTCTTCACCTGTTTGAGCCGGTTTATCACTTCATTATCGGCAAATTCCCTCAGTTTAACCTTATCCCACCCCTGCCCCTGCAGATGAATATTCAAAATAGGGATATTCAAAGGGTCGATAGCCACCACCCAGGAAGGTTTCAGGTTGGCGCCGGTCATGGGAAGCATGGCTTGGATGACATTCATCAGGGACTGGACATCGAAGACAGCCTTTTTCATATCCGTCCCATATTCAAATTCCAGAGAAACAATGGAAAACCCATCCTGAGAACTGGACCTGATATATTTCAGATTTTTAACATTAACCAGCTGTTCCTCAATGGGTTTGGTGATATAGAGTTCCATTTCTTCGGCCGAAAGACCCGGCATGGAAGTAACCACTCCGGCCATCGGGCTTTCCACATAAGGCATCATCCGGCGGGGCATATAAAACCCGATGGCTAGAAGAGCTAATAGAAAAACTCCCAGGTAAAAAGAAATAATAGTATGGGGGTGGTTTATGGACCATCGAACAATGGTTCCTCCACCCTGTATGGTTGCATCCTTTATTTTTTTGACAGTTGTCATGAATCCATCTCCATCCGGGGGGTCGTCAATTGGAATGATGCATTGAACCTGGTTTCATGGGCGGCGGGGGTGGGAACTTCACCGGCTCTCCATTTTTCCCATAGGGAACCGGAAAGACCTTATCCCCCTCCTGAAGGTTGGCTCCCCCTCTGGAGATGATAAATTCACCTTCCTCCAAACCCTCCCGGATTTCCACAAAAGTACCATCTGAAATACCGGGAGTCACCCGGCGAAGAATAACGCTTCCGGCTCCCGAAGGAAGTTTTTCTCCCTCGGAGGATTTCATCTCTGCCATGGGCATAGGCGGGGTTTCTTTCTTTACCAGGGTCATGCCGCATAGGGGGCAATTGCCCGGTTTATCAGAAATAACCTCAGGATGCATCAGGCAGGTATATAACACCTTGGCGATAGGGGATTTCCCAGGTTTGGACATGGTCTCAGGGGTTTTAGAGGAAGGTTGATGGGTGGAATGATTCATCCCGGCCATCTCCGAATCAGGTTTGGATGAAGCCGCCGGGTTGGGTTGAGAACTATCCATATCCTCCATCTTGCTAGAACCCATATCCATGGAATCCATTTTCATGGGTTCTTCGGAGGTTTCTGTTCCCGGCTGATAAACCCAGAGATAACTGCTATCCTCACTCCCCATCTGATATAAAGCCGTTGGGGGAACTCGAATAACATCTTCCCGGGTCTCACCGGTGATTTCTACCGAGACAAAATCCCCCGGTTTGAAAACATTTTGGGGATTAGGAATGATGGTTTCCACCACCACCGTTCTCGCCAATGGGTCCGCAGAAGGGAAGATGGAACTGATGGAGGCGGCGACAGGGGGAATACTTTTATCGCGAAGATGAATCCTCACCGGATTGCCTACTTTCACCCCTTCCAATTGGGAAGCAGGCAGATTGGCCTGAATCCGGACCCGGTCGGTCTCTACCAGTTTAAGAATGGTCATTCCGGGTTCCACCAGAGTCCCGGGACTGATCAGCCGTTCACTGACATAGCCTTTGATGGGGGAACGGATGGAAGTATAATCCTGAATTATTTTACTGGTTTTTTCCCGGGACTGGGCCTGCTGAGCCTTATCCCGGCTGATAGATTGATTCAACCGGGCTGCCTGAAGCATACTGCCGGCTTCCCGAACCATGGCCTGAGCTTTATCCCGGCTGGCTTTGGCAGCGGTATACCGAGACTGGGACATTTCATATTCATCCCGGGAAATAGCGCCATGGGTATAAAGAGTTTTTTGCCGTTTGATTTCTTCCTGCCAATATTTTAAATCCGCCGCCGCTATTTTCAATTCAGCGTCTGCTCCGGTTTTCTTAGCCTTGGCAGCCTCTAATTCCTGGTCAGATTTGAGGGTTTCCTCCTGAGTGGATTTAGCCTCAAACCGGGTTTCCTGAAGTTGGGAAGATAATTCATCCGAATCCAGCCGAACTAATAATTGGCCGGGTTTGACCGGGTCTCCGGGATAGACCGGGATATCCAGGATTTTCCCTGTGACCCGGGGATTGATCAGTTGTTCCGTATAGGGTACAACGGTTCCACTATAAGCCAGGGTTGCTTTGACTGTGCCCCTATCAGCCCGGACAATTTCCACCGGGAGATAACCCGTCTGCCCGCCCATGGATTCCATATCCATGGAGGCGCCGCTTTCCAAAAGGGTCATCCGCATGGGATTTTTGAATTTTTTCACCACAAAGACCGATAACATAAACACTATTATTAACAGGAGTAGCGATGGCCCATATTTTCGATAAACAGAAGGATGTTTGGGATTTGAATTTGATGAAGCAGTCGTCTGGGGATTTTCATTTTTACCGATTTCATCGTTCATATTGGCATTCAGCCTTTCTTGAACAACATCAGGGTACCCTTTTTCTCATTATAAACAGTATTTATCAGACGGACTAGTCCTGCCAGCCCGAGGCGTCTGCTTCCTAAAATAAAAATCCCCGGTTCGGGTAAACCCGAACCAGGGATCATAAGGCTCGTTAAGAGTCTTTCTTCTAATTTTTTGGAATTAGAAGGAGACTTTCAGACCACCTTTGAGTAACCAGGTGTCATCAGCCGGTGTATTGCGAACCTGGGACAGTTCTTCATCATCGGGGGTAAAGTAAGCACCGATGAGTTCAGCTGCCACGTTTTCGCTGTACTGATAGGACACGCGCAGATCAACTTCCATGCCGAGCTTGTCAAAAGAGGCAAGACCGATCACGGATTCCTGCGGCTGTTCATAGTAGAAGAAATCTGCATCAACTTTGACTTTTTCGGCCGGATTGATGGAGGCTCCAACGTTCAGGAACCAGACATTGCTTTCCAGCAGGCTGTTGTTGTCAGCAATATAACCATAGGCGGTTTCGCCCAGGTCATCCTGGTCAACGTGGCCAATCGGCTGTGCAAATTCATCATCTAAATAGTAGAAGTTGGCGCGAACGGACGGTTTGTAATCGCTGGCGAAGGTGTAAGAAGCACCGACATAACCACCGAAACCATC
>DIVR01000051.1 GCA_002428325.1 bacterium UBP4_UBA6127
GTCTGGTTTTTGGGGTCCATTATAATATATAGATTTGATTTGCATAAAAGGAAAAGCGTATTTATTTGGAATGATCATTACTCTTTGTTGATTAATAAAATATATTTCTCTCTAAATTCATTATTTCAATTTTAATCATTGTAATAGGTTTAATAAAAATGAAATCTGTCTCTGAAACATAAATGGGTGTTATGAATGTAAATTTTATAAATGAAAGAAAGTTAGACTGTTAATATCTGCCGTAACTTGAGTTCTTTACAGACAACTCGTCTTACCACCCTTTTTTCAATCTACTGTAAGATTTTTTTCACGCCATAGCCTTATGGATATCCTCGGCAATCATTCTTCTTTTAGATTTTTCAATAAAGAAACTGGGACCCGCCTGAAGATAAGAGGGATAGACCCGGATTCCTTTATAGGAAAAAACCCCTCCCCTGATTTTACAGGTAGAACCGGTCGGGATGACTCGAGGCTCCCCTTGTCTTTTAGCTATATAATTCAAGGATTTGATTGCCACATCCCCCATCAGCATAATGGTTTTCAGATGGGGAAATAATTCTAATTCTTTCTCCAGCAGTAAAGAACATTCTTTAATAGTATCGGTACTGACGCCATACCCGGTTTTCCCGCATTTTACAGCAGTAGTAAAATAAATACCCTTCTTTAAAATATCCTGAAAAGATCTCACTGGAACTCCCGCATCCTGAAATGCCAGGAGGGTGGTCTGCTGGAAAAGAGGCGCTTCTTCCGAGGCATAATAATAATCCCCGGGATTCACCGGGGCCACCTCAGAAATCATCATCATTTGAACCTTCTCCGAGTCAAACTCTATAGAAGGGATACTATAGGCCTTATGATTCATATCCTGACAGGGAAATTTCTTGCATCCGATACAGTTGGCTGGGTTCATTAGAATAAGCTCCTTAGATGTGATATTTCTTTGGCAATTCATTGGCATCTTAGCAGACCAAGTAAATATTTTAAATAGCCGTTACATAACTCCTCCGAAAATAATTATCCTTTTCTGGTAATATCAGATAAGAAGAATTTTCAAGAGATATTAAATATCAGGAGTGATTTTTTGTGAGAAAACTATTCCGGGAACCCGCCAGTGGATTCAGCCACATGCTGGGAGCCCTTTTATCCATAGCTGCTTTAGCTATCTTATTATATGTATCTATCGTCAACCGAAATTCCCGGGAGATTGTCTCCTTTTCCATTTTCGGCGCCAGTATGCTGCTGCTCTACTCAGTCAGCACTGCCTATCACCTGTTTAATGGGTCCAGCAAAGTGATTGATATCCTGAGAAAACTGGACCACAGCATGATATTTATCCTGATTGCCGGGACCTATACCCCAGTCTGCCTGATTTTGTTAAGAGGGGTGATCGGATATACCATTTTTTCGGTTATCTGGGCCTGTACCTTAGTAGGAATCATATTAAAAACCATCTTTATCAATAAAATTCCCCGAGTCATATACACCGGGGTTTATCTCCTGATGGGTTGGTTATCTGTCATTGCCATTGTCCCTTTGTATCATAAGACTGGAATTATTCCAGTAAGTTGGCTGTTGGCAGGCGGGATTTTCTATACTATCGGAGGAATAATCTACAGCCTGAAAAAACCCAACCTGATTTCCCAATGGCTGGGGTTTCATGAGATATTCCATATCTTGACCATGATGGGGACCGCCAGCCATTTTTGGATGATACTCCGATATTGCTAAGAAATTCCTCTTGGGGGAAGAAAAATCCGGCTCTTCTAACCCGATTATTTAGCTTTTACCGGAAAATAAATATAGAGTTTCCCATCCGGAGTAAAATCTGCCGGATATAACTCAAAACTGGGATAATGGACACAATCGCATCCTTTAGGCGTACAAAATCCTTCCCATTGGGGATTGGCAGCAAACCATTTCTGGGCATATTCCCAGACCTTGCCAATTTCTGTCAGATTACGGACGGTGAAAATCACATAGGGGCTTTGAAGTAGTTGAACTTCCATCATTCCTTCTGGAATAGAAGCATCCGGAGCCGCTGTTATCGCGGCAATATATTCAAAAGAACCGTCAGTCTTTCCGGGAACACATCGGCAGATACCGAAAGCTAAACCGGCTTCGGCTCCCTGGGATGGCTGAATCTCTTTCACCCGGTGGATGAAACCTTTTTCACTGTGCCATAAGGCCGGTATTTCACCAGACTGGTTTTTACCGATATAATTCATGCCAATAACCCGGCAGGGGCCAAATTCCTTGACCTGGGGTTCTGCCGCAATGACCCATTCCGGGGGATTCGTTGTGTTCTCCATCGTGATAGATTCTCCTTTTTCCTTCAGTTTGAGAGTGAGATTATATAAAAATTACTTTCGGCTGCATAGATAGGCTATACATCTGGGAAAATCAGCATGTTTTTCATGAATGGCAAATCCTGTCTTTTCCAGCATTCCATCCATAATCCATTCATACGTACTGTGTTCATCCCTGATATGGACTCTGGATTCCTCGGCCATGGCCTCTCCGGCTTTTTTCTGCATTCCATTGACCCAGGATTCCAGCTCTTGGTAATAATCCCGGGGAGAAAATGAAAAGACCACATCAAACAGATAGAATTTGCCTCCCGGTTTCAGGCAATTATGAATCCTGGATAAGGCAACCCCTTTCCAGAAATCAGGCAGGTGATGGAGAGTGGCAACGGAAATGACAGCATCCAAAGGTTCAGGAGGAGATTGGAAAGTCAAAAACCCTGCATGCTGGGTCTCAATATTCAGGATACCCTGTTGCCGGGCTTTCATCTGACAAAGCTCCAGCATAGCAGAAGAAACATCAGCGCCATAGACTTTCCGGCAATGTCTGGCCATCGGAAGAAGGATGGCCCCAGTGCCGCAGCCTATATCCATGACACTCTCTTCAGGCTTCAGCCCAATCCGGTCCATAATCAACCGGGCATCTTTTTCATAATCCCGAATTCGGGTGTGGTGAGCATCATATTCTTTGGCTACTTCGGCCGATGCATAATCCACACCAGCATGTTTGAATTCATCATATTGCCAGGAAGGAGGAGGTTCTTCTTTCATATAGAGAGTCCTTTCAAAAATATTTTAGAATATTTTTTACCTGATTCGAAAAAAGGGAGATCCCTGAAAAAAGATATTAACAGACAGGACTTTCTAAGAAATTATAATAGATTTGAGAAAAAAACATCAAATCCCATTTCAGAATCAACCAAGAGTATCCCTGTTCTTCAGTAGTGGCTGGGTATTACCCTGCTGGTTTAGGTTCTTCGGTTTCTCTTCAAGCGACCCGGTGGGTCGCCACTACCGGCTACATCCTTCATTCCCTGATTAACCCTGTCTCTCAGTAGTGGCAGGGTATTACCCTGCTAATTCAGGTTCTTTGATTTCTCTTC
>DIVR01000046.1 GCA_002428325.1 bacterium UBP4_UBA6127
AACAGCGGCAATGCCAACGCCTGTAACGGGAAACAGGGAATTACGGATGCAAAGAAAATGGCCGCCGCTGTAGCCAAAGCCCTTAAAATCAAACCGGAACTGGTTTATGTCTCTTCCACCGGAGTGATTGGACAAAGGCTTCCCATCGATAAAATCCAAAAAGGGGTTGAACATGCCGCCAAGATAATCTCAGCTGAAGGGGGGCATGATGCAGCCCATGCTATCATGACCACCGACCGAATCCCTAAAGAAGTGGCTGTGGAATTTGAAATCGGGGGAAAGGTCTGCCGGATGGCAGGAATTTGTAAAGGAGCCGGGATGATTGGACCCCATATGGTCGGACCTCATGCCACCATGCTCTGTTATATCACCACGGATACTGCCATTGAATCCAAACTTCTTCAAACCCTCCTGGAAGATTGTGTGGATAGAAGTTTTAACCATGTAACTATAGATAATGACCAGAGTACCAATGATACGGTACTAGTTTTGGCTAACGGAGTGGCTGGGAATAAAATACTTACCGCCAAATCCGGTAAAGATTTACCCACCTTCAAGGAAGCCCTTCAATATATCTGCACGACATTAGCCAAACTAATCGCGAAAGATGGCGAAGGAGCCACTAAATTAGTGGAAATTATCGTGGAGGGCGCAAAAAGTAATAAAGATGCTTTGACAGCTGCCAAAGCAGTTGCCAATTCTCCCCTGGTCAAAACAGCCATTTTCGGTACTGATGCCAATTGGGGTAGAATCCTATGCGCGGTCGGATATTGCGGTATCACATTAGACCCTGAAAAAGTGGATATCTCTATTGGGGGAAGAAAAAATGATGAAGAGGATTATAAAGTTTTGACACTTGTCAAAAAAGGCAAAGGCGCAGGGTATGATGAAGCAGATGCCAAGAAAAGCCTTTCTTACCCTGAAATATTGATTCTCATCAACTTGAATGCAGGCAAAGCATCTTCCTATTACTGGACCTGTGATTTGTCCCTCGATTATGTGAAAATCAATGCCAGCTATCGAAGCTAATTATTTATAAAGAAAAAAAGTCTTAAAGCCCCTTACCTCTCATTGGCAAGGGGCTTTAATATTTCCAGTAAAATTATCCCATCAGGACAAGGATTTTATGGGTTTCCCCAGCCGGGAAAACAGGCAGGAGGTTTCCCTTAAAAGGTTTCCCATCAATTTTGATTTCCTTGACACCCTTATTCTTTGAATGGGGATTTTTAACGGTAATATCATAGGTTGCCCCACGGAATCTTCGATGGATAGAATATTTCTTCCATTTTCTGGGGATACAGGGGTCCATCCTTAATCCGCCATATTCCGGCCGGACTCCCAGGATATAATCGACAGCATCCCGGAACATCCAGGCAGCTGTACCGGTCAGCCAGGAATGGGATGATTCACCAAAACTGAAATGGTCAGTGGAAGTAACATATTCCGCATAAACATAAGGCTCCATCTTATAACGGTCCTCACCGCCGGGAGGTAAATGCATCGGTAAGGATTTATGATAATAATCAAAGGCAATATCACCCCTGCCCAGGATAGCTTCTGCCAGAATAGCCCAGCTCACTGTATGGTTAAAGATAGAGGCATTTTCTTTCTTACCGGGACATTCACGGGTAATCAATCCAAAAGGAGGATATCCATCCTG
This sequence comes from bacterium UBP4_UBA6127, assembly GCA_002428325.1. Lineage (GTDB taxonomy): Bacteria > UBP4 > UBA4092 > UBA4092 > UBA4092 > UBA4092. Next base: position 1,661 of record DIVR01000046.1, read on the forward strand.
AATGACTTTGGTGTAGGCAGGATCATTTTTCTTGGGCCCTTTGGGAGTATCCAGATATTTACGCAGGGCCTTCAGGCATTGAAGTCCCCGCTTTCCTCCGGCAACTCCGCCAATCACAGCCCATGTCTGGGAATTAATGAAAATCTTCCCTTGTTTACATTTTTTCGAACCAATGGGAAGCCCCGAATCATGGGTTGCCCGAATATACCAGTTTCCATCCCAGCCCTGTTGATTGATGGCTTCTTTCAGTTCAATGAACATCTTTTTATATTTATCCGTTCTCTTTTTGTCACCCAGGAAGGCAAAGAGTTCAGAGGCTTCTTTACAGTCATAGGCCAGTTGCTGGGTGATCATGAGAGATTCACCCTTCCCAGCCCGCCCGAGGTAATCTAAATCGTCATTCCAGTCGCCATTTAAAATTTTGGAGAGTCCCCGTTTAGTTCTTTGTTTAAAGAGGTAGTTAATGGCGCCGCAGATATGGTTGAGGACCGTATCGTCCCCTTCATCGTAATAAGGGACTTTCTCATCCAGAATAGTCAGGTCGCCAGTTTCCTTGATATAGAAGAAAATCCCCATAGGGAGCCAGACAGGAGTATCCCCATGATTAGTCTTTTCTCCCCCACCCCCGACTCTGAAGAAGTTATGGAGGGTGCTGCCATCTTTAAACTGGTGGGAACACAACTCAATCACCGACCTTTGGGCATACTCTGGTTTAGTAACGACAGGCCCTAAAAGGTCCTGTCCTAAATCCCGCATGCCTGTTCCATAGAGAAGGCCTCCATGATAATAAGAAGCATTCCTGGATTCCCGGTAGGTCATCAGGGCCTGAAGTTGATTCCAGGTATTCAGCATCCGATTCATATCTTTATCCGGGGTGTTGACCTGAACCGCAGAAAAATAATCCTCATACCAGGCTATCACTTTGGCTTTCTCAGTCTCATAAGATTCAAGGCTTTTGAACTGCTTAAAAAGGGATTTGGCATTCTTCTGCCAGCCTTCAACAGGGACAACTCCCAACATGACCAGAAATTCCACCGATTCACCGGGAGCCAGGGTTACATCATGCTGCAAGGCTGCGCAGGCATCGCCGGCATCGACAAGGGTATTGGTCAGCTTTCCTTTTTCAATATTGATGGGATTCTGTTCCGACCGGTATTTACCAAAGAAATCCAGAAGTTTACCATCAAAGGCTTTCACTTTCTGAGTGGAGGTAAAGAAAAGCATCCGGTCCCAGGCTTCATTGGCCTGTTTGACAGTCACCCCGCTTTGAGCAGACCAATATCGTTTAGTGGCATAAATAGAATTATCGACCTTATCAAATCGCAGATGATTGAAATGCTGGTCATTGGGTTGGCTGATCAAATCAATCAAGGCATGGCTCAGGCATAATTCACAATAGGGAAAGAAACTCAGTTTCCGGGATTTCCTGCTTTCATTTTTCACACTGACCCGCCAGTATTCAAAATCCCCTTCCAGGGGAACCATATATTCAATCCGGGCAAAGATACCTTGATAGGTTGATTCGATGGTGGTAACTCCGGGACGATGAGTACATTTATAGGAGTCCAGGTGAGTTAAGGTCGGCTGCCAGGTAGGAGACCAGTATTCGCCGGATTCGGCATCCCGGATATAAACATACCGGCCCGGCCGGTCCATGGGAAAACTGTTATACCGGAACCGGATAAGCCGGGAATCTTTAGGAGACCGGTCAAAAGAAAAACCTCCCCCGGTATTGGAGACCAAGGCATGATAGTTGGCATTGGTCAGGTAATTGATCCAGGGGGCCGGGGTATCCGGACGGGTTATGACATAAGCCCGGTTCTTATCATCAAAATATCCATATTTTCCCATTTCAACAACTCCTTTTATTCATAGAAAAAACTCTCGATGAATATAACATTATATGAAATCTTCCGGCAAACTTACCGGTTATCATTCACCCTGAAAGGGGGTCTTGGGGGTATTCCTAAACTCTCTTTTCAGTATCGGAGTTTTAACGGAGTGTCTCTGACCCNNGACCCTCTCCGTTACCTCTCCGTTTACGGGGAAAAAGAAAAAGGGTAAATCAGAGGTTTCACGATTTATATATAAGAATAATAATATCAGTTATCTATATAAATTTACTTGATTCATTTGACAGGATAAGGTAAACTTATAAACCATGGATACCATAAAAAAGATAAAAAACGGATTAATAGTGTCAAGCCAGGCGAAGCCTGGTGAACCTTTTTACGGCCCCAAATTCATGTCCGCCTTTGCCAAATGCGCCGAGATGGCCGGAGCCGTCGGAATTCGCTGCAACGGACCCGCAGATATTCGGGCTATCCATAAAGCTGTGGATTTACCGTTGTTAGGAATCTATAAAATCGATACCCCGGGATGTGAAGTTTATATTACTCCCACCTATAAATCGGCTGTTCAAGTGATAAAAGCAGGCAGCCATGTTATCTGTCTGGATGGGACACCTCGTACCCGTCCAAACGGAGAGACCTTTGAGGAAATCACTGCGAAAATCCATCAGAACTTCAAAGGGGTTCTGGTAATGGCCGATATTTCCACCTATGAAGAAGGGGTTCGCTGTGAGAATGAGGGAGCTGATATTGTCAGCACCACCCTATCGGGATACACCCCCTATTCCCCTCAGGTCCCGACTCCTGATTTCACATTGATCAGGAAGCTTTCCAAGAAACTCAATATTCCAGTGATTGCCGAAGGGAAAATCTGGACTCCTGAAGAAGCCAAAAAAGCCATGGGTTGCGGCGCTTATGCTGTTGTTATTGGGTCAGCCATTACCCGGCCAATTATGATCACCGAGCGTTTCATAAACGCCATTCAGAATAAATAAAGGAAAAGGAGAATAGATGAAGGTAACCAAAGACCGGATTATTGAGGTAATCAGCCATTATGGGATTCAGCGAGGGGATGTAGTAGCCCTCCAATCCTCCCTTTCCTCCATGGGAGAGGTGGAAGGCGGTGCCGATACCGTAGTCAATGCCTTCACTGAAGTCCTCGGCGACCGAGGCACATTAATTGTCCCCACTTTTACTTATTCATTTAAAGTCTGGAACGATTTCCAGCCCTTCAACCTGTTAGTAACTCCTTCCCAATGCGGAGCCATTTCCGAGGCTGTCAGGCTTCGGCCCGAAGCTATTCGAAGCAATCATCCCAGCCATTCAGTGGCCGCCATTGGGTTCTTTGCCCGGGAAATGGTCAAAGACCATATCAAATGCGCCCCTCTGGGGAAAGGCAGCCCTTATCATAAACTTTCGCAAATTGGCGGGTTTATTGTGCTTTTAGGGGTAGGCCAAGATAGAAATCCCCTGATTCATACTTGTGAGAGCCTTGCCCAGGTGCCCTATTTATGTGTCTCCTGGTCCAATACCAAGACCGGAATCGATATTGCCAGAAGTTCTGATGATAATGGTACTCTCAGCGAAGTCGAAGTCAGGGAAGTACCCGGCTGTTCCAAAGGTTTTGTCAAAGCCGAAATCGTACTCCGGGAACGGGGCGTCATCCAATATACCAAAATGGGGAATGCCAACATCCAAGTGATGAAAGCCGAGAATGTGGTTGATATCATCCTGGAGAAACTGGCATCCGATCCCTTCTTCCTGCTTTGTGATGATAAAGAGTGCCAGATATGCACTCGCCGCCGAAAATATGGGAAGGCCAAACCAGGAGCTGTTCCTGTCAAGGGTTCCTCATCCCATTAATCAGGCCTATCCAACCTTTATGATTTATCTTTATAACATGGTATTGATTGCCGGAGCTCTGGTGAGTTCCCCTTATTGGGCGCTGAGGATACTATTTACTCCTAAATACCGCAAGAATTTTGTCCAGAGGTTTGGTTATTATCCCCAGGAAATACAAAACCAATTACAGGGTAAGAATCCTCTTTGGATACATGCTGTTTCTGTGGGAGAGACATTAACCGCAATAATTCTGGTCAAGGAAATCAAAAAGAAATACCCTGATTTGCCTATCCTGATATCGAATGTGACTGTTACCGGGCATCAAATATCCCAGCAAAATGAATCTCTCTTTGCCGGGATTATTTATTTTCCCCTGGATTTTCCCTGGATAGTGGCAAAATCCCTGGATATATTTACTCCCAAGGCTCTGGTAATCATGGAAACCGAATTATGGCCCAATTTCCTGTCGGCTGCTAAAGGAAGGAATATCCCCATCGTTCTTGCCAATGGCCGATTATCAGATAAGTCGGTCGGCCGATATGCCAAAATCAAAAAGTTAGTTTGTTCTATTACCGCTTGTTTTGATGCCTTGCTGATGCAATCGGAGGAAGATGCCCGCCGAATGGAGCAAATTGGGGGAGAACCTGGGAGAATCCAGGTAACCGGCAACCTGAAATTTGATATAAATCCTCCCCATCCCAGCGGTTCAGAAATCCAGTCATTAAGAGTTCAATTTGGTTTGGAAGGTAAACCCAAAGAAGTCCTAGTGGCAGGGTCCACCCATCCCGGTGAAGAGGAAGATATTCTGCGAGCTCTAAAATTTCTGAAGGAAAGATTCCCCAAATTCACACTCATATTAGCCCCTCGTCATCCGGAAAGGGCTGATGAAGTAGAAAAGCTGATTGAACAATGGGGATTTACTTCCATTCGAAGAAGCCTCATGAAACCTGATGCCTCTTATCAAAGAGATGTCTTTTTAATTGATACAGTAGGTGAATTATCCCGATTATACCAATTAGGACAGGTGGCCTTTGTGGGAGGAAGCCTGATTCCTAAGGGAGGTCATAATGTCCTTGAACCGGCTATCCTCGAAAAACCAGTCATCTTTGGGCATTTTATGCATAATTTCAGGGATTCCGCAGAACTCCTGCTTTCCTCGGATGGAGGGGTCTTGGTCAAATCAGGGCCGGAACTCCCCCTGATATTGGAACAATTATACTTAAATCCTCAAGAGGCTAACCAGAGAGGTAAAAAAGGGGCAGCGGCTGTTCGGGCTAACTCCGGCGCCACCCTTAAAACCCTCGCTGCCATCGAGAAATATTTTTAATTTTAGAATTTTTTTATCCTTTCTAAAATCCTCTTTTTTTCTCTCATTCTCCTTTTTCTTGACCCTTGTCAAAATCTAACTTCAATAAAATCAATATCAATACTTTTTGACAGCTGTCAAAATCCTTCTCTATCTTAGGATTCATTCTGA
>DIVR01000023.1 GCA_002428325.1 bacterium UBP4_UBA6127
CCATTTTCGGTATCAGCATAGGCTATACTGGGAGCTAAAGTGCAAAGGAGATTTCCCTTCTTCTTAAAGAGGATATCGCAGCCTTCGCCTTTCAGCAGGCCTTGAGCCATCTTGTCCCCTTGGGTATTCTCAAACTCAGTGGAGAAATCGGTGGTATCTATCTCGGTAACCGCTACCAGGTAAGCATTATCGGTACTGATGCCAAAGGTAGAGGGTACCCCTAAATTGCTCTTGGATTTTATTTTGATGTTCTGTTGGAAAACACCTTTTTGATAGATATATGCCACATCAATTCCGGGATAGACTTCTTTATAAGTAACCTTGTTGCCTTCTACTGTCGGATTGACATGGTTTAAGGAGCCAAAAAGAGGTTCAAGGGTGTTATGGACCTTATCATAGTAGGCTAAGTATTTCAGGCCCAAGTGGATGGTATCTTTCCCTATAGAATACTCGATAGGAGTGGTTTGGTTGATGGAAACTCCGAACTTTGCTTGATAACAGCCCTGTTTGGCCTCATATGGATAATAAGGATCATCGGTTTGAGTGATGGTTTCTACCGAAGGGAGCCATTGGGGGTTGGCTTTGGTTCCGGCGTTATAATTTAAGCCATCAGCCTTTTCAATATATTGGTGGGTAATGGTCTTTTGGCTAAAACCTCCGGTAAAGGGGTCCTTTATTTCTTTGACCTCTATCGATTTCCAAACCCGTGTTTGACCATTTCTCAGAGCTTCATTCTCCTGCCAAGGCCCCATATTTGCAAAAGCAGGTAGAATCAAAATAATCATCAACACTCCCCATAATAATCCTGACAAGCCTTGCCTTACAAAACGAGGAAAAACAAAACGAAGAAGTTGGTTTGATTGATTAAATAATTGGGTGGTGGTAATAGAACGGGTACAATTACTCATAGAGGTAACCTCCAAATGAAATTGTAGTTCTAATTACAAAAGCCAGGATATCAGTCCATCTGGGTTATGTCAATTATTATTTCATGATCCATATAATTTATTGGTAAATCCTCTGTGGTCATTTTATTAATATTAAATCGCCTGAAGAAAGAGAAAAGAGAGCTTCATAATAAAAACCACTGAATTGGAGTTTTATGAGATTAAGTTTTGTCCTTTGCTGACCAATTGAGTATTTAGGAACACCTAATAATACTTAACACTACATTTCTCCTATCTCCTCCTTATTAAAGATAGAGTATCATCTGGTTAATTGGCTGATAAAAAATAAGCGGAATAGATTTTATCTATTCCGCCATATTTCCATTTAGATATAACTCTTTTATTCTTGAGTCTTTTTAATATGGGAGACACCTTGTAAAAGAGGCCCTTCTTCTGAAGGTTCCCATTGGATGGTATCTAATCGGATTGGAGCCTGATGACTGTTACTGATTATCAGCTGAATTCTGCCATAGAGACCATTGGGAATCATCTCCCCTTCCAATGTAACCCATTCTCCCTGTTGAAGGGTTGTCGCATGACTCAACCGGCTGACAGACTGAATGACCTCTCCTTGATCATCGGTATAATTCAGCAAGACGGGTGTTATCACACATCCTTCGGGTACTTGATAACTCAATCTGAATTTACCTGCCGCTGGAATCATCAGATTCTTCTGAGTCAGCTTGGCAGGTGAACCCTTCAATACCAGGCTCCCTTCATTCCATTCCATAGTGGCATTGATTCCTTCCACATTCCAGAAGACCGTATCCATGGCACAATCAAAATCTCCCATTGAATCTGTCCAGCCGGAATAGGTGGAAAGAGAGGAAGTGAATAGGGCTCTGGCATTTATGGCACGGGATTTTCCAGCCTGAAGTTCGGATGAATTGGAAACAGCCATTGAGGTGTTATTGATATCCGTCCTCTCAGGCTTCAGCGCCAACCCTACCCCAGGAGCAAAATTAAAGTTGGAATCATGGGAGTAAATCCCATAGTAATAAGTCTGGTCTGAATCCAGGTAAGGATCCGAGAAATAGTTTCCGCTATACCAATAAGCGATTGTGCCATCTAAAGGACCTGTTGGCAGCCGGTCTTTACGTTTCACCACGATTGTCGCCTGGAAATTTGTGTCGATTGGATTTTCCCAATCAAATGAAACAGCTCCATTGGCAGCAGATGAAACATTTATCTTCACATTAGCGAAAGTCCCGGTTCTGACTGTTGCCACCATTCCCGGCGCAAATTTCAGATTATGGTCATGGGCATAGAAGGCATAATAATAGGTCTTTCCATCTTCCAATCCTGAGTCAACACAAGAAGAACCGTTATACCAATACCGGACTACACCATCTCCGGGAGCTGTGGGATACCGGTCGCTTCGCCGGACCACCAGAGTGGCCCAATATTGGCTGTCGGTAGGATTGGACCAACTCAGTTTTACAGACTGGAAAGCAGGTTTGATAGTAATATTTCTGACATTTTCATAATAATCAGTAGCTGGATTCACTTTTCCGCCGATACCGGGTGAGAAGTCATAATCCCCATTATGGCTGTATAACTGATAATAGTAAGATTGGTTGGAGGATAATCCCGTATCGGTGAAGCTCTCCCCGTTATACCAATATCGGACTTCCCCATCTCCGGGGACTGCAGGATATTGGTCAGTTCTTCTCATCATCAGGGTTGCCCAATAATCTGAAGTGCTGGGATTACTCCAACGGCCATTCATCTTTCCGCCTTCTCCAGCAATGCTGACATTAACAGGCTGTTTATAGGAACCGGGGATTATCGAGATATAGATTCCCGAGGCAAAAGTCTTCCCATAATCCTGGGCATATACCCCATAATAATATTTTTTCCCATTGGTCAGGTTTTTATGGACACAGGTACTTCCGCTGTACCAGTAAACAACAGTCCCATCCGACGGCCCGGTAGGATACCGGTCCGTCCTGGAGATAACCAATGCAGACTCTAATCCCGAACGAAGGGCATCCCAGGAAAGAGTTACCTTTCCATTCCCGGGTAGAGCATTTAAACATTCTACATTGCTGACTTTTTGGGGAGTTGCATAGGTATAGACTCGCTCTGAGGCAAGCCCCAAAGTATCAAAGGCCCAGGCGGTATAGTAATAGGTCTTCCCATTGGTCACATCGGTATCAAGGTATTTATTACCGTTATACCAATAGACCACCGTACCATCTGATTGGCTTTCTGAAGGAGAACCTTCTTTTCTCAAGATCAGGGTTGATTTGTAATCGGCATCGGTTGGATTCGTCCAATACAGATAAACCTTACCATCCCACCCGCTATCGGCATGGAAATTAGTAACAGAACGGGGTTGAGCCCCTTGATTGATATAGCTTATTTCTATAGATACAAAGGATTTACCATAAGAGTTTTCAGCATAGACTCGATAATAGTAAGTCGTGGAAGAATTAACAGGTAGATTATTATGGATAAAAGAAGTTGAATTGGCAGGCAGTGAGGTTAACAGGCTCCAGGGCCCATCATTCAGCTTATACTCAATTACATATTTATCCTCATTATCCGCATTATCTTTCCAGCTAAGTTTTACAGAGTAATCGGTATTGGACGTAGCTGTTAAGTTTGAGGGTTCTGCGGGCAAGAAGCATGAATCTAGAGAGAATAAACATAAATAATTTTTGCTTAATGTAGTATCCCCATCGGTTGTTACAGGAAAACCCTCGGCTATCACATCACAAAGCATAAGGACATTATTGCCTGTTTCTGAGAATACCGTTCTTCCTGTTCCAATGCCTTTATCAAGGATAAAAGAAGAGTAAAGCAGATTCTTACAGGTGGGATCCAACTTAGTTATAAAGGCATTATCCGTATAATAACTCCATATTGTAAACACAGGGTCCAGGGAGTGATTGGTAACCGGGAATAAAGAGGATTTAGTATAGCCACAGACCAGGATATTTCCTTCTTCATCCAATTCAATATGGGTGGGATTATCATAATCTTCTCCCCCCAGGTAAGTGGCACATTTTAGATATCTACCCGAAGAATCAAGAACTCCGGCTAATCCATCAACCTGATTATAAACAGTGGAAGTTGGAACACCAAACGTAGTGTCAAAAGCTCCGTCGGTTACAGGAAAATCTCCCATTGTCCAGCCAGTAAAATAAATATCCCCAGCCTTATCAATAGTCATATCATTCAATAATTCCAATCCAATTCCACCTACCAGGGTTGAAAAAATAAGATTCCCGGTAAATGGATTGATTTTAGTGAAATAGAGATCATAAAATTCAACAGCCGTTTTAATAGAATATGCCGTAACAGGGAAGGCTGTGGAATTAGTATATCCTCCCAAGATAGCATTCCCGGTTGAATCAATATCCAATCCTTTCAATTCTCCATAGAAAGAGGTTGAATAAAATGGCGTTTGGGAAATACTGCTCAGGACAGAGAAAACCGGAGTATTAACATAATTAGTTAACGAAATAGAAGTGCTGATTGCATTGGCAGTCAATGGAAAATCCTGAGAATGGGTTTCACCCGCAAGATAGATTATTCCATCAGAATTTATTTTTAAGAATTTAAAAACATCATCATCATTACCACCAATCAGGTTGCTGGCTAAAACATTGGAGGCAGTGGAGTCCAACTTCAGGATAACACCATCTGATTTACCCCCATAAAATATATGGGAGGTATTCCAGGAAGCGGCTGTCACCCCAGACAGGGCAGCTCCGGATAAATAGATGTTCCCTGCAGAATCGACCGCGATACCAAATAATTCAAGATAGGGCAGTGGCTTAAAGAACTCCATTTGCTTGCTGGCTATGTTGAATTTTCCGATGAATCCTGTATGGGCACCCTCATTAAAGGTAGTACCATTATCTATAGTGGTCTCAATCACATAAGAATATCCCGTGAAATAAATATCACCCTGTTTATCCTTATAAACCCCATAAGGTACAGTATATTCATGTAATTCTTTCAAATAACTTCCATAAATCAAGGGATTCCCGGTCTGGGAAGCCGATGAAAAAGAGGGAAGGGGGTTGCTTGAGGATACCCCTCCTGCAAAAGAGATAACCGCCAACATCACTGATATCAATAACCCTGCCAGTACCTTATTAATAGATTTCATTTTCTTTTCTCCTTAAGAAAAAGGAACCGAGACAGTTCTTTGCTCATTATATATATAAAGAGAGCCTTTTGAGGTGAAATCTTACAATTTATTTTTATAAAAAAGATAGACTATTGTTTTAAATAGGGTTATGGAATTCAAGCGAGAGGTGAAAACAAGAATGTTATGGGTCGGATACAGTTTTCGGGAGATAGCCAGTCTTTGTTTATTTATGGTTTTCCTCTCCTAACGGAGAAGCTGGGGGTGTTATTTTATGTTTTTCTTCTCATGACATCCCATAGGGTTGAAATGATTTCCATGGATGATTTTTTATCCCATCCGCCTGAATGAATCCAAGAGTTCATCCCAAGGGAGGATTCCGGTTTCGGGAAGATTAACCCCAAAGCTTCAGCCCGGGGGTATCCGATAAGAGAAACCTTGGACGGGTCGTTTTGACAGCTGTCAAAACACTCAAGGTTCTGTCTTCAGGAACCTCACTGACAGTTAAGACAAATATTATCAGTGCTCTGTAATTTTGACATTTGTCAAAAACCTCCCTGGGTCCCAATATTTGCCTTCCCCCATCCAACAAGATAAGCTGGATAAGACTGGGAATTAAAAAAGCCATCCTTCTCAGGAAGGATGGCTTTCGAATCATCGAAAAGACAGGGAGGGTTAAGTAACCCAATATTTGGATTGTTCCCGGAGGATTTCATTCCGGGCATACCGGTTTTTCCGGCATTCGTCTAATGCCCGTACCGCTGTTTCCATTGCGACAATACCATCTTCTCCGGTGGGATAACCGGGAAGGGTTTTACCGGCCCGGATCATTTCAGCAAAAGATGTATATAACCGAATATGGGGGTCAGATTTTTCAAAAAAGGTTTCTTTACATTCCCCGGCGCTGAATAATTGGACCCGATATGACCTGTTCTGACGGGATTGAGGGTCCCAGTCCCAGTAACAATTGACAATTCCATCGGTACCCAGGACTTCCATCCGATTGACTACTGTTTTTTCAGCTGCCAGATGTCCATATACCCAGCTTTGCTCAATCAGGGCAATCACTCCATTTTCAAAAACTCCGGTGCAAATCACATGACCCGGATTGGAATATTCCGCTTCCACCCATTGACCCATGGCCGAGATATCCCTGAATTCACTTCCGGCAAAAACCCGGGCCGCATCAAAATAAGGAAGTCCTGAAAGTAAAATCGGGCCTCCCCCTTCTTCCATAAAATAATCTCTTCCATGCCGGGACCCATTATAGGATTTCTCCCTCTCAGGACCTGACCATAAATTCACAATCCTTATCGCAAAGACCTTCCCAATCTGCCCTGAACTGATATAATCCAGCATTAACCGGGTGGAGTCTTCAAATCGAACCGTCAGATTGTTCAGTAATATCACATTATAATGGCGGGCCGCATCCACAATCTCCCACCCCTGGGGGACCAAAGCGGCCATAGGCCTTTCACAGATAATATGTTTGCCTGCCATGGCGGCGGACATCACGATCCCATAATGCTGCTCAACCCGGGTTGCCACCACGACCCCCTGCACTTCAACTAAATCCAATAAGGCATGGTAGTCCGGAAATCGCCTCTCAATGGGAATGTTATATTGCTGGCCGACAAATTCCAACCGCTGGGGATTGACCTCGGCTATGGCATATAATTCACAGTCAGGATGTCCCGTCAATGCCGGTATATGGCCATACATCGCCGCAGCGCCACAGCCTATCAAACCGATTTTTATCTTCTCTGCCATTTATTTCCTTTTTCCTAAAAACGAAAGACCCTGCATGGGGCTTATCATAAAACCACAGGTTGCCATTATTATATTATCAAAATCCTGCTATGTAATAGAAATATTTTCCAACTCCTATTTTTCCCCTAATGATACAATCCCCTTTATTATTACCCATATTAAGACTTGTTCCTATAAATGTTCTCATCTAAGGAAGACAGGCCAACCGGGAAGAAAGGGACTCATAACGGAGTGTCTCTGACCCGCTCCGTTAACGCTCCGAATAACATTGGTTGCTTTTCTAATAATAATTCTTATGATGGGGAGGGAATGAAGGGAGTAAGGATGAGGAAAAAATCTACCCAACCCCATGGGGGAATATAGAAATCCCCCTGATGCCTGATAAAGGCTCCAGGGGGATAGTTTCATCAATCAGTCATTTTCACTGATACTGCATAAATCTGGTTAAGGGTTGGGTTGGCAAACCATGCCATTGGGTCCCAGAGAACAAGAGGCCCCACAGCCAGTAACTTTATTCAGACGAACCGGCAGATAAGGCGGCACAGGTTTCTGGAAGACTTTTTTCTTCAGATATTTCAAATCATCTCCCAGTTTATTATAATTCCAGAAAACCACTCCCCCACAGTTTAGTTTACGGGTGGCTCTAATCTGTTGCAGCACCACCCAGCTAGAATTTTCTTCCACACTGATCCCCACTAAAACTCTCCGGGAATCAGGGGAATTATCTAAACATTTTGATAAAGTCTTCCGCATGTCTCTCGCATACAGCATGGGGATCGCAATATCCAGATAATCTTCCTTAAGCCAGGTACCCCAATCCTGCCCCCGTCCCTCATTTTCAGCCGTGTCCCAGACATCCGCTGAAATCATCATTTCCGGATAGGTTGAGTGAATTTCAGCCGAAAGATCCTTCATGAATTTATTCAACTGGTCCATCCGCCACCGATCAAACTGTTTGCGGGTCACATCCGATTTAAGGATGGCGGGAGTTAATTCCAGGCCGGTATCCGCCTTAAAATGCTCCTTACAATAATCACAGAAACAGTATTCCGGGGTCGGATACCGAATCCGGTCCAGATTCAAGGCATCAAATTGGTATCGGGAAGCAATCTCCAGATAAATCTCCTTCATGATGGCATGGCTTTGGGGATTGGCTGGACACAGGGAATAATAATCACCCCAGGCCGTATTGTGGACATAAGTCTGGCCTTTGCTGTCTATGGCCGTCAGCTGGGGATACTTATCCAGGATAGCTCCTTTGGAAGGGTCCAGGGTGGCATCCTTGGTATGATAGGCATAATAGCCATATTCGGGCCAGGCTTCCACAAAAAGCCCCCGGTCATGGGCCGCCGCTACTAACCAACTCAGGTAATCCTTATCGATTTCTGCGACCTTAGGGTCCTGAGGCAGATAAGCGCTGTCAGGATAAACCACAGACCCCCGATACTGTACCGGCAGGCAGATAGTGTTTAAATTGGCCGCTGATAATTCATCAAAGGCTTTTAACATGGCTTCCTTGCCCAAAATGATATCTGATTTATCAAACCAGACCCCTCGGGTTTCTACTTCCGGGCTGGATGTTTTTGCCAGAGCTGAAGCGGCAAGCAGGCTCAACAAAGCCATTCCCACTAAAAAACGTTTTATCATAATAAATCTCCTTACAAACAGGAACTTACTCTTTCTCGATAGCGGCCTTCTGGCTATTGATTTCTTTAATCAATTCCGGGGAGAACTTAGGCTTTCGAGAATAGGTATAAAGACCGTTGACTTCCTGTTCCACATCATATAACTGAGTATAACAAAAACCCATCATTTTCTTATGGAAGAGAAGGGTTTCGGTTAAACCCCGATACCGTTCAATAAACTCCTTCTCGGTTCGAGGCCGATTTCCATACCCCCAGGCTCTTTTATCCTTCTGGCCGGGATTCCACCAGATTCCCCCATACTCACTGACAAAATAGGGACCTCCCTGGTAAGGGGTCACCAACCCGGCCCCATTCGTGAAAGCCTCTTTATCATCTTTTAGGAATTTATCAAAGGTAGCCTTAAACACTGCCGGGTCCTGTTCATAATTATGGGAATCATATATATCGGTAATAACATGGTAATACCCGCTGGTATCCAGCACCGGCCGGGTGGGGTCCATTTGTTTGGTCTGGTGATAGACCCCACTGATGATTTCCTTATCCTGATTGGGAATGGTCTCATTATAAGGACACCAGCCGATAATGGCAGGATGATTGAAATCCCGGTTCAGGACTTCGGTCCATTCCGGCAACACCCTCTCCAGGCATTTAGGATTGGAATGGTCCAGCCCCCAGTTGGGATATTCTCCCCAGACCAGGTATCCAAGCTTATCAGCCCAGTAAAGAAACCGTTCTTCAAAGACTTTCTCATGGAGCCGGGCGCCATTGAATCCCATGGCCATGGAAATCTCAATATCTTTTTTTAAGGCCTTATCGGTGGGAGCGGTATAAATACCCTCCGGATAATACCCCTGGTCCAGGACCAACCGCTGGAAGACCGGCCGGCCGTTGATCAGAACCGCATATCCTTTGATTTCAATTTCTCTCAACCCGAAATAACTGGTGGCGTAATCTACGATTTCTTCATTTTTAATCAGGGCAAACTCAATATCATAAAGGAAAGGATTTTCAGGTTCCCACAGTTCCACCGTTTCTAAATCAATACTGAACCGGAGGTCTCTGGAAGCCATCCATTGGGCATTTCCGACTTCTTTATTTCCTGACCAAACCCTTGCCATCAGGAGATAATCCCGGGTATCCCCTTCAATCTGGGCAGCAATACCTACTCGGCCATTGGTAATGTCAGGATAGTATTTCACCGATTTAATGTAGGTTGGGGAGACAGCTTCCATCCAGACTGTCTGCCAGATACCGGTAGAACGGGTATAAAAACACCCATAGGAATCATATTGGTCAGACTGTTTCCCGGAAGGAACCAGACAATCTCGGGTATCATCTACCGCCCTGACTACCAGGATGTTGTCGCCTTCTTTTAAATATTGGCTTACTTCGAAAGAAAAGGAGGCATATCCTCCCCGATGCGTCCCTACCAGCTGGCCATTCAGCCAGACGGTGGCTTCATAATCCACCGCCCCAAAATGCAGCAGGACCCTTTTGGTAGTCCATCCGTTGGAGATGGCTAATCGGCAGGCATACCAGACACAGGGCATAAAATCTTTATTCCCAATCCCGGAAAGTTTACTCTCAGGAACAAAGGGCACCATGATTTCCTGGTCGAAATTCTTCCCTTCCGGAAGCCCCCGATGTTCCCCCGAACGGGAGGGGTCTTGGGCAAAAGCCCAGACCCCATTTAAATTCGCCCAGGTAGAACGTTGGAATTGAGGCCTTGGATGTTCAGGCCGGGGAATACGGTTCTTCTTATTGGCCTTTTTCATGAAACACCTCTCATCCAATGGAAACAATCAAGGCTCCACGGGCAGCCACTGTTACTTTTACCTGGCCATTGGCCATTTTACCGGAACCGGCTTCGCCTGTGGCATCATAACATTTATATTTAGCGTTTTTATTGAATTTGGCTGGAATCCGGTTATCTGGAAGTTTTACCTGGACAGCGCAATCTCTATCCGAGATATTAGCCAGGATAAGCCCCAGTTTCCCATTTTCCGCCTGCCAGAGAGAAGCTTCCACCACTTTCTGGTCAATCGGATACATGGGTCCAAAGATGCACTTTCCTTCACCTTTGACTTTAGGATTTTTGCCGAGGACATCCACTAAACCCAGTAACCGGCCGCCAGCTACAAAATCATGGGCATAAGACCGGGCTAAAGAAAGAGACTTCAAAAACTCCGCATCCAGTTTGTTTCTTTCCGACATGATAGAAGCAGGATATACCCAGCCCAATTGTGAACCATACAGAAGGCATTTCTGCATCTTCACTCTGAAAGGCAGGGACTTCACAAAATCTTCCTCGGGGAAGTAGAGGAATCCAAAATTGATCACCCGCTCACCATAGACAGCCGGATAAAGGGGAATCCATTTTCCTTCCGAAGCATGCATATTCAAGGTTAACTGGGCATCAAACTGGTCAATCCAGCATTCAGCATTCTCTTCCGTGGTGATGATTTTATCTTTGGGCAACTCTTTCCGGATAGCCACCAGCATTTTCCGATAACCTTCAAACCAGAAACTGCCTCCCCCCAGGGGATGTCCATGTTTGGGGTTATAACAGACATAGGGCCAGGATGCCCCAATCTGGTCAATATAGACTCCATCCGTTTTGATTTCTTTGAGAATCCGTTTCACCAAATCCTTGACGGTATCCTGCCAAAGTTTAGTGGTCGGGCACATGGGATGCAGCGGAACCTTGGACCCGTAAACTTCCGTATAACATTCATTCTTTTCATTGACCACAGCAATTTCTTTGGCTTTTTGGGTCTTCCAGCTTTTAGCGGCCGGGTCCCAAAGTCGTCCATTGATATAGGGCATGACATAAGTCCCGGTTTTCTGGGCTGCTGCCACCTGTTTTTTAAAGAAATCTTTGGGAGGGAAATATTCCGGATAATAGGTATCATAAGGAATCTTATGCCATCGGTACCAATGGAGGGCATGGGCTGTTTCCTTAAAATAGTCTAAAGCCGTCTTCAGGTGTTCAAAATTCTCCGGGTTATCACTGTCAGGCCGTAACCAAAGGTCAGTCTTTTTCAGCCAGGGAGCAATCTTCCGTTTGGATATGGTCGGGATATTCCCCCAAATAGTGGTCAGGCTGAAGTCCCGGTAAATCATGGCCGCATCATAATAATCTCCCTGGAAGGCGCCAATACAGATTTCATAAGGCACTTTGATTTTACGGGCAGGTTTATTGGGGATGGCCAGAATATTATTCACCCTGAACTCGGCAGTTTTCTCCAAGGCATTCAGATTGAAAACTTTATAACAGGCTTTGGGGTCATGGGTCCCGATATAAAGCCCTTCCCCTTTTTTATTATAAAAAGCGACAAACTGCATACTGGCCAGACAGGAAGGATAAAGCCCTTCATGTTTGACTCCGGGTTTTAAATCATATTCCAATCCCCACCCATGCGCGGCGGCCATTACAATATTCTTATTCAAAGGAAGCCAGGAAATCAGGGGGAAATCAGCTTTCAGAAGATTCCATCCGGTAGGGACCACCACTTCCATGGACCAGTAAGAGAGAGCAGAATCCTTCTCTACTCGAACCCCCAGATTCACTTCACAAGTTTTTCCACTTTCAGTGATTACGGCCCAATTGAACTGGGCATGAATCTCATTTTTCCCTTCCTCAGAAAGGAGATACCCCTTCCATTGAGCACCGGATTCACTATAGATTTTTTTCTCACTCTCCGGGTTGCGCAGTTCAATTTCCCAGGCAGACGACTCCGGAGCAGGTTTGGTAAAAAGTGTTTTCTTTCGATCAGGACCGGAAGCTAAATTCCATTTAAACCTATCTCCCACCTCGAACCCCA
This sequence comes from bacterium UBP4_UBA6127, assembly GCA_002428325.1. Taxonomy (GTDB): domain Bacteria; phylum UBP4; class UBA4092; order UBA4092; family UBA4092; genus UBA4092. The sequence goes on from DIVR01000023.1 coordinate 12,290, forward strand.
GGACCAGTTTACCGGTATCCAGTACCAGTTGTTCACCTTTTAACGATTTCATATTCTCCTCGTTTATATATTATTAATAAAATATCAGAGAGGAATTCATCCTCTCTGGCTTAAAAAAACCACACTAAATACCCTACCATATACAGCCGGGCAAAAAACAAGCAATTCCCTCAAATAATCAGTAATTTTCCACCCCAAAACGGTTTCATCCCAAACCCTGTCAAATCATCAAGCCTATGAATGAATTTTCATACCTTCAGGAAGACTTTATTTCAGGGATAACTCAATATGCTGGAATTAGGGACGGGTACCTGACTTCTGGTTTTTCTCATCATACATTTTCTGGTCAGCTTTAGCTATTAAATCTTCCATGCTACAGGGAGAATGAGGGTCGAATTCTGCCAATCCTTTACTGATGGAAAGGGGATATTTGGCATCACTGCGGCTGTTGAATTCTTTTAAATTCTTTTCCAACCTTATAAGTAATGTCTTGGCATCTTGGATGCAGGTTTGCGGCATCAAAACCACAAATTCATCTCCCCCGATTCGGCCCACCACATCCGATTCACGGAATGATTGTCTTAATATGGAAGATATTTCTTTTAAAGCCCAGTCCCCTTCCAAATGCCCATATTTGTCATTAATCCATTTCATCTGGTCCAGATCGGCAAATAACAAGGTCATAGATGAATGGCGGCGTTTGGTGATTTTTATCTGCTGATGGGCCAGGGTCAGGAATCCTCTCCGGTTATATAATCCAGTCAAATCATCCACCAACGACATTTCCTTCAAGGCTTTTTCCGACCGCTTATATTCAGTCACATCTTTCATGACCAACGCCATCTGAAAAACCTTGCCCGCCTCATCCGTAATGGGATAGATAATGACCTGATAATGGACCTGTTTGTATGTTTCATCATATTGATGCAATCGTCCTGATTCAACCACTACATCAATTCCATTTTGCATATTTCTTAAGAGTTGCGGTGGGCAGAATTCCTTAATAGATAACCCCAGAATCATTCCTTCCCAAGCCTTGATGGTTTCCAGGAAAGCCTGGTTGGCAGCCAGGAGCCGGCCCCCGATATCCACCAGGAAAGACGCATCAGGAAAAGCATTCAGCAGGGTTCGGGCTACCTTTTCACTTTCCCGAAGCCTGTTTTCCATATCTTTTCGTACTGAAAGGCTTCGGCATACCCCCAAAACCCCATTAGGTTCTCCCGGTTCCCCCAAGACTGCTCCGGAAACTTCCATGGGAAGACAAGTGCCATCTTTACATTTGACCCTTACTTCAATATAAGGTGATAACTGGAATTGTGTCAGGTCTTGGATGGTTTCCATGACACGGTCATAATCTTCTCCCCAGATAAAATCATCAAAATAATGCCCCATTACTTCATCCCTGGTCCACCCTGTCAATTTGTAAATTGCCGGGTTTACCAGGGTAACAATGCCATCCAATCGAACAACAAAAACAATATCTTCCGCTCTTTCAATCAGTCCCTGGAACCGGCTTTCGGATTCATGGAAAGCCTTTTCGGCTTTTCGCTTATCCAGAATTTCCTTTTGGAGCAGGTTATTGGCTTCTTCCAGGTCATGAGTTCTCTCCTGCACCAGCTGTTCCAGATAATTCCGATACTGGTGAAGTTCATCCTCATACCGTTTTCGGCCAGAGATATCCAAAGCGGTCAACATGAAACAGAGGGGTTTCTTATCTTCATCTTTGACCAGATGGACAGATAACTGGATGGGAATCCCCTGCTGGTCTTTTCGCAGAGTCTCTACCTCGCCATCCCATCGTCCTTTATGCTGAAGAGTCTTTCGGATAGCAGCAGCCACCCGCCGGGAAATAATATATTCAAAAATGGAATGGTCCAGCACATCCCGGTCATCAAATCCATACATTGTTTTGAATGCTTGATTGACATAGGTAATGGTCCCATTCATGTCGGTCAGGGCGATACCGCTGCTGGCAGATTCAATGGCCATATCTTTGATGCGCCGTTCGACAAACCTTCTTTTCTCATCTGTCACATCCCTAAAAATCAAGGCCACCGATTCAACGGATTCCGAATCACCTAACACTGGCAGGAAGGAAGATACAATCCAGAATTTTTTCCCGTTAACCGGTATCACATCTTCGGACTGTACCAATTTGCCTGTCTGAAAAACATCTTTTAATCTTTTTTCCCAGTGTTCCCGCAAATAGGGATGGTTATTAAAAATCTCGATCAAGTTCAGAGGGAGCTGGGTAACATTGGATGTCAGGAGATGTCTTTGGGCTGTCTGGTTGATCCAGACACAATCCAGATTTTGATTCCAGATCAATACTCCATCGGTCATGGTATTCAGGATAGACTGGAACTTCTCATCTTTTTGTTTTAAGGCATTCTCCAAAGTCACCCGAATTCCGATATCTCTGACCGTCCAAACGACAGACAGGACTTTTCCTTCTTTATCCTGAACCGGTGCCAGGCTGTATTCAAAATAACGAATACCCTCCTCACCCAATAACTCCGTCCGGTAAAGGGTCGATTCCCCGGTTTGGATGACCCCGGATAACTTCTCTTTGAACAAACGGAAAGATTCTTCACCCATTTTAAATTTGTTGATATTACAACCGATTATTTGGAAGGGTTCTTTCCCAAAATACCGGGCGCCGGCATCATTGGCATATTGGATAATGCCATCCGGAGAAAAGAGATAGACAGATTCGGGAATTTTAGAAAGTATCAGGTCTTGAAGCGGACCCGAAGGAAGGGAAGCGTTTAATCCAGGATCTACATCGGCATCTTTTTCTACAGTAGCCAGAGCTTCAACACAAGCGCCTTTAGCATCCCGGTGATAAACAGAGAATCGGCTTCGGCACAAGAACCATTGGTTATCTTTTCCCAGCAGCCGATAGGTGATTCCTTCATAATCCGAATTTCCAGCTTCCAGGCTTTTCTTTTGATAGGACAGGAAATATTCAATGTCCTGGGGATGTATCCGGGAATAAAAAGCATGGCGGACTCCCTTTTGGATATCCTGAGGGCCGACTCCGGCAATCAATTCCAGGCATTCATTGGCATATAAAATTTCATCAGAAGAGAGATTATATAAATAGAGTCCGAACGGAAGAATCTCAGCAAACTGCGCTAATTCCATCCCTGCGGGGAGGAGAGTATTATTTTCCAGATAAGAGCCCTCACTCTTAGGATCTGGATAATCATGGGACGAGTTCCCCATCCTGGGTTACCTATCCTAAACTGCCTTCACCTTTCGAGGGGTTTCTAACCCCCTCATAATTTTGAGTCCTATTTTATAAGAAAGCCCTGATTCTTTCCAGTTTTTCAACTCTCATTGACAGGAGGGTTGGGTTATCAGACAATTTTCAAATACTAAGGGAGCACTCTGAATGAAAAAAATTGTTATTGAAATACCCGCCACCACCACCAACCTGGGCCCTGGATTCGACTGCCTGGGAATGGCTTTCAATCTCTATAATATAATTGAGATCGAACCGGGTGATTATAAAGATTTCCCCCTGACAGCCGAAGGGGAAGGTTCCCATGAACTGAAAGACTCTTCCTCTAACCTGGTTCTGGCAGGGTACCAGAAGATTTTTGATATTGTGGGCAAAGAACCCATCTCTGCCCGATTCAGGCAAATCAACCGGATTCCTTTCAGCCGGGGGTTGGGCAGCAGCGCCGCCGCCTATCTGGGTGGACTGGCAGGCGCCAATCATCTGTTGGGAAATCCCCTCACCCTCCAGGAACTTATTGAATTAGCCGTTAAAAAAGAAAAACATCCGGATAATGTGGTACCAGCAGCCGTAGGTGGATTTACCATTGCCTGCCTGACGTCTCAGGGGACGGCCTGGATAAAACTCAGCCATCCCAGGATACCTTCAATATTAGCTGCTGTCCCAGAGCTTCCCATGAAAACTTCAGAATCCCGGGCCATCCTTCCGGACAATATCCCTTTCCGGGACGCGGTTGCCAATTTAGGCAGAACCGCCCTCCTGGTTGCAGCTCTGGCAGAGGGACGCTGGGACCTTTTGGCAACAGCCATGGAAGATAAACTCCATCAACCTTATAGAGATACTGATGATGGTTTGATAGCCCAATGTGTCCGGGAGGCAAGGGAAGCTGGTGCTTATGGGACAGCCCTCTCCGGTTCAGGTTCCACTATCCTGAGTTTTCTGCCGGAAGGGAATCAGGAAGTCGGTCCGGCCCTGATAAAAATCTTCCAATCCAGAGGAATACCCGTTAAACTAGTATCATTAGCCCTTGTGAATGAAGGGTTGAAAATTCGGGAAGAAAATTAAAATCTCCTTCCCCTGAACGGGATGCCTTTTACTACCTAAATATTATGCATACAAAGCTCAACATCAAAACCCATGGATGTTATATCCGCTATGACCGCCGGGAAGAATTGATTTATCTTGGCAATGAATATATCCAGATCAAGATTCTCTGCCATCCTGAAAAAGGGCTGGCGATTATTTCCCTACAACGGCCCGAATCAGAATGCCAATGGGTGAATAGAGAGCAGCCGGTCTTCCTGTTTGAAGGGGAACCTGATGAGATTATTGAATTCAGTCCCCAGGTAACTCAGCCACAAAAAGGCATCCTCCGGCTGGAGCTGAAAGTCTTATCTTCCCTGAAACCTTACCTGGCATCCTATTGGTTTGAATGCCAGCCTGCCATGCCGGTTATCCGGTGCTGGCAATCCCTGCGCGGGCATCGGGGCACCCTACCTATCAATATTCAGGCAATGCCTTCCCTTCAGTTATCTTTCAAAAATGATTCCAGCCTGATATTCCAGGCCATTGAAGGGGTTCAGTCCGAGTTATTGCAAAAAAATGAAGGTCCTTACCCCTCTTTTCGGGTTACTCAACAGGAAATCACTTCCCAACAGCTTACCTCGATTGAATTGTACTCGGGGGAGAGGTCTTCTGAAAAATATATTCCCTGGGTTACCCTGGAAAACCAATGGAGTGAAGAGACTTTCTTTATGGGGATTGAATGGTCGGGAGAATGGTCAGCCAAAATCGATCCTTATCCGGGTGGATTTAATTTTAAAGCAGGGTTGGCAAGGCTCCTCCATTCCCTGGCTAAAAATACGGCTTTTGTTTTTCCAACAATCTTTATCGGGCTGGCCGAAGGGGATTCAGAAGCAGCCTCCCATCAGTCTGCCCAATTTTTAGGCAGGTATATCACCCCCGGCTCTCCCAATGGGTTCCCCTGGGTCATGGCAAACACCCGGGAAAGTTATCCCCTCCAGTTCACTGAGGATATTTTGAAAAAAGAAATCGATGCCGCTTCCCAGATTCGTTGTGATGGGTTTTATCTGGATACCGGGTGGCAGGAGGGTTCTCCCCTGTCGGGACATTCCACCCTCATGGAGAAATCCATGGGACTGGGAAACTGGATTGAAAACAAAGAGAAATTCCCTTCCGGCCTTAGAGCCTTGTCAGATTATGTCCATGCCAAAGGTTTGAAATTCGGCCTTTGTATTGAACCGGGCCGGGTGGACCGGCAAACCCTGAATACCGCTGCCGGCTGGACTGAAAAAATGCTGGCAAGGCAGGGAGATGCTATTATCGGGCAACAGTTCTCAGGTAATTTTGAGACCGCTCAGCTTTGCCTGGGATGCCCTGAGACTCGCCAATGGATGTTGGAAACAGTCAGCAGGGTCATTAAGGATTATCGAATTGATTGGCTGAGATGGGACCATAATTTTTCCGGTATCTGTACCCGGGAAGACCATGGACACCAGCAGGGAGACGGGTCTTATTCCCATATCATGGGGCTGTATGCCCTCCTGGCCTCCCTGAGAGAAGAATTCCCCAAACTGGTCATTGAGACTTCGGCCGCAGGGGGGAATCGGCTGGATTTTGGCATGCTTCGTTACTGCCATTCAGCCTGGCTCCATGAGAAAAACACCCCTCATCACCTGGTCCGGTTCCATCAATATGGAGCAGGGTTGGCATTGCCTTATGCCTATCGAAATGCCTGGCTGGTGGAAACGGGGGATTTCGATTCCATGGATGAATGGAATGAACATGATTTCCGGACTTACCTCCGAAGCCGGATGCTGGGACCTTTAGGTTTTTCCCTGAAAATGAAAGAATATTCAGATGAATTAAAAAAGGCCTTCCGATGGGAAATTGAAACCTATAAAAAGTTCCGGGCTTGTTTTAACTATCCTTTTTATCGGCTCACTCCCCAACAGGATATCCACCTGCCGAAACTGGCCGAACCCCTGACTTGGGAAGCTTACCAGTTCTTTGATAAAAGCCAGCGGCTGGGAGTGATTTATAGCTTCAGAAACGGCAGCCCTGATGAAGAAGCTATCATTCAATTAAAGGGACTTAAACCCCATTGCCTCTACGAATTAAAAGATATGGATACTGGATCCAAATACCTGCACGCAGGAGATGAACTCATGGAAGAAGGATTCCAGTTCAGACTGGCAACAATCAATTCTTCCGGCCTTTACCAGATTAAAGAAAAATAAATAATAATTTTCAAACCTGGAATAAGAACCCTGATAAGCCATTTCAATTCATCAGGATTTTTTTTTAATTTTCACTCATGCGACCCCCGGGGAGTAATAATTTCCCTGGTTTTGTTATACATTAGAGAGAGAGGGTAACAACCGGGTTCAACCATCCTTTTTTAGTCAGGAGGCAGGTCTATGAAATGGTCATGGAAAATCGCTGAGTTTTCAGGAATCGGAGTTTATATTCATGCCACCTTTCTTTTGTTACTGTTATGGATAGGGACTCTTTATTGGCTCCAGGCCCAAAATATCCTCTATGTCTTATCCGGGGTGGCCTTTATTTTGGTCTTATTCGGTTGTGTGGTGTTACATGAGTTTGGACATGCCCTGACCGCCAAGAAATTTGGAATAAAGACTCGGGATATCACTCTTTATCCCATTGGGGGAGTGGCCCGGTTGGAAAAGATGCCCGATGACCCTAAACAAGAGCTTCTGGTTGCCTTGGCAGGGCCTGCTGTCAATGTAGTCATTTCCCTTATCATCTTCATGTTATTAATGGTTAAATCTTCGGTTATCCCTTTACAAGACCTATCCCTGACCGGAGGCACCTTTCTCCAGAGATTAATGCTGGTCAACCTGTTCCTGGTCCTTTTCAATCTAATCCCTGCCTTTCCCATGGATGGAGGAAGAGTCCTTAGGGCCCTATTAGCCATGAAAATGGATTATGTTCAAGCGACCCAGTATGCGGCTTCTATGGGGCAGGCGGTCGCCTACATTTTTGGATTCCTGGGACTGTTGTTTAATCCCTTTCTTATATTCATAGCATTTTTTGTCTGGATAGGCGCAGCCCAGGAATCTCACATGGTCCAGATGAAATCAGCCTTGGGAGGAATCCCTGTTTCCAAAGTCATGCTGACCGATTTCAAATCCCTTTCTCCAGCAGATCCCTTATCCAGAGGGATTGATATGATACTTTCCGGGTTCCAGCAGGATTTCCCGGTTCTTCTGGAAGGCAAAGTGGTAGGAGTCCTGACTCGTAAAGACCTCCTGGAAGGATTGGCCAAAAATAACCTCCAGACCGCTGTGGGGGATGTGATGCAAAAAAGTTTTATTACGGTAGAACCGGGAGATATTCTGGATTG
>DIVR01000022.1 GCA_002428325.1 bacterium UBP4_UBA6127
CGAGAAAATGGAATTAGACAGAGTCGGGGTTTTTACTTTCAGCCGTGAAGAGGGGACTACTTCATATCATTTAGAGAAGCAAGTTCCTAAACGGGTGAGTGAATCCCGGCAAAAAGCTTTGTTGGACCTTCAGGAAGAAATTATTGAACGGAAATATTCCGATTTAATGGGAAAAAAAATTGATGTCCAGATTGATTGGGTTCAACGGGATAAAGTGGATTACCTGGTAGGACGGACACAGGGACAGGCACCTGATATTGATGGAGTTACCTATGTACTCAATCCGGATAACCGCCTAAGGGTAAAACCGGGCCACCTGGTTAAAGCTAAAGTGGTAGATATTCAGGGCTATGATATTTATTCGCATATCATTAAAATACTGAGATAATAAGATTTATAATAAATAGGTTTTTAGTTAAAAACTCTTTAAAATTAATATTATGAATTTACCCAATAAATTAACCCTCAGCAGGATTATAGCCATTCCCTTTGTGATGGCGGGCTTAATGGCTGGCAAAATGATGGATTTCTGGAGAATCCAGAGTCCCACTCTTTTCATATTCAGTGCTTATTTTGCTTTGATTGCCTTTATTGCTGCTTCATTGACCGACCTTTATGATGGGAAAATTGCCCGGCAAAGAAAAATTGTAACCCCTTTTGGGAGTTTTTTTGACCCCATAGCCGATAAATTACTGGTCAGCGCCGTCCTGATTTGTTTTGTTGAATTGCGGATTATGCCAGCCTGGATGGTGGTTATCATTATATCCAGAGAGTTTATTATATCCGGACTAAGAATTTTAGCTGCCCGTGAAGGAGTGGATATTCCGGCTGGTCCCTTGGGAAAATATAAGACCATCTCCCAAATGGTAATGATTATTTGTGTACTGATATATCTCGCTTTGGATTCCAGCCATCATTTCATTTTTTTACAGGTAGTGATTCTGGGGTATGCCTTAAGTTATTGGATTTATGCCCTTTTGTATTTTCTAATGGTTTGGACTGTTATAGCCACCATTATATCCGGATACAGTTACATTAAAAATCACTGGCATTTGATTATGGAAGGAAATATTTGATTTTATGGCCTTCCAGAGTTTATCAACCAGTAAACAATTTTGGATTAAATGCATTGCTTCATCCTTTGGAGCGGGTTATGCTCCGATTGTTCCAGGCACTTTCGGGACAGTCGCCGCCATTCCTCTTTTTTTTCTATTCGGTTATTGGGGAAATCGATGGACCTTAGGGGGAGTAACCCTGGCTGTTTTTATCATAGGGGTTTGGGCATCCAATTATGCAGAATCTCTGTATGGCCGTAAGGACCCTTCTCAAGTCGTAATTGATGAAGTCCTGGGATATCTGGTTGCTATGCTTTTTTTGCCATTTCAGGTAAAATACGTTTTGATTTCATTTGTAGTTTTCAGGCTGATGGATATTGTAAAACCATGGCCAGCCTATCAGATTCAGGAAGTTCGAGGCGGCTGGGGCATTATGCTAGACGATTTAATAGCCGGCATATACAGTGGGCTAGTGATTTTATTAGGGGATTACCTCTACCGGATAATAGTTTAGAGCATCAAAAGGAGATACATTATGATTTCTGGAGCGACTCTGAAAAGGTTGATTCTTTCTGCCCTTCTCGGGTCTTTGATATGCGGTCTCAGTTCTGCGGATGTGATTTATCTTAAAAATGGCAGAAAAGTGACCGGAGAGATCTTCGCAGAATCTGATTACCAGGTGTCCATTAAGAATGTTTTGGGTCGAATGGTTGTCTTGAAAAAGAATATCGTAAGAATTGAACGGGAAGATGCCCAGGTCACTCATCTCCGGAATGGGGACTTTCTGATGACACGGGGTGATTATAACAATGCTATCCTTGAATATCAGTCAGCCTTGAGAATGGATCCCTCGAATGAGGCCCTTCAATCCAAATTAGAAGCCGCCCGGGTTAAAGCGGCGGAAGCCCTTTCGGCCAGTATGGCTCCTGATTTTGCTGCCGGAGATGATAATTTGGCTAAGGGATTTTATGAGTCTGCCTATAAAGAATATAAAGCAGCTCCTGCCAAACGGGATGAAGACCCTGCCTATGTAGCTGAATCTAACCGGAAAATTCGCAATCTGGCAGCTGTGATGCTGACCAATGCCAATGAGTTGGCTTATCAGCAAGATTATAACAAGGCTTTTGAAGTTTTTGAAAAGGCAACAACCCTGTTTACGGATGATTTATTGGATAATGCCGTAAAAGCTTTTGCGCAGGCTCAGGATAATCTGTTTGTAGAAGCTGATCAGAATCTGAAATCAGGAGAATATGCAAAAGCTGTCGCAGAACTCAACAAAATGACCTTTGCCTATCCTGGAGAATCTATGCGAGATTCTGTTAAATCCAGGTTGGATCAGATTAATGTGGACCTTTCCTATGAAACAGATTCAACTCTTATATTGCAATACTTGAATCGAGCCCAATTTTCGCTGGATGCAACCGCGATGATGAAAGTCTGGTACAACGAGGGTATTTTCCAGCAGGCTGATTTTATTTTTGATTATAACCAGAGAGTGGAAGGAACCGATGAATCAGGTGATTTGGCCACCTCCCTTTCAGTGAATAAAGCATCAGTCTCGGTGCTCACTCCCAAAGGCGAAAAATCCGTGATTCCGTTGACGGACCTTCCCAATAAGATAGTAAAAGGTTCCATGGGAGTTGATGGGAAAGTCATTAAGCCCTTGGATATTGGAAAAGTGGTATATAACAAGGGAATCAAAGGGGATCGGGTCGATCAGAATGCTTTCACCGGATTCCTCGGCTGGATGGCCCGGACACCCATGATGAAAACAGGTCCTACCAAGATTGGGGATGAATGGACTGAAGCCGTAAATGAAAAAAGAGCTGTAGGTTCTCTCGAATTGACCACGAATGGACAGATTAAATATAAACTGACAGGTTTTGAAACCTTTATGGGCCGGGATTGCGCAAAAATTACCATGGAATCCCAACTAAGCCATATGTTATTTGGAACCGTGGTTGAGGGAGAAGGGCAGCAGCAGACAGTCAACCTTTTATTCGATACTCCCTTGAGTGGATATGCTTATTTTGACCATAACCAAAAGATCCTGGTTCGTTCCAATATGAATGGAGATATGTCGATTAAAGGGTCCTATCTGGAAACCAAGACAAATCAACAGCAAGAAGGGCAACAACAGGCTGCACCGATGATGGATGGAATGATGATGGCCGGTGGGCCTATGCGTCCAGGAATGGATCCGATGGCTATGGGAATGGGGCGGCCAGGGATGATGGCAGGTGAAGGAATGATGGGTCCTATGGGACAGCAACAACAGCAGGTGCCGGGTTCTCCTATGAGTGTTCCTCAACTGAAGGTGCGGGCCATGGCTGAACTCAGCTTGCTCTCAGTCAGTGTCGAAACCCCGGCTCAGGCTGAAGATACGACCGGGAATGCCGGAACTTCAGAAACTGGCAGTACTTCTGCTGAGGGTTCAGCTGTCAGTGCGGGAACGGCATCCGCTACATCAGGGACTCAAGCCAATACTCCAGCTAAAGCTGAAGCTACAAAAGAATAAATTAATACCCGATTCATTAAATCAATAAAGCCTGCCATCTTTATGATGAGCAGGCTTTTTCTATATCGGTAAGCATTTCTGCAACAGTTTGATATCGGTCTGAGGGATTTTTTGCCAGGCATTTCAGAATGATTTTCTGGCCTAATGGAGATAATCCCAGGGGTTGGGGAGCAGGAGTATGGATATGATGGTAGGCAATATTCCCGTCTTTGAAAGGTAAATCTCCCATCAATAATTCATACAGGGTAATTCCCAAAGAATAAATATCGGAACGAGCATCAACCGGCTGACCCTGGCATTGTTCTGGAGACATGTACAAGGGGGTCCCCAGGAAGTCATTGGTTTGGGTTAACCGTTCCGCATTGGACATTTTGGCGATACCAAAATCCATGACCTTGATGGTATTGGAAGCATCCAACATGATATTAGCAGGCTTAATATCCCGGTGGATGACTCCTTGGGCATGGGCGGTTGAAAGAGCTTGGCCGACTTGTAGCATCAATGGCCATAATTCTTTTTCAGGGAATCGGCCTTTATCCTTCTGAAGCTGGCGAAGAGTCTTACCATTGATATATTCCATGGAGATAAAGAACTGACCCTGTTCTTCTCCGATATCGTGAATTCTGACGATATGGGGATGGTTCAATTTACGAGTTGCCCGGACTTCCCTTAAAAACCGTTCAAGAGCCTGTTCATCTTCGTTGAATTCTTTAGGCAGCATCTTCAATGCAACCATTTCATTTAAGAGGGTATCCATGGCACAATATACGACTCCCATACCTCCTCGGGCAATTTCTCCGATAATCTGGAATCTTCGTGAAGGCCTCTCTGAAGGTTGGTGGGAAGCAAATGACTTATCCAGTTTTTCTTCCTGGAGGTTCATCCGGGTCTGGCTTAATAAAAGGCTGACATCTTTGAAGTCATCCTGGGCCTTATGAATTTTCTCCAGGAGAATATAAGCTTTATCAGTCAACGATGATTCCAGATACTGATGGGCGATATCATAATAAACTGACAGAATCTCGGTACCATTATCCAGATCTTCCATCTGGCTTAAGGCGATATCCGGTTTCTTCAAAGAAAGGAAACATCGGGCCATGTGGATTCGGGAAGTAATTTTTAGATTATCATCTTTGGCCGATTGCTGGAATTCGAGAATGGCCTCCTGGTATTTAGCGATGGATTCATAAACTGTTCCCAGCCGATAACGAATTTCAAGATCATTCACTTCTAATAAAACCGACTGATAGGTGGAAATCAATTCAGTAACGATAGATGAAGCGGCACCTTCTTCACGGAAAATATTTTCATAATCCGCAAGGGCTTCTTGTAACATCCCTGTTTTAACCTTCCATTCAGCCCTTGTTTTGAGAATATCCCGGTTATGAGGATTACTGCGAATTAGATAATCCAGAACCTCTATGGCTCTGGAGACCATTTCTATGGAAGGATTTATTTCTAAAGCTCTGCTTACGCAGGTTATAGCATAATCAGGTTGATTCGTTCGGGCATATACCCATCCCTGGAGGATGTGAATATCTGGGTGTGCGGAAAGTTTTAAAATGACCTTATCCAGTGCTGGAGCCATTTCCTCAGCATTATAAGAAATTGTTTCTACCAGTTTGAATCCTGAATGAAGGATGGAATCAATATCCTGCCGAATACAATATACCGGGAACATCATTCTCAGGGCGGGAACAAAATCCGGGTTTTGCTTGATTACTTTTTCATAAAGGCTGAGGGCTTCTGGATCGTTCCTGTTTTGTTCTGCCATGGAAAGGGCCAGTCCTTGAAGGTGTTGGGGCGTCTCGTTGGAATGGCTGGATAATCGCCTGAATACAGTTTCTGCCTGTTGCCATTGTCCTGTCTGGAGATAAACTCCACCCAGGACTTCGGACACTTCAGTATCCAGGATTCCCTTACTGATAAAATATTGACAATGGTCGATACAAGCTGAAAGCTTTTTTTGAGCCAGTAAGGCACGGCACAGGGAAAGCCTGACTGTTATCAGGTCTGGTTTGTGTTTTAATGCTTGTTCATAGGTCAGACAGGCCTGAGAATCCTGCCTTCCTGACTGGCTGTAACTGGTGGCAAGCGCCATGATGAAATTGCTGTTTGAAGGTTCTGTTGAAAGGGCTGTCTCAAACACAGGAATAACGGATGAGTCATTCCGATTTAATTGCAGGTAGCATTCAGCCAGCTTAACATATATCTCCGGGGATGGTTCCCCAGTATCAATCAGCAGTTCATGATATCTGGAAGCCTCTTTCCATGAGCGTTGATTATAATAATAATCAGATAAGGTTTCCAGGACGATTTGCGAGTTGGAACCCAGGGCGATGGCTGACTGATACAATTCCAGTGAAGTCGGGTCTTGTTTACCTAAGCGGGCATCTGATTGTGCCAGCAGCAACAGGGCTTCTTTCCCAGCCCGATTATGCTGATATGCCTTACGGTATATTTCCAGATGTTGATCATCTGCCAATCCCAGTTGGGCGAAATGGTCGGCAATCTCCTGAAGAAGTTCAGGTTGATCCACGATCTGGTCTTTGAATTGTTCTAATAACTTTTGATAATTGCCTTCTTCAATCAGAGTGTTTAACTGGTCTTTCATGGGCTTACGAAGTTTTCTGTCCCAGAGAAAAATAAGGAGGTAGCCCGTCAGGCTTATTCCTGCCAAAGAGATGGCAATGCCTTTTGCCAGGGGAGTCTGGAGTCCTTCTAAAATTGAAGTCAGGGTATTGGTGGCAGAAGAGGTGGTCTCTTTTGCCATCCCTGAGCCCGTTAGTAAAATGAGTAATCCGAAGCTTCTTTTCATGCTATTAGATGGATTTTAACACATTAGTTTCTGATTTCAATGGGATTACAGACAAAAACATATTGGTAGAATTGGTAGAAAGCCCCTTCGATTAAAGGAAGGAGTTTCAAAAAACAGTTTTACAGCATGAAAAATCAATGGTTATTGTTTTCCGGAGGGACTATGGGAATCCAGAAAGAAAAGGTAGTTCCTTTACCCAATTCACTTTGAACATCCACTTTTCCACCATGAGATTCCACGATAGAACGAACGATATAGAGACCTAACCCTGTACCTTTTACTTTTCCCTGAACAGTCTTGGTCCGATAGTAACGAGTGAAAAGAAGGGGTGTCTCTTCTGGAGGGATTCCTTCTCCTGAGTCAGTTACATTAACTTTGATGAGATTCTCTTCCTGTGATCCCTTAAGAATGACAAACCCTGGTTTGGAAGTAAATTTCAATGCATTGGAAACCAGATTGGTCAGAACCCTTTCTAATTGGAAAGGGTCTCCGGTGGTCATGGGTAACCCTTCTTCAGGAAGTTCCCGGATCATATCGATTCCAAGTTCTTCTGATTGATTATGGAAATTCTGCAAGATATTGTCTATGAGATTCACCAGAGAAACAGGTTGCCGCCCCAGGGTCATTCGTCCCGCTTCAATTTTCGATATATCCAGGAAGTTATTTACCAATTCCAACATTGTCTGGGCATTTCGGTAAACAGCTTTAATCTGTTGTTCCAGTTTAGGGTTAATGGTACCCAGGTATCCTTTGAGAATCAATTGGGCAGAGGTCATAATAACGGTAAGGGGATTTTTCAGGTCATGGGTCAACATGGAGATAAAATCCGCTTTCATTTGTTCTATTTCAACTTCTTTGGTAATATCCTGATTTACCATGACCATACCCATATAACTCTTCTTATCATCAATTATGGGGGCCATGTTGACCCGAAGATGCTTTTCCTCAATGGCGACCTTTATTTCATCGAAGAGGTCTTTATCAATATCAGGATTTTCAGCCAGTTTCATCAGGCGGTCAGCCATTTGCCTGACTTCGAGGGGATACCAGTTCAATACATTTCCTGAAAGAGTGGTATCGGATTTAAAACTGAATATTTTCTGGGCAGTCGGATTCATGAGGGTTACTTTATCAGCAGGGTCGGAAACAACCACTCCTTCCCCCATGCAGCTGAGGATAGCACGAAGCCGGTTACGTTCAAGGGCGATTTCAGCGGTTCTCTGATTGACTTCTTCTTCCAACTCTTCATTATATCTACGCATTTTCTCCCAGAATAAAGCATTTTCAATAGCCATACCAGCCTGGTTACTGATGGCAGTAATCAAGTCCAGGTCTTCTTCATTGAAAGATTCGCTGCCTGTCTGGGAATCCAGATAAATAACTCCCAGAATTTTATCTTTTCCTTTAATAGGGACACATAATGATGAGCGGATACCCCGGCGGATAACCGTATCGGCTGATTGAAATTCTTCCTGGTTTTCCAAGTCTGAAAGGAGCATCGCCATCTGTTTATCGATGGCCTGTTTAACAATAGTTCTGCTGATTTGCAATTCAGGGATAACTGCTTTGGGAAGAGATGACCGCTGTTTATAGGCTTTTATACTGTAATGATGGTGATCAGGCCCATTGGTCTCATCCCTAAAGACAATACAACCCCGGTCAGCTTCTGTGATGGACATAATTTCTTCTGTCAGCAGTTCCAGCAGCCTGTCTAATTCCAGGGAGGACATCATGATCCGGCTTAATCGAATCAAAATACTCAAAGGATTTATTGGTATAGGGGTCTTGTCTTTTCCATGAGAGGTCTGGGCTACGGTATGTTCGGATGAAAAAGTATCCAGGGGCTCAACCGGTTGAGAGATAGGTTTCTGTATTTTTGCCCTTTGGGTGGTATCATCCGAAAATAGTTGATGGGGAGGTTGAACTTCATCTTTTACCGGCATGGACTTGAGGGTGAAAGTTATTTTCCACAGGTCGCTTTTACCAATGGTCAGGACATCTCCGGATTCGAGATTCTTTTCTTTGATTGGTAATGAATTAATAAAAGTCCCGTTGGCGCTGGCTAAATCGACAATCCAATATTTGTTGTCTCGAACTTCCAGCATACAATGCCGCCGTGATATTTCCGGGGCTTCCAGCACAATATCACAGGCCGGACTTCTCCCGATGATAACTGGCCTTATCTCAATCACATGCTCTTGTTTCTGATTAGTTGGGCAGTGAACTATTTCCAGTACACCTGACATATCCTTTTATACCCCTTTACTGACTATGCAAGTTTAATATAAGTAATAGAAATATTCCACCCCTTATAGGGAAATGAGAAATGGCTATACCTGTTTTCTGGTATTCTCGGGAGATTTATGGTTAAAATGGATTAATAGAATGAATCGAATGGTTTTTAAAACGTTGGAGGAATGGTTTAAATGGCTGATAAAGTAGATATCTTATCTTTTGGCGCCCATCCGGATGATTGTGAAATCGGGTCGGGAGCTTTTTTATTAAAAATGAAGAAGTTAGGTTACCGAACCGGGATGATTCCCCTGACTGAAGGTGATATGGGGAAGGGTACTCCTGAAATCCGTCGGCAGGAAACCCTTCAAGCAGCTAAAATCCTGAAAGTGGATGTGGTGGAAATACATAATTTCGGAGACTGCAGGCTGGATGATAACCATGAGACCCGGGTGATGGTGGCTGGCTTGATTCGTAAGTATCAGCCTGAAATCATTCTGGCTCCTTATTATGGAATAGAGCCGGGAAGAGGATTGGGCCATTCGGACCATATTGTTTGTGGTAACTTGGTGACGCATGCGGCTAATTTTGCTCACCTGGAGAAATTTCCTGCTGAAGGGAAGCCGCATAATATCAAGGGGATACTCTATTATTTCCTCAATTTGTATCAAAAACCTTCAATTCTGGTGCCCGTGGATGAAGAAATCCCTGAAGCAGTGAAGGCTCTTCAACAGCACACTTCTCAGTTTGGACCTCTCTTTAATCATGGAAAAGTACCAAGCTTCCTGGAGACCAGTGCCAGGGTTCATGGAGCCATGATTGGAGCTAAATACGCGGTACCCTTCATTCTCAAGGATCCTATCCCCATGGAGGATCCGATGCAGTATTTCAAGAAAAGTAAAAAGTAACATCCGGATATATTTTTTGGATAAAAAAAAGCCAGGTTTCATACGAAATCCAGCTTTTTTTATTATGGTGAAAGAGCGGTCATTCATTGACATTAGGGTCGTCATAATCCTGATTCCAAGGAGGGGACAGAGTGACCACATGGCCAGTATGTATCAGAACGTTTTCCTTGTCGTTATCTGACCCATGAGGCCAGGGGATGGCCTTCTCAGGTTCCCACTGGGAATTCACATACAGGCAGGAGGCCAGCCAATAATTACCACTCGTTCCTGGCTTGAAGAAAGGGCCACCTTTATCCAGGGCGGCGCCATTCATGGCATAACGAAGATACTGGCGGCGGTCTGGATATCGCTTATAAAGGGTGGGACACCAGAATGTTTTTTTATTAGTAACATATCCCAAGTCATAGAGGCACATGGGAACTGCGCTCCAATATCCGTTACCGGCAGGGCCTTTGCTGAATTCAGTCGTCAGATTCTGTTCTCCTGAACCATCAGCGTTCGGATAGACATTATAATCCACAGCATAAGCATTCAGAGCAATTCCCAGGACTCTCATGTTCTCCAGGCATTCAGTTGTCTCTGCCCTTTGGACTGCTTCCCGATAATTTACCAGACTGATGGCAGCCAATATGGCAATGATGGAAACTACAATCAATAATTCAATCAGGGTAAATCCCTGATTCATCAGAGGAGTCTTATGTCTGAGATTTGATTTCATTATTCCCATGGATATCCAAGCCAATTGGCAATGCCAGTTGAATTATTTGCACAACGGTAAAAAATCCGGCTATAACCATCTTGGGTGTTCTGCCAGATACAATGCAGGTTATTTCCTGAATCAACCTTGATTTCAGGAAATTGGGCAATTCCAATACCATTGGATATGAGTAATTCATCACTCCAAATCCCTGTAACGGAAAGACTACGGTAATACACCTGGGAAATCCCGGTTCGATTATCACTCCAGACCAGATGAACTGTATTGAATTTGTCTACCGAAACACAGGCACTGTTGGAAGATGACTCTGGAGTGGTAACGGTCTCAGTGGATAACCAAGTTCCCTGGAGGGCATCATATTTTCTCATCTTCACGGATTGCATTCCATTAATCCGGGAATCCCAAAATACATAGGCATTCCCAGAAGGGTCTGAAATAACAGCAGGAAATTTGCAAGTCGTGCTGTCAAAAGACAATTGGAGAGGGGGCGTCCAGGAAGAACTACCAGAGGTTTTCTGCATATAGTATATTTCTGGAAAACCGGATTCATCATCAGTCCAGACCAGATGAAGAGAACCATCTTCTCCCAATGACATAGCAGGATAAGGTGTCTGGTAAAGCTGTGAATCGGTCAGTTTATTAGCATCAATGGATTCACTGGTATCCCATGAATACCAGTTCGCTGCTGACTTATAGGCTAACTCAGGCCTCCATCCATTCCAGTGGAAATCATACCAGCATAAATGAAGTTTCCCGGAGGGTTCTGCCAGAAGGGTAGGGCAATAGCTGTTATCTCCATTGGTATTATTGACATCCACCGTATGGGTCAGTCGGGTCTCCTGATTCCATGCCCCTCCCACGGTGGTTGTATTGTAATAGATTTCAATATTATCGATACCGCCATTCCGGTAGTCATGCCAGGCAAGGTGAAGCCGGTTGGTGCTGTCAATGGCAATTGATGGATTTCTGGATTGTTCTGTTCCAGCTGTTACCGGAATAGGGCTATTCCAAGTTCCATCAGTCCGATTGGCATAATAGACTCGGCTGGGAGACCCGCTGAACCAGGTAATATGGGGAATATTATTAGAGTCCACCCCAATCCCGGAATGGTTGGTACCAAACCCTGCTGATGCCAGGTAAGAATCACTGGAAACTTGGCTGACACTTTCCTCCTCCAGCCAGGTCAATTCAGCATGAGCGATACCTGTTAATAGTAAACAGGAGATTGTAATGCCAGATAGATAATATTGAATCAATTTCATGAAGCTAAAACTCCCTTAATTTCCCATTAATGTCCAGATGGATTCAGAAATAGACAGTGGAATGGATAATTGGATATTATCAACAGAACCGTCTGCCTCATAGGCGGAAGGACCGCCCCAGGAAACAGGGGTATCATCAAACCAGTTCTGAATGCCTACCCTGTCCAATTCAAAATTGACTCCGGTCAGGTCCAGAGATGGAAATGACCCAAAACTGCTGCCGTTGGCTGTCATAGTTATATCCATCTTCTTGGTTGAGCCGTTATATGCCAACGTAATATGGTAGAGTACTCCGGTGGAGAGAGTATAGGCAGGGGTAATAAAAGTATAAGCGCCGCTGCTGTTGGAGTAACCTCCGGTATTACTGATGACAGAGAGGCCTGTATAATTGGGACCGCCATAGGTATCATCGGTCCCGAGATAATAATCCCATTCCACAATGTTATAACTTCTGTTTCCACTGCTGGATGAATTATAAAGTCCGATGGCCAGAGGATAATTACTAAAACTGCCAACTGAGAAACGGCTAAAAGTAACATCGAATTCCAGATTAAAACTCTGGTCCTGGTCAATCGGGGTTCCCAATTCAACAGACCTGGAATAATGGGTCAAAGCTTTCAGGCTGCTCCATTGGGCTTCTATCTTCTCATGGGTTGAATCCCAAGCCCAAAGCTGGTTGGATGTATCATCATTGACCCATCCCCTGGCCGCAGGATTGGAATTGAAGGTTTCTGTCCAACCTCCCCCGGTAGCAAGGGAGAGGACCGGTAATAATGCTAAAACACAAATTGAAATCAATGTGAATTTCGAGAATTTCATTTGTTCAATAACCTCCTTGGTTATTATTTGATCTGTTGTGAATGTGAACAGCTGGAAAAGAATATTACTCCTTCTCCCGGTTGTTTTTGTCTCCCGGGACCTGCAGAGTCACCAGGGGGACCTTTTTTATGGGATGCTCGATGATCATCGTTCCATATCCATAAGTGTTGTATATCAATTCGGGGGTCAGGACAGAGGATGGATTCCCCTCCTTTATCAATTCCCCGTTTTTTATCAGAAATAATCTTGAACAATAGAGAGATGCCAGGTTGAGGTCATGGGTTACCAGGATAACGGTCAATGCATGTTCCCGGTTCAACCGATTAACCAACTCCATGATTTCTGCCTGATGATTGATATCCAGATGGGTGGTTGGTTCATCCAGGAGTAATATGTCCGGTTGCTGCACCAAAGCACGGGCTATCAGGACTCTTTGCCGTTCCCCACCGCTGAGTTGGTCGAAATATCGGTCTGCCAGATGCAGGGTATCCGTCAACCGCATCATTTCTTCTGCTATTTGAAAATCTTTCTGGCTCTCGAATTCCATTAATCCCATATAGGGGGTTCGTCCCATCAGGATAATTTCTGTTACGCTGAAGGTGAAGGGAACCTGGGTATCCTGGGGGACATACGCAATTTTTCGAGCCAGTTCTCTCCGTTTCCATCGATGTATTGGTTTCCCGTCAACATAAATTTCTCCATGAGTGGGATGGAGGATGCCGCAGGCCAGTTTTAATATAGTGGATTTCCCTGCGCCATTGGGTCCAATAATACCGTTGATTTCCCCTCCATTAAGTGAAAAGGAAATTCCCTTTAGGACTAATTGAGGTCCATATTTAAAAACCAAGTTTTGGATGTCGATGAGAGAATTCATTTAAAAATGTTTCCAATATCTGCTTCTCAGGATATAGAGGAAAAAAGGCGCGCCAAATAAGGCGGTAACCACTCCGACCGGTAATTCAGTAGGGGCTATGACAGTCCGGGCCAGAGTATCCGCTGCCATCAGAAAAGCGCCGCCCCCGATGGCCGATGCCGGGAGCAGTACCCGATGGTCAGACCCCACCAGGCTTCTGATGAGATGGGGAATAATCAGCCCGATAAATCCGATGATGCCGCTGAGGCTGACAACCGCTCCAGCCATCAAGGCAGCTGCTACAAAGGCAATTCGTTTGGTTCTCTCTACCCGGATACCTAGCTGGATAGCCGTTTCTTCGCCAAAACTCATGGCATTAAGGGCTCTTGACTGGGCAAAGAGGATGACCCAGCCAACGGCGACATACAGGGAGCAGACTCCCAGTAATCGGGTATCCGGAGAATCCAGATGTCCAATGAGCCAGAACATATATGTTTGAATCCGGTTAGGGTCCATGATGGATGTAATAAACATTATCAATGCGGAAAAAAATGCATTCACTATCACTCCAGCCAGCAGAAGGGTTTGAGCATAGACCTTTCCCCGGTTTTGGGCGATAGCTAATATCAACAGGATAGTCAACAATCCCCCGCCAAAGGAGAGCAGGGGAACTCCCCAGACTCCCCAGGCAGAAGCCTGAAGATTTAGGGCCATGGCAATAATGGCTCCCAGAGCGGCTCCGGTGCTGACTCCAATTACAAAGGGGTCTGCCAGTGGATTTCGAAGGAGGCTCTGGAACACTGAGCCTGAACTGGCTAAAGAAATGCCTGCCACCAATGCCAGCAAAACTCTGGGGACTCTAATATCCAACAAGATAGTCTCCTCAATGGGCGTCCAGGTAACAGGCCAGGGGATGAAGAGCCAGTGATGGGTCAGGATTTTGGCAGTGGTCCAGGGGGAGATAGAGACCGACCCCATCCCGCAGGCAATACAAAAGACTATGATTGCCAGAAAGCCTAAGCCTGAAATGGAGATGAGCCATTTCTGGTAAGGAAGATGAGCCTGAAAAGTTTTTGATTTTCTGGAATCAGTCCTCTCCATTTATCGGGTGCCTTTCTTAAATAACTCAGGATGAATCAGTTTTGCCATCTCTTCCAAACCCTCGACAATTGAAGGAGCCGGTCTTGCCAGAAAATCAGGATTGATGGCATAAATCTGGTTGTTTTGAACAGCTGGGATGACTTTATAGTTTTGCCAGATGGAGTTTTTCTCAGATACTTTAGCCTGTGTCCCCATATCGCCTGAGATGATTATCTCCGGCTGGATACGAATGATTTCTTCCATACTGTATTTGGGGTATTTTACCGGGGCTGAGGCGGCGATATTAATTCCCCCGGCTTTTTCAATCAAATCATGGGTAAAGGTGTGGGGACCGGCTGTGATCAGAGGGTTTTCCGACCAAAGGAACAGTACCCTGGGCCGAGATTTGCCTTTGACCTTAGCCTGTACTGCATTGACTCTTTTTTTCAGGGAGCCGACCAGGGCTTGGGCTTTTTGGGAGTGGCCAGATATTTCTCCCAGATGTAAGATAGTCGCCCAGGTCTTTTCCAGATTATCCGGATTAATGACATAAACTTTTATTTTTAGCCGAAGAAGCTGGTCATAGACTGTTTGTTGGTTACTGTCAGCCGAAATCAGGACAATATCCGGCCGGAGGGCAACAATTTTCTCCAGGTTGGGATTGATGAAGCCGCCGACTTTGGATTTCGATTTGGCTTGAGGCGGATAGAGACAGTAATCAGTTACACCCACCAGCTGCTTATCAGCGTCCAAGGCATATAATATCTCGGTGATATTAGGAGCCAGAGAGATAATCCTTTGGGGAGGTTGGTCACCCAACTGGATTATATGGCCTAACTCATCCTGATAAGTCCTGGAAAGAGCCGGTTGGCTGAGAAAGATTGATAATAAAGCAATGGCAAGCCCGGTAAAGCATAAGGGCTTAATATGAGAAATAAATTTCATGGGCTGATTTAACCAGTATGTCCATCGCATACCGATACAACTCCTCTTCATATCGGAGGAAAAGCAGGTAAGTCACTCAGTCTGTTCTTTGGGCAGATGATGAGTCGCCACCCCTTTACTCCGAAGGGATTTCGATGAAGTATTACAGGCAGGTTTCCTGACTCAGGGGTCACTCTACTTTCCGTGTCTTCCCATGTGTAAAGGCCACACAGTGACGTGATACGGGGTTCGTAACCCAATACAGTGGCGGGACCGTGATGGAATTACACCATCTTCCCTTTTACCCGAACCGTCCGTCATGACGGTCGGACACCTGTAACAATAAATTAGAATAACAAAATATCCCCGGGGGTGTCAATAAGGGGAGTTACTTTCCATTATCTTTCCAATGGTATAATACCCGTTAAGAGTTTCCTCGAAAGGAAGGAATTATGATGGCAAAAGGACTTGAAAAAAGAATCCTGGGTTCTACCGGAGCTGCCGTTACTTTTCTGGGTTTCGGCGCCTTGGAAATTGGCAGGGATTGGGGATTGGGTTCTCTTGAAGAACGAAAACGGCCTGAGAATGAAGAGGCCGATGATACCTTGAATTCGGTACTAGATTTAGGGATAAATTTAATTGACACTGCCAGAGCTTACCATCGAAGTGAAGAACGGATCGGCAGATATATATCCCATCGTAGAAATGAATATTTCCTTGCCAGTAAATGCGGGGAGCATTCTACTGAACCTTCGACTTATTACGATTTCAGTTATGAAGCAGTGAAATCTTCTATTGACCTGAGTTTGAAAACCTTGAAAACCGATTGTATTGATTTAATGCAAATACATTTCGGCCCGGAGCCTGAGAGAGTTCTGGAAACAGGGGAGACCCTCAAAGCTATGCAGGATGCCAGAGACGAAGGAAAGGTTAAATTCCTGGGAGCTTCCATTTATGGGCAAGTGGCAAAGGACTGTATCGAGTCAGGGGCTTTTGATGTCATGCAATTGGATTACAGCCTTTTGAATACTAAGGATACTGAGTTGATAGAGTCATGCGGCCACAAGAAGATTGGGGTTCTTTTGCGGGGTGGATTGGGATATGGCAGGCTGACTCCCCGGGTGATGGCTCATTTGGATAAAGAAACCCCTTCCAATCAAAAGAAAATCAACGCCTTTCTGGAATTACTGGGGGGAGATGCCCAGAAGCTGACGGCTTTGGCATTACTGTTCATTTATGAAAATCCTTATATCACCTCAGTTCTGGCAGGTACCCGGACAGCCTCCCATGTAAGGACTAACATAAATCTGCTGGAAGAATCTTTGGACCCGGGCCTCCTGATAAAAGCAAAAGAGATTGCCAATTCTTAATCATAAGTCATATTTTTGAAAGGTTAATGAGGAATGAAACAGCTGTGTTATACCCTTAAATTATCTTCTTTTGGTATAGGTCAAAGTTCCCTGATGCCTCATGGGTATCATCCTGAGTATGGCAATGAATCCCCGGTGGATAGAACCCTTCGCATCCTGGATGAGATGGGAGATATGATTGGGGGAATTGAATATAAATACCCTATTGAACTCCATGAAAATAATGCCAGCCTTATTATGAAGGTAACGGGTGCAAAGAAAATCCCCTCTATTGAAGTCGCTTATTCCCGGTTATCCCAATATCGGGAAGGGGGATTCATAAACCCCTTGAAACGAAAAAGGGATGAAGTTCTTCAATTGGTCAAAGGAGCGATTGAGCTGGGAGCTGAATATTCTGCGGCGGTTATCATCCGGCCCTTCTGTGAATCCTATCTTTATCCCATTTCTCCCGGTTTGGAGAAGTCCTGGGATTTATTCATGGAGGGAATCATTCAGTCCATAGAATATGCTCAATCCAAAAAGGTTCAGCTTATGTTGGAACCTGTTCAGGGCGATGCGGGATTGATTCCCTTATTGGACAGTACCCTCAAATCCTTGTATCTGGTACAGAAAATCAGGGGAATGGGTCTGAAAGCAGATTCCCTTAAATTAATACTCAGTGCCAATATCCTGAAAAATAAATCAGAGTCTCCCTCGGAGATGGCTGTTCTATTATTCAAAGAAAATATTCTGGGGGGTGTTACTCTCAATTCTTTTCTCAATTGGAATCAGGAGGAGGCTTTCTGGTTTTCCTGGATATTAAATTCAAAAGGGTTTGGTAAAAAGGGAGAACTCGTCGGCATAGATTTGCTTCCTTCCCCTCAGGGACAAGCCGAGACCTTTAAAGTTGAGATGGAGTATTGGAATAGTTTTTTTGAGAAGGCGGCCCGATTTCCAAAGACTAAAATCAATGAGTACCAGAAATCAGGTGAGATACCTCCGCTGCGCAGGGAAATTCAAAAGATTCTTATTTCCCATTGACCACTCTGTTGATTTTTATATCTCTTATCGGAACTATAAGGCCTATGAGTCCCATAGGCCTTATAATCACTATTTATACCCATCAACCTAGATTACAAAGCCTGAGCCAATTCCCCCAGGAAAGAGGCTGCATCGGTTACAATTCCCATAGATTGGGCTGTCCCCCTGTCTCCCAATTTGGTTACCACGGCAGGATTGATATCCACACAGACAGTATAAACCCTGGCCGGGAGGCAGTTTCCGGTGGCAATGGCATGGAGAGTGGAGCCTACCATCAGGGCCGCATCCACTCTCTGGGCATAATATCTGATTTGTTCCTGGGCCTCCATGGAGTCCCGAATCACATCGGGAAGGGGCCCATCATCCCGGATGGAGCCTGCCAGTACATAAGGGGTATGGGTTTTGACACAGGTATAAAGAATGCCTGATTTCAGGATACCTTTATTAACGGCAGCTTTAATGGAACCGGCTGCACGAATGGTATTGATGGCTCGAAGATGATTCCGATGCCCTCCATGGACCGCTGTTCCCTTTTCGAGAGAAATCCCAAGGGAGGTGCCATACAGGGCTGACTCGATGTCATGGGTCGCAAAACCATTGCCTGCCAGGAGGGCATTGATATACCCTTTCTTGATGAGGCTGGCGACTGATTTTCCAGCTCCGGTATGAATCACAGCCGGCCCTCCGACAAACAGGATTTTCCCTTTATTCTTTTTAATGGCTGCCAATCGTCCGGCAATATCCCGAATCAGCAGATGCTTGGGTTTTTCTGAAGAGACTGAGCTGCCCATAAAACTGAAAATCTCTTTTTGTCCGGAGGTTTTCAAGGGAATGACTTTGATTCCTTCTCTACCGGTGATGACCTTATCCCCCTTTTTAATATGGATAAGCGGGAGACATCGGGCCTGAAGTCTGTCAGGATCAAAGATAATGCCGCAATCCATTTCAATTCCCTTGACCGGTATCCATTTATTCCTGAACCAGATTTGGGTTTCCAGATTGGTGGTGGAATAAAAATCATCGGGGAATACCCCATTTTTGGGGGCTGATTTCCATTTCACATCATGGCGTTCCAGAGGGATGGCTCCCAGCTTGCCGATTGATGCCAGGATACTGTCTAAAATACCCTGGGTAGGGGCGGTAACTTTAATGACAGCCTGACTGGGGTCTTCATTCCTCTGTCCCAGATGGATATCCTCCATATTAAAATCCCCTCCTGAATCAAGAATCATATCCAGGGTTCGGTTCAGGGAAAGATTGTTAATGATATGGCCTTCCAGTAATACTGTTTCATTGGGCATAATAATGCCTCCTTCGAAAATCTTCATCTCTGTCCAGAGACGGGAACCATGGCTTGATGATAATCCAGCCCCCCACCCTGGTGTCAAACCCGGCCCTTATCCAGAGTGTGAATCCTCTCTTAGATTTGGATACATCCTTCAACCCCCTTTTCAACACATCATTATCTCGGAGCAGCAACGGAGTGTCTCTGACCCTCTCCGTTAACAGTCCCATTTAAAAAGGAGATTCTAATAATGAGAAAACGGAAAAATGATAGGCCTTATGTGGAGATGTCGATCCCCTTTAACAGCTTTTGGAAAGAGGTGGAGAAAGAAATACTCAGGTTGTCGGTTGATTCCGGTTGGAACCAGGAGGACCCTTCTGTTTCCTGGATGGAGAGGACTCAAAAAGCATTGCAAAATGTGTTCTCAGGCTGGTTCACAACAGAAACAGAAATCCGGCTGAAACAATATCCCTTGGGTTCTCTGGCCGCTTCTGGGAAGGCCGAACTACCCGGAGCCGGGGTGATAGTCTATGTGCAGGGGAGTGGTAAACATATCCCCTATGCCCGAAAATGGGTGTATCCAACGAATCCTCAAACCCCCAGCCAGCAGGCCCATCGGGATTTATTTAAAAAGGCGATGCAGTCATGGCAAGCTCAACCGGATGAGATTAAAATTCAATGGAATCGAAAGGCTCAATCCCTCGGTTCCCTCTCAGGACATAATCTCTATATCCGGGAATGGATGCAGATGCCCAGATGACAAAAAATTAACAAAATTATTATAATAATGTATTCTGAAGGATAGGTTTTATTTTTACTGAAAGATAGTGATAAATCAGAGGCATCAATATTTGATACCTAAGGACACAACAAGTTTATGGGTATAGGTAATCGAGGCATAACCCAAATTTTAAATAAAAATAAGGTCGATAATAAACTAGATGATATCGTATAGGTTTCAGCCAACGAACCTGAGAAGGGAAGGCGATAGAAATGTATTTATATATTCTACGGCATGCCGAAGCTCATGATTTGGGATATAGCGGGATAGAAAAAGATTTTGACCGGCCATTGACTGATTATGGGGAGAGGCAGGCAAGGAAGGCTGGAAAAGCCTTAAGAAAGCTTGATGTTAAGCTGGAGGGAATATTAAGCAGTCCTCTGGTAAGGGCTTTGCAGACAGCCCAGTCCCTGGCGGAGAAAATGGAATATGAGGGGAAAGTGTTAACCTCAGATGCCTTGCGGCCGGGTATGGACAGGGATTCTTTGCGAAAAGAATTAAGTAAATTTGAGGTGGATTCTCATGTGCTGATAGTGGGGCATCAGCCTGATTTAGGGGAATATATCCAATACCTGATATCAGGGACCAAAGGGAAGGGGCTTGCTTTGGATAAAGCTGGAATCGCCTGCCTTAAAATCAATGGACCCCTGGCTGAGCCGGAGAAAGTGTCCCTTATCTGGCTGTTGAATTATCTCTTAGTGGAAATGATTGCTGAAGGGTAAGGTGAATCAGAGATATTTTCATCTTCGATCATCGGGTTATAGTGAAAATGAAAAGGCCGTAGAAAATGAAGTCCACGGCCTTTTTTTAATTCTACTTGTTGATTTGGGTATTTACTTAACGAGGGGCAATTCAACCGGCTGGCATTTTTCCGCAGAAAGATAAGCTCCCAAGGCCAGTTCCATGGCTCTCAATCCATCTTCCCCGCTGATGAAAACAGGGGTATCGTTTTCAATGGCATCGATAAATGATTTGATCAGCCCGGCATCCGTATTGGCGCCATAATAGAGCCATTGGGCTTTTCTGTCATCCACATTATAAAGGTTCAACTTCTGGTTGAACATATCCATATTGATGACACCTTTCGTCCCGATGATTCTCATGGTAACATCTCCCCAAACCGGGTAAGCGCTGTTACGAGACCAACTGGGATCCAGAGTGCAGAAAATCCCCTTGGTCATGGTCATGCTGAGAGTCCCGCAGTCATCAGTGTTCAACTCAGGATGGAATTTCTTATCGATTTCAGCATAGACCTTGATAAATTCAGCTCCGGTCAGGTACCGAATCAAGTCCGCCACATGGACGGTATGATCCATGACTGCGCCGCCGCCGGCTAATTCCTTATCGGTAAACCAGCCTCCAGGCATAGACCCATGATTGGTCCCATTAATTGCGATGATCTGGCCAATCTGGCCTTCATCTACGACTTGTTTGACTCTTTTAAAGGAAGGTGAAAACCGGCAGGGAAATGCTGTCTGAAGTTTTACCCCATTCTGCTTACAGGCATCGATCATAGCCTGGGCATCTGCCACTGATACCGAAATCGGTTTCTCGCAAAGAACATGTTTTTTCTGTTCAGCCGCCATCAGGGTGAGTGCTTTATGTTTAGAGTTTTCACTGGTGATTACTACAGCATCCACTTTCTGAATGAGTTCTTCATAGCTGGGGATATATTTAATATTGAAATGCTGGGCAAACTTTTCACCCCGTTCCTTGTTTTCATCGGCAATACCGACAAGTTCAACATTCGGAAGGAGTTGTAAGCCGTGGGCATAACCGCCCGCATGCATATGCGCACAACTGAGAATTCCTACTTTAATCATCTTTCTATCTCCTCTTATCCATTTTTACAGGTTAATCAATGTTTACCGGCAAACCGGTTTCAATGGATTCCAGTGCTGCCAGTCCGATTTTTAAGGCATAGATTGCGTCATCAACAGTGACTCTGGGAGTCTTATCATTAATGATACAATCGATAAAATGCCTGATTTCTGTTGTGTATTGGCTTTCTTCCACAGGAGCTTCCGGAACAATGACTCCCGCCTGTTTAACTTCCGGGTCCCGGAGATTAATCGTCAGAGGAGCTTCTTTGTAGGGTTCAACATCAATGATACCCTTACTTCCACAGATTTCGGCTTTCACATTGAAACCTGAAGGTTCGGCCCAGCTTCCTTCTACATGGGCAATTACACCGCTTTCATACCGAATGACTACCAGGGCATAATCCATTTCTTCCTGGGTCTTTTTGAAGAGTCCCTGGGCATAAACCCGTTTGGGTTTGCCAAAGAACCAGTTCAGGTAATCAAAATCATGGATAATAAGATCGAGAATAACTCCCCCGCTCATTTCCATATTTTCATACCAGTCCTTAACTCCATGAGGCTGAGCGGCAATTCGGGAAGTGCGGGCAATCCCCACGGTTCCCAGTTTGCCTTCATCGATCATTTGTTTCATGACCATAAATTCAGGGAAGAACCTTACAACATGTCCCACCATGAATTTACCTTTGGCTGCATCAACCGCTTTTTTGACTTCCATGGCATCTTCCAGGGTACGGGCAACCGGTTTTTCACAGAAAACATGTTTGCCGGTGGCTAATGCTTTAATGGTGTTTTCCTTGTGAAGAGGGGTGGGAAGACAGACATCGATGATATCCAGTGAGGAATCATTGATGAGCTCATCATAATTAGTATAAGCTTTTGCGTTATATTCTTTGGCAACAATATCAAGGGTTCCCGGTAACGAGTCGGCAAAGGCTGCGACCTGGACCCCGTCAATAGCCCGGTACGCGGAGGCATGGGTTTTAGCCATTGTTCCGGTTCCCAGAATTCCGACTTTGAGCATAGTATTTCTCTCCTTCATGAGTGGGTTGGATAAATTTTGAAATTTAAGGGTTCTTAATAACATAACAAAAAGGGGTAAGGGATACAATAATCGAATTTAAAAACCAAGATATTTCTTTAAATTTCTTTTCGTTGGATGAAGATGAAGATAAAACCGGCTAGAACGATAAAACCGCAAAGCATCGGCAACCAGTCCCCCCATCGGGTATAAAAGGTTTGATAATGTTCAATCGGAAGGTTCATGGTTAAGGTTCCATCCCGATAAATGTCCAAACCTCTCAAAATCCTCCCCCTGGAGTCTATAAAACAGGAATAACCGGTATTGGCAGCCCTGATGATGGGCCTGCCTGTTTCCACGGCCCTGAATTGGGCAATATCCCGATGTTGGTAAGGGGCTGAGGTTTTCTCAAACCAGGAATCATTGGTAACAATAACAATAAAGTCTCCATCTTGCCGGGCTATCTCTCTGGCTAATCCGGGCATGAGGGATTCAAAACAGAT
Organism: bacterium UBP4_UBA6127; assembly: GCA_002428325.1. Classification (GTDB taxonomy): domain Bacteria; phylum UBP4; class UBA4092; order UBA4092; family UBA4092; genus UBA4092. Next base: position 22,988 of record DIVR01000022.1, read on the forward strand.
CAAGTTTCCAAAATGGAAGGACTTACCATCATTTTCAGCTAATACCATTAAGTGCTGGGAAGTTCCCTTGGAAAACTGGCTGGGAACCAGGTTCAACCTCAACAGAAATGGTAATGACTTGCCCAAGGGCAGATATTCACCAAAAGGAACCAGATGCATTTTGTAATATCTCTGATTCATCATTCCCTCAGGTTCATTTAATATCAACGCATTGTAATAGTCTGTATCGTTACCATCAATGGTTCCGGTCAATAAATAACAGTTCTGAGACTGGCAGAAATCCAGAATCTCATTCTGGAAATCCTCCCGGTCGGGATAAAAATCACTGATTGCTGTTTCCGGCCATACAATTAATTGGGGATGGCTGGAAGCCACCGATTGGGTCAGCCGGATATATTTTTGGAAATTATGCAGTTCCTTTTCGGGGTTCCATTTCATATCCTGAGGGATATTTCCCTGGATGATACTGGCTTGTATACTACGGTTGGGAGTGGAAGGGGACTTGATTCTTTGGTTTCCCCATAAAACAGAAAACAATAAGACCCCAATAAATAAAAAGGCTGGAATCCACCAGGATTTAGGGATTGATTTGTTTTGTTTCCATTCTTCCATTCCCTGAAAAAGAAGCCCGTTACTCCAAGCAACCAGAAAACTGATTCCCAGGACTCCTGTCAGGGAAGCCATCTGTATCAATGATGTGAACTGAGTCTGGGAGAAGCCCAACCAGCCCCAGGGGAATCCCAGAATCCCTATCCCTCGGATATATTCCATTAATACCCATATAACAGGAACCCATAACCATTGAGTGAGTGGATATCTTTTCCTAAACCAGGAAAAGAAAACTGAAAAACCGCCCCAGAATAATCCTAAGAAAAGGCATAAAAGGATGCTGGCGATGGCTACTATCGGGGCAAACCGAATCAGGGTATTCATCCAGTACATGAATGAATAAAAAAATACAAATCCTCCGGTACATCCCAGCTTGAAAGAATCCATCATGGATTTTCCTCGCAGGGACCAGAGCAGGGGAATCAATGCGACCCATGCTACTAATGACAGGGAAATATTCGGAAAACTGGCTGTCATCAGTATCCCGCTGAGTCCGGCCAGTAAATAATCCAATCGGGTGAGGTTTGCTTTCTTATTCATTTTTTAATACCGTATTTTATCCCAAAACGCCGGAACCTGCATCACAGCAGCTTTCTGAAATATGAGGACAAGAAAAAAGGGCGCTTTGGGATTTTCCAAAGCACCCTTTGAAGTAACGGATAAGTAAAATTGTTGATTAACGTTTGGAGAACTGGAAGCGTTTACGGGCACCTGCCTGACCGAATTTCTTACGTTCGACCATACGCGGGTCACGAGTCATAAATCCAGCATCTCGGAGGGGTTTACGGAGATTTTCATCATACTGCACCAGGNNGCTTCAGCCTGTCCGTTCATTCCACCGCCATTAACGATAGCTTTTACATCGAACCGAGTATCAAGCTGGACCAGTTTCATGGCTTCCCATGCCACAGGTTCCAACCGTTTATTACGGAAAAATTCTTCCATCGGCTTTCCATTGACCATGAATTTACCGGTGCCAGGGAGCAGACGAACTCGGGCGGTAGAGGTTTTGCGACGTCCGGTTCCGAGGTATTGAAGCGGTTTGCCGGCGGAGGCTTTATGTGCCACAACGACTTTTTTAACTTTCGCCGGAGCCTTATCGGCCTGGGCTACTGCCGGTTTTTCCTCAGCGGCGGAGGTGGTTTTAATTTCTTTTTCTTCTGCCATTTCTGATCCTTTGGTTTCCCTATAGAAATCGTTGATTAGAACTTGATAGTTTCAGGTTTTTGAGCGACATGCGGATGGTCATTACCATTATAAACCCGAATGCGGGTCATGCTGGCACGGCCTAACCGGTTTTTCGGAACCATTCCCCTAACGGCTTCATAAATCACTTTTTCCGGTTTTTTTGCCATCATATCTTTTAAAGGGGTTACTTTCAGATGTCCAATATAACCAGAATGCCGGAAATAGAGTTTGTTTTCCATCTTGTTACCAGTGACATGGATTTTGTCGGCATTAAGGACAACAACATGATCCCGGTTAGAGATGAAGGGTGTATAAGTCGGCAAATGTTTGCCTTGCAGGATACGGGCTATCTGAGTAGCCAACCGTCCCAGGGTAACGCCTTCAGCGTCAACAATATACCATTTGGGTTGAATTTCTTTAGTTTTTAAAACAAACGTCTTCATCGGTACGTTTTCCTCTCTTAGCATAAACAGAAATAATATTTTACATGGTTTGCGAGATGGCGTCAATCATGATAATCTAAAAAACCATGAGAAAAAGCCTAAAATTTGCCAATATTTGCCTGTTACTGAGTATCCTTATCCTATTAAGCGGATGTTCCTATATCCGATATACGGATATTCAGAACCAAATTGAAACCGATACTGTATTGACACGGGATAAGTCACCCTACCGTTTAATCGGGGATGTTACCGTAGCTCCGGGAGTGACCCTGACGATTGAACCAGGGGTCTCAATCCAATATGCCGGTAACAACTGGCTGATAGTCAAAGGCCGGATTGTTGCCCAAGGAACTTCCGATTTGCCGGTTGATTTCGGACGCGATAATTTACGAGTCCATGGGTATCGGGGAATTCGATTAATGGCTAATGATAAAATGTCTCCATCTATTTTATCAAATATTTACCTTCATGAGTCAGATTATGGAATTTATTTAGATGGGGCCAGGGCAGAAATTACTTTCAGCCTGATTTCAGGCAATGGGGAAGGGATCCATCTATGGAATTCCAATGCCAGGGTGGAGGGGAACCAAATCCTGGATAACCAGGATGTTGGGATATATACCGGAGGGGGAAATCCCCTGATTCGGAAGAATATCCTGAAAGGCAATGGAATCGCCCTGAATCTGGATTACAGCAGTTTCCCTGTTTTTACTGGAAACCGAATTGATATCAATCACCCTGTTTTTGTCTCTGCCAGCCGTATTTCCGGAAATTATGATTTATCTGCCAATAACTGGGGGACTCTGGATAATCAGGTCCTGCAGTCAAAAATCCAGATAAAAGAAGGACCCAGCCAGAATTTGAATATCCGACTGAGTCCATAGATTTTAATAGTATTCAGATTTCTTGGGGTGCTTAATTGGACTTACCCGGCTCATCAGAGGTCCTTGTTCCCTTAAAGTCGAATAAATGCCCCATAAGGGCTCGGGCACTTCGATAGAGATACGCAATATCTTCCGTCCCTTTAATATCTCTTAATACTTTCCAGATAAATTTAGGATGAATAACTCCCGAATAGATACTGTGAGCCATTTTCATCACTTCGTCTGGTTTCATATCCGGAACATGGAGGACCGGTTCGGTCATCCCATACCGTTCCCATTCGCCCGGGGGGACTGTCAACCAGCCATTTTCAACGGCCTGGTCATAAAGAGGAGTCCCAGGGTAAGGAATCACTACCGTTCCCTGCAGAGTATCAGCTAATCCTTCCCGCATCAGGTATTTTGCCAAATTAACCGTATTCAACGCATCCTGTTTGGTTTCCCAGGGATAACCCACCATGATAGTCAAGTGGACTTCCAATCCGGCGTTTTTGGCAATGCGGCATTTTTCGGCAACCAGCCCGATTTCAGATTTCTTTCTTAATCGGTTGACGGTTTCCTGGTTAGCCGATTCCAGCCCCATCTTCATCCAGCGGAATCCTGCTGATTTCATGGTCTGGGCAAGTTTTGGATTAAAGTAATCAAAACGGAAGTTACAGTCAAAATAGATTTTCTTGTTATATCCCCGCTCAATCATGCCCTCGCAAAATTCCTGCATATAACCGCCGATGGGGAAGGTGCCGGTATCGTCAAAAATTTCCCGGATACCGTAGTGTTCAATCAGGAATCCAATTTCATCCAATAAGTTCTGAGGGGTTCTGACTTTGAATCGGGGAGCGATGGTGGTCCAGCTGCAGAAAGTGCATTTCCCATAAGGACAATCCCGCCCTGCCAGTGTGTATGTAAAAGGGGTTCTTTTATAGAGAAATTCCCCATACATCCACCATTTGGTTAATTCACGGTCAATCCAGGGCAGCTCATCCAGTTTGCCAACTAAGTCGAATTTCCCTGAATTGGCGATTTTCCCTTCCGAGTCCCGATAATAAATCCCGGCACGGAGTTCTGCTCCATTCCTGAGAGATTTGGCAATCGACAGGCCCAGAAAATCGTAATCACCACCGGTAATCACAAAATCCACCAGGGAATTCCGCATGGATTCTTCCGGCATGGCGGTTACATGGTCCCCATATAATACAAATTTGCAATTGGGAAACATTTCTTTCATTTGCCCGATTATCTTCCAATACTGTTTTACGGTCGGGGTCTTGGTTTCTATAAATAGTAAGTCTGGCTGAAATTTCTTCATTTCGGCCAGGTATTGTTCAAAACTCCATTCCTCGGCTATTCCATCCATCCAAGCTGTCTCAAAGTCATTCTTGGATAATAAAGTCGCCAAGGAGGCGGGTATCATCGGATAAATATAAGAAGGATTATGGAACCATTGAAATTGTCGGTTCTGACCCAGGGTGGCTTGGGATACCCCATCCGGGGCTCTTAACGGTGGATATGTTACGGCTACACGCATTTTCTATCCTTTTTTTCGTGAACGTTTCTTCTTTATGCTGTCTTTCTCGAATCTAGGGTATTCTGGATGAATTGTCAAGTAAAAAAGTCAACAATAAATTGGGTAAGACTCGAAATAGGCATTGTTCCAAAGATAATAATACAGGGAGCTGAAAAAGGGAAGAAAAAATGGAGCGGGAGACGGGACTTGAACCCGCAACGACCACCTTGGAAGGGTGGTGTTCTACCATTGAACTACTCCCGCAAAGGGAAGATAAACAGTATAGAAAATCATAAGGGAATGGGGTAAATCCTGTCAAGAGAAAGCTTTTAAATCTTTTTAAACCAATCTGATAATTTAACCTTTTGGGGGAGTAAACTGACTATTTTTTCGGAGGGGAACGGAGAGTTAACGGAGCGGGTCAGAGACACTCCGTTAACTCCGGGTATAAACTAAGGGGAGATTCCAGGAGAATAAAAAAGGTAAGTTGAAAATTTATAATGATATAAACTAAAATCTAGGGCCAGAGAAATCCAATGATAAAAAACAATTCCATACAGTGGCTGGTATTAGAGAAAGCCTTATTATTAAGCAAAGCATCTCTCCAAGAAATTGGGATGAGGTTGTCTGGAGATTATCCCCAATCCCAAAACGGCAAGGAGTTCTTTGGGAGATTGAAGTTACTCCGAACCCAGGTGGATTTTAAGATACCCCTTCAGGAAATAGTTGAAAAATCATGGGAGGAGGCTGAATCTATTATAGATAGTTCAGCCAGATATGGGATTCATCTGATTTGTTGGGAAGATGAATTATATCCATCCCGGTTAAGGCAACGGGGGGATGCACCCCTGGTAATCTATTATCGGGGAAATCCTATCTGCCTGAATGGACCCCAAACCCTGGGGATCGTTGGTACCCGAAATCCCACATATATGGGAAAACAATGGGCGTTTAAAGCGGGTTATCAGTGTGCCCAAAAGAGCATCATTATGGTCAGCGGCATGGCCAGGGGCTGTGATCAGGAAGCTCATCTGGGTACCTTGGAGGGAAAAGGGCAAACTATTGGAGTGCTTGCTTTTGGTTTAGAAAGAATCAGGGAAAGTTACCTGCGAAAAATGGAAGAACTGATTCTGGAAAATCAAGGATGCCTGATTAGTGAATATCCTCCTGAAACAGTGCCTCGAATCAATTATTTTGTGGCGCGGAACAGAATCATCAGTGCCTTGGGAGACAAATTGTTGGTAGTCGAAACAGGAGTGCACGGGGGAACCATGCATACGGTTCGATTTGCCCTGGAAGATAAAAAGCCGATTGGTTGTTGGTATTCATCTCCAGAACCTCTAAAACAACCCCTTCGGGAAGGAAATCAGGTGCTGATTGAGCAAGGTTGGGCCCTTCCCCTTAAATCTGATGAGGATCTGAATTATTATCTGAAAAAATTTCCGGTTGAGAAATAAGGATAGAACTAAAATAGTTTCCCTGAATCCGTTTTTTTGAGTTTTATTCAATTTCCCTAGTGGCAATCCTATTCCCATGAGGTTTAAAACTTACCCTTTCGATTTCCCCTTCTTTGGTTTTGACAGCTGTCAAAATATTATAAGATTGAAAATAAAAGGGATAACAGATATAGGGAAGGGAGTGATTGCTTTGTTTCTATGGGAAAATGGGTATAAAGGATATTCCCAGCATTTTCACCTTCTGGTCTGACTCATTCCAGACTGAATGGGATAAATGGCCCGGAACCCGATAAGAGTCATTTTCTTTGACAGAAATTTTCTTTCCTTCAATTTCCAGAGTGGCTTCTCCCTCCAAAACAATAAATAAATGGTCATGGGGATGGGTGTGGGAAGGTGAAGGCCCACCTCCACCCGGTTCGATTTCAGCCAAAGAACAATCATTGAAGCTTCCTGTCTGCGCACCGCAGATTTTCAGTGCCTGGAATCCTTTATGATGAGGTGGAACAAAATAGTCAGGCATCGGGACCCATCCTTTCCTGCTGAGATTTCAAAAGATTATGGATTATTCCGTAAACTGGATAGGCATCTTATCTCCATCTTGGAAAGATGATTGATAGATTAGTTTATCTCCTGATTTAACCACCAGTTTTAACTTCTTATTTTCCCGGGTTATCTCTATGTCAAAAACATGACCATACCCATGAATTTTTTTCAAGGCCATTTGATTCCAATGTTTGGGAAGTCGAGGCTGGCACAGGAAAGAATGGAGTCCGGTCGGACGAATGCCAAATAAACCTTCGACAACCACTCGGCAATACAAGGCACTCTCGGCAGAGAGATGCCGTTGATTGCCTTCTGGCCAAGCCTCCACAGGGTAGGGAACATGATTTCCCAAGAGCCTGCGATTTGAATAAGCCAGGAAATAAGAAAGGGCTTTCTCCGTCTCTCCGGCAGCAAAAGCCCCCCTGAATCCATAGAGGGTTGAACGATCCCAGAAGGTCGATTTGCCAGCTTCAGTGGCCAATCCGTCAGGAGTCCAGAGTTGGGGTGAGAATAAAGCTTCCAGAGTTCCTTCTTTCCTGTCCATAATTTCCATGGTCAGAGGAATGCAAATCCAGGCTCGAAGGGTGGTATTCTCATCATAATATCGGTAAGTGGAATACCCTGAAATATTGGCTCCAAAATAGGACTCAATTGCGGTATGAAGTACGGCAGCCCTGTCCCGATACTCTTTAATAATGTCCGGTGATTTACCCAGCGATTCACCCAGGCAGGCGGCGGATATCAAGGCATCATAAGTTAATGAGGATGTGCAGAGGTTGGCTTTTCCGGAGGGAAATCTGCCTTCCAGTTCATCCCTGTCCGAGGCGACAACTCCCTCCTCATTTGTTTTTCTTTTACAGTATTCAAGGCACCATTGGATGGAAGGCCAGAGTTCTTCTGCTGTTTGAGCATTTCCCAAAGAAAGGGCATATCGGGAAGCTCCATAAGCTATCATGGAGGCATCCCCACGGTCTCCGGCTCCATTCCATATATCTATTCCCTCTGCAATGATGGAAGAGGGAACTGGTTTATATTCAGGGGTCATAAACCGGGCAAATTGACGATAAGAATTCAAAGCGGATTCAATCCCTCCGCTATCCCCCAGGTAAGGAAAAAAGGGATTGGCATATTCAGCCTGGTCATTGGCCCAGATAGCGGCATAATAGGCACCTCCACCGGGTCCATGCATCAAACCCCCTTTAGTGGCAAAGATACTTTCAGCCGCCCGGATTTTTGCAAAAGCAAACAGGGTATTAAGAACCGGTTCCGGGCATTCAAACTGAAGATTATCCAATAAACTGTCCACATATTGGCAGCGTGATTTTTCTTCCTTCAAAGGGTCGAGGACCCATTCCGGCTCTGATTCCTTGCGTCCGCTGAAAAGGAAAGTGCATTGATAGGATTCTCCCGGTGCTACCCTTTTTTTTCCTTCACCCATTAACTGGGATTGCAACAGGTAAATCCCATCGACTCCTTTGGCTGAATCGGTGGCAAAGGTTTCCCTGAAAGGTTTAATGTCCATTTCCATTGGAGACTGAGTAATATTGGTCAGAGTGATATTTTCTACAATGGCTGGTTTCTGAGTTGAAGGGAAAATCTTCCATTGAACCTGGAGTCCGGTAGAGGTCTCTCCATAAAGGGTTATCATCCCCCGATGTTCGACCCGGCTTAGATGGATTTTCCCTAAGGGGGTATTATTGACCTTCACAAGGGTTTCTAAAGGTGAGGCTTCCATCCCGAATTGATGGGATTGGCTGGCATGGGTATTATTGGGAATGGTTCTTAACATGGGCCAGACTATATGGCGATTTAAGGTCAGATAACCAGTGTTATCAACTCCATACCGGATAATCATAGAGACCATCCTGCCGCTCATTTCAATATGGTCTTCATGAGGCAGATGTCCATCATGTTCCACATCCCAGGTGATTCCCTGTTGCTGATTAAGAGTCCATCGTTTTGTTATTTCCTGCATAATTTGAGGTGCCTTCCCTTTATAAATAAACTGGGCATTTAACCAGTCAGCGTGATCACAATCAATGCCGTCTTTACCCTCTGTTACCTGTAGAATCAATTTATGAATACCCTTCAGTGAAATATCGATATTTTGGGAGGTTCCATAAGAAAGAGTTCCTGAATCCCAAAGTTTTTGATTATCTCCCCAGATAATAAATTCCACCGAACCACCCTGACAACTTTCATCATCGACTCCAATAATGGATTTAAACCGGGCAACTTTTCCATCCAACCGGATTTGCATCTGGCTTGGGGCATGGGTTCCAACCCCATGGGGATAAGTCATTCCAGCCACCCTCAGAGGATTCCCATCAACAGATAAACAGGCCCGGCTTCTGCCGAACCCAGCCGACATAGAGGTCAAATCCATTTCATCCAACCAGAGCTGGGTTGAAAAAGAGGGGATATTCATCAGGAATAATAATATTATTAATGATAGGAAATTACGGTATCGTTTGAGATAACCCATCAGATCCTCTTTCAAATAAAATAAAAGGCTTAGTTCCCAATAAAATTCCAGCATTATTGGTTGATTCGGGGGGGACAAGAAAATCTTATCTTTATAGCATTTTATAATTCAAGACTTACTTCATGCCATATAGGATTTAAAGAAAAATCTTTGTATCAGGAGAAATTATAAAATAATCCCTTCTTCATATCAAAACCTGGCAGATCCTCTGGTATTGAATCAGGATCAATCCTCTTTGCCTAAATGTTCTTGAACTTCTTTAAGCAGCTCCGGGATCGGCAGCTTCTGAGGACAATTTGTTTCACAAACGCCGCATTGAATACAATAATCGGCGCTCTTTCCATCCGCTTTGAACTTCTTGTAGTGTTGTTTCACTTCTGCCCAATTGCCAAACAGGGTGGCCTCGTTATACATATTGAAAAGAATGGGTATCTCAACATTTTCCGGGCAGGGTGTGCAATATCGGCAGGAAGTACAGGAAATCTTAATAAGGGAGCTATAGGCCTGCTTAACTTTTTCTACCACCGCTAATTCTACCTGATTCAACATCCCTGGTTTGGATTTCTCAACAAAAGTGAGATTCTGATTTAACTGTTCCCGGGTGGACATACCGCTTAAAACAACCGAGACTTCAGGTTGATTCCACAGCCAGTCCAGGGCCCATTCGACTGGAGTTTTCTTCTGGTCAGAAGAATCCCAAATTTCCTTTATGGAATCGACAGGCTGTGCCAGCTTACCGCCTCGAAGGGGTTCCATAATAACGACTCCCAGCCCCTGGGATGCTGCATATTGAAGCCCCTGGGTCCCGGCCTGGACTTCCGTATCCAGGAAATTATATTGAATCTGGCAGAACTCCCATCCATCGTAAGTATCAATAATCGTTTTGAGAGTATCAGGATTATCATGGAACGAAAATCCGATATATTTAATACGGCCTGCAGCTCGTTGAGATTCTAACCAATCCAAGGCTCCTAACTCATACATTTTTTTCCAACTATTTTGGTTAAGGGCATGGAGAAGATAGAAATCGATATATTCTGTTTGAAGTCGGTGAAGCTGGTCCTGAAAAATTCCATCCAGGTCTTCATGGACATTCACACTCCAACAGGGCATTTTATCGGCCAGCCAAACTTTATCCCGATATCCGTCTTTCAGGGCTTTGCCGATCAATTTTTCACTCTCGCCTTCATGATAGATATAGGCCGTATCAAGATAATTGATTCCTGAATCAATGCCTTGCCTTAAAAGTTGAATGGCTTCTTTTTCGTCTATATGCCTGGGATTATCCCCAATTATAGGGAGTCGCATAGAGCCGAATCCCAGTGCAGATACCTTTAAATCCAGTTTTTTACCAAATGGGCGATATTGCATAAAAAGAAAAACTCCCTTATTCCTTGTCTTAAAATAATCATCAGGTTTATTTTTTTCACTATAAAGAGGGCTGGGAATGATGTCAAATCAAAATATCAACCCATTTACCCTGGCGGTTGGGGAGTCTCTATAAATTAAATTAGCTCCATCATGATATTACCAGTAAAATAATAGGGTTGAATCGGACCCGTAAATGTTTGAGTCTGACAATCTGAATATGAAGAATAAATACCGGCATACTTTTGGGAGGATATTTCCTTGTTACGCAATGATGGAAGAAAAGAAAGTGAACTTCGACCCGTTAAGATTTCCCGCCATTATATAAAACATGCTGAAGGGTCAGTTATGATAGAAATCGGGGATACCAAAGTGATTTGTACCGCTTCGGTTGAAGAACGGGTTCCTCAGCATCTTCTGAATACTAATACCGGCTGGGTCACTGCGGAATATTCCATGCTGCCCCGATCAGCTCAACAGCGAATCCAGAGGGATTCCACCCGGGGAAAAATTTCCGGCCGGTCCCATGAGATTCAGCGTCTGATTGGCCGCTCCCTTCGTTCGGTAACGGATTTATCTAAAATCGGGCAGAGAACGATATGGATTGATTGTGATGTTATCCAGGCCGATGGGGGTACCCGGACCGCGGCTATTACCGGTTCATTCATTGCTTTGGTTGATGCGGTCGCCACCTTGATGGTAAATGGGAAAATCCATCATAATCCAGTATCTGACTTTGTTGCAGCGACCTCGGTCGGAATTATGAAAGGAATTAAAATGCTGGATTTGAATTATGTGGAAGATTCAACCGCAGAAGTGGATATGAATGTCGTGATGACCGGCTCCGGAAAGTTTGTCGAAATCCAAGGCACTGCAGAAAAAGTTCCTTTCAGTAAACAGGAAATGGATGCTTTGCTGGAGTTAGCTCAAGACGGTATAAATGACCTCATCAATATCCAGAAAGAAGTACTCCAGATTGATAGTTTATAATCCATAGGATTTATATAGATGCCGGAAAAACTGATCATAGCGACCCAAAACCACCATAAAGTCATGGAATTAAAAAGTATGTTGCTGGGAATTCCTTTTGAACTGGGATCTTTGGAGTCCTATCCTGATTATATTGCACCTGAGGAAACAGGAGCAGATTTTAAGGAAAATGCATTAATTAAGGCTCAATCGGCGGCAGCCTATACCGGAACATGGGCTTTTGCGGATGATTCAGGCTTGGTGGTGGATGCCCTTGAAGGTAGGCCGGGAATCTATTCTTCCCGATATGCCCCGGATGATGCTTCCCGGATTCAACGGGTACTGGATGAATTAAAATCTGTTTCGGATGATAAAAGACAGGCTCGTTTTATCTGTGCCATTGCCATCGTGTCCTCTCAGGGAAAATCCTGGATTGTAGAAGGAAAATGTGAAGGTATTATCTCCCATACTCCCAAAGGGAAACATGGGTTTGGATATGACCCGATATTCTTTTTCCCTGAATTGGGCAAATCCTTTGCAGAACTCTTGCCGGAAGAGAAAAATCAAATCAGCCATCGAAGTAATGCTGTCAGAAAAGCTCTGGAACTCCTGAAAACATTAGGAGTATAACCCTTCAGATGGAGTTCTCGGGTATGTTATTTTATAACTTAATGATTTTCATGGATTGAGACTCTTTTAGTATGATACTATTAAGAATAATCTCAAGGAGGTGCTTATAAATGGGTTTTCCCCAGGGATTTGAATGGATTATAGTCCTCATTATTGCTTTGATTATTTTTGGCCCTAAAAATCTTCCTAAAATCGGACGAGCTATTGGGCAGAGTTTCCGTGGATTTAAGGACGAAATGAAAGGTCTCAGCGATACCGAAGATGATGAATCCGATACCGAGAAAAAAGATATAAAACAGGATAAAGAAGAATCTACTCCCCCCTCATCCGATGAAACAAAATAGTTCCGTTACTGAAGATGAACTTGAAGAAAAAAGATTGACTCTGGTTGAGCATCTTGATGAATTGAGAAGCCGCATTATCCGGGTATTGGTAGCTGTCACCCTGGGGATGATTGTGGCTTTTATTTTTTCGGCTCAGTTACTGGATTGGTTGATTGCTCCTTGCCTTCCGATCATTAAAAATACTTATTTCACATCGATATTACAACCCTTCAATATTCGGCTTAAAGCCTCCTTCTTTGGGGGGCTTATCCTGGTCAGCCCCTATGTCTTCTTCCAGATTTGGAAATTTGTAAAGCCTGCTTTGACCCAGAAGGAAAAAAAAGTATTTCGAGGCCTTTTAGGGTTTGCCCTGGTCCTGTTTTTAGCCGGGGTTGCCTTGGGGTATTTTCTGATAATTCCCCAGGGAACAAAAATATTAATCAGCTATGCCACTCCTTCCATGCAGCCTTTGATAGGCATTGAGGAAGTGGTGAATTTCGTGATTTTCTTTCTGCTGGGATTAGGGTTTATTTTTGAAATCCCCATTTTATTAATGGGATTGGCAAAAGTGGGGTTGGTTGACCATAAGCTTTTATCCAAGAATCGGCGGTATGCAATATTTGGAGCGGTTCTGCTGGCGGTGTGTGTAACCCCGGGAAGTGAAGTGATTACTTCATTGATCTTGGCCTTACCCCTTTATCTCTTGTTTGAAGTCTCCGTTGTCCTTATTAAATACGTCAAACCCAGGGAAACGGATTAGAAAAAAGACCCTGGAGAACCCCCTTCATATAGGAATTTTTATCGGGTTTTGGGCTGAATATATTTCTGCAGATGTTTTTTAATTTCATCCCAGACTTTATCCGGAGTCTTCTGGGCTGGGAGGATTTTAATTCTATCCGGTTCTCTTTTTGCAAGGAGCCGATATCCTTTTCTGACCTTCCGATGGAATAACAGAGACTCACTTTCCAAACGGTCCATTTTACCCTTGGAAGATTCATTTTTTCGGGACAATCCTTCTTCTGGCTTTAAATCAAATAAAAAGGTTATGTCAGGAATATAGCCTTTGACGGCGGCCATATTCATTTTATGGACAGTCTCAAATCCGAGCTTACGGGCATATCCCTGGTAGGCCATGGAAGAATCCATAAACCGGTCGCAGATAATGGCATGTTTGGGACTCTGTTTCAGAAAGGGATGGATTATTTCTTCCACCAGCTGGGCTCTGGCTGCCATATAGAGCAAAACTTCAGCCAAAGGAGTCATTTCTGCATGTTCTTTGGACAGTAACAGGGAACGGATTTTCTTGCCAATCCGGGTTTCTCCGGGTTCCTGAACAATCTTGACGGAGTACCCTTTTTCTTCTAAAAATGATTTCAGGCGAAGGGATTGGGTGCTTTTACCGCAGCCTTCTCCGCCTTCCAGTGATATCAATAACCCTTTTTTAATCATGCAGACTAATTTAACATTGGGTATCCCATGGGTCAAGATTGAAGTTCTTCCCGGATTCAGGTAAATAGAATGGTTTTGGGATAACCGTATTATAATAATTTCTAATGAAAACTATCAGGCCTTCGACCCTAGTACTGGATATTGGAAATTCTGAGATTGATTATGCCCTTATTAATAATGGGAAAATAATCTTATCAGGGGCTTACCCTCATGCCCAATGGAAGGTTGAGACGCTTGCCGCTTCCAAGCTGGGTAAACAGAAAATTAGTCATATCTATTTGGGGAGTGTCAGGCCGCAAAAGAATAGAACTGTCTGCAGGGTATCAAAGACCTTTTGGGGAATTATGCCTTGGGTAATTCAACATCCACTTCCGGGAAATATTATTAAAATCCAATATTATCCTGTGAAATCACTGGGAATGGACCGGGTTGCCAATGTGCTTGCCTGCCGGGATGTTTATCCTCTGCCTTTGATGGTAATAGACTTTGGCACAGCATCAACCTTTACCGTCCTGAATCAGGAAGGGATATTGCTGGGAGGAGCCATCAGTACTGGTATTCAAACAGCATGGGAGACTCTTCTGGGGAAAGCGGAACAACTTCCGTTATTGAAGTTGGAGAAGAAAAAGAATCATCCTGTTATTGGAAATTCTACCGCAGGGTCTCTTTATTCCGGATTTCTGCATGGTTTTGGAGCCATGGCAGATGGGATGGTTGAGAAAGTCATGGCTGAGTTGGAAACTTCTGACCTTACTGTTATTGCGACGGGAGGGTTGGCTTCTCTGATCCAGCCTTATTGCCGTTCTATTAAAAAAGTAGACCCTCATTTAACCCTGAAAGGGTATTATCTTTTAGGAAAACTTATCTTGAATAAAGGATGACCATGGCTAAAAAAACAACGACTCATGAAACCTTTGAAAAGTATTTTGATGCCCAGGAAAAGAAGCATATCCGGGAATTGGTAGCAGTGGCATTAGATGAAGACATCGGAACCGGAGATGTAACCACCCGGTCTATTATTCCAGCCAAAGCTCAAGCGAAAGCCAGGCTTCTGGCAAAACAGAAGGGCATTGTCTGTGGTTTGCCGCTGGCCGAAATCGCCCTTTCTGTGAAAACCCGAAAGTATAAAATCACCTGGCATGCCGGGGATGGGGAGAGTGTAAAGCCAGGACAGGTTCTGGCTGAAATTGAAGGACCGGCTGTCTCTTTGCTGGAAGTTGAAAGAGTCCTGTTAAATTACCTGCAGAGGCTTTCTGGAATTGCTACACTTACCCGTCAATTTGTTGAGGCAGTCAAACCCCATAAAGCGGCCATTATGGACACCCGAAAAACCACCCCTCTTTGCCGCATACTGGAAAAATACGCAGTCTGTATCGGGGGAGGAAAAAACCATCGGTTTGGGTTGTATGACCAGGTTCTGATTAAAGATAATCATATTGATGTGGCTGGGGGGATTGAAGAAGCCATCCGGCGAGTCCGCCGTAAGAATTCTGAATTATTGATTGAAGTTGAAGCCCGAACCTTGGATGAAGTGAAAAGAGCTATCAGGTTCCGTCCAGAGATTATACTTCTGGACAATATGACTCCGGCCCAGATGAAGAAGGCGGTGGCTTTTGTCCAGGGTAAGGCCCAGCTGGAAGCCTCTGGTGGGGTGAATCTGAAAACTGTGGCTAAAATTGCTGCTACGGGTGTGGACCGTATTTCCATCGGAGCCTTGACCCATTCGGCTCCTGCCATGGATTTATCTTTGAAAATCCAGGTGGATAGCGAGAATAAATAATTATTATGGATGAAGAAACCGGATATCTTCCCTTAGATATTAAAAAAGTGTCTCAATTGGCCGATACCCGGATTGTCGGGAGCCGATTTTATTATTATCCTTCCACTTCTTCTACCAGTGATTTGGCTCTGGAACTGGCAGAGAAGGGGGCTTTTGACGGGTCGATTGTTGTTACGGATTACCAGACAACCGGCCGAGGGAGTAAAAACAGGAACTGGGTTTCTCCACCCAACCGGAATTTACTGTTTTCTATGATATTACGGTTGGGAGATCAGCATTTGCTCTCTCCCCAAATGACCATGATGGCCTGTGTGGCCGTTTATGAATTACTGGCAGTGGATTTCAAACTGCCTGCTGTCATTAAATGGCCCAATGATATTTTGGTTAATGGCAGAAAAATATGTGGGATTTTGACTGAAACCAGGACCCGGAACCGGCAATTGCCCTACCTGGTTTCCGGTATTGGAATCAATATCAATATGTCCAGAGATGATTTCCCTGAGGAACTTCGCCATAAAGCCACCTCTTTATCCATAGAACAGGGAGGGAGTATCCTGAACCGGGAAGAAATTTTTGCAGCTGTTCTGCTGAAATTGGATAAATGGACCCAGGAACTGCTGTCCAAGGGGATGGAAAAGGTCTTAGCCAAATGGAATGACGCTTCGGATATTGTGGGAAAACTGGTTCAGGTAGAGGATGGAGATGTAACTCTGCAAGGATATGTGTCCAATATTGATATTGATGGAGGCTTATTAATCAGGGAAATTTCCGGTACCACTGCTAAAATCCTTTCTGGAGAGATCACCCGGATTGACTGAGGTGTTTATTTTATGTCTTGATACTTTCTCTTTCTTCAAGTTATGAAAATATTTTCATAAAGGGACTTCACAAGACCCGGAAAATTTTGTTAAACTATTAATCTCACGGTGAATAATTCCCCGGTAGCTCAATGGTGGAGCGAGCGGCTGTTAACCGCTAGGTTGTATGTTCGAGTCATACCCGGGGAGCCATTGATACTAATCCGTTGAACTTCAACGGTTCTTATTTAACGCAAGACCCCGAAGGGTTATCCCCTCGGGGTCTCTTTGTTTCAGTCGTGTCCACACCGACTTACACCCGACCGTACATTTACCCCGCTTTGACATTTCGAACTCCCCCCGGTAGGTATCTGTGGAAAGCCTGACTAGTGAGTCCGTTGCAAACAAATTACCAGACAGCGGAAACGGCTGTGAGATTGGAGACCTTGTGGGTGCCGGGGGCATCGCCTTCAAAAAGCAATTGACACGAACTGATACATAATGTAAAGTTCCACTTTGTGATGAGGTAAAATAAGGATTGTTTTATTTTGTCTGGACATTGTAGAGGTACTTCTGAAGGAGAACAAGTCAGACTATGTTCTGACCATTGAGGAGTTATCCTTTTATCTGAAAATCCCGAAGTTGACGCTCTGCAAACTCGTCAGATAGGATTAGCTTGTTTTTCGTATTTGGGAACATAAAGTAAAGAAAAATACTGAGGTTTGTATGGATCGCATAGAGGTGAGAGGTAACTGTCCAAGCGAGAGTGAACAATTTGGCAACAGACAGGCAGTGAACTGGGGATCTTTAAAATAGCAAATCAAGGCGACTTATGGACCCAAGAAAACTATTCATCGATGAACGTCTTACTGGAATGTGCGTCTACTGTGGTACTCGTCCCGACACGCGTGATACTGTTCCGTCTAAGGTATTGTTGGATGACCACCGCTCATCGGTGCCTGCGAAAAGTGCAATGCTTCGTTCTCTCTGGATGAGTTATATCCGACTTGTAAGGTCGTATGGAAATATTGAACAAGGGTGACGGGTCAATAAATACGCATGGACTTCCTTGACATCAATATGCTTTCCTCCGCCCAAGGTTGTCTACATGGACAACTTACTGGAGACTCCCTTAGCAGCCAGGAAAGCTTACATCTTCTGATTAGGTCCTGATCGAATCTATTTATACCCATAAAAGGAGGTTTTTTACTGTGGACATCCCACGAATATTCAACATCACTGAAAGTGCTCACCGTATCCATAATCCGATAACACCCGAAAAGCTTGCCACTCTCGGAGCGGCCCTGCGTCTGGAATCGGGGGCCCGAGTACTTGACCTCGGCTGTGGTTCGGGAGAAATGCTGTGCACCTGGGCACGAGATCATGCAATCGTCGGCCTTGGCGTCGATCTGAGCCGGTTGTTCACCGAGCAGGAGAAACGCCGCGCTGAGAAACTCGGCGTCGCCGACCGCGTCGCGTTCATCCATGATGACGCTGCCGGCTACGTCGCCGAGGAAAAAGTTGGTGTGGCGTCCTGTCTCGGCGCCACGTGGATCGGTGGAGGCGTGGCCGGAACCATGGCGCTGCTGGCGAAAAGCCTCCGCCCCGAAGGACTCATGCTCATCGGCGAGCCGTATTGGCTGCGGTTGCCGCCGACGGAGGACGTGGCCAAGGGCTGCTGCGCCAACGCCATTTCCGACTTTCTGCTGCTTCCGGAGCTTCTCGCGTCTTTCGGCGACCTTGGCTACGACGTCGTGGAAATGGTTCTGGCTGACCAGGAAGGCTGGGACAGGTACGAAGCGGCCAAGTGGCTCACCATGCGCCGCTGGCTCAAAGCGAACCCCGGCGACGAGTTCGCAAAGGAAGTACGGACCAAGCTGACGTCGGAACCACAGCGCTATGCCGCGTACACGCGCGAATACCTTGGCTGGGGCGTGTTCGCGCTCATGGCGCGCTGAGGTAAGGCCGCAGGGAGCTTCGGCGCTTTGCCTTTGGCCGGGACGGCTGAGCGAGTTTCAGCGACCCGACGAAGCGCGGTTTCTCAGGGTCCAGGGGGGGCTACCCCCTGACCTGCGGAGCACGACACAGGCACCCCCTCTCACCGCCCGGCGAGGTTCCGGCGTCGCGCCTGGCCATGCCTCCGGCGGCCAAGGGACTTGCGCCCCTTGGAACCCCCGTATGGAGAGGCCGGGTGTGTGGGTCTCGCCAGAGGGGGGGGGCGGAGTGTATGTTCCCGTCATGGCATGGTTAAAGAAAAGGAGGAGCTGCATTGGACATCCCGCGTATTTTCAACATCACGGAAAGCGCCCACCGCATCCATAACCCGTTCACGCCAGAGAAGCTCGCCACGCTCGGCGCCGCGTTGCGCCTGGAGCCGGGGCGGCGTGTGCTCGACCTCGGCAGCGGTTCGGGCGAGATGCTGTGCACCTGGGCACGTGATTACGGAATCATCGGCGTCGGCATCGACATGAGCCAGTTGTTCACCGGGCAAGCGAAACTCCGCGCTGAAGAACTCGGAGTCGCCGATCGGGTCGGGT
>DIVR01000043.1 GCA_002428325.1 bacterium UBP4_UBA6127
AGTTTTGGCAGCCATCGCTGTCTTTGCCCCATTTATCGGGATCCCAATATTGATATGGAAGAATTGGGACAAGATAAAACCCGTTATTGCAGGAACCTTGGCCTGGATCAAGGGAACTTTCTCAAAGATTTGGGACTGGTTTAAAGGAAACTGGAAAAACCTTTTAAATGTCTTTCTCTATACCAACCCCCTAACCGCTCCCTTCATGCTGTTACGAAAACTGTTTAGCTGGCTGTTTGGGATAGATCTGTATAAGGCTGGGGTTAAAATCATTACCACTTTATTTAATGGCCTAAAATCGGTCATCTCTAAACCTATTAAGGCGGTTGAAGATATGGTTTGGTCTATGAGAAGGTTTTTACCTTCTTCCCCCGCTAAAGAAGGACCTTTTAAAGAACTCCACCGAATCAGGATAGCGGAGACGATTGCTTCTACTATTCGTCCGGCTCCCGCCATAGCTGCCATGCAGAATCTGATGGGAGGGATGGCCGGAGTGTCTTTCCCATCCAGGTCTACTTTAGCAGCGGGAGGCGGGGGAATCCATGTCACCATAAACCTCGGTAATATCCAATTATCTGGAACCGATGCCAGGTCTGTTGATCCTTTAGCTCAAAACATTAAACACGCTGTCGAGAAAGCACTCCGAGAAATCGAGTCTGACCGGAATCGGAGGCGGTACTAATGGCATACGCTACTTTGGGAGATATTGAGTTTGAAGTCCCGTCCTGGTCTGGCCATACCGAGGAAAATACGTATGCCTGGTCCAAACAGGACACAATCCAGGCTCCCGGGTCCTTGCAGTTCCTCGGCACTGACCTGCGAAGTTTACCCCTACAGGTTCAATGGCATAGATTTTGGTGTAAGCCAGGGGAACAATATAAGGCATTAAAAGCGGCGGCGGATGCCGGAGGACCCCTGAAACTCACCATTGCCGGGGAACTGATGGGAGATTTTGTTATACAGAAAATCTCCGGAGAGAGCTTCATTCACTTGATAAATGGCGAATATGTTCAGATTACCTGCAATATTGACCTTCTGGAATATATCCCAAAGACATTGGAAAAGCGGAAAATTAAGAAGAAAAAGACCACTCCGGGAGTGGTTCAAGCCGATTCTACGGCGGCCACCCAAACCAGCCAGCCACAATATAAAATCAAGACTTCAACCTCAAAAAACGGGCTTACTTTTCGGCAAATTGAGCAGGTGAAGTAGCCTATGCCGGTTCATATTCTTACCTCAGATGGCCGAATCTATGAGAAATTGGCCAAGGAGAAGAAACCTTCAAATCCCAACCTCTCAGATGGAGGATGGGATAAAGAAGGGGATGATGCAGTAGAGAAGCTGGTGACACTCTCCCAGGCTGATATGGGGCTGGCAATCCGGGAAACTATTCAGCAAATGAGCCAAGAAGGGAAGTATTATCGGACCTTCTCTGATATGGAGAAGAACCTGATAGTATCCCTACAGAAACGGTTTAACCTCTCTAAAGAGACCCTGGATAATATCGATGCCAGACTGAAAAACCTCTATCAGAAGGATAAAGAGTCGGTTATCTTTGATATTCCAGCCAAGATCCGGAATGAACAGGGTCTTCTGAAACCCCTGAGTTTTGGGGTAAAAGACCAGGCTACTTCCAAGTATATCCGGAACCAGAATGATTTTTACTTCGGAAAATTCTTCCAGGGAGATCAGCGCATCCGGCAGGAAGTCCTGCATTGGATGGACCGTTATTACCTAGAGAAGGGGAATCCCATCGGGATAGGCCAGAAGGGAATAGATAAATTTCTAAATAACTTTGGGGATTACCTGACCGATAAATCGGAGAGAAAAGCCCGGCAGATACTGGATACCTCCCTGAACCATATCCGTAATGCTGGCCGGCTCCGTGGAACGTCAGAAGCCGGGATTGAACTTTTTAGGATTGATACCCAGGGGGACAGGCTGACTTGCGCCACCTGTCGGTCATATGATGGCCGGATATTCCAGGTTTCCAACGCAATTTCTCTATTGGAGTCCATTGAGAAGCATGGGCCAGAATCTATTAAAACCCTAAAGCCTTTTGTGACCAAGCCGGTTACCGGGCCCTCAGTTGAGATCGCTAATAAATATCCACCCTTTCACATGCATTGCCGGTGCAAGGCAGTGGCTTATTGGCAGAAGATTCCAGATAGTCAGTTACCCCACGTCTCCCCTCTGGATGCTTATTATAATCTTCCCGGAGATAAACAGGACTTAATAGAGTTAAGGGATTCTCTCGATAAATATGCAAGCAGTTTTACCAGGCAGGAACTGCAAAACCGGATAGATTCATGCCTGGGATCATCGTGGTATAAGAATGCTGATTCAGACAATGTTACCAATGCAGAAAAACACTTCAATAAACACTGTGAAGAAATGGGATATGAATCAGAAGATGTTTATTATAAGGGAGCCTATAAAGTCATAAAAAATCCGGATATTGTTTATATTCAGCAAGCATATTTATCTGATAAGAAAAACAAAACACAGAAGCTTGAAACAGATTATATCTTTGAAAAAGATGGCCAAAGAGTTATTATCAATGATGACAGTTTACGCATAAAAACCTATTATTTAATAAAACAATCAACAAATAGCTGGTTAATTGATGCAATCAAAAACAAAAGGGCAACCCTCAGAATTAAGCCCTAAAAATGAAAAACTAATAAAAGAATGGGAAATCGCCACAACTAAAGGGGTTGGCCCAATTTTACCCTATGCTTTAGATATGTATACAGGGGAAGTCTGGATGCCAACACGAGATGCTATCCATGCGGCCTCAATTGATAATGATCCTCGAGTGATAAAAACAGATATAAATCTGATTAAACTAATAATTGACCACCCTTCTTTAATTCAAACAAGGGATGATAATCAACCTATTGAATCCTGGTGGTGGCACCTGGATAAAATCGTTGACCATTCATATCCCGCTGACCTTTTACCTCAATACTTGAAGGAAATCTGCCAGAAATAACCCCTCTTTTCTCGCAAATTCTGCGAGAAATACTTTTTATTTTCCAATCTTTCCAATGGTTACTGGAACAGCCCCCCGCCGGCATTTAAAGTATATCCATTATGCCGACAGAAAACACTGATTTTGAAAAAGCCATTGAGTTCGTTCTCTCCTGGGAGGGTGGGTATGTGAATGACCCACGCGATCCAGGTGGAGAAACTAATTACGGGATTTCGAAAAGATCCTTCCCCAGCCTGGATATTAAGAATCTCACCCGAGACCAGGCAAAACAGATTTACTTTGAAAAATACTGGCTAAAGGCTGACTGTGATCAGCTTGCCTGGCCCATCAATCTGGTTGTCTTGGATACAGCTGTAAACTGTGGTGTCATACCTGCCAAGGAAATGCTGAGAGATGTCTCCAGGGATGATATCCAACTAACGGCATTAGATATGGCGAAGGATATGGTCTTTCGCCGTCTTCAGTATTATCTGAAAATTTGTAAAGCCAATGAGCGATTGAAAATCTACCTGATGGGTTGGTTTCATCGTGCTTTGAAGCTTTATGACGTTCTCCTGAGTTAGGTCTTATGAAACTCGTTGAAAAAAGAATTCTCGAATCTATTGAGCAAAATATCACCATTATCCTTTCGACACCAAAAGGCTCTGATCCTCATCGGCCAGAGTTCGGTTCCGATATAAACACCTTTGTTGATTTACCTTTGACTGTTATTACCGCTGGGAAAATCAAAGCTGAAATTAAAGAGGCCATTGAACGGTGGGAACCCAGGGTTTCAGTGAACTCCTGTGAGGTCAGGAAAGTCGGTACTGAGGCCAAACTGGTGATAGACCTTGATATCTATGTCAAAGAGCTGGGGCAGAGTGTGAACACCAGCTTGTGGGTATAAAGATGGAGCATAGAACCTCTGAAAATGAAAGATGGGACACTATCGCTTATCAATATTATGGCGACCCTTATCTTTATGAGCCAATTATCCGGGCTAATCCGGAGGTTGTTCCTGTTGGGTCAGTGGCAAGTCCTCTCCTCCCTTCCGGAGTTACTATCACTATTCCCCTGATTGTTGTCCCTCCTGATTTATCAGAAGATGTTTCTCCCTCCTGGGCGGTGGATTAATGGCAGAAGTTCAATTCATAGTCACAGACCCTGAATATTATGAAAAGCTTCTGGTGGCAGAATATGAGTCCACCACAGGGAGAACCCTATATCCGGCGGATCCAGAGCGGCTACAAATCAATGTCATGGCTTATGGCCTGGCATTGATGGCTGTTGGGATCAATGAATCTGCCAAACAAAACTTACTTGCTTATGCCAATGATAATAAACTGGATTACCTGGGAGCTCTTTTAGGGGTTACCAGGCTTGAGGCTTCTCCGGCGGAAGTGACACTGAAATGCTACCTTAACCAGGAATTAACTGCAGATTTAGTTATACCCGCTGGCACAAGTGTGAATGTGGGCAGCGGATCCTCTCAACTGACCTGGGAAACCACTGACGAGAAAACTATCCCGGCGGGATCCACTGAGGTATCAATCACTGCCCAATGCACAACAGCGGGTATTTCCGGTAATGGATTCCTGGCCGGCCAGATATCCGGCTCGGTGGGCTGGACCAGCCCGACCACAGTCCTCTATTGGGTCAATACGGACACCTCTTCCGGGGGAACCGATGCCGAAACCGATGATAATCTCCGGTCTCGGATTCAACTGGCTCCTGAAGCATTTTCCAATGCTGGATCTAAGGGAGCATACGAATATTGGACTAAAACAGCCCATGCTGATATATCGGATGTGAAGGTAACCTCTCCGAGTCCTGGGGATGTGGCTGTATATGTCCTTCTGACAGGGGGAATTCTCCCTTCCTCAGAAATCCTTTCTATAGTTCTTTCAACTCTCAATGATACGAAAGTCAGGCCGTTAACTGACCATGTAACCGTATTAGCTCCTACAACGGTTAATTATGCTATCAGCCTCACCTGGTATTTAGATCAGGACTATCAAACTCTTCAGGCATCAATTGTTGATGATGTTGATACCGCCGTATCAGAGTATATTGCCTGGCAGAAGGCGAAGATTGGCCGGGATACTAACCCTTCTCGGTTGGTCGACAAAATCATGAATATCGATGGTGTTAAGCGGGTAGATGTCACAACTCCTGTTTTTACCAGTCTGACTGACAGCCAAATAGCTAATCTGACCGATTCCTCGGTTCTATATGGAGGAGTGGAAGATGAGTAACCTTCAAGATATCCTTCCTCCTTCAATATCACAGGATGAAAACATAGTGGCCATGACCAAGGCCCTAGATGTTTCCTATCAGCAGCTGGCTGGAATGATAATTAATGTCCTTATCTATTCACGGATTGATGAGCTGGCCGAAGATGTGATTGACCTGTTAGCCTGGCAATTCCACCTTGAATCTTATGACCTGGCTTATACGCTTGAAGAAAAGCGGTCTATGGTGAAAAAGGCCATCGAGCTGCATAAATACAAAGGGACTCCCTGGTCTGTCACAGAATCACTGAAGGCTGCTGGTTTCTTTGACGCTGAAGTGGTGGAATATGGCCACAATAAATATGACGGCAGTTTTAAATATGATGGCAGCCGCCGGTATGATTCTCCGGGACCGTATCTATTCCGGGTAATACTCGATACCGGCAGTGTGAAAGGTATCAATCCTGCCACTATCACCAGGATCAGAAAATGCATCAACGACTATAAGAATGTTCGAAGCCATTTACTGGATATCCGATTCCGGACCAGCCTAACTAAAGATTCATTCTCTGCGGCGGATGAACCGATGCCGATCAACATAACTGAGACTTACCATTACAATGGGCAGCGGAAGTATAACGGGTCCATAAAATATGCCGGGTCTTGTGTTACTGAAAGGGTTACCAATGCAAGTTAAATCCATAGTGAAACCTCGCGGCTATCTTGGGATAAAAGTATTTTCTCATGGCCGCATGATTCGGGCTTTCAGCCTCAATAATCAGGTTGTTACTGCTGGCAAGGAGGCCCTCGCGCGATTACTTGCCGGGGAGCCTGGATATGCTATTACCCATATTGGCTTTGGAACCTCCGGGGATGCAACCACTCAAGATATGACAGCTCTTACTAACCAGGTGTTGGTCCCAATTCAATCAATAACCTATCCCCAGAGGGGAGAAGTTCAGTTTCGGTGGTTACTCCCGGCGGGAACAGGGAATGATATGGATATAAAAGAGTTTGGGTTGATTTATCAGCCGATTGAGAACAGTTACTCACTATTTTCCCGGCTGACGATTGACCCGTCCATCTCCAAGAACAGTGATATCTCAATACAAGGAACCTGGCTTGTGAAATTGATGTAGAAAGGATTCACACATGGCAGACTTAGTTGAAAATAAAATCTGGGAATCTGGAATTTATCAAATAGAAGAGACTGATGATGTACTTGGCGGCGCTAATGGGGTATCTAATACCCAAGGAAAGCAGTTGGCCAACAGAACCTTCTGGCTGAAGGATAAAACTGAACAGATCGATGTGGTTAATTCCGCTTTGGATAACCGGCTAGATTCAGTAGAAGCGGAAGTATCTGAAGCCAGGGATGGGCAGGTGAACTTAGGCACTCGCTTAGAAAATGACAAGCCAAAATCTGGAATTATCATGATTTATAACCGGTATGTCATAAGAGGCTTTGACCCATCTTATCCTGTAGAGGGACAGAGTGGGAGAGATATCTATTTCATGGATTTGGATGATGGATATGGTAACTATGCATTGATTAATGGGCAGAAATATAATTTCCCAGATACCTTTATAACAATACCTCACAATGAATCAGAGATAGAAACAATTACCTGGTATTTTTATGCCAGGATTAATAATGGATCACCCGTAATTGAAATGGCCCAATCTGTTCCGGTAGGCAGCTTGGTTCTTGGTAAATATGTCAGTCCCCCCAATGATTATGCATGGTTAAGTGATTTCTATTCTGGGGGTGGTGTATGGATTGACCGATATACTGATCTTCGTATCTTTACTGAAATTGAGGGTTGGTATGCCTCTTATTATGGAAATGCCTATGTCAGTCTCTCATCTGGTCTCGTTTCTACTATTAACTACGCTATCCATACAGAAGTAATATCAGCAAATTCATTGCCGCATGTTGGAGAATTACGTGTTACCGGCAAATCAATAAATGGTTTTAATGTTTCTATTACAGGCTCAGCCGATAATGTCCAGGTTAGGTGGACTTTAATTCCTTTTTCCACTTAGGAGGATAAGATAAATGTCATTAGAAGTAATTAATATAAACGAAGGGGATAAAATACAATGGGATATCCAGGAAAATACTATCACCTTGGGAGACTTAACCATTGACCTGTCAGCCAGGGAGAAAGATATCCCTATCACCATTGATATTTCCCGTGATTCAGAGGGGAACCTTATTGAAGGAATTGGGGATTTTTATATCGCTAATATCATTATTCCTCCAAGACGATATGGAAAAACTGTCCAGATAATCACAGATGCTGAGGGAAATGAAATTAATCAGACAATTCCGAAGGCTCTTCCGTTCGATATTAATCGTGTGAAACTCCAACTATGGGCAATGGGAGGAAATCAATAATGCCAATTACAATATCTGTGCCAGATGTCTTGCGTCAATCGGTAGAGGCAACATCCGGAGGTAAAAATACTGTCCTTTACGATGATCAGGGAAATCCCTCTATTATGGTCGTGGTCCCTAGATTCTTCCTCAGTGATTTAGATTCAGCTCTTGCAACGGATCCCCACCCGGCATTTAAATGGGGTGAAAGAGATCTAAACTATATTTATATTGGTAAATTTGAATCAACTTGGGCTGGTGATAGGCCCGTTTCGATGCCTGGTGTCAGAATTGTCTCATCTACTAAAACGTTTGATGACTGTCTTACAGCTACCAGGTCTAAGGGGCCTGGTTGGCACATAATGACACAAGCTGAGTATGCAGCCATAGCCCTCTGGTGCGTAAAGAATGGATTCCTTCCTAAAGGGAATACTGCATCAACAGCCGCTTTTGGAGCTACATATCAACGGGGAGTTCCCTCTGGGGATACTGGGTTGGTATGGACAGGAAGCGGACCTCAATCTTGGTATCATAGCAACACCCCTTTGGGGATTTCCGACTTGGTTGGGAATGCTACCGAGTGGGTTTCGGGAATGCAAATTCACAATGCTGAATTGCAGTTAGTTCCATATAATAATGCTGCTGGTTCCAATGTGGATCTGACACCTACATCAGACTTATGGAAAGCTATCGATTATGCTACTGGTGGATGGATTTCTCCTGGGAGTGCCAACAGTATAAAAATAACTCGGGATACTAACTATTACCCGGTTTGGGATTTTTCTACTCCTGCCTACCTAAATACCTTCACTTATACCAATTTTTCCTATTTTTCCATTGGGAGTGGGGTGTCCGCTGCGGCAGTAACAACCCTTCGTCAATACGGACTTTACCCAGTCACCTGGGGGAGTTATGGACTCAACCGATGGAGTTATGTAACACTCCAGGATGGTATCTATCGTATCCCGCGAAGGACAGCTTATTGCCCTTATGAAACTGGGATGTTTACAATGGATATCACTCAACCTCGGACATATAACACTCAAAGCTTCCGGCTGGCTCACTTCATCCAATAATGACCAAGCCGATTTTCTATATAGAATTGGATGAGAAGGATATTACGACAATCCTTTCTCCTTATATCCTGGACATAACCTACACTGACAATGATGGGCTGGCAGAGTCAGAATCGGATGATATCCAACTTAAATTGACTGATCCACGGAATTATTTCCGGGATAATCCTCCGGCCAGGGGCTCGGTGTTAAGGGTTAAATTCGGGTATGACTCACAGCTCCGGAATGCCGGGTGTTTCATTGTTGATTCTTATGGATACAAAGAAAGCCGAAGTGGTTCTACTTTCTCTATCAAAGCCTTGGCTAAGAACATATCTCAGCCAGCTCAAGAAACTAAAACAGTGGCTTATGAAGGGCAATCGTTAAAATCTATAGCAGAGGCCATTGCTACCAGGCAAAAGTTGACCGTGGATTGGCAAGGGGATGATATCTCTTTCTCTCGTCAAACTCAGCATCAGAAGAGGGATTTAGAATATATTCAGGACTTAACCAAGAGATATGGGTATACCTGCAAGGTGAATAATGGGAAACTGGTAATCCATTCCATGGAACATCGCTTTTCTTCCGGAGAAGCTTATGTACTCACTCCCGAATTAATCACCGATTTTTCAATGGAAACATCTTCAGTACCTGAAGGCCAGGTATCAGCGGATTACCAGGATCCAGACCTGAAATCAGTGACACACTCCTCAGAAGCTACAGGAGTGAAAGCCTCCGGTTCTGTGTCCAAGGAAAATATCCGGGTTGAGAACCAAGCACAGTCCAATCGGATAACTAAGTCTAAATCCACATTGAATCAGATGAAGGAACAAAAAGGAAGTATTACCTGTATAGGCATTCCGAATCTATTCGCCGGCGGCAGGATTATCCTCGAAGGATATGGTATTTATGACAAGGATTATTATCTGTCTAAGGTCGTCCATAACATCTCCAGGTCAGGGTATAACTGTCAGTTGGATATCTGCATTAATCCTCAGAAGAAATCATCATGACTAAAATCGGAATAGTTACTGAAAGTGACCCCACTACCATGAAGATCCGGGCGCAAATCCCTGACTTGGATGGTATGGTGACCTATTGGCTGCCCGTTCTAACACCCAAATCCGGCCAGGATAAGATATACCATCTTCCCGACATTGGGGAAGAGGTTCTGATCGCTTTTCTGGATAATGGGGTGGAACAGGGATTCTGCCTCGGTTCTATCTATAATTTCCAGGATAAACCACCGGTTTCGTCCGGAGATAAGTTTCATGCCGCCTTCAAGGATGGAACAGTCATTGAATATGACCGCAGTAGCCATACCCTCACAGCCTCTATAGTTAACGGAACGGCCGTTATATCCGCTGATTACGTTACTGTGAACGGAAATCTAATTGTGAACGGGAATATCACAGCTACAGGTTCTATCATCGATGCCGGCGGCAATACAAATCACCATTCCCACTAATTTTTACGTTACCCCATTTATACCCATGTATACCTACCTATACCCACTCTGTGGTACAATACGGTTGGATAGTAAATAGTCTTGGAGGATCTCAAAATGGGTCATAGAGGTAAATTATTTGATTTTCTGAATGATTCACAGAAAAACATTACGTTTTTAAACGGATTTATTTCTGTGTTTGACTTGTTTGGCGTGACTGTTCCTCAGGTAAAAAACAAATTCGTTAGGAAATCAGATAAACAAGTGTTGATAGATGACTGGGAAGCTATCTATAAAGATTTTAATGATGCTTTTACAGAAGTAAAGAGGAAAAAGGATCATTGTCAAATCACTTAGCTAAAAAAAAGCAAAATAATAACTCTGTTAGTGGTACTGAATTAACATATCAGAAAACGGAGATTTATTCAGGGCCTCTTCCTTCTCCTGATGTATTGAATGCGTATAACGCTGTATATCCAGGAGCTGCTGAATTGATTTTTGATTCCTTTCGAAAACAAACAGATCATCGTATTGATATCGAAAAAAAACAAATCGAAATTGATAAACAACAGTTGGATACATATAAAAGTATATTTATACGAGGGCAATATTTTGGATTGGTAGTGGCCCTTTGTTGGGGGGCAGGTGCTATATATGTAACCATTAGTGGCTATCCATGGGTAGGTACTGTTCTGGGGGGAACAGCAGCTACTTCAATAGTTTCAATTTTCGTTGTGGGACATATTAAAAACTCTCAAGCAAATAAAGACATCGAAGATTCAACTAAGAATAAACAATAACTCCTTTCTTATCGTATTTTCTAAAAACCATACTCATTCCTAATTTTCTCGCAAAATTTGAGAGAAAAATAATTGTTTCTCCAAACATTCCAATGGTTACTGGTAAGGCTTCCTCTATACCTCTATTCTCATAGTCATGGAAATTAAATTAATGGAAATAGTTTCCTCGGGTGGATGGATGGCTGTTGCAGGCCTGATCATCTATATGTTTCTCAACTTAGAAAAGAAGGTAGAGAAACTACAGACTAATTTGGAATCCATTGCCAATTCCCTCAACCAAAAAAAAGACCGTGAAGAATGTAGTGAAGAGTTAAAAGTGATAACAGCGAAAGTGGATGATCTTGCCGTAGAGACTGTCACTCGTGAAGAGCATTACCGGGATATCTCTGGATGGCGGTCAGAAATACGAAATTTAAATGACAAAATTGATGATTTAATGCTGAGGAAAGCCGATGCCTCCTAAAACCTGCCGTGGTCAAATATTGGATTACCTGAACAGAATATATCCAGCCCAAACATCCGGAATAAATGTTGTAGGGGTTTTCTATGAATATTTCAAAGATACGGAGATCCGCCGGTCTCTCCAATTCCTCGCTGATAAAGGGTATGTAGAGAAAACCACTGTCCATCATCCAATTAAAAGAGGGAAATCCGAGGACCATTATAAAATCACACCTTCCGGTATTGAGATTATCGAGGGGACGATTCAGGATAAATCTATTATCTTGGAAGTTGATCACCAAGAGGATGGCGAATAATGGGCCGCCGAAAAAAGGCTGACCTATTGGACTTGGTGGAGAAGATTGTTCACTTCTATGAAGATGAGAAAATGACCTTTTCGGAAATTGAGGAACGTCTCAATTCTGAGGGAGTCGATATCGGTCGTTCGGCTATCCATAAAGCATATCGGGATTATCACTCGATGGCCGAAGAGTATAAAAAACTCTCAGAAGAAACTAAAGGCCTCCTTGACACCCTTAAAGAGAATCCAACCACAGACATGATGGAAGGTATTCATGCCTTGATGGTTAATCACCTGTTTGAATTCATTCGGAATATCGACCACATGGATTTTGAAGACCCAGGGGACTTGATCCTTTCAATTAATCGACTATCCCGAACATCCGAAAAGCTTACCAAGTTCCGGTTGGATCACCTCAAGGAAACCGCCGATAAAATCGAGAATGAAGGCAAAAAACGCAATATTGATCCTGAATTTCTTGAAATGATGAAACGAGAGATCTACGGAATACAGTAATAATTTATGAATCCAATATTACTTCCATATCAACAGCACTTTCTAAAAGGGATGGAATCCCATCGTTTTGGTATCTGGTTATCCTCCAGACAAATCGGTAAATCTTTCGGTGTAGCATTATGGGCTGTTCTCCGGGCAATCGAAAATCCCCGCCGAAAGGTTATTTGCTTATCCTCCTCTGAATCACAATCTAAAGAACTCATGGAAAAAGCCAAAATGCACAATGAGTTCCTGGGCAAAATAGAGGCTCACTTAAATGAAAAAGAAGTATTTTTTGAAGATAAAAAATTTGCACAATTAGATTTAGATTTTACTAATGGATCCCAAATAATAGGTCTTCCATCCAACCCCAGGACAGCCCGTGGTTATTCAGGAGATATTGTCCTGGATGAATTCGCTTTTCATACTGATAACAAGAAAATCTGGCAGGCAATGTTTCCCTCAATTACCCGGGGTTATCAAGTCGTAGTGACTTCCACTCCCCAAGGGAAGAACGATATGTTCTATCACTTATGGACAGAAGCGGAGCATGACTCTAAATGGCACTCCCAAACAACAGATATTTATCAAGCCGTTACTGATGGTCTCGACCAGGACCCAGAGATACTTCATGCGGGAATTAAGGATGAAGATATCTGGCAAACTGAATTTCTCTGCCATTTTATGGATTCAGTTGATTCCCTACTGCCGTATGAACTAATTGAAAACTGTGAAATGGAAAATATCTTAATTGATGATCTTCGGTTATGCCATGGAGACCTTTACTTGGGAGCTGATATAGGCCGCCGAAAGGACCTTACTGTCATAATGATGCTTGAAAAACTAGGCGATGTCCTTTATCTCAGAAAAATGGTTATTTTAGTTAATACCCAATTTAGCACCCAATTGGAAACTATCAACCATTTACTTTCATTTTGCCGGCGAGGCGCAATCGATGCCACAGGTTTAGGTATGCAGTTAGGTGAAGAATTAGTTAAAACCTGGGGTGAATACAAGGTGTTACCAGTAACTTTTACCTCCAAATCCAAGATGGAATTAGCTTCTAAACTTAAAAACAGATATACAGACAAAACAATCAGAACACCTATTAATACTGACTTGAGAGAAGACCTGCATTCTGTCAGAAAAATGGTTTCTGACTCCGGGAATATATTACTTTCGGCGGAGAGAACTGATCTTGGCCATGCTGACCGATTTTGGGCTCTATCATTAGCTAATCATGCGGCATTAATAACAGAAGACGCACCATCTACCCTCCCAGTTTTTGCTACTCAATCTCAAGGAGGCCTGAAATATGGGTATCAAGGATTGGTTTAGCAAAAAAGGTATAAAAATCACTACACTCCCCAATACTCGAGTCTCGGTGGAACCTGTTGATTTATATCAGACAATGAAAAACCTTTCAGCCCGGTGGCAGGGTATAGATCCTCGATTTCCCAGAGAATGGCTCAAGGTAATTGAAAAAGCGGTTATGCTAAATCAAGACCTGGCTCAAGCCCATGAGTTATATATTGACCTGGGAAATACAGGACATACGGTAGAGGTCATTGGCTCCAATAGTGAAAAAGCCACAAAGGAATTAAATGAACTGGCCAGCATTCTGGATACTGATTCGCTGGTGAATCAGCTGCTCTCTCAGGTGGCCCTGTATGGCTGTATCTCAACGGAGATGGTCATTTATCCAGACATGAGTGGGATTAAAAAGGTTGTGAGGGTCCCCCCGGCCTCAGTGTTCTTCACATACGATAAGGATCAAGATTCATATTTACCTTGGCAGATTGATGTTATGGGAAACGAAATCC
The DNA here is from genome assembly GCA_002428325.1 of bacterium UBP4_UBA6127. Lineage (GTDB taxonomy): Bacteria > UBP4 > UBA4092 > UBA4092 > UBA4092 > UBA4092. Next base: position 13,948 of record DIVR01000043.1, read on the forward strand.
AGCTAAACACGGATACCTATATTTATACACCATTATTAACCATCGATGGTTCTCCTTATGGTATTCCTCCATTCTTGTCGGCTCTGTCTTCTGTAGAGGTTCAGGAGGAATTCAAGTCTGAGTTGAAGGGAATGGCTAAAAAACTTGGATTACTGGGACTTATGGATATTGAGGTGAATCCTCCCCCAAAAGCTCCTTCTGAAACTGAGAAAGAATATCAAAAACGCATACTGGATTATTTGCAATCATTTATTGACTTAATCCCCGAGAACCTTAAAAAAGGTATATTTGGTCATTTTAACAATATGAAGGCTACCCATCACAGTGTCGCAGCAGATGCCCAGGGAGTAAAGGACATCATAGACATCAACAGCCAATGGGTTGTTTCCGGAGCCAAAATCCAACCCAGCCTTCTAGGCCGCACATCTGGAGCGACTGAAACCTGGGCCACAGTGGCTTTTAAACAATTTACCAGCCAATTGGGGAATTATCAGAGGTTAATAAAAAGAGCGCTGGAACAGATTTATACGACTCACCTGGTATTGAAGAACATTGATGTCGATAAAATCACCATTACTTTTAATACCCTTCCATCCATCAATCCAGATAAAGAAGCAGCTGTAAAAAAAAATAAGACTGAGGTTATTGTCCAGCAATTAGTTGCGGGAATTATCACTCTGGCAGAAGCTAGAGAATCTTTAGGTTATCAACCTATCAAAAAGGAGTAAGATTATGAAAAAATTACCGGCTCAATTTACCTTGTCCCTCATTGTGGTATCACTCTGGGCTTTTATGAGCTGTCCCTTTTGTTGGGCAGCGGCCTATAACGCTTTTGCCCAACAAACAGCCGTTGATTCTGCCTTTTACCAGGACACTTCCCAGGCAATATCCAATACCGGACAAGATACGACCACCGTATCTGTTACATCTACAGGGGCGGAGTCCTCCGGAGATAAATCAACTACGTCAACGACTACAACCAGCTCCAGTGTTTACGGATTACTGGATGATTTTCTATCCTCTGCCGGCAAGGGATTGATTTCAGTAGGGACGACATCACGAACAGCATATTTATATGACATGGTGAATGAAAAATCATCCTCAGCTGTTGAATGGTCGCTGGCAAAATATTACCCAGGAAAACAAGATACCATTTGCATTGACGCAGGAGCCGGTCTCCTTGTATCAGATAAGATGCGAGGGGAAGCCTCGCTCTATGCACAATGCGAGAAGAAAGCCAAGTTAATCCTTCTGGATATACAGTCTCTTGGTATTGGAGTGCATGTTCAACATGGATTACATGGAAAATTGGGAGCTGGCCTTAGTGCTAATGCTTCAACTGAAAAAATTCTTGGTATAGAAGTATCAACCATATTAGAGACAGTATGTTTCTGGATAAAAGAAAGAGGAGAAACCAATGATACCACGACTGAATAAATTCTCATTATTATTAGTAGTAGCTACCCTAGTTTTTATGGTTATGTCTGTTGTAGTGATGGCCCAAGTAACGGATATTACTATTCCTGATCCGGATAATCCAACAGCAGCCATAAACGTTCAACTCCCCAATGGGGTTGAATTACCAGTAGGGTTTAACTCCGGAGGGGCTTTTGTCTTGGTATTAATGCTATTAACTGGGCTGATCAAGAAGGTTCCTCAGGTTAGAACCTGGCTTGAGAAGTTACTTCCTAAGCAGAAAAATGCTGCCGTTATATGTATAGTTTATCTGGCTGGCCAGGTTGCAGGATGGATATCTATCTTCTTAAACCAATACCTTGGTATCCCAACTCCGATAACCCCTAACCAAATGATTATATCTGCCCTTGGATTTTCAACAGTGGCTGTATCCTCATACTCGATTATTGTAGGTGGATTATGGAAAGGATATCTGAAGGTATCATTGATTCCAAAACTTACGGCAAAGAAAAGTTAATTTAGCTCTCACAAGTGCCTATCCAGCAAGGCACATCCTGTCGCTCGGCCCTGCAACCTTAAACACAAGCTGCAGGGCCTTTTAAGTCCCCTGGTTTATAAGATATGTTTGATGTTATTATAAGGATTGTTCGATTTAGGCTGTCCGGATATATCCGCCTAAATCCGGATTTATCCGGTTTTTCTCGCATTTCTGTGAGAATTTACTCGCAAATCCTGTGAGAATTATCAGTTTTGTCGATATAGAAATGAACCATCCGGACTTTGAAAAAGGGTTTGTCCCAGATATCCGCGCCTTTAGTAACCGGCTGCCCCTTGGCATTCTTTCTAAAAAGTTGTTTCAGGGATTGGGCCCCATAGTAAGTTCCGGCATCATCGCTGCCGGCAATCAAGATACCCTGAGAATCAGACTGAAGGATATATCCTTCAGGTCCGGGGGTCTCGGGAGTGACTTTAATTCCCCGTTGGTCTAATTCTTTTTGTATCAGGGGACAAATATCCGGTTCACCCAAAAGGATATATGGGGTGGTGTCATTACTTGTTAACTGAGAAGTTTTAAGGATGGGAAGCTCTATCCCGAATAACTCTTTTAACTCCTGGTTAATCTCACTGGCTGCCTGAAGGTTCCCTTTGACTGCTTTATCTGAGACCACAATTCGGGTTTCAGGAGTCAAAAGGAAATCATTCTCCAGGAAACGGCATCGGACTGGTTGCGGGATAATCGCCAGGGGAAGGTCTTTCTTGGAAATGGCTTGATCCATGGCAATCAGAGCGTTACCTTCAATTAAAGTTGATTTCTCAGGTTGGACCAATCCCTTCAGGGAGATGAATTTCCCATTAAAATCTAATCCACTAAGTTTGCCAAACCGATAAGAAGAATGAAACCCTCCATCAGTGAGAGACCAGGAAGAGTATTCTTCATTAGGTGTTTCATGGCGGCAGACATTCAATCTCCAGAAAGCATTATTTTGGATTTTAGGCATTAATACAGAAAACGGGATGGCTACTTCAGCTGTCCATTTATCCCCATGGTTCACCGTTTTGACTTTCCATTCCACCATGTGGCCCCGATTGGCAAGAATATCTCCATATCGATATCCCGGAAGATTAAAAGCAAAATGGAAATAATCCCCTTCCTGGACCTTTTCCGATGGAGCAATGAAAATCTCTATGGCATCATCGTTATAGACACCCAGCCCGTCAACCGTATAATCACTATGGGTTTTTTTTATTTGGGATTCCCAGCAGGTAATCCCGAAATAGATATTCTCCTGATCATAGATAACCCTAAATTCAGTTGGTTCTTTTGATTTGGCGCCAGTTTTATAATCAGATAACTGGCAAGCGGGACCTGCCTTCAGCCAGGCAGGGTCATTCAGCCAGCCATCCAGGGTGAATTTCCCATCCACCGGATAAGCCCGGGTTTCCGGTAAATCCGTATCAATTTTAGGAGCTGCTCCTGCAGGCCCTGTAACAATCATCAAGGCACTCAATAAGCAAACTCCAACAATCTGGTTAATTCGATACACAGTACTTCTCCTTCCAAGAGCGGTCTGTATTTAAATTGGGTAAATTTTAACATAAGAAGATTTTTCTCGACGGTATTCAGTGGACAGTTCCACCCCATATTCCTGAAACAGGAATGATACTTTGGAAAAGCATCATTTGTTGACATCAACCCATCTCCTCAGGTTATTTTATGCTTGTTTCTATTGGATAGGCATAAGAAATATCAGAGGTTCTGATATTCAGGGGGTATCTATTATGAACCAATGGGTTTTATTTCTCTGAATAAAATAAGGTAAAAGATTGATATATCAAGGGTTACAAAATGTATTGACAAGGCGGGGGCTCAGGTTTATACTGAGGGCGATGGGTAAGAATAAGCTTTTACATGCTTAATTAAAGGAGGGATGCCTGGAACACTAACCGATAGTCTTGGCTTGGGATATCACTGACTCTCCGAAAATAATTGAGGCCGAATCTTCAGTTGGCCTTTGATTGTCGGCCCAGGGAGATAAGAGTATCATCAAGTAACGTTATACTTCTTTGAACAAGGCCAACCTCACAATCAGGAATGAATATGATGAAAGGATATGCCATGTTAAAGAATGTATTTTATTCGTTATCTGTTTTTCTGGTTCTGTCCTCTTTTGCCTGGTCAGCTGAGACAATTATCAATTCTTATGATTTTGCGAATCAAGCGGCTGTTGATGCGGCTTTCATTATCACTGGAAATGATATCACCAACAATGCCGCCGAATTGATTCTTTCTCCTGAAACTACCATTAAAACCCAAGGCACCAGTTCATTAAGAGCAGAATACCATAGTTCTGGAATACGATGGTTTGAAGCAGCCTTCAGGGAAGTTTTATCCAGCCCCATGGATCTGGGTGATTTACGTAAATTCAAAATTGATATTTATTGTACTGAAACGACTTTTTCGGATTTGTTTGTTCCCTATGTCATGTTTTACTCGGATTCAAACAATGTTTATCGGAAAGTCTTTGCCCCGGCAGATTACCACCTTAATCAGGGGTGGAACACCATCACCATTGATGTAGGAGATATGACCATATATCCCTGGGGCGGGATTAGCAAGGAAAACGGTTGCAACCTTGCCAAAATCACCACCGTTGATTTTGTAGTCCAGAATTTGAACCTTGGAACAAACACATCAGCCTCCTCATCCAGTAAAGTTACGACAGTTTATTATGTAGATAATTTCCGCGGGTATAACAAATCCGACCGGACCCAGAGTGTTATTTTGAATGATATGGAATATGCGGATTATGCGGCCATGACTACGGCTGGTTGGTATGCCAGTGGAACAACAGCTTCCCGAACTGTCACTTATAGCCCGGTGACCGGCAGTTATGATGGCAGTAAAACACTGAAAATGGATTACAGTGTTGACCTTCGATGGTACAATGTGGGGCTCTATAGTCCGACATTCTCTCCCATTCAGGACCTTTCCAGCGCCAAATATATTAAGATGTGGTTAATGGGGAGCGCCTCTAACCAAACCACATCAGTTCCTTTGCTGCAGTGGGTCTTCCGGGATACCACCGGACAGAGAGCTGCATCCCACATTAATGTTATCTCCATAATCAATGGAAATTGGCAGTCGTTGACCTGGCCGATTCCCGGTGAAACAGCCAATGGCGCTCCGACGCTGTTTCAGGATGCCTGGGATGGTGGAGTTGGCGCTGACACTACACTGAAACTGAATTGTGTAAATGGGATGATGCTCTGGTCTCAGACAGGAGTGGAAAACGGGACCAATGCATATACTATCTATGTGGATGACCTGGAATATGGCTATACCGATGCCACCCTTTTCCTGAAGACCAATGTCGGGCAGATATTCACCAATCCTAATGGTTCAGATATTACTTTAATATCTGAAGGGGTAGGACCCTTTACCTGGTCTATCTCAACGGGTATCGGGACGTTGAATACTACATCGGGTTCCACGGTACTATTTACTCCTGGAGCCAATGTGGCGACAGGAACAATCACTGTGTATGATGATACGGGTGAGTTTATCGAGATTCCTGTTACCATCACTCCGACAGTTGCTCCTATTATTCGAGAAGATTGGGCGATTCTGGAATAAAGGATCACTCCCGCTATATTGATTTGTTCAGCCCTCTTCCTCTTATGGGGAAGAGGGTTTTTTTTACGGGCAAGAAAAAAGGCCGTACCCTTTGATTCGGGATACGGCCTTGATATGGAAAGTTGGATGCTTAAAGATTATTCTTTAAAAACAGAACCGGTGATTCCCAGTAATATCGGGGATACCTCCGGATGGGTGCAGACAAAATCAATCGAAAGGATCCGTTTATGGAGTTTGGGGTTGTCATAACTCATTTCCCGGAAATAGAGGGGTTTTCCCTGGGCTGTTTTTCCCTGCCAGGCGAGGTTGCCTCCAAAATATGTGCTCCAATCCTGCCAGCCGGAGATATTCACTCCATAGACCAGGGGGATTTCATAGCTGTATTTTCCGATGTAATTGATGACATATTTGCCAATAACCGTTCCGGTGGGAGCCGAATAAAGGCAGGTATGGAGGAAATTCAACTGGTCGGCATACCGGCCTATCTGAATATTATCAACTCTGGCAGGGAAAGGACTGGTCAACCCTCTTCCTTTCAGCAGAATTCCTGCGGGGCGGTTATTAATTGTGGAAAATTGATAGACCACATCATCCCAGAGATGGACTTTCCCATCTTGAGCTTCTGCAACCAGGGCAGATAAATCTTCACCCTTACCGGCATTCAAAAAGCCGGAAGCATTGCCCTTATCTTCCAAATACAGATTGGCATAGGGGGCCAGGTTAACGGCAAATCCTGCCATTTTGGGTTTCAGGGCCTCTTTGCCATACCAGACTCGGTCCAATATCTCTGAAGCATAATAATCCTGTTTGAACTTAGGCCGGTCAGCAGGATTCCACCAATAGTCGGCAGATAAAATATAGGCAGCTACCTGGGCATTAGAGTTCACCAGGATATTTTTATTATCATAGAATCCTGCCCAGACGGTATCCAGCATGCCCAGAGATTTTTTATCATGACAATAACGGGCAAACCCTTCAATATTGACGGGGTCATACCAACCGCTTCCCAGAACCTGGAATCCCCGATCCTGGAAATAATCGACGCTGGGTTGAGTGGTGGCAGGGTCATAGTGCCAGTCGCAAATCACGATATCTTTGGGGAGCTTGTCGATATGGTCTGCAAAATAGGGTTTCAGCAGGATATCTCCCCACATCATGGTTTTGATATTTTTCTTTTTCAGGTAATTGTAAAGGGTCAGGGTATCCCTATAGACCAGTTCGGCTTTTCCCAGTTTCTTACATTCTTCATGGACCGGGAAATGGCCCAGCATATCCACTTCATCATGGCCGATATGGACATATTCAGGGTTATCAAAGATATCAATAGTCTCATCCAGAACCGGGAATAGGAATTTATAGGTATCAGGATTTTCCGGGCAATATGCATATGGCAAGGTGGTATCTTCACAAAGGTCAAAATGCTTATCATATCGGAAAATCCATTCACAATGGCCCAGAGTCTGGAATAAGGGAGTTACTTTCATGAAATGGGATTTGGCAAATTTAACCAGTTCTTTGATTTCTTCGGGTTTTGCCATAGGGCGGACAGCCACTTCCGGACAGGATTTATAGGCAATCCCATTCTCTGCCTGGGCAATGATATGGTTGATCTTATATCGGGCAAAGATTTTCTCAATCATTTTACGGTGGACTGTGGGTGAATCCTTGTCGATGGAAATGAAAGCGGCACGGACTTTAAAGGCCGGTTTATCCCATATTTGGGAGCCAATGGCATAAATTGAGGAATCCTCTTTACTTCTCAGTAATTGCTTGAAAGACTGGACTCCATAATAGGTTCCAGCTTCATCGCTGCCGCAAATAAGGACTGTTTTGTCATCAGTATTCAGGATATACCCTTCAGGGCCGGGAGTCTCAGGGGTTACCTTGAGATTGGCCGATTTCATCAGAAAATCTAAACGATGAACAGTCCCGGTAACACCCAGGAGGATATCCATTTTTCCTTCTGCAGACCCTGAGCGGTTTTCAGAAAGTATGGGGAGTTCTATTCCATATAGTTCTTTTAATTCCTGGTTGATTTCAGAAGCAGCTTGCAGAATCCCAGGGGTTGGATTATCCGTAATAATGATTCGAGTGTTCTGAGTAATGGGAAACTCACTGTCATTTAATTCGAATTTAACCGGTTTAGGAATAATCATAGAGGGCAATTCTTTGGGGGCCGTAGCGGTTTCCAGCCGGAAAACAGCCGGTCCGGTGGTATCACCCTGCAGGGGAACCAAATGGGCGGTCATTCCCAGAAATTTTCCATCAAAATCCAGCCCGGTGAGGATACCAAACAATGCCGGAGTATGGAAAGAACCTTCGGTGGGAGCCCAGGAGGAATATTCCCCTTTGGGTTGCTGTTCCCGATAGAAATTCACTCGCCAACAAGCCGCATTGGTTTCCGGGTCCAGCACAGTTTTTAAAGGAATGACGATTTCAGCGCACCAGCCATCTTTTTGCCTGGAAGTTTTAACCTTCCAGGGAAGGTCAGACACAATGCCGAAATTATTGGTATAACGGGTTCCCAGCATATTAGCGGCAAAATGGTAATAGCGGTTACCACTGGCGGATTGGTTGGGCGCCAGCATGATTTCAACACAATCTTCGGTAAATACATGCCCGTTCAGTGTTGAGATTTCACTAATAGTTTTCTCCATCTGGGATTCTTTGCAGATAAATCCTACATATAGATTCTCTCGGTCATAAAGCAGTTTGACCTTGGTAGGTTCTTCCAGGGGAGTCCTTTTGGTGTAATGAAGCAACTCTAATTCAGTGGCTTTCTTCCAAACTGAATCAGTTAACTTTCCGTCAATCAAGGGGGCCTGAGCGGTATAAATTGGTTTTGTCTCAGGGACATCATTGGTTGAGGAAGCTGAAACCAGGGTGGTTGTGCCGGATAACACCAGAGCACAGAAACCTACCACCAGCCAGGGGGCTTTGAATTTCATGGGAATAACCTCCAAATGCGGGATGAAAAATTTCTTAAATTATACCATCATCAGGGGGAGAATGGTCTTTTCATTGAAAGGAGGGTTTAGAACGAAAATGGATACCCATAGGGATATTAATATCATCTGGAGTACTCCCATGGAGAATGTGAAAAGGAAAAGTGAAAGTTAGGATGAACAGCATGATAACGATATGAAGGAATGGGATACGAATTTCACTGGAAAGAGAAAAATGAGCTTCTCATATAGGGTTTTTGTCAGATAGGAAAATGTGTGTACATAGTGATATAATCCCACCTGATGGGGGAATGGAGATTTTTAATAAAAAAAAGGTCAACCTTATGGATGTCTCAATCCAAAATAAACTGGACTATATAAAAAAAAGAGAATTTTTGTTGGATGAAAATACTAGCTGTATAGTGATTGATGATTTTATTAATACTTTCTATTTATATTTACTGAACAATATGAATAGTTTATGTGAAGACGATATATTTACACTCTATTTTGCATTAAGTACTTTATATACCAAAAAAGGGGATGATGAGGGTTTACTTAAGGTTATAAAACAGTGGGAGGGATATTATCCAAACGACCCTTATCCTAAAATGAAACTAGGTGATATTTATTATTGGTATTTTAAAAACAATAAACTTGCTATTGAAAAGTATGATGAGTCAATAAAATTAAGTGAAAAAGAGGAATTTTCATATGTCACATCAATTTCTATGAAGGCATTATTATTATTTGAGATGAGAAAATATGATGATTGTTTTGAAACATTAATAGAATCCAGATCTTCACTTTCTCAAGAATATTTTGTAAAAGAGCTGATGGATAGAAAAATATATAAGAAAGATTTGCAAAATATCTTGATTAAGATAAGACTTGGAAATTCAGACAAAGAGACATTGTTACAGATTGAACAAATCATAAGTAAATATGAATAAATAAGCACTAGTTGAAAATGTCATTAATATAATCCTGGGCAATCACTAAAAAAGAGCGGAAAAGAACATCTAATCCATTTTATATCGACCTGTCGATTCGTATAGATAAATACAGATATCCTGAAATGAATATAGGGAATTTGGGTTCCTTTATTAACAGGTTTTGGTTTATTATCCAGATATTTAGCGGATGAAATCTGAAAGACTCTCAAATAAAACCGGATTTATCCGGATAGGCTCAAAGAGAAATAGAAAAAAAGCCATCTCCCTGGTTCAGGGCGATGGCTTTTATCATTACAACCTCAGGTGTTATAAGGTTATTTAACGGGGGTGGTTCCGGTGATAGCCAGGAGGACAGGGGATGTTTTTTCGGTACCGACAAGAAAATCAATGGTTTTGATTTTCTTAGCGGGGTAAGGGTTTACCCATGCCATAGAGCGGATAAAGACCCCTTCATCTTCAATTCCCACACCCTGCCAGGAGAGGTTGCCCATATAATAGGTTTCCACATCCTGCCAGCCGGAAATATTCTTCCGATAATTCAGGTCTATAACCACTTTGGAGTTATCCTGGTAGGTCACAATATACTGGCCGACCGGGTCATTGAACTTGCCTGCATATAAGGTTGAATTCAGGAAGTATAAAGTATCAGCAAACTGATTCACCTTAATCCCTTTAATAAGGGAAGGGAATCCCCCGGTGATGCCTTTTCCTGCCAGCACTACCCCGGCGGGAACACCCTGTATCTTGGCAATCTGATAATTCACTTCATCATTCAGATGTACCAATGTGTTTTTGGCGACATCCTTGAAGAAGGGCGAGAAATCCAATCCCTTTCCCCGGCCCAGGAATCCCTGGGTCCCATTATCTTCTAATCGCATATTGGCATAAGCATCCAGATTGACGGAAAATCCTTTACTGGGTTTTTTTTGCTCAACAGAGCCGGAGAACCAGAGGCTTTTCAGGACTTTCGCCGGGTCATATCCCATGGCATTGATGTTTCTGCCATCAGGATTCCAGAAATAATCCGCCCCGGTGATATAGGCCGTTACTTGATGAGGTTCCCGGGTAACGATGGAACTGTTCTGGTCATATCCGGCCCAGGTGGTCTGCATCATGCCCAGAATATGCCTTTTTTCGCCATATTCGCTGAATCGGGAGATATTTCTGGGGTCAAACCAAGTTCCGCCAACGACCTGGAACCCATTTTCCTGGTACCAATCGACGGTAGGCTGTGCCAGTTCCGGCCCATAATGCCAATCCACAACCATCACATCCCGAGGCAAGCCAGCTAATTTGGATTTGAAATCCGGTTTGGGGAAGACATCCCCCCAAAGCATGGTTTTGACTCCTCTGGCTTTGAGGAAATTGTAAATCTTCATGGTATCCATGAAATAGAGGTTGGAATTGCCGACTAATTTACATTCAGGATGGTTGGGGAATTTACCAAACATATCATGTTCATCATGGCCGATATGGATATATTCGGGATGGTCAAAGATATCGATAGTCTCATCCATCAAGGCAAAGATGAAATCATAAGATTTGGGATTCAGAACGCAATAAGCATAAGGGTGTTCGGTATCTTCGCAGAAATCCAGGTTACTGCCGTTTCTGAACATCCATTCTCCATGGCCCAGGGACTGGATAAGGGGGGTAACCCGCATATAATGAGCTTTGGCATATTTAACCAATTCTCGGACTTTATCTTTATCAAGGGCGTATTTCGTAACAACCTCAGGCCGGGATTCCCATTTCACTCCCTGTTCGGCTTCCATGACAATCTCATTCATTTTAAACCGGGCAAAGAGTTTGCTGATCATTTTAGCGTGAACCGTATCTGAATCCATATCGATTAATACATGGACAGACCGGATTTTAAAAGCAGGCTTATCCCAGATTTGAACTCCTTTAGCGGAAACAATCCCTTTATCTGATTTTTTGAAAAGCTGTTTAAGGGATTGTACCCCATAATAAGTTCCGGCATCATCGCTGCCGGCAATCAGGATAGTCTTGTCGTCCGCTTTAAGGACATATCCTTCCGGGCCAGGGGTTTCCTTGGTAACTTCCAGATTTATCTCTCCCAGGAGCTTTTTGACGGTGGGATTGTTATCGGGTTCTCCCAGGACAATACAACCTGAAAAATCCATATTCTTAATGGTGGATGCCTCAACAATCGGCAGTTCCATCCCATAATATTCTTTTAATTCCTCATTAATCTCAGCGGCGGCCTGTTTATTGCCTTTGGAAGCCTTATCATTGATGACAATCCGGGTTTGGGCAGTCAGGGCAAAATCATTATCCAAAAGGGTCATTTTGACGGGTTTGGGAATAATAACAATATTTTCATTGGTGGGATCGACCGCTTTAGCTAAATCAATTGTTGGAGATTTCAAAGAGACTTTATTAGTTTCAGGTTCAATGAATTTCTTTAACCCAATGAATTTCCCGTCCAGGAGAATCCCGGTCAGTTTACCGAATTGATAGGGGGAATGAAATCCTCCATCAGTGGCATTCCAGGCGGATAATTCCTTTTTAGGCTGTTGTTCACGGAATAAATTGATTCTCCAGAAGGAATCATTGTTATCTTTCCGAATCAGGCTGGTATAAGGAATGGCCATTTCTACTGTCCAAGACCCCTTGGCTTTGGCTGTTTTGACTTCAAAAGCAGGTTTGGTATCCGGATTTATTCCATCATAAGAATACTTAATGCCAGAAATATTGGATACAAAATGGTAGTATTTACCGGGCATGACCACTTCTGAAGGGCCAATCATGACTTCAACACAATCATCTAAAAAAACCGGACCATTTTCAATAGTGACATCCGAAAGGGTCTTATCCATTTGGGATTCTTGGCATTTAAACCCAATATAAAGATTCGTTTTATCATAAAGCAGATAAGCCTGGGTTTTTTCAGAGACAGGAGTCCCTTGAGTGTAGTGTTTCAGTTCTACCCAGCTGGCCTTGCTCCAGGCTGCATCATCCAGTTTGCCATCTATGACTGGGGCTACCTGGGTGTAAGCCGGAGCTACTGAGGGTAAGTCGGCTGAAAAAGCTGTGCCTGCGGTTATCAGAGTACCCAGGCAAAAGCCAATCAGGGTTTTTTTGGAAATTAAAGGGGGGTGCATGTCGTGCCTTCCTCCGTAGAAAAGATGTGATTGGGGAAATTATAACCCAAATAACATATTACTGCTCTTGAATCCTTTTTGTTGACCTACGGAAGGAATAAAAATCCCCCTTCCCGGAGGGCCGGAAAGGGGGAAAAAGTATCCGAAATAATCCAATAAAACCCTTATTCCATTAAAGCCCAGTCTCTGGCTAATGGAGCCGAGGTCGGGGTCACAGCAACCGGGATCACAACACTCTGATCATCAGAATCTGTGATGGTTAAGGTTCCAAAGGCTTCCGCTGCAGCCGGTGTAAAGGTTACACTGGCACCGCTGGAGGCGCTTAAGGTCCCTAATGCCGGGGCGCTAAGGGTCCAGGTGTAAGGAGCCAAACCGCCGGAAACATTGACTGTTACTGGGGTTCCCGAAGGAGGCGCATTGATGGCATAGGTATCGGCAACTAAATCATTAGTGGTCGAAGCTAAGAAGGAAATGTCATCAAAATATAAATTAAAGGTTAATGGGGCTGTCGGGTTGGAGGCACGGTTTAAATTGTAAGTGAATCCAATTCCATTTACAGCGGTTAAATCAGTCACACTGGAGGAACCGGCGGGATCCCAATATTCTTCATCAAAGGGACCGACAACACCCCAGCTGGGGTAATTGTATTTTAATACAGCCAGTTCAGCATAATAGCAGTTCCATGCGGTTTCGTTTACAGCATCATTCAGAGTGGCACGAGCCCAGCTTCCAGCAGTATCTGTAACATAGATAAAGAAGGCATTCCATTCATCCACTTTATTCGGTATGGAGGTGTCATCACCCTTTAACCAGAATTTGACAAAATGGGTATTGGAAAGATCTCTGGAAGAGGCTGTTTGTTTATAGATTCGAGAATTTGCCCAATAGTCATTGATGAATAAATTAGCATTCATGGCTTTGGCGCCAACCTGTTTTTCAGCTGTGCTTAATTGGATAGTGATCGTATCTGCTGCTGATGCGGGTAGCGCGGCCCAGGCTGCCTGCAGTTCTGAATCATTGGCATACCCTTCGAAATCATCAAAAATTTCTTCATTGACCAATGAACTGGCTTCGTAACATTCAAAGTCATCAAAATAAAGAATAGTTGAGTCGGGTGAATATTCATTGATTTCAATTGCCAGATCAAACTTTTGAATATTGGTAAGGTTAGGCTTTCCACCATACCCACTCCATGGATTTTCTTCTACTCCACTATCGGTGATGGTCCAGGAAGCTTTATGCCAGCTACTGGTGGTTAATTCGGACCCGCTCCAATTGACATAACGAATGGGATATCCAGTGCTTCCATAAATAGAAGATACCAATACGCATTTGGCATCTTGGGTTGGATCGGCCTTCTGGAGGTTAGAATCCCCTTTAATCCAGATGGAGAACCTTTTAGCATTGGATAAGTCAATGGAAGTTGAAAGGTCTTTAGTCATGTAAACATATTGCCAGATTTGACTGGTGGCATAGGATAAACTGACTTTCATGGCCCCAGAACCTTCTACTTTGTCAATAGTGGAGAGTTCTAAAGTTACAGAACAATCTCCCGATGCGCCGGTGAAGGTGGTGGTATAGGCTGACTGTAATGCTGCCTGGTCAGCATAATTAAAATCATCTATAGTGACACCCCAGACACTGCCAGCGGTAATCACTAAACTGGCAATTACTAATAACCTCATTAAGTTTTTCATGATTCTTAATCCTCATTGGTTTTGATATGTTATTACGAAATAATTACTAGTACCTTGAATATCTTTTAGTCGATTTTTAAACCACCTTCCATTCTCACCCCCAATAACTTGTAAATTTTCCCTTAAAACCAGGGAATGCACCCGTGTGTATTTGCATTACAAAGGAATTTTAATAGAATCCCAATAGCTTGTCAAGCTTTTTTGTTATATTTATGTTAAATAATTTGATGGCATACAAAGCTTGTGGATTACTGTTCAAATAAGAGGGTGGGACAATATGCAATTTTAGATAAAAGAGATTCATCTGGGGAATTAAAGCATTGATAATGAAGGGGTAATATTTTGACAGCTGTCAAAATAGGTCGTTTAGGAAGAGAACTTTTTCTTGAAGGGACAAACATGAATACAAATAAAAACCCCCATCCCAGAGAACCGGGATGGGGGTAAGAAGAACAAGTAAGAACTAACTTATTCCATTAAGGACCAATCTCTGGCTAAAGGAGCAGAGGTCGGGGTAATGAAAACGGGGATTTCAATGCTTTCACCTGTGTCATCATTCACAGTGATAGTCCCATCGGCAACGGAAGCACCCGGGGTAAAGCTGACGGTTGCGCCGGAGGTGGTATCGAGGGTCCCAATACCAGTGGAGATGGACCATGTGAACGGACCCACGCCTTCAGCCACTAAGCTGATAGCGGCGGAATTCGGGGCTGCATAGATGGAGCTGACATTGGTTTTCAGGAACAGGCTGGAATCAGTATAACCATATTCCAAATCATCAACGTACATGGTGTATGCATTGGTTCCATTTTCGACACCGGTCTGAGTTAAGAGCATCATTTTCTGGATGCTGCTGAGTTTCAGAGTGGTATCAGCGCCTACGCCGGAATCCCAGTTATCCTGGAATAAGGAAGGTGTTTCACCGGGGAGTGGCCAAGTCATGGCCTGCCATTCAGGCTGAATAATGGAGACTTTGTTAATATGGGTGTAAGCTCTCTGACCAGTGGTATCCTGGAAGCCCCACTGCAGGAGGGGGCTGGAAGTGGTCTGATTGGAAGCGTTGCCCAACAGCCACATCTTGAGGTATTTAGCAGTGGAAAGATCCTGAACGCTTGCGAAGTTAGGTGACCAGACACCAACATTATACCAGCGAAGATCAACACTTGCGTCCAGCTTCAGGGATTTGCTGCCATCATAGCTGCCAGTCTCGGGACTGAAAGCAAGAGTTCTGGCCGCTGTTGTACCAGTGGAATACCAGCCCGCAGTGGTCATGGCTGCGAAATCAGCATATTCCATGTTTTCGATAATAACGCTGGAGCTACGGTCAGATTTGTCATAACCACGGAAATTATCAACATAGAAAACAGTGGTGGATGCGGCGACGGTTGCTGTGGAGGTGTTGGTTCCTTC
Organism: bacterium UBP4_UBA6127; assembly: GCA_002428325.1. GTDB lineage: Bacteria > UBP4 > UBA4092 > UBA4092 > UBA4092 > UBA4092. Next base: position 29,635 of record DIVR01000043.1, read on the forward strand.
AGTATTGAGAACATTCTGGACAAAGAAATCAACGGTGGTGATTTTAGACAGGTTGCAACCGTTTTCTTTGCTGATGCCCTGCCAAGGGTTGATGGTCATATCACCGACATCGAGGGTGATGGTGTTCCAACCCTGGCTAAGACGGTAATCCGCCGGCCAGAAGACTTTCCGATAAGAATTGTTAGAGTTAGAATAGAATACAACATAAGGAACATGCTGATCAGAGAAAGTAGAAGAAGCGCAATAAATATCGATTTTGAATTTTCGCACATCACCCATATTCAGCGGAGTGGTCAAATTCTGTCTGAAGAAGCATTCATACCAACGGACATTGGAAGTACGATATTCAACTTTTAAGGAGCTGGTGCCCTGAGTTTTAATGGAGGTCTCAGGAGAAATTAAAACTGAAGCGCCATTGGAGGTAATATCATTGCCGCCAGTGGTAAAAGCAGCATCTACGGCAGCCTGATCGGCAAAATCATAAGCATTGATAACTGTTTCAGTGGACCATGCCAGGGTCGAAACTAAAAGAAGCGCTGAAACCATTAAGAGAGTTCTTTTTAACATTTTAAATCCTTTCATATCGTTGTTATTTCACGCCAGCCCTAAAAAAAAAGTGATTTGGAGACTTACGATTAATCCTTGAATGTGGGCTGGCACTCGTACAGGACTTTTACATAGATAAGAATTAATTCGTAAGTGAGATGAATATTATGGTAAATTCTTCGCGGCAACCCTCCTTCCCTTTCTTACCAAACTTATACTAAATAGTAATGTTTCTTAGAATAAGTTCCTAATGCCATGAGTATATTAAATATCAGAATCATTGTCAATATTAATTTCGTTCTCATTCCTTATTATAGGCCCGGTGCCTTGGGAGTCAGACCCAGCCTGAAGGTAACAGCCTGGGTCTGACTCCGTAAGCTGGCTTGGGGTCAAAGGGAAGATAATAGCCTTAAAATCAGGGGGAAACGGTTGTTTAAGGGGAATCAATAAGGAGAAATAAGAAATTTAGGGAAAAATACAGAAAAAGGTACTGGTTCTCTCAATATAATCAGTAATTAAGATAAGAAATATTCTTATTATGAGACTTTCCCTATATATAAGGTATAAAAAGGTCAGGAGAGGATATGCAGTAAAGAGTGGTAGAGGACTTCCATTTTTTGCATTTCTTTAGCGAATTTGGCCCTTTGGAGAATAACTTTTCTGTTTAGGGTACCCATGGAGTCAAGTAATTCGGTTGAAGAGGTGACGGCTACTTGGAAAGAATCGATTAAAGATTCAAGGCTATTGGGGTCAGGGAGCCAGCCATTGATCCCTGGTTGAATCCATTCCTGATTGGAAGGAAGATTGCTAGCGATGACGGGTAACCCACAGGCCATAGCTTCCAGAAGAGAGGCTGAGGTGCTGTCGCTATTGGGAAAACTGACATAAAAATCAGCCGCCGCCAGATATTCAGCCAAGGCCTGATGGGGTAATTCACCCGGAAACAGGACCGAATTATCCAAGTGGGCCTGATGAGCCAATTCTTTAAGCTGGGTCAGCTGGCTGCCGGAGTGGAGGATGATCAGTCGGGCTGAAGGGTGGGTTTTTGCCAGTTCAATAAAAGCTTTCAATATCATATCTACCTGGTAGAGGGGTTCCAGCCTTCGATTGGAGATGAAAACCGGTCCAGGACCTCCATCTTGCATTTGTTTGCGGCTGGATTTATCCATTTCAGGTTTAAAGAGGTCGGTATCCACTCCGAAGCGGATTAATTCCACTTTTTTACCGGAAGGTTCCAACTCTTTGATAGCCTCTGCCAGGTTATGGCTGTCAGCCGTGATTAAATCAGCATATTTTAAGGCCCGGCAGGTGAGTATTCGAGAGATGTTTTTTTGTTTTGGGGTTAAATAAATATCCGATCCCCAAGCTGTTAACACATAGGGATGAAATTCTGAAAGCTCTGTCCAATATCCGTAGCCGCTTATGAAATGGCCATGGAGGATATCCGGCTTCCATTTGCTGATAAATTTCTTGATATCTTTGACACAGAGAAGGTAATGGACCAGCTTATTGGCTTCTTTTCTGCCTATCAGGTATTGGGAAACTCCCAACTCTTCCCACCCTTCACCCGGGGAATCGGTTAATAGGGCTACTTGATGTCCCTGATGGGCAAACCACTCCAGCCATCTACGGGTATGAATACTCTTCCCATCGGCGATATAGCAGATTCTCATACCTCATTACTTTACCAATTTCCCTGCCTGATTGGCAACTAATCATCTTTCTTCTAGAAATGTTTCCAACTCCAAGGGTTTGATGGTTAAAAGGTTGAGGATAGGCGGTATCTAATTTAAATCATATTTATAGTTCCATAACATAAGTGGTAATACGACTATAATTATAGAAATATACATAATTTATATATATATCCTATTGACAAGAATATGTGTTATATATAAACTATAGCGTGTTAAGGTAATTCCCTCATAAAACGTATTTATTTTTCATAAGAAGAGTCATAATGAAGCGATGAGCAAACAATATTAATAGATATGATAACTTGATATATAGATTAAAAAATGAAGGAGGTGAATTAAATCATGAATAATTACTTATGTTCTAACGAAACACAAAACAGCTATTACACAGTAAAAGGAGAAAGGAAAATGAAATCCAACAAAATTTATTTGCTGTTAGGAGTGATGGCACTGGTTTTCATGATGATGAGCAGTGCTTTTGCGTTAGAAGAACTATGGTCTGTCAGCTATTCAACGACTCGCTTCAGTAACCGAGCGATGGATTATAATCCCGCCACTGGCCATATACTAGTGACCAATAATACTGATACCTCCATCCTGGTTTATGATACGACCGGGCAATATGTGAAAAATCTGGATATGGGAACCACTGTTTTTACCGGTGGTTATATGCCCTATGATTTAGATGTGACCGAAGACGGAGTGATTTGGGCCTTGAATTATTCCACCGGTAGCATTTTCCGATGGGCGAATGAAAATGCAGCCCCTACATTGGCTTGTGAAATTGGAGGCGTTTCTATCCGAGGATTCCAGGTAACAGGCGCCGGAGCGAATGCAGTCATATTTACTACTTTTGCAGGAAACAGCTCCCGATGCTTTATCCCGGTGTCCTCATCCAATTACACCACCTTCCAGTTCTATGAACAGTTTGGTGACAGTTCGGCGGGTAGTTGGACCTCCATTGCCTCTGGAGATACTTCCAATGCGGTTGTTTACCAGATCTATCCGACCGGAACCCGGCAGCAGTTCGCTAAATTCGTGAAAACCAATGGGGTTTGGTCACGGGATCAGAATTTTTATCCTCCCCAAAAGCATTATGCATTTAAAGGTGAAATCTGCCCGACTAATAATGATGTATACATCATGGAGTATTACCAGAATAATCAAACCTCAGATGCCACCACTCGGCGGGATCGGTTGATTATCCGGATTGATGGGCAGACTGGCATTCAAAAAGAAGTCTTTGAAGTCGCCACTACGTTGCCTCAGGCATACGCTTCGAATTTACATGACCTGGCCTTTGACACGGCAAACCATATCATCTACTGGCATCACAGCTTGGGGGTTGCCACCGCAGCCGTCAGTAATTTCCAGCTGGGAGCCGTGAGATATACGGATGAACCTCAGATGGTCAGAGTGATGGAAATCCCTGAAATAACAGTGGATGGAAATACCTCTGATTGGCCTGCTTATGTCCAGAGTACCTCCGCCGGATGGAGTTGCAAGAGCCTGAATGAAACATGGACAGGCGTCGCTGATTATGCCACCAACATCAAATTGGCCTGGAACCATAAGGTCAACAAGCTGTTCATCATGGCAGAAGTTGCCGATGATGTGACCATCAGTGGAGATACCTGGTCCAATAACTGGAATGCTGAAGATTTGGCGGAATTCTACTTCAATCCGACCAATTATTATGAAGGCAGTTCCGCTACTTTATTGACCCAGATGATTGTTAAGGCCAATGGGAGTAATCGTGCGGCTGGTTTTGGAAATCTGACCACCTGGAATGATTATGCTTATATTGGCGCCCAAGTGGCCATTGACAGCACTTCTGTTGCCGGTAAGAGGTTCTATGAAATTTCTGTACCTCTGTATGATTCCTACAATACCACTGGCACCGGGACTGTACATGCTTTAACCCCCAATGAATATATTGGTTTTGAAGCCGATTTTGTCGATCAGGATGGGACGTTGGATGATCAGAGTACCTATACCTGGTTTGCCATTTCACCCGGCACCTCGAAACTGTCCAAACCTATTCGAATGGGGACTGTTCAGGTGAAGGGTGTCATCCTGAGCCCAGCCAATAATATGAACCTGACAGTTGGTTTGACTCAGCAGTTCAACCAGTCAGGTGGAAATGGGACCATTGTCTGGAACAGTAGTAATACAGCTGCCGGTACGATTGATGCCAGCGGGTTGTTTACTGCACTGGCACCGGGAGTGACCCAGATTACAGCTACTGATGCCGATGGCATTATCAGTCTGCCGATCGCTGTCACTGTGGTGGCAACCAATGCACCCCTGGCCATGGAATTAATGGAATAACCGAAGAGAAGTCGTTAGGCGATAAGAAGGTGGAAGCAGGGTCTTTGCAAAGACCCTGCTTTTATCTGAAGTTTACTTAAATTCTACTTATATAATGAGGGATGATATATGCGTTTTATACGTAATGTTTTATTTGTTTTAGTGATTATGAGTCTGTCCACGGTCTGTTTCGCCAAGAAATACAGCGATGCTCCCGCCGGACAGGGAACTTCCACAGTTGGAACCAGTGGAGATTATGCCAGTTTATTGGAAGCCTCTTTGGATTTTAATTCTACGGCGGCTACGGGCAACTGGACTTTGGAAATACTAAATGATTTAACAGAGAATGAACCGGTATATTTTGGCAAGACTGTGGATTCTTCTTACGTGAATACCATTAAACCGGCTGTAGGCACCCAACCTGTAGTCACATTCACCGCTTCTTCAGCTACTTTAGCCGGAAGCCTGGTCTTTGGTTCACAGGGAAATACCATTGAAGTGCTGGTTCCTACCAATAACTTTGTGATTGATGGGTCCAATAATGGAAGCAATTCCAGAGATCTGACCCTGACCAACACTTCAACGGCTAACTCCAGTTGGGCATATACTGTCAGAGTTTATGGAGATTGTGATAATTTTATCCTGAAAAATGCCAATGTTCATAATATTGCTACAACGGCTAATACCGGTGCCACGATTGGTTTTTGTTCCAGAGTAACAACCGGTGGAACGATAGCGTTGCATCCTGATAATATCCTTATCCAGAATTGTTATATTTATAGTTCAACCGGCCGGGTAACCGGGGGGGCGGCTTTAGAATTTGTGAACAGTGGGACTTTGCCTGTCGGCAGTGTCGCTACTGGATTCACTATTACCAACTCTCGGGTGGAAAGCAATAACAACGCCCGGACTCTTTATTTCACTTTAGCCTTGGGGCAGGGTGTTATTTCCAATAATACCATCCGGGGTATGCTTCCCGGAGCCCAAGCCTATGGGTTGTATGCGATTAATTTTAACGGCTCAAACAATTTACAGAATGTAGTGGTTTCCGGAAATGTGTTTGATAGCCTGAAAAATGGCCGGACTTCAGCCGGTGATGGTGTGGTTGTCATGAATTTGAATGGCAAATCCGCTGGAAATGGCACTTCGGGGAGTTTCTATGTATATAATAATTCCATCAGCGGATTTGAATTGACCGGAACTCCGGCTGCCGTAGCCATTACTAATAAAGGTATCCGCCATTATTCTGCTTCAGAAGGATTCTATTGTTACAATAACTCCATTGATATTCCCTCTTTCCCGGCAGGTTGGACTGCTTTGGGTGGCAGTTATGGAATTGGTTTTGAATCAGGCGCTTACGCTGGACCTTGTGAAGTGAAAAATAATATTGTCAGAGTCAGTGGCGGCAAGAATTTCTCCTGCTTGTGGAAAATCAACTCTTCTACAACCACCGCTACCAGCTTAGATAATAATGTGTATGTGGCCCTTTCCGGGTCAACTGTGGCTCGGGTCGGCGGTGTCTATTATGCTTCCCTGGCTGATTTTCAAACTACTTATCCTGCCTATGATGCTAACAGTCAGGTCCTGGATCCGATGGCTACAACCCCAGGCCATTGGGTTTCTGCTACCAACCATCATTTTACCTCTTCTGATGTTCCGGGATTGATTAATGGAACCCCGATTACGACCCCGGTGGCGGTCATTACCGATATCGATGGGGATATTCGCAGCTTAACAGCTCCATGGCCGGGTGTCGATGAAAATGGCACTATGGTCCCTGTAGAACTTAGTGGTTTTATGACTGAATAACTACCAAAAGCGTTATCCAGAGATGAGGGAGGCTTTCTTACAGAAGCCTCTCTCTTTTTTGCTCAGTATCTGGGAATATTACCCGATTTTCTGGAAAGTCTTTCCAAAATAGCTTTTCTTATGCCGTTACTTCGTGAGTCTATTAAACAACTCCCTTTATATCAACGCTATAAGTTTTTTGACAACTGTCAAAATCCCAGGACTTTTCTTTATATGTTCAACAGTAATAATAAAATATTCTCCCATTATCTCCCCATCTCCCTGGTGTTAATCTAAAATAATTTCTTTTTAATACCTGTATTAGTAATATCTGATTTTTATTCCTTTTTTCACTTTCCCTCTTTTTTTATTCAAAATTGTAGTCTTTCTTTTCCCGATATCCGATTAAAATAGGAATTTTATAACCAAAATAGCATTGTAATCGCATAAATAAGGACTATATTTATATATTAAATATAAATTCGAATAATAATAAGATTGAATAGGGAGGTAAAATAATATAAACTTTAGGATAATTATAATAAGTATTATTATCAGCACATAAGTCCTTTTTTATTGAATTTTATGCATTGATACTGCTAAAAATGAAGGGAGTGAAACGAAGAGGAAGATCTTGCAGGGATACCCAGGCTGACAAGCCTTGCAAGTTATAGATGCCTGGAATTATTTATGATAGAAATTATGAGAGGAGTAAGAACAAATATGAAACGTTATTTTGCGATAATGGCTGCCATAATGATGAGTACCGCTGTATGGGCAACCGATGTAACAATTGATGTGTGTGAAGATACAACTGGAATGACCATTGTAGCTAATGGATATGCTGCTATGAGTAGTTGGACCATGACGGTTGAACCGGATGCTGTTAATAAATCTGAGGGGACTGCTTCTTTTAAGATTATCCAGACCAATGGTACCGGTACTGCTGTTGCGGCTTGGTGGAATAATGGGTATTTTTCCCACTACCTGCCTACCCCGATGAATGTTTCCGATATGGAATATTTCTGTTTTGACGTAAAAAATGATGTGGGAGTTGCCGGTTTAGGCCTCCAGATTGAATTATGGGATGTAAACAATCAGGCTGTCCGCGTGTTATCCAGCTCTGCTTTAGCTGTTGCTCAGCCCACTTTTACCACCTATAAACTGCGGTTATCTGAAATTCAAAAAGATACCTGGTTAACCAGTGGTAAATCCATTGATTTACGCCGAGTGAACAAGATTGTCTATAAGTTCAGCAATGGTGGTACTTTCCCGGCCGGTAGCTTTACTTATAATATTGATAATGTTCATTTTGAAAAAGACATTAATCAGTTCAATGAAGTAGTATTAGAAGACTTTGAATATACCGACCAAGCCTCTTTAAAACTGGCTTGGGATACCACATGGGCCATGTCTACCTGCATGATTGATTACAATGTAGTCGCAGGTGAAGATGGCAAATGCCTGCAGTTGAATTATAATCACCTGAACAAATGGACCAACTATGCGGTGGTCAAGAATCTTTCCACCCCGTTGAATCTCACCGGTGCTGCCTATATGAAGGTTGATTTCAAGGGTGGCGACTGGCTCAAAGGGTTAGATCCGACTCCGACCATTTTCCTGGTGGATAACAATGGTCGTCGGTTACAGGGCTTTATGTATGGCGCTGCTTCTTCTACCAATGACTGGGTTACCTTCTTCCTGACTTTCCAGGGTGGTGCCAATTATGGTGTCGCAACCGTCAAAACCTTATCCCCCACTGCCTACAGTTACAACTCCTTATGGAAAATGGACCGTTGGGGTGCCGGTTCTGGCCAGTTATTAGCTGACCTTAGCCAGATTACAGCCATCATTGTGGCTCCTTCCACTCAAGTTGGAACCATTGGTGTGGAATATCCCATCAATAATGCCAACTTCTATTTTGATAATATCGTGGTTGGTTATCCAATGAAGACTATTGTTCAGAGTTCAGCCGGTTCTGAGAAGGTTTATTCTGTCAATAGCTGCGGGACTGCTCCTACCATTGATGGCAATGCTGCCACTGGTGAATGGGATGTAGCTTCCAATGTCAATAATAATGGTTTAGTTGCCCATGATAACGTGGCTACTGCTGCCCAGGAAGATGTGACCTTCAAGGCCATGTATGATACCAATTATCTTTACATCATGCTTCAGGCTCCCCAGCAGTATCTGGGTCTTGATTTCACTCCGGCCAGTGGTGATCGTGATGTTAGCGGCACCGGTTTTGCCGGGGATGATTTTGAGTTCTTCTTTGCCCCTGCCGGCAATTATTCCAGTTCTTATTACCATGTAGTGCTGTTCCCTGATATTACCAACAACCGAGTCCTGATTTGGGACGAAATCGGTACAAGTGGTGCAAGTTCATGGAGTGGTTCTGGTGATAGTGCTGCTATAACCTATGCCAATGGAACTGCTACCATTGAATATAAGATGCCTTTCAGCATGTTTAATTCTTATATTACAGGTAGTTATGGAACTCCAGTCAATGGTGATGTTTGGGGAGCAAATGTTTGCTTCATCAACAAAATCACCGATGGTGGTACCACTGAATACACCAACTGGGAACCGGATGGAACTGCTGGTTTTGCTGCCGGCCGTCCTTTTGGCGCCTTTGTATTTAATGATGTTCCGGCCAGTGTTAATGATTGGTTCTTAATGGACTAGTCTTGGGACATTGAATGGTTATAAAGCTCCATTCCTTCGGGAATGGAGCTTTTTTTTAATATGCTCTGTAGGGGTAATATCTTGGTGTTATTTCAGCTCCCCCCTCTGGATGCTTAATAATAATGATTATGGGATATAAAGCAGGTTAATCAATTATTTAAAAGACCCAGTTAATTATTAATTTGAGAGAACGGTAAATCTATTAAGCATTGGTGTTATTTAAGTTGGTATCTTTGACGCCTGTCAAAATAACTCTATTAAGGGGTACAAAGGGATGAAAAATGATTCTTACTGGGGATTAAAGGTTACAATGATAGGGTTCAATTTTTATTATTCCAGGGTATCCAAAAATTAACATGTTTTTTATATTGCAGAAGTTAGGTTAAAATTTAACTCCCTTTATAAAGGATATATCCGGATGGATCAAAATAAAATAGAGAAACCCAAACAATCTGAATACTGGGACAGTGTCCTGGATCCTCAAAATTTATCGGAAGATGAGGAAGTTCCGGTTAATCTGTTATCCGAATTGGAATTTTATGAAGCGCCTGCCCAAGAGTTTGCCTATGACCTGATGGGAGATATTGAAGGTAAGTCTATTCTGGAAATTGGATGCGGGTTAGGGGTGAATGCCATAATCCTGGCTCAAGAAGGAGCTCAGGTTACAGGATTGGACCTCTCTAGCCGGCGTCTTGAGGCTGTCTCTGAAATTATCATGGAAAATGAGATATCCGGGATTAATTTAGTTTGTGGCAGTGGGGAAACTCTTCCTTTTCCGGATGAATCCTTCGATATTGTTTATACCAATGCCGTTATGATTCATATGGATAAGCCTAAGGCTATTAAAGAGATTCGAAGGGTCCTGAAGCCGGGGGGAGTGGCTGTTATGGTAGAGCCTATGAAATATCACCCTCTGGCAAATCTGTATCGGATATTGATGGCTCCTCGAATGTGGAGGACTATTGCTGATTATATTACATTCAAAGATTTAGAATCATTTGATTTCCATTTTGATTCCTACGGGCATAAGGAATTCTATTTTATATCCTTTCTCTCATTTTATTGGCAATTTATCATGAGGAATCTTCTTCTGTTTCATAAGAGCCTGATGATACTCCAACCCATTGATTCTCTCCTTTTTAGAATTATTCCTCCCTTGGGAAGGGTGGCCTGGTTTACTGTTTACTGGGGGCGGCGGGCCCGATAAGAATCTATCCGTTCATTGTGAACAAAGCCGTTGAACCCCTTTGCATTTCTTGAAGATTACTTCCGGCTGAATGAGTAAAATGGGGCTTCCATCTCTTGACTCTATTAATTAACTCTGGTAATTTGAAGCAAATATGGCTTCAAACCAAGAGGCAGAGAATGGCCAAGACCCAAAAAGATAAGAAACAAAATCCTGCTCAATCCCGGAAAATAGAAAACCTGTCAGTGGTGGGGCATTCAGTGCTTCGTCCGGATGGCTGGGAAAAGGCAACCGGGGAAACCAAGTTTATAGCTGACTTATATCCTGAGAAGGGATTAGTGGCTGTCATCAAAGGGTCTGAGTATCCCCATGCGGAAATCCTATTAATAGATATCCAATCAGCTTTAAAAGTACCAGGAGTCCAGGCCGTTATGACGGCAAAGGATATCCCGGGCGCCAATCAGATAGGCGTGGTGGTATCAGACCAGCCTTGTCTGGCCGATAAAAAAGTCAGGTATCTAGGAGAACCTCTGGCGATTGTGGCAGCAGATTCCCGCCGGGTGGCTGAAGAAGCCTGCCGTCGAATTAAGGTGAAATACCGTAAACTTCCGGGAGTATTCTCAGCCAAAGATGGGTTTGATTCCCAAAGTCCCATTCTGCATAAAGATAACAATATTGCTTCCTATTTGAAAATCCGAAATGGCTCACCCGAAAAAGGATGGAAACAAGCTGATATCATTCTGGAACGAGAATATCAGACTCATGCTCAGGAACATGCCTATCTGGAAACGATAGGCTGTATAGCCCTTCCGGGACTGGATGAATCTATGACGCTCTATGGTTCCATGCAATGTCCTTTCTATGTCCAGAAGGCTGTTGCTGAGGTCTTGGGATATCACCTGAATCAAGTCCGGGTGATACAGACTCCCACGGGTGGAGCTTTTGGCGGCAAGGAAGATATTCCGTCTGAATTCTGCGCTAAAGCGGCTTTACTGGCATGGAAAACCAAACGGCCGGTAAAACTGGTCTTGACCCGGGAAGAAGATATCCGAATGACCAGTAAGCGGCATCCTTTTGATATTCGAATCAAGCTGGGCGCTAAAAAAGATGGAACTCTAACGGGTATCGAGGTCCTGGCTTTGGCAGACGCTGGAGCTTATGCGACCTTATCCCCCATTGTGATGTACAGGGCTCTGGTTCATTGTGCCGGAGCTTATGTGATTCCTAATGTCCATGCGGATGTTTATGCGATTTATACCAATCATGTTCCCAGCGGCGCTTTCAGAGGGTTTGGGTCTCCCCAGGTACATTATGCCATTGAATCCATAATGGATGAATTAGCGGCGGCCTTGGGGAAAGACCCGGTATCCATTCGGCTTAAAAATTGTTTAAAACTGGGAAGCCGAACGGCAACCCGGCAATTATTGAAAGAAAGTGTCGGGCTGGAGAAAGTCATAAAACGGGTCAAATCAAAAAGTGGTTGGAGCCAAAAACGAAAAGAATATGAGCAATTCAATCAGGGTGGCCGGTCTCGTTATTGGAAAGGGATCGGTATTGCCATCGGGTTTTATGGGAATTCACTGGGAGCCAAGGGATGGTCCCTGGATGGGGCGGGGGCCAATGTCCAACTTTTAGCGGATGGGACTGCCACTGTGACTATCGGAGGAACCGAACTGGGGCAGGGAGCCTCTTCAATTTCTACCCAGATTGTGGCAGAGACTCTGGGATTAAAAATGGAGGCGGTCAGATTTCTTCCTGCGGATACCGGGATGGTTCCGGACAGCGGTCCGACTGTGGCTTCCCGAACCACAACCATCAGCGGGGGCGCTGTTTTGGATGCCAGCCGGCAGATTGCGGATAATATCCGGCCGATGGCAGCCAGCTTGCTGAAATGTCCTCCTGAAAAAGTCCTGTTCCAAAAAGGGTATGCCCTGGTAAAAGGAGCCTCTAAAAAGAAAATACCCATGAAGGAAGTAGCTTGGGCTTGCTTCAGGAATAATATCCATCTGGCGGCCCAGGGATGGTTTCATGCCCCTGCCTGTGATTTTAATATTGAGACAGGGTTGGGGGATGCCTATTATACCTATTCCTATATGGCTCAAGTGGCTGAAGTGGAAGTGGATAAAATCACAGGGCAGGTGAGGGTTACCCAGGTTACAGCGGTCCATGATATCGGCAAGGTCATTAATCCTGAACTGGCAATAGCCCAGGTTCAGGGAGGTGTTGCCCAGGGAATCGGGTATGCTGTTTATGAAGGATATCAGGCCTCAGAGGGGAATCCTCTGACCCGGAATTTTGCGACCTATATTCTGCCTACTTCCAAAGATGTCCCGGAGATTGATGTTTATTTTGTCGAAGAAAAAGAATCTCATGGTCCCTATGGGGCCAAATCTCTGGGAGAACCTCCCATTATCCCCATAGGGGCCGCTATCGCAAATGCTGTTTCCCATGCCTGTGGAGCCCGAATCCGGGAATTGCCAATCAGGGCTGAACAGGTCTGGAAGGAATTGAAAAATATTTAACAGATAAGGTCTAATTCCTCAGAATAATTAGAAAGAGGAATTTTAAGGCAGGAGGATTTGATAATGATACTGGAAAAATTGATTCAAACCGGAAGGGGTGAGATTCCAGCGGATATAGTCCTTAAAAACTGCCAGCTGGTCAACGTGGTTTCAGGGGAAATCTATCCGGCTGACATTGCCTTGTGTGAAGACCGGATTGCCGGGATCGGCACTTACCAGGGAGAGAAAGAAATCGACCTGAAGGGGAACTATGTGGTTCCCGGATTCATTGATGCTCACATGCATATTGAATCTTCCATGGTGGAAGTCCCGGAGTTTGCTAAAACAGTCGTTCCTTTGGGGACCACCGCTGTCATAGCGGACCCTCATGAAATATCCAATGTTATGGGGACTGCCGGAATCTCCTATGTCCTCAAATCCAGCAAGTATAATCCTTTAAGTGTTTATGTGATGTTGTCTTCCTGTGTACCGGCTACCCATCTTGAGACGGCCGGAGCGGAACTTAAAGCAGTGGACTTATATGGTTTGCTTCAGGATAAATGGGTGCTGGGACTGGCCGAGGTGATGAATTATCCCGGACTACTGAACCGGGACCCTGATGTGTTGGATAAAATCAGGCTGGCGGGAGGCAAGCAAATTGACGGACATGCTCCTGGTTTATCCGGAAAAGATTTAAATGGCTATGCGGCGGCCGGCATCCATTCTGACCATGAGTGTGCCACTCCTGAGGAAGCTATGGAGAAACTTCGGCTGGGGATGCATATCATGATTCGGGAAGGGACCGTTGCCCGGAATATGAAAGATTTGTTGCCTGTCATCAATGAGCATACAGCTTCCCAATGCATGTTCTGTACCGATGACCGGACTCCCCTGGATTTACTGACCCGTGGACATATCAATTCCATGATTCGGGAAGCAGTGGAATGGGGACTGAATCCTGTAACAGCTATTCGAATTGCTTCCCTGAATACCGCCCGCTATTTTGGATTGACTCACCTGGGAGCGGTGGCTCCCGGGTTAATGGCTGATTTTAATGTCCTGGAAAATCTAAAAGATTTCAAGCCGGTAATGGTCTATAAAAATGGAGTTCTGGTAGCAGAAAGGGGTGAAATCACTTCTCCTCCGGCTGAAAGAAAATATTTCCCTCTGAGAAGTTCGGTCAATGTGAAATGGCTCTATGAAGAAAACTTCAGGATTCCTGCTAAGGAAGGGTCTGCCAGAGTGATAGGGATTCACCCTGGACAGATTACTACAACTAACCTCAGAGAACTGCCTAAAATCGAAAATGGTTTTGTGGTGGCTGACACGGACCGGGATATCCTGAAAATTGCGGTGGTGGAACGGCATCATGCCACTGGAAATATGGGGCTGGGTCTGGTGAAAGGATTTGGTTTGAAATCTGGGGCGATTGCTTCTTCGGTAGCCCATGATTCCCATAACCTGATTGCGGTAGGTACCAATGACCGGGACCTTTTTGAAGCTGTTGTCCAACTGGTTCGAATGCAGGGAGGGATTACAGCGGTCAAAGACGGTGAGGTCCTCGAATCTCTTCCGTTGCCGATTGCCGGGCTTCTCTCCAACCGACCCCTTCGGGAAGTGGCGGATAAACTCGAAAGCCTTAAAGGGGCGGCGAAATCCCTTGGATGCGCTGTCGAAGATCCTTTTATGCTGATGGCATTTCTTGCTCTCACGGTCATTCCGGAGCTTAAAATCAGTGATTTGGGGCTGGTGGATGTCGTCCAATTCAAAATCGTGGATTTATTTGAATAACCTCAATAATAGTAGGATTATAATTCATCCGGTTTCCTGATTTGCATTATTTTGATTAGGGAGAGAGACCCAGGCTGTAGTCATCAGGCTGGGTCCCAGTTCGTTGGGAATGTGGGAGAAAAGGGAGTGAAAAAGGGAGTCAACCGAGAGGGAGTTATTAATAAAATCCCCGGGAAGGGATATAATAGACAGTACATATGAGTATTGTTTTAAAAGCTGCCACAAGCGGCGTCTTTGTCGGGGTAATCCTCTGGTTATCCTCCCAAACCCGGCTGAGTTATCTGGCCGGGCTTCTTGTATTTTTCCCGGTTATCAGCCTGCCTGCCTTTTTTCTGATGGGACAATCAGGCCAGGTAACCCGGATGCGGGAGGCCATCCTTTGGAGCGTCTGGACCATACCGGTCTGGCTGGCATTTGCGGGGACCTTGTATTTTTGCTCCTTTCGGATGAAGATATTACCCAGTATCCTGTTTTCTATCGGAGCCTGGATACTCGGGGCGACCCTGTTGGTGGCTTTAAAGAAATAACCGGCAGAAGAGTCAGCCCCAGGGAGGGTGACTATGCTGCTTATAAACGGCCGGATTCTTGATTATCGAGAAGGAGAAGTCCACCTCAGTGAGGACGGGCTTTTTCTCCAATCAGGTTTTATCCGGGAACGGGGTTCCGTTCGCTCACTGAAAAAACGCCATCTCGGAGAGAAAATCCTGGATGCCCGTGGGATGATAATCCTCCCCGGATTCATCAATGCCCATACCCACTTTTATTCAGGACTAGCCCGCGGGTTTCCCCTGAGATCTCCTTATCCTGCCGATTTTAAGCAAATCCTCAAAAAGCTCTGGTGGAAACTGGATAGAGCTCTGGATGAAGAAAGCATTTATTATTCAGCCGTGGTATCCCTCATGGAGAGTATCCGGCAGGGGACTACTGTTTTTATTGACCATCATTCCAGCCCCCACTCTATCCTTGGGTCATTGGATATCCTGGAAGAGGCGGCCAGCCTTTTCGGGGTTAGGGCCTGCTTCTGTTATGAAGTCTCCGGCCGGGATGGGCAAAATGTTGCCAGAGATGGAATCAAGGAAAACCTCCGTTACCTGGGGAAATGTAACCCATCGATACAATCTCAATTTAAATCTCTTTTTGGGATTCATGCCTCTTTTACCGTTTCCGATAGATTACTCAGGGAATGTGGCTATGCCGGAAATTCCCTGCGGACCGGGTTCCATCTCCATCTTTGTGAAGATAAACTGGATTTGGAAGATGCTCAAAACAGGGGGTATCGGTCAGCGTTACAGAGGTTGGAATCTTTTGGCATTTTAAATCCGGCGACGATTCTGGCTCATGGGGTCCACCTGGGTGAAGGGGATATTGCCCTTCTGAAAAAGTCCGGAGGGGTTCTGATACATAACCCCCAATCCAATATGAATAATGCGGTCGGTATGGCTCCGGTTGAAACTTATCTGGCAAAAGGAATCCGGGTAGGATTAGGTTCCGATGGGTGGACTGATGGGATGCTGTTTGAACTTCGGCAGGCGATATTGACGGCCAAACATCTCAGTCATAATCCGGATACCGGGTTTAATTCATCCCTGAGCTTATTATGGGGGAATAATCCGGCCATTGCTGAAAGAATCTGGGGAAATCCCATGGGAAAATTAGAGAAGGGTGCTTTTGCCGATATGGTTTTGCTAAAATATCAACCTCCGACACCTTTAAATAATCAAAGCGCTGCCTCTCATCTGGTTTATGGGCTTAGCCAATGCCAGCCGGAAGTGGTGATAGCCGGAGGCAGGATTATTTATCAGGGGGGTGAGTTCCCGGGGATTGATACTGAAAAACTCCTGGAGAAAGCCCGTAAGGCAGCCCATAAAATCTGGAATAAGATATAAAGGTATCGAGTTGTGGAGGGGATATGAAAGAAACTCCTCCAACCAACCGTTATATTCATCAGGTATATCATTTTAGAAAGGGACAGGTTCAGAGAAAAAATGATTAAGAAATTATTAGCAGGTGTAATAGTCAGCAGCCTTTTACTGGCAGGTTTGACGGGATTGGCTTCAGCCCGGGTATTTTATCCGGCGACTGATTCCAATATTCGATTTATCGGCAGGGTCTGGTCGGACCCCAGTACTGTCAATATGACCTGGCCGGGCTCGACTCTGAAATTCAGGTTTACCGGAAAACGGGTCATGCTGGTATTGGCGGAAAAAAATGATTCAACTTACTGGGTGAAGATTGATGACCGGGAGTGGAAAGTCTTCAATGACCTGAAAGGTGAAACAGAAATCGACCTGGCCGGAGAAATCCTTCCTGCCGGTGAACATGAATTGACTTTGGTCAAAAAAACGGAAACCTGGGTGAGGGACAGAATCAAAGGCATCTACCTGGAAGATGGGGAAAAACTGTTGCCGCCGCCCCCTCCTGCCCAATATAAAGTGGAATCGATCGGGGATTCCATTACCGCCGGTTTTAAAGTCCATGGAGTCCATAATAATGCCAATAGCGACGGCCGGCTTTCTTATGCCTATCAGGCGGCTGTAATGGCTGGAGCAGACCCTATGATTACGGCAATTTCAGGAATTGGTGTTTCCCATAACTATACAAAAGCCTCGGATGCCGGAACCATGCCTAAGATTTATCTCCGGGTGGATGGCGGGTATCCGGAGAAAGTGATGAGCTTCAAAAATTGGGAACCTGATTTAATTACCATCAATCTGGGGACCAATGACAGTTCTCCCTATGCCGACCCGGTTTTCTTTAAATCCCATGCATTCTCTTTTCTCCGCTATTTAAGAACCATCCATCCGAAATCCTGGATTCTGGTGCTCAGGCCTTTCAAAGGATTTTATGAAGCCGAATGGAAAACAGTGGTGGACCAGCGGAAAAAAGAAGGAGATACCCATATTGCTTTTATTGATACCACCCATTGGGTGGACCCTGCTGTAGGATATACCGATGGAACCCATCTTAATCCGGTTGGGAATAAGATGGCCGCCGATAAACTGGCGCCGGTCCTGCAGGAATATCTGCAGAAGAAATAGAGGAATCACTCTTCACCCCGTGGGTGAATGGCCGAATTTTAATGAAAGAGTAAGCCAAAATAAATAACAGTAAATGTCTTCCCCCATCCCTGAAAGAGGGATGGGGGAAGTTTTATTTTATGGATAGGCCCCAGTTACTACTGAAAAGGCTTGATATAAAAGGCTGACTTGGATAGAATCAGGCTTTCTGAAAGACGATTGGCTGGAAATCTTTCAAAGGATGCTGGTTTATTGGAAACCCCATGAATTTAACTCTATACATGGCATACTGGCTGATAACCCTGATGACGGCTTCCACTCCGGGGAAAGTATATATTGTCCCCGGTTCGGATACCTCTGTCTGGGGAGGGTTAAATGTCAGCAATTTTAATAATTCTTTCAATAACACCGACCCTGTTTATTGCAATCAGACCGGTGCCATGTCCCATGCCATGGATAGTTCATACCGGCTGGGATATCTGGATTCTCTGGGACATCCCGTGAAGTTCACCTGGTGGGTACAGGGTGGAAGCCTCTACAACAATTCCCTGAATAATACCGGATCCTGGCTGACTCTGGATTTAATGAGGGAATACCATTATGCCGCTATCACATCTTGGGGAGATGAGATTTCTTATCATTATCATACCTGGGCTTGGTTTGATCTGGATGAAGATGGGATTTCCCATTGGAATCAGGCGACTACCTTTGAACAAACACGAGAGGATTTTGATATAACCCTGGGGAAGATGATATTGGATGAAGGAATCTATCCGGCCTCGTTTCGGTCCGGATGGAATACCATGGATACTCCCTGGGAAAACAGGCTGGATGAAATAATCCCCTATCGGTTGGACAACTGGCCTGGAGCTTATCGCCAAGATACAACTGAGCCGACAGATAATATTTATGACTGGAGAGGCTCCCCGACCTATTGGCATCCTTACCACCCCAGCACCAGCGACTTCAAACAAGAAGGAGCTCAAAAAGGATGGGAAACCCGGCACCAGTTTATGACAAATGTTTCCCAGGCAAATTGGAATCAGATTTTTGCCGATGCGGAAGCCGGAGCTGACCAACTGGTCTGTATCTGGAGCCATATCCCGGATGCGGAGTTTTTTAACCAGTTTTCAACGGCTCATGCTCGAATTACTACTGCCCAGGCGGCTTATCCCGGAGTTGATTTTGAATATTGCACAGCGTTGGAAGCCTACCAGAAATGGTTAAAGCTGGCGGATACAGCTCTTCCCCAGCTGCAGCTGGCTTTGGAGAAAAAAGGGGAGACTCGGATACTGCATTTACAAGCATCTGAACCGATTTATCAGGATTCGCCAGTGATAGCAACGAAAACCAGAGATTCAATATATGGATTAATTACAGCTTTTCGAGATTCTTCCGAAAGTTGGTATTACAGTTATAACCGGTTAACAGAAGATATCAATTCGACAGGGTGGGGAGTGTCGGATACGGCTGGAAATCCTGCGGTAATGGTGGGTACCATTGATAACAGTTATCGGGACAGGCTGCCTTCTTTACAGATATCCGTTCCCTGTGGAACCCTTTTTGAGGGAGACAGCTCCATCCTGATTGGGTATCAGGTATCCACAGGATTAAGGCCTGTCAGGCTCAGCCTTTATTATTCAGAAAGCAGTATCGGATTAAAGGGTTCATTGCTGGAAGGGGATATTCCGGTTGATTCTACCTATGGATATTACTTATGGAATACCTCATTGATACCCAGTGGGAATTATTATATCTATGGGCTGGCAAAGGATGGATACAGCCTGCCTATATTGGCTTATGGAGATAATAGTATTCGAATTCTCCATGGAACCCTTGATGTCCTTCCTCCAGAGCCCCCTGCCAATCTTAGGATTACTGGAAACAATCAAGGNNTCAAGGTGATATTACCCTTGCCTGGGACACACCAACCCCCGCCTCTGATGGAGATTATCCAGTCAGTTACCTGGTTTACAGGGGAAGCTCATCCTCATCAATCGTAAGTGAGTATCCTCTATTAACAAGCATTGGCGCCAAGAGTTCTGAAAGTGAATTTACTGTTTCCTGGACCGACTATTCTTTGGGTCAGCCTGCCACGGTTTATTATGCGTTGGCCGGTGTGGATGATAATGGGAATCTCAGTCAACAATCGAATCGTGTGGAAGCTGTAACATCTGATTTTGATAAAATCCCTCCTTGCCCGGTAACAGATTTATCCCAGGCTGCCAGTGATTATGGGGTGGTGGCATTAAAATGGTCATTACCTGCAGTGGCCGAGGATGGAGATTATCCTTCAGCTTATGTTTTGCATCGGGGAAGGAATCCCGGATTTGATGATACCCATCCCCAATATACACTGGCCACCGTAGATGGGAGCCAGTTGAGCTGGGTGGATTCTTCATTAGATATCTCATCCACGGGTTATTATATTTTGACCTCAGTGGATGAAGCCGGAAATGAAAGTATGCCCAGCAATGAGTTGGCAGCCCAGCCCCGAACCGAAGATTTAATCATTGATAACCGGGACCCAGAGTGCCAGCGGGTGTTGGGTACCTGGGCCGTTGGTTCCACTACCCCGATTTTTATCGGGAGCGATTATTTTTTTATAGGGACCCATACGACCTCCATGACAGGTTTGGTGGAATTCCGGCCGGAAATACCCGTGGCCGGATATTATAATGTGTATGCCTGGTACACTCAGGGAACCAATCGTCCGGTTGATGGGTTGTATCAGGTTTATCACCGAAATGGAATGACTGAGATACGGCTGGATCAGACGCAAAACGGGTCTCGGTGGAATGAATTGGGAAGGTATTATTTCTTCCCGGGTACCGGGGGGTATGTGAATGTGGGGAATTATTGCCCGCAAAGCCCGGGGAAATATATCATAGTGGATGCCATCCGTTTTGCATTGGACAGTCCATCTCCCACCCATATTGACAATTGGGGACTTTATAAGGATGATGAGTAGCAATATTATAATATTCTCTATAAAAGCAGGAGTATGAATATGCCTATTGCCAGAAATATGTTGGAAGCGATTGGAAATACCCCCATGGTTCAGTTGAATAAGGTAACACAAGGGGTTAAACCTAAAATATTAGTGAAACTGGAATATTACAGTCCCACCGGTTCTTTGAAGGACAGGATTTATTATGAGATGATAACCCGGGCCGAAGAACGGGGAATTTTGAAACCGGGAATGACCATCCTGGAATCTTCTACCGGGAATGCCGGAATTGCTTGTTCTTTTGTGGGGTTATTAAAAGGGTATCCGGTCATTATAGTGATGCCTAAAGGAATGAGTGAGGAAAGAAAGAAGATAATTCGTTCTTATGGCGCCAGTATAATCGAGACTCCCGGGGGAGAATCGGATGTGGATCTGGCTATCCAGAAACTTCGGGAAATCAAGTCCGCTGACCCTGACAAATATTGGGAACCGGCCCAGTTTGATAATCCAGATAATATAGCCGCCCATTATAAAACCACCGGTCCTGAAGTATGGATTCAGACGGAGGGGAAGGTGGATATTTTTGTGGTCTCCCAGGGGACTGGGGGAAACCTGACGGGTATCGGCAGATATCTCAGGGAACATAATCCGAATGTGAAATTATTTGCGGTAGAACCGGCAGAATGCCCGCTTCTTTCTAAACGGACATGGGGCGGCCATTCCATCGAGGGGATTGGGGATGGGTTTGTACCCAGGAATCTGGATGTCAGCCAGTTGACCGGGATAGTAACCACTACTTCTCACGAGGCTATCGAGATGGCAAGGCGGTTATCCCTGGAAGAAGGCATTTTCTGTGGTATTTCTTCTGGATGTAATGTGGCGGCTGCCATTAAACTGGCCCAAAGATATCCGGAAGCGGGAACCATCGTTACCTTGATCTGCGATACCGGCCAGCGATATTTCTCAACGGCTCTTTGCGGGGAAGAAAAACATGTGGAAGTTCCGGAGAGAGAGCATCCCATGGATGAATATACCAAAAATGAGCTGGATAAATATCAGGCAGGTTGGGTTATTATTGAATAATGAAAAAAGAATTCATCAGCTGTATATTAACCTTGGTACTGACTTTAACTTTAGCGGCGGCAGGGCCTACCCAGGACTCTAGGGATAAATCGCCGTCCAGAGAATTCAGGGGCGCCTGGATCACCACTATCTATAATTTGGACTGGCCTTCCAATCGGTCTGAACCGGTATCTCAGCAGAAAACCGAATTGATTCAGATGCTGGATAAGGCCACCGCATTGAATTTGAATGCGGTATTGTTTCAGATTCGGCCGGAAGGGGATGCCTTATATGATTCTAAGTATGAACCCTGGTCTCTCTGGCTGACAGGAAAACAGGGTGTGGCTCCTGTTCCTTACTGGGACCCTCTGGCCTTTGTGGTTGAGGAAGGGCATGCCCGGTGCCTGGAAGTCCATGCCTGGATGAACCCTTACCGAATGGCCACCAATAAGGATACCCCCAAAGCTGCAGACCATATTTCCCGAAACCGGAAAGATTTAGTGGTTGCTTATGACAAGCTGTTGGTGTTGGACCCTGCCAAGGAAGAAGCTCTGGATTATCTATTAACCGTGGTGAAGGATGTCGTCCGGCGTTATGATGTGGATGGTATCCATTTTGATGATTATTTCTATCCCTATCCCAAACAAGGGGTCGAGTTCCCTGACCAGACAGAATATGAAGCATATAAAACAGCGGGGGGAACTCTCTCCAAGTCTGATTGGCGACGGGATAATGTGGACCGGATGGTCAAGAGGGTCAATGAAACCATCCAGGCTGAAAAACCCTGGGTGAAATTTGGTATCAGTCCATTTGGAATCTGGAAATCTGGTGTTCCTGCCGGAATTGTTGGTTTAAGTTCCTATAATACCCTGTATTCAGATTCCCGGAAATGGCTTCAGGAGGGGTGGGTAGATTACCTGGCTCCCCAGTTATATTGGAATATCGAGGCTCCCCGGCAAAGTTATTCGAAATTGATGGAATGGTGGATGGAACAAAACACTCTGAATCGGCATGTCTATGGGGGAACCAATATTGTCAGGGCCAGCGATAATGCTCCGGCTCCCTCGGTTGAAGAAATCCAAAACCGGGTCAAAGTAACCCGGGAAAATGGCTCTCAAGGGAATATCTTTTATAGTTTTAAAGGATTTATGAATAGCAAAGCCATGGAAAACGGTATCAAAACAAATGCCTATCCCAAACCTGCTTTGGTGCCCCTGATGCCCTGGAAACCCAGCCTAGCGCCTTCTAAACCAATGAATTTTAAGGTTAAGGAGTCAGGTAATAGCTGGGAACTGGCCTGGGATTCTCCTGAAGATGCCAAAATCTGGCGATATGCCATCTATCGGAAGACCTCTGCCGGAACCCTGGAACTGATTAAAGTGGTACCCGCCACCCAGACTCAAGTCCGTATCAACTCCAATGAAGTATTAATATCATTCCCTGAATTTGTGATATCTGCCTTAGACCGGTTGGCAAACGAAAGCCAACGGGTTGAGGTCGAAAATAGTAAATAGAAAAAAAGTTTTGAAACCTTTCGCCCTGACTTTTTGACAGCTGTCAAAATACCAAGATTAATAAAATCAATATTATGTGTTTTTGACAGCCGTCAAAAAAGTGCTATATCTATAGCCCAAATCTCTGTTTTGACACCTATCTTTATCTGATGAATCCAAAAGTAAAGGCACAAACATTACCCTTTATTTAGACTTAGCCATATATAAGTATCATGTTAATGAGTTCTAAGATTTCTTGAATAGCTTAAATGTCAGGCTGGAGATAGTATAACCTCTATATTATCAATAAATGGTCTATTACTTGCCTATCCTAATCTTTTATTTAAATAAAAATATTTTATTTTTTTATAAAAATAAATGTCGGGAAACAGGACCCTTGTGTCTCTGTATATAAAGAGACTTTAATGGGAGGCGATATGTCAGATTTATATCCTGTAGTTGTAGAAAAAGCTCTGGATATTATGAACAGAGAATATCAAAACCAGGATTTGACTCTAGATACTATTTCAAAATCTGTTTTTGTTAATAAATACCACCTCTGTAGGATATTTAAAAAAACAATGGGGATAACGATTCATGAGTATTTGTTTATAAAAAGAATCAGTTATTTTAAAATATTTGCTACCCAGAATCCTCAAGAACCTCTTTCTTTATTATTGCAAAAATCAGGTTTTGTATCCTATCGGAGCCTCTCTCATTATCTTAAAACTCATTATCAAACAACCGTTACAGATTTTATAACTAATGAAATATCAATTAGATAAGTAGTATTCCGTTTTCTATAACAACTGTTCCAACTCCTCTTGACACATTTTGAGACTCATTCTTAATAAAGAATGTCAATATTTGTATGTTGACAATTATTTATAATAATGAGATATTCATTTCATCTTATGAGAGGAGCTAGTCTATGTTAAATATGCGAATTATAGTATTAACCAGTTGTATCTTTTTTGTTATTAGTTCTTATTGTTTATGTATTGATATGAATCAAGTCAAATCATTAGCCTTAACACAGTACACAACAGGTAATTATGATGATGCAATAAAATCCTACCAAGATATTACAACATATAGTTCTAGTAGTAATGAATGTGCTGAGGCTGTATTGGGTTTGGCTAAATGTTATAACAAAAAGAAAGACTATATGAATGCAGAGAATGCAATGTTATTTATTATTAATGCATATCCCAGCGAAAAGTCTTGCCTGGAAGCTTCCTATATGTTGGGTTATTGTCGAATAAATAATAATGAGTATATTAAGGCTAAAGATGCATTTATGGATTTTATAAATAATTATCCTGATTCAAGTTATATCAATACATCTAAAATAAGAATTGCTGCATTGGATCATAAATTGGGAAGATTGAATAAATCGCTAGAAGAATTTTGTGCCATTGTAAATGATAATAGTTTTCCTGAGTATGATAGAGCTTATGCGCAACTTCAAAAAGCAGGATTGCTTTTTGAAATAGCAAAGGGTGAAGACCCAGCAGTAGGATAGATTCAAATGATATGAAAAGCAAATATCTTCAGGAAACTAGAGAAGAATGCTTAAATATTTATAATTATAAAAATAAAGTAGAAAAGAAAACTTATGCAATTGCAGACTTAATGTACTTGGAAACCTACCTGTTTGAAGACAAACCAGAAGATACTCTGAACAAAGCTGTGGATTATATTAAGTTACATTCAGATGAAAAATATTTGAAAAATGAATTATTCACAGCACAACAATATGTTGTTTGGAGTTTGCTTACTATAAATAACAATGATTCCATTAAATCTGACACAATGGCCTATGTTTTGATATCTGATACTAATCCTATGATTAGAACTGCTGGCTATTATTTTAAGGCGAGAAAAAATAAGAATGAGATGAGTACTTACACGACGTTACTTCGACTAGCTTTTAGCCAAAATAATGACCAGCTTTCATATATGGCTAGAATTGAACTGGCAGACCTATGCAATACTTTAGGGGAGATAGAAGAAGAGAATAACATTATAAAAGAATTAATCGATAATTATCATAACAATATAAACTGTGGATTTAAAGCAGGGTCTTGCATTCACCTCTATTTAAGACTATCAAAAAATTATCTTGAATTGTTAGATAAAAATAATTGTAGAAAATACCTAGATAAAGCTAATTATGAAATGAAACTGGTAGCTCAAGATCAGAATTATTACAATACCAATCAAGATAGGATAATAAATATTACAAATTTGCTTGATAAATAAGGAGATACAAAATGAGATTATTTTTGGTAGCACTTTTTATTGTTTTTACCTATTCTCTGGGGTTCAGTTATTCAGCTTTAAGCGATATGGAAATGAAAGGTGTTTTAGGGGGTGGAGGGGGAGTTAATAATAAATTATGTCAGGGTAATGATTCAGGTTGTGGTGATGATGTAACGTATAAGTGTGAAAAAATATTTCTAGACACAGTCCCCCCGACATATATAGGATGTGGTGATCACAAGGTATTTGTTCCTTTTATTGGATATATTGCAATAAATATGGCGAAAGAAGAAAAAAAATCACATAAAATTTGTATTACACAGTGGGGATATGATTGTAAGACTGTACAAGTCATATGTAGACTACATTATGATTGTCAAAGAATTTATACAACAGATGAAAACGGAAATGTGATAGAAACATGTGGTTATGTTCCAAAACCAGATAGTAGTCAAAGAGAAGATGGCTGCTAGTGCAAAATTGTTTCAATGGAAAGGAGTTAAAAATGAAAAATAACATTAAACGATTATTACTGATGATGATTGGGGTCTTTATGTTGAATTCGTTAGCACTTTCTCAGGATTATAGTAATTTATTGTTGATAATAGGAACCAAAATTCATGATAATTATGAATTGGTAGAAGATTATCAGGGTGTAATTATTATTGATAATAAGAGCAATGTCATTGAAAGTGTTTCTTATGGAGAAGCTAGTGTTAGTAAGTATAATGTTGAAAAAGGAGCATATTATTTGAAGGCAAATAAAAATAGATTCCAATTAGACATAGATAGCGTTATAACTTCCCATGAAATCGATACTCATGATATTTATGACAGGCCTCTTGCTAGAAAAGAGAAAGTCTTAGTTAATAGTGAAGAAAAAGTAGAATATCTAAAAAACAACCATTATATTTCAATTACAAAACCAGAAAATTACTATTTAGTAACTTTTTCTCCTCTGATGTATGGTTTTGGTGGTATTGGATCAAGTAATTCTATCAGTATTAATTGTTTAGGAAATACAATATTAAATGCCTTAACGACAGGTAATAACATTACTCTCTCATTCGAAACTATAGATAATAATCTTATTTATAAGGTAGAAATTCTAAATAAAAATAAGGATGTGAAATTTGTTTTATGGGTTGATTCGGAAAAAGATTATAGAATTATTAGGGAAGAACAAGGAACTTATATTGAAAATGACCATGGTAGCTTATTTATTATTGACAAAGAAATTATCAACGATATCGAATTTGATAAGGAACAAGAGGCCTGGCTGCCTAATAAGGCTACAATTAAAGAATATTATTATCCCCAATTGCCGATAATAAGACAAAAACCTGAAGATTTTATAAGTGGAAAACAAGTTGTTTCAAAATTATTGAAAAAGGAAGCCAATCTATCTTTTCAGAAAATAGTTATCAATAGGGGAATAGACGAAACTGAATTTAGTTCAATTGAAAACGAATATAAAAAGGGTGATATTCTTGATAATAAAATAACAAATGAGAAACGTATTGTTGAGTGATAAAAATGAAGAAAAATATTTTTTTACTTCTTGTTTTTCTTTTTTTACGAATGTCTGTGGAATCAAAAGAAAATGTATCTTGTGGAATATATTGTATTAAGAATATATTGGCTAAGAATAAAATATCTGTCAGCTATAAGAACATAACTTCAAAATGTAATATTTATATTAACCAAGTATTATCTTTTGAAGATATACGAAGGTGTTTCAATCAATATGATTTCTATGTAATGGGATATAAATTAGATATTAACGAGTTAGATGCAATAAACAAACCGATTATTTTGCATACAAAATATAATCATTTTATTCTATTAAATAAGATTACTAAAAACAGATATTATTTAAGTGATTATGATAATCCTCATTTAGTTTTATCAAATAATGAATTTAAAAAAATATGGGATGGCAACATATTAGAAGTAACAAAAAATAAAAGTAATATTCTTTACCCCGTAAATAATGATAAAAACATTAAAATTGATAAAAAAATCATGATTTTGGGGAATTGGATGAGCATGAAGAGCCGATATGTTATTTTGAGCTATGTAATATCTCCAATAGTTCTGTCAAAATAAACCATATTTCCCAATCATGCGGTTGTCTTTTACCCATATATAATAAAGAAGTATTGTTACCTAATGCACAAACTAGAATTGGAATGAAGTATATACCGATTGGAAAATCTGGATACGATCAACAGGTCTTTAGTGTTTACTTTGATGATGAAAAAATGAATCCGATTACTGGTTATATTAGTGCAAATGTTAATCAATATTTTACGATTTTACCCAGTATTATCGATTTTGGTAAATTTGTGAAAAATAAGACTGAAAAACGAATTATTTCAATAACAGCGAATTTACCTAATGAGAGAACAATTCGTGATGTAAGAGTTACTTCTAACTATATTAATGTTGATAGAAAAGATTACAATATAGGAGAAGATAAAATATTGTCTTACCTGACAATAACTTTATCTTCGACATGTCCGATTGGGGATATCAATGAGCAATTATTGTTATCTTATTCTGAAAATACTCCTGAGAATATAAGAGTTAAGATAGTCGGAGAAATAGTTGGAAATTATGAAGTAACTCCTAAAGTAATGAATCTTGGAATAATAAAGAAACAATCTCATATTAAAAGCCATATCTATTTAAAGAGGTCATCAAACAACGAGGATGTTGAAATAAAAGAAATAAAGTGCAATTTAAAAAATGATAAGGTTGCAAATAGTAGTGTTGAGAGAGTTATGAATGTTGATCCATCTATCGTAGAATATTTGGTAGATGTTGAAACCTTATCTGAAGATGGTCTTTTAGAGGGGGAGATCACAATAAATTCATCAGGTATGATACAACCATTAATTACAATACCTGTGGTAGGTATAATAAGGTAATTGACCCATAATCTACTTTAAAAAAAACAGTTTCCTTAACCTTTTGACTTATAAATGAAAATCTCTCCTAGAACCTCTTAATTCTATAGGTCTCATTCTAATAAAAAATGGATAAATCTGGGGTGTTAGTAAAAACTAATATCAATAAAAGGATATTTTCATATTGATGAAAATAGGAATCTGTCCTATATTGAGAAGGTGAAATTATTGGGAAGGGATTCCTGCCAGATGTATAAAAGACTGCCCCGCCTTATTTACTTGATTTTATTATCGTTATTTATTATTCTCCCCATTTCCGGCCAGGGAGCCTATATGGTCCAGACCACTGATGTTCTTATAGTTGGAGGGGGTTGTGGGGGGGCGGCGGCGGCCGTTCAAGCCGCTCGAATGGGAGTCAAAGTCATTTTGGCTGATGAAATACCCTGGCTGGGAGGGATGATGACTTCTGCCGGGGTATCCTGTATGGATGGGAATTCAGGGACTCTTCGAACCGGCATGTATCGGGAAGTAACCGATATTATCGGGGGATATTATGGCAGTTTTGCCAGCACCAATACCGGAGCCTGGGTCAGTGTGCTGTGTTATGAGCCGAAAGTAGGAAATCAAGCCTGGCAATACCTGGTATCTTCCACCGGGAATATTACGACTTATTTTAATTCCACCTGCCAATGGGTATTAGTTCAGGACAGTACTGTATTTGGGGCTGTATTTCAGCTTTCCAATGGGGATATGCTGGAGGTCAGGGCTCATGTAACCATTGATGGGACTGAGTATGGAGATGTGATGGACAAAGCCGGGATTCCTTATCGGCTGGGACGGGATTCCCAGTCTGATTATGGGGAATACGCAGCGACTACCACCCGGGATGACCTGGTCCAGGATATTACTTTTTGCGCCATATTCAAAAATTACGGAACTCCTACTACCTTGATACCCATGCCTGAGGGATATGACGCATCAAAATATAATGGTAGCGCCAGTGAATTTTGCACCAATCTCTCCAATCACCTGCATACGGTCTATAACTTTGCCAATATGATGAGTTATGGGAAACTGCAGAATAATAAATATATGATCAACTGGCCCATTCACGGGAATGACTGGGATGTCAACCTAATGGAACTGAGCTATTCCGAGAGGACTCATCAGTTGCAATTGGCAAAGAATGAGACTCTGGGATTTCTGTATTATATTCAGACTGTTTGCGGACATCCGGAGATAGGGTTAGCGACCGATGAATACCCCACTTCCGATTATTTACCGTTTATTCCTTATGTCAGGGAAAGCCGGCGAATGGAAGGAGAGGTTACTTATCGGCTTCAGGATGTTATTGACCGGTATAATACTGTCTCCGGTCCCATTTATAAAACCTCAATTGCCGGTGGAGACTATTCCATCGACCACCACCATAAGAAATTCCATAATGATTTGGATAATCCCTATCGGCTGGAAGGGGAGCATTATCCTGCCAGCCAATCAGTGACTATTCCTTATGGCAGCCTGATCCCAAAATCCTTTAATGGATTTATGGCTACGGATAAGAATATCAGTGTCAGCCATATTGTGAATGGAGCTACCCGATTGCAACCGGTGGTTGTTTTGGGAGGGCAGGGAGCCGGAGCTGCTGCTGCCTTGTCCTGTATTTCTTCTATCCAGCCCCGGGATGTGAATATCCGGCAAGTGCAACAGGTTTTGCTGGATAATCGGTCAGCTTTGATGCCTTTTGATGATTTAGCGGATAACCGATGGTCTTTCCAGGCCCTCCAGCGGATTACTCTTTCCGGAGTGATCAAAGGAACAGATAACACGTCTGGCTGGCTGAAAAAGCTCTATATTTATCCGACTCAGACCATGACCGAGGCTGAAGGGTTTAATGCGACTTTGTTGTCCCTGGATACGGATACGATTATTTCTTCTTATGTAGATTCAGAATCTTCAGCGACCCTGACCCGGGCCGATGCTGTGCTTTTGGCCTGGGAGCAGTCAGGATTTCCTCAGCCAGTTTCCTTATCGGCTTATTACTCGGATGTGGATTCCAGCTATAGTGCCTTTACCGCTGTTCAATATGCCCGAGAGCAAGGATGGACTTTAGGCTGGGCAGATGGTTCCAGCTTCAGCCCCGGGACAGGAGTGACCCGGGAAGTAATGGCAACTATCCTGGATAAGGCTTTTGACCCGTTTAATACGGTGCCTTTAGATTCTCAACCTTCCATTCAAACGACCTTAGTGCTGGCTCCTGTCTGGAAACGGCATCTGGATACTTCAGCCGAGGGGTGGACTGCCAATCCTCCCGGATGGTTTACCAGTACTGGAGATTATGCCCGGACTCTGGCTTTTAACCCTATTACCCGGCATTTATTGATTCCTGATTCTAATTTGAATCAAGTTCATATTATTGATCCTTCCAATGGCGCGGATATAGGTTCGCTGGATAATTCAGGCATTGGGGTAGGAGTCAGGTCTCTGATGTCTCTGGATGTGGATTCTGCCGGGGTCATTTATGCCTGTAATTACGACTCTGGTACTTTTAGAATATATCGGTGGGATGGAGAAAGCTCCCTGTGCCAGATAGCTTGCCAGACGAGTCTTCCTCTAGCCGGAGGCCGAGTCCTTCAGGTCCGGGGAACTGGTCCAGGAACCGAAATACTGGTGAGCAATGCGAATTCTACCGGCAGTTTTTACCTTTTCAGCTCATTGGATGGACTATCCTTCCAATGGAACCAGACAGCTCTTATATCAGGATATATAGCAGGAGATTATGGATTTTTCGGGATAACACCGGACCATTCCAATCAGGTCTATGTTAAAGGCAGGACCTCTTCCCTGATAAGAGTTGGATATAATGGAGCCAGTTGGATTCAAGATTCCAGTTTTACCTCGGCCAGCTTTTTCTCATCAGGATGCGCCGGTCTGGATTATATTCCTCGGAATAATTGGCTGATTGGGTTTGCCCATGAAGCCTATGGACCCTATACTTCGGCCTCAGGGGGATATGCCAGTTCCAAGGGATTATTAATTTATGAATTGACCGGGAGTAATGGAGTCAAATTAAAAGCCATTGCCCCGATGGAAGAAACCTATGCCAATGGAAATGATGCCGGAGGAATAGCTTATGATCCCATCAGCCAGCGGCTTTTTATTCTGACAACCAATAATGGGTATGCGGCTTTTGATACTTCTCCGATGGAGACACAATCAGCCACCAAGGCTCCTTTATGGAGTGAGTTAGATTAAACCCAGGAAATAGCAAAATAATGCTAATCTTTCAGCTGAATAATCTGATAACGAATAATAGTAAAATAATGGTATAATTTGCACAGAAAAATACTTGAGATGATAACTCCCCCCTAATCACCTGGAGTATTAAATCAGCAAAAATTAGATTTTATTTCTATATTTATATATTTCTTACCAGGGAAGGAGGTGAGAATGAATAATGAAAAATAATATGAAATCCGGTTTTACCCTGATTGAATTATTGATTGTTGTTGCCATTATTGCTATTCTGGCGGCGATTGCTATCCCGAATTTCCTGGCTGCCCAGGTAAGAGCTAAAGTTTCCCGAGTTAAAGCAGAAATCCGGACCATTGGTACAGGTATGGAATCCTATTATGTAGATAATAATGGGTATCCCCATGAATTTCTGTTCGAAGATAATCCCGGGAGTGAAGAGGCTCGCAACTTGTTTGTTTATCGGCAGTTAACAACTCCTATTGCCTATCTCACCTCTGCTCCCAGAGATCCGTTTAAGGGACAACAACAGAGTGGTTACCGGGGTACACCTTACTATTGGTATTACAACTGGTTAGAAAGATATGGGAGACCTGTTAATCCCTATCCAGGTTCCGATTGCCCATGGTATAACATGGACGTTTCTGTCATCATTACCTCCATCGGACCAGCCTATACAGCGGCCTGGCCTATGATTTATGATCCATCCAATGGAACGGTCAGTAATGGTAATCTTACCCGAATTTGTCCGGGTGGACAGATTAATTAGTCCTTTTATTTTTCGGAAAATATGAAAATATCAGCCCCTGGTAGATTCAGCTCAGGGGCTTTTTTAATCCATTATCAAATAATTAGATAACTCCGTTAGGCTGGATGGCTAAAAAGGATATTCTAATCAGTTATATGCTCATTGAATTAATAATGAAATTTATGAATAAAGTGATATAATTTTTTATAATAATAACTTGGATAGATTTTCCTTGCCGGGATTAATCATTACATAACTTCCGAAGTGTTATCCGATTGGTTTTAAACGTGTTATATGTCCAATTCTAGGTATTACTATATTGATTGGAGGTGAAATTGAACTGTGAAAAGAATTAAATCCGGTTTTACCCTGATTGAATTACTTATTGTTGTTGCCATTATTGCTATTTTAGCGGCGATAGCTATTCCGAATTTTCTAGCCGCCCAGGTACGGGCAAAAGTCTCCCGCGCTAAAGCCGAGTTGAAATCATTGCAGACAGCCGTTGAAGCTTATTATGTAGATGAGAACTCCTATCCAATTTACTCTGAAACTAATTTTTATAACTTGGGATTGCGACGGCTGACATCCCCGATTGCTTATATTGGGAGTGTCCCATCAGATCCGTTCAAATATAATGGAACCTGGTATGGGGGCAATGGAGCTCCGGGTTGGTATTGGGGATATACTAATGCCAGTGGTACACCACCTCCTCAACCTAATGCTTATATTATGTGGAGTAATGGTCCTGATATTTACAACCAGCTTCCCGGTTTCATGCCTCGGGCGGATATTGAAGCTGATTTAAATTGCCGAGCGGTCCTTGATGCTCCCACCTGGTGGGGATTTATAGGTGGCAGCTATACCTATGATCCATCCAATGGAACGGTCAGCCTTGGTGATATCTGGGTCGTCTCGAAGTAAGTATCTTCAGTAGGATAATATTTTATAATATCGACGGCTTATCTTTCCTGTTAAAGGGAAGATAAGCCGTTTTTTAGTTTTCAGAAATCAAATTCAATCTGCTAGTTGTATTGATGAGTCTTGCCCGGTCTCTTGCCAAAAGATGGTTTTATGGTATATCCTGCTGGGAAGGGTTATATCCTGACCCTGGACTGAAACCATACACCTATATAAATCCAGTGCATAATGGGATGAGTATAAGGAACATTAATTGCAGGGAGTTTAAAATGAAATATCTGTCAGTTATTTTATTTTCTATATGGTTAGCTTCATGTAGTTATGGAAATGATACTCTTCAAAATACATCTTTATCCAGAGATTCCATAAGAACCATTCTCTCTCAGATGAATGATGTTGGAGATTATGAGCTTTTGGATAACTTATTGTTGCATTATGGCTGGACGCCTGAAATAATCCAAGAGCTGTCACTTGCCTTAGAAACTTGTGAAAACAACCATTCTTACGTATTTAATTATGTTTGTTGTTTACTCAATTATATTGATGACCATATGCCTTATCCTTTTTCGGTGAAAAATCAAAAGGTTTATAAACGGCCATCTGACTATACCCAAGTTAGAAGCAAAATAATTAATACCTTTTGTAACGTTATGGAAAAAGATCCCTATAAGGCATATTTAATAACTTATAAAATTGATTGCAGTAGAATTGACAGTAAACCATCACATATATCCAATTGGGAATCTAATGACAGAAAAAAATTATTTACATCATTTTTGAGAAGCATACAGAAATACTATCCCCATCAGAATAATTTTTCTGGAGAAACTTTTCCAATATTAAACGGAGTAACTATCTATTCTCAAGGCTGCCCCTTACTTTATCAATATCCGGATAAGGATTATGCTCCATTGGTCAGAGATATTCTTGAAAACAGGAAGGCCCTTGGTAGCGAACGTAATTTTATGTTGATATTTATAGGTAAGTGCGGTGATCCAACCCAATATGATTATCTGCAAAAGGAGTTTAAATATGGGGATGATGAATACAAGGAATCAGCTTTGTATGGATTATCTTATTTGGCAGAATATTTAACAGAATCTCAAAAAGAGAACTATAGTATTTTTGTGAAAGAACATATAGATGATACAAGGTACTGTAATATATTATTACTAGGAATCAAGAATTCAAAAATCGAGGGATTACAATCTCTCTTAATAGACTACAAACTTTATATAGAAAACAATAAATACTATCAGAAAATCGAAATAGAAAATTATCAGAGAAAAAAACAATCAATAGAGAGAGAAAAATATTCTAATCCAGGCATAATTAATGAACTAATGAAAAAAGTCTATAATGCGGATACCATTAATCGAGTCATAGACTGTTTTGATACTACGATTGATGATACATTGATGGAATTATCCAAAGGGGGGGAGCCTGGGGCAAGAGCCTTAATCAAACTATTTGAAACAAAAAAGAATTATTCAGCTGTTTATAATCCGGAAAAATCGTTATACCCCTTAGGTTGTTCAGGAACAACAACTGGATTTGATTATTTAATGGCTCTATCTGAGAATACTATATTTGATTCTTCTTTAAGAGTAGGAGCAATTGCTAATCTTTCTTATAATATCCTCTGGTACACCCAAGAGCAAAAAGAAAAGATATTTAAACTTCTCATTCAAAATCTTTATTCAAAGAATTATATAGAAAGACAATGTTGTGTTAATGCACTTGGCCGTTTGGATAATATAGATGCTATTCCATATTTAGAACCTTTATTAAATGATGAATATTCATTCACTAGTGGTCCGTATTGGAAAAATGATAAGAAAGTAAAAGATAAAATCACAAGATACCCTGTAAAGGAATCAGCAATAATAGCTTTAGATCATTTGAACGTGCTAAAGAAGGAAATGGTAGCTTATTCAGAATACACAACAATGTACCCTGAAAATTAAGTTTTCAGGAATCCAATCCAATCTGCGGATTGGAGAAAAACCTGCCAGGGTCTCTTGCCAAAAGATGGATTTATGATATATTCAAGCCATTGTCTGAAAGGAGAATGGGAATGGCAAGTAAATCCAAAAAACTCACTGATAAAGTAAGGGGAAAGGATTATATCCTGACCCAAGACTGGAACGACAAGGAAATTGAGCTGTTATTATCAACAGCCGGAAATTTAAAGAAAGATTTCAAAAAAGGTAAACCCCATCGGTATCTTCCTGATAAAACAGTCTTTCTTCTTTTCTTTGATAAATCCACCCGGACCCGAAACTCCTTTGAAGCCGGGATTACCCAATTAGGGGGACATGCCCATTTTATCGATTCGGAGACCAGTCAGATTTCCCATGGAGAATCTCCCAAAGACACCGGTATCATCCTGTCGAGATACGGGCATGGAATAGCGATCCGCCATGACCTTTTCCCGGGGGAAGGCAATTCCTATATGAGGGAAGTGGCCCAGTGGGCGGATGTCCCGGTCATTAATATGCAATGTGATATCGACCATCCCTGCCAGACCCTGGCAGATTTAATGACCATCCGGGAGAAAAAAGGCAAAAATCTGAAAGGTTTAAAAATCGCTGTCAGCTGGGCTTATGCTCCCAGTTATGCCAAACCCATGAGTGTTCCCCAGGGACTGATTATGTTGATGACCCGCTTTGGGCTGGATGTGACCCTGGCTCATCCAAAAGAGTTTAAATTGATGTCCGAAACCATGAAAATCGCCCAGGAAAACTCTGAAAAAGCAGGGGGAAAATTTACTCTTGTGGATTCCATGGAAGATGCCTTCCAGGATGCCGATATCGTTTATCCTAAATCCTGGGGATGTATGGAGCTTTTTAAAACCCCTCAGGAATCCCTCAAACTGGCTAAAAAATATAAAAACTGGATTTGTAATGAAGAACTCATGAAACGGGCGAAAAAGGATGCTATCTATATGCATTGCCTCCCGGCTGACCGGGGTAATGAAGTTACCGATGCCGTTATCGATGGCCCTCAGTCGGTTGTCTATGACGAGGCTGAAAACAGACTTCATACCGGTAAAGCTATTATGGCATTGACGATGTAGGTATTAGACATAGTGTAGGAATGAGTTTAGTTGGTGAAAGGAACTGTCTGTAAATAATTGAGGCAGTCCCCCAACTTCTTTATATTTCTGTTAAAATTATTCCCTAAATAAGTGCTGACTTATAAATATAGAGGTATGTAATGAATCTTTTAAAAAGGTCTCTGGAACTCGACAGTCAATTTTTCAAGGATGTCCCTTTATCTGCAGGAACTAAGATTATATTTATTCTGAAGAAATATGTTTTACTGGCTAAAAACATTCTAGGTGGATTTACTCCAGGAAAATCTTCAGTGAATGTTATGGGAATAAATTATTATTATGAGGATAAATTTGGTATAGCATTTTTGCAGAGTGTATTTGTCGATCATTATTTTTTAGGTCATTTTATTAAGCCAGGTTCTATTGTTATTGATGTTGGTGCCAATATTGGGCAATTCCATTTCTTTTGTAAAAGTTTTTTAAAAGCTTCCCAAGTGTTCAGTTTTGAACCAGTACCTAAGACTTTTTCTCTATTAAAGAAAAATGCTCCTGAAAATGAGTGTTATGAATGTGCCATTACTACCCATGAGTCGCTGACATTGCATATTCCTGATACGAGCTTAATGGCATCTGTACTTCCTGGTCCCAATGATCAGGAAAAAGTGGTTGTTAAAGGGAGAAAATTGGATGATATTCCAGAAGTAAAGGCATTGGATCATATCGATTTATTAAAAATCGATGCGGAAGGTGCTGAATTTGATGTGTTGAAAGCGAGTGCCGAAGCTTTAAGAAAATCAAAATATGTTTTTATTGAAGTCAGTGTCAGCCGAGTTCCATCTCCTGATGAAGATTTCTTTGCTATCCTAAAATTAGTACGTGAAATATCTCCTGGGATACAGTTAGTCCATGTTGGTAGACAATATTTTGAGGATGACAGACTTTTTGCTATTGACTTGATGTTTGCTAATTAAATAAATACTTTTAACCTAAAAGCCCTCTTTCAGATTATTTTGAAAGAGGGCTTTTGTTGTTTATAACACATTGACTTTTATGTAAAGTGTATATGCTTCAAGAATCACTTTAGGGGCAAGCAAAAATATTGTAAAAATATATTGACATGAAGTTAGATAAGATAAATAATAAAGACGAAAACAATTATTTTCCGAGAGGAGAAAATCATGGGAAAGAAATTTAATGCTTTATATCTATTAATGTCGCTATTGATGATATGTGTGGGACTGATTATACCTTCCTGGGCAGAAGATAGCTTATCTATCAGTTCGGGATGGAATATGACCAGTCCTATGTCTATCGCCAGAGAATGTCCGGCGGCATTTGTAAATCAGGGTTATTTATATGCCATCGGTGGATATAATGGGAGTTATTTCAATATAGTTGAAAGAGCTCCTATTAATGAGGATTTAAGTCTGGGGCAATGGTCTACCATGACTCCTTTCAACACTACCATCGGACGAAGCGGGGTAGTGAAATACGGGGAGTATGTCTATCTGATTGGTGGAATTGTTTCTTCAAATCCATCTCGTATTGTATATCGGGCAAGAATGAAATCAGATGGTTCGATAGGTGAATGGTCTATAGAATCTACAATCTTAAATATTGCCCGAGCTGACATGGGAGTTACTGTGGTCAATGGTTATGTATATGCCATTGGCGGTGATTCGGGGATGAACAGAGTTAATAGTGTTGAGTATGCCAAGATTAATGAAGATGGAAGTCTTGGCATTTGGCAATATACCAGTAATATGAACATCAACCGATGGAAAAATCATGCTGTATCAGCTAATGGATATATTTATGTGGTTGGCGGTGTCAGGCCTGATGATGGATATGAAACAAATATTGAATGTGCCAAGGCTAATTCAGATGGTACTTTAGGGGCTTGGTCATTCCTGAATGTTTATATCCCGGCTGCTAGTGCAATGCAAGCTGTTAGTAAAGATGGTTATCTTTATGTCATCGGTGGAATTGATGGAATAAATCCATTTTACAGTACTGTACTGAAAGCCAAAATGACAGAAAATGGCGGATTGGGAGACTGGGAGACTGTTGATTCCATGAATTATGGAAGAGTTTGGCATGGTGCTGTTGCCAGCGATTCAGCCCTCTATGTTCTTGGTGGAAGATATAATGGTGGAGCTTTCACTGATTCTGTCGAGTTCTTAGTTAGTGAAACAACTACAATTCAATCGGATTCAACTTGGATTCTTACCTCCAATATGAATAAAGGCCGTGAAGCTTTTGCTCTGGTTGCTGCTAAAGGGTATTTATATGCTTTGGGAGGAGTGGCTGATTACTATACAACATGGTTGAACACAATTGAACGAGCTTCCATTAACTCTGATGGTAGCATCGGTTCCTGGTCCAATTTGGGTACACTCCCCAATAATTGGGCCCATGGCAGCGCTATTTTAATTGGTGACAATATTTATATCGTTGGCGGCCAGCCGTATGAAAGTGGAGATTCCAATACTGTTTTTAAAGCTCAGGTGAACTCTGATGGTTCTTTAGGGACGTGGATGTCTTTGAATAGTATGCCTAAGAACCTTGTTGATCCTGGCTTGGTCTATGTAAATGGATACCTTTATGTGACTGGTGGAGCTAGTTATGGAAGTTGTGAAACTGGGGTTTATAGAGCTCAGGTTAATTCGGATGGAACTTTGGGAGCTTGGGTTTCCATGAGTCCCATGAATTATGGCCGTTGGCATAACTATGCAAAATATGATAACGGTTATATTTATGTTTTCAATGGTGTGAAAGTATCTGAAAGAGCTCAGCTGAATTCCGATGGCTCATTAGGAGCTTGGACTGTTATTGGAGAACCTCTCTCTACCATTAATAACAGTTTTGTTGCATCAATTGGAAATAAAGTTTATTCCATTGGTGGTACAGATAATAGTATTTATACAAAAAATGTTGAACGTACTGAAATAGGCAGCGATGGATCATTATCATCCTGGTCAAAAGATATCCCACTAAATTATTACCGGGTATGGAGTGGTGCCTGTGATTACAATGGGGTTCTTTATGCTGCTGGTGGTAAAGCTCCTTCCATGGAACAAATAGCAAGTGTTGAGTACCTTGTAGTTTCCCTATCCACATCGACGACGATAGAGAATGAAGCGCCGGCGGCTCCGACAGGATTAGGAGCGACTGCCGGGGATATGCAGATTGTTTTGAGTTGGGATGCCAATAGTGATTCTGATTTAGCGGGGTATAACCTGTATCGGCGACAGAATGCCGGGGATTATGCCAAGATCAACAGCAGCCTATTGACCCAAAACAGCTATACGGATAGCGGGCTGACCAATGGAGAGACCTATTACTATGTGGTCAAAGCGGTGGACAGTGAAGGGTTGGAAAGTGAAGCTTCCAATGAGGTCCATGCTATTCCGACCGGCAGCTGGATACAGACAGCCAAAGAGTATTGGGTCCCCATTTATGGATGGTTCAACTCCATGGTTTGCCTGAGTAATGTTTCCAATGACACTCTTGATTATGTGATGACCCTATATAGTAATATGGGGGTCCAGGTAAGTGAGATTTCCGGGAAATTGAATCCGCATGTTTCCTGGAGCAGCTTGCCGGAATTAGGAAATCTTTACAACCTGTCCAATCCAGTGGTTTGCAAAGTAGTTGCCTCAGGTGAAATCCGGATGGCAACCTCCCTTTGGGGAAAGAGTTCTGATTCTGTGTGGGAATATGATGTGGATGAAGTGGGACAGGCCGGAATGTATGATTATTGGATACTGGCAGCCAAGTACAATCAGAGCATTATCAATGTGGCAAATCCCAATGATATCGAAGCCAATATTACTTTCAAGGCATACAATAACGATGGGACAGTCAGTAAGACCAAAGAGATCACAATACCAGCTCATGGAATGGTTGCCGACCTGGAAATGAGAAATACTCTTACCGCCCAGGCCAATGCAGTCCGGATACAGTCTGATATCCCAGTGGTCACTTCTGCCGGGAGTTTCACCTCCGACGGTAACAATGGCCAGGGGTTGGGTGTCAGTCCCCGGTCACGTAATCTCAAGAATAGATAATCTCAATTAACAGATAACAGAATTACCCAAAAGGGGCAGGGCCTAAGGGACCTGCCCCTTTTTTTCTTTTATGCTGACTAATAAGGGATGGCCTCAGTTGGTAAGGTATCTCTGAGGAGGTTCCAAAAAGAATTCTCCATCCTTGTTTCGCCATGGAGTGGGAGAATATACTAAAATGGATGGTCATGACGACTGATAAAATTATAACTCGACTGGAACAGACCTGGCTTTGGGTATTGGGCCTGTTATTATTTTTGAATCCTATCCTCATGTTCAGGGGAGACGGAAAATATATTATCCCGGAAATTGCTCCGGATATTGTATCCGCCAGCCATTATATTCCCTTAATAACCAATTTATTATTCAAAGAAATCTTTGCCCAGAGTTTTATTTTCATTCTGTTGGGATTGACTCTCGCCCGGAAATACCTCTTAAAAGAATGGCATTTTAGGCGCAGCCTCATTGATTATCCGGTATTAATCTTAATCATACTTTCAGGGGTATCGTTATTTTATACCAAGACTCCGCCTCTGACCTTTGAAAGCTGGGGATTACTGGGATGTTTTACCATCCTTTATTATCTGATATTGGAATTTCCCTGGACACCCCGCCGGGTGAGGTTAATGTTATGGGCTGTGGTAGCTGCTGCCCTCATGACGGCCCTGATGGCGACTTTACAGCATCTACAGATATATGTGGACGGGATCCTTCCCCGGGCGGAAGACCGAAACCGGATGAGCGCCACTATCGGACATAATAATGGGGTTGCCTGCCTGATGATGATAGGTTCCTTTATCCTCCTGGGACTCCAATCAGGGATTTCGGTAAAATGGAAAAAGGTAATGATACCCCTGATGAATCTGATTCTCTTATGGTTTCTTTTTGTGATTGTGGCGACCTTGTCCCGGGGTGTCTGGATGGGGACTTTTGTGGGAGCCATTCTCCTGGTAGCCTGGTTGATTCAAAGGACAGGATGGAAATCCTTTTTAAAAAGTTATTGGAAAATGGGGGGTCTTTTCCTGGTATTTCTAGTAGCTTTCATGGGTGTATTATCATTTCCCAACCGGCTCAATCCCCTGGGCGTCTCTGTATTTCAGCGGCTCCAGGACACTTTTCTTCAAGAAAAGACTTACCTTCGGGATGACCGGATCCGCATGTGGGCAGGTACTTTTGAGGTTATCCGGGAACATCCCCTCCTGGGAGTAGGATTGGGGGGATTCAAATATTGGATTCCTGTATATCAAGGGCATTATTTTGCCCGTAATCCTGATTCCCAGTTGGAACCCACTTATAAACTTACCAACCATTCCCATAATGAATATATTGAGCCCTGGGCTGAGCTGGGGATTGGGGGATTCCTTTGTGTCCTCTGGCTAGCGGGGTTGATTATCCTAACGGGCAGAGGCCTTTATAAAAGAAGTGAAGATATCTTTGGAATTCCCCGATGGTATTTCTATTGCGCCATCCTGGGTGTCATGGTGCAGGCCCTGGTGGATTTTCCTTTTCATGTAGCTCCCCTGGCATTGATGTTCATCCTGATGGGGGGATTCTTATATTATCAGGAGTCTGATGCAAGACCCACGCTTGTCCGGGAAGGCTTTTCCCTGAAAGGGAAAGATATTCTGTGCCTCACGGGCATTGGGCTTATAATCCTCATTTTACAAGTTCCTCTTTTCCAGAAAATCCAGGCTGATATTTATAAGAACCGGATGGATTATTTTCTCCAGGCCAGTGAAGATTTTATGGCTGACCGGCAAATGGAACTTCGGGAAAAAGCCCTTCAAAAAGCTATTGAATATGGCAATAAATCACTACTGCTGGACCCTCGTAACGGCCGGACCCATTATGAAATGGCTCTGGGATATTTGAAATGGGGGAAAGTCCCGGATGCCATTAAACATTTTGAATTGTCCCTGCGAGACCTCCAATATGCGGAATTGCATTTTAATCTGGCCGATGCTTATGAATGGCTCCGGCGACAGGCCGAATCCCGGGGAGATACGCAGACCGCCCAGTATGCCACAGAGAAGGCCCTGGAACACTATCGAATGGCCGCATTTATTTATCCTCCCAATAAAAACCTGGCTGAACAAACGGAAGCTCAGGGTTTATTTTATATGCCCTCAGAAGCCCTGCATCGGTATGGTGTCCTGCTTTATCAGTCGGGCCGTCCGGAAGAAGCCCTGATTGCCTGGAAGAAAATTGCAGACAACGATCCCTATTATATTCATCGAAAGTATTTGAAGATTGCCGATGACTATATCCAGAAGGCCCAGTATCCCACTGCCATTCAAATCCTCCAACAGGCTCAATACCTGGATCCATCCGGGAAGGAAACCCTTTACTGTTTGGCCGGGGTTTATTATCTTAAAGGAGATAAAGAAGACTGCCTGAAAATATTGAACCGGTTGCTGGATATCAATCCCCAAGACCCCAAGGCTACTTATGGTATGGCCATTGCCAGCTATAAGTTTGGAAATAAGCAGAAAGCCCTGGAATTTGCCATGAAGACAGTCGCGATTGATCCTCTTCATCCCGGTGTCCAGGACTTCCTGAAAAAATTGGCTCAGTAGTAATAGTTTTTTTCATAAACTGGGAACCCTCTTCCGATTCCGAGCTGACAGGTATGATTAATTGAAGAAAATTCCTCTAAAACCAGCCAGTCTATGGATTCCCGCCAAAAATATTTCTTTTACCCGTGTGCAGTCCTTTGATATAATTCCGGGCTGTAAGATATTTGTTATATGGAACTGCCTGAAAGGCTGAAATATGACACCAAGACAGAAGCGAAAATTTAAAGAAGGCCTGACGGGCTATCTTTTTATTATGCCCAATGTATTAGGGTTTGCTATTTTTACTTTCCTGCCAGTGTTTGCCTCCATGTTAATGAGTTTTACCGCCTGGAATGGGATGGGGGGAGTGGCGGCTATCCAGTTTAACGGGCTGGGTAATTTTAAGGATTTGATTCATGATGAGTTATTCTGGAAATTTCTCTGGAATACTCTTTACCTGATGTTCAGCCTTCCGGTCAGTATGGCCGGGTCTTTGATTCTGGCTTTGGCCTTGAATCAGAAGATCAAAGGGGTAACCTTTTTCCGGACAGTTTATTTTCTTCCCAGCATTACTGCCGGGATTGCCTTATTCATGATGTGGAAATGGATATATAACCCTGATTATGGCCTTTTGAATGACTTGCTGAGAAGCTGGTTTAAGGTTGAGGGGCCTGCCTGGTTATCGGATATGAGCTGGGTGAAACCGGCCCTGATTATCTGCCTGACCTGGATTGGCATCGGTGGCACCAATATGATTCTCTATATTGCCGGACT
Organism: bacterium UBP4_UBA6127; assembly: GCA_002428325.1. Taxonomy (GTDB): domain Bacteria; phylum UBP4; class UBA4092; order UBA4092; family UBA4092; genus UBA4092. The sequence goes on from DIVR01000043.1 coordinate 73,210, forward strand.
GCAAAACATTCCCCGGGATTTCTATGAAGCCGCCAGTATTGATGGCGCCAACAGTTGGCAACGGTTTTGGGCCATCACCTGGCCTATGTTGACCCCCACTACGTTCTTCATCTTTATTATGGGATTAATTGGGGGGTTCCAGGGATATTTTGATTTGGTATATATCATGACGGGAGGGGGTCCTGCCGGCGCTTCCACCCCGATTGCCTATTATATCTGGCAGACCGCTTTCCAGAATTTCAAAATCGGGTATGCAGCCGCTCAAGCTTGGGCTTTATTTGTGATCATATTCGGCATCACACTCATTAACTGGCGTTACAGCGGCAGCCGGGTCCAGTATTTTTAAACAGGAGCAGGAAACTATTATGGGTAATAAACGAAAACAGATGTTGTTTCACATTTTCCTATATATTGTCTTGTCCCTGGGAGCGGTAACGATGCTGATTCCCTTCTGCTGGATGGTAGCCACTGCATTGAAAGAGCCGGGAGATATTTTTGCCGTCCACGGAGCTTTCTGGAATCAATTTATTCCAGACCCACTGGTCTGGGATAATTTCGGCAAAGCCTGGCAGGCCGTCCCTTTTGGTCGTTACTATATCAATACCATCGTGGTTACCGTTGCGGTGACCCTGGGCCAGGTACTGACCTGTTCTTTGGCGGCATTTGCTTTTGCCCGGCTTAATTTCCCCGGCCGGGATAAGATATTCTTCGGATATCTGGCTACCATGATGATTCCTTTTGCTGTTACCATGATTCCCAATTTTGTCTTAATGAGTTGGATGAGTGAATTATCAGATAAACTATTTCCCGGGGGAATTTATTTCCTGGGCCAATATGTGGGAAAACTCTTTGGACTAGATTCCTATTTTGCTTTAATTGCCCCGGCTATGTTTTCCGCTTATGGGACTTTCATGCTGAGGCAATTCTTCATGGGACTTCCCTCTGAACTGGAAGAAGCCGCCCGAATTGATGGTTCCACTATCTGGGGGATATTCTGGAGGATTGCTATTCCTTTATCCAAAGCGGCCTTGGCTACATTGACCACCCTGACTTTCATGGGAACCTGGAAGGATTTTATGTGGCCTCTGACAGTCATTAATAATGATGCCATGAAGACTCTCCCGGTGGGGCTTGCCTCTTTCCAGGGACTCTATACCACGGAATGGACCCTCCTGATGGCGGGTTCACTGATTATGTTGATCCCGATTATTCTGCTCTTTATCTTTAACCAGAGATATATTGTTGAAGGTATCAAGCTTCAAGGGATAAAAGGGTAGACCTTCTCTATAGGGATTGAAGGATGGTTAATCCCATCCATATTGTTTTTTATTCTAAAAAAACCGATATAAGGGTCTCTCTTTTTAAGGCAACGATTCTTGTAATATTCCCCTTCTTCAATTAGGGTATTAAGAATTATTGAATTAATGAAGGAAACCAATCAGGGTTAAGATTATGCTATGACCCTGCACAGCTTTTGATATGGCGAAAAAAACTAAATTCAAAGATAAAACAAACCAGCCTTCTCTCCCTAAAGATTCGATAAAGGACCCCATGGGTTTTTGGGGTTGGACCTGGGGTATTCTGGCAATTCTGGTTTCGGTCGTAATTTCCTGGAAGGCCCAATCTCCCACAATCGATTTAAGATGGATGCTTCTGGATGGAATGATACCGATTCTGGGGTTATTCTATCTCTTGCAACGATGGCTATTCAAACAGGAGGAAGTCTCCTATAGTCCGATTACCGGAGCCGTCCTGAGTTATTTTCTGGTTTATCTGATTTGCCAAGCTACCCCGGTAAACAGGGTTGCTTTACTGACTGAGTTCCGCCATGTTATTTCGCTTTTTCTGGTTTATCTGATTGCATTACAGACCTTAAAAACTCCCAGAGATTGGAAAGTAGTTTTTCATTTCCTGCTGGCCGGAGGGGTGTTAGCCTCCGGATATGCCCTGATTCAGAAAATCGGGATGGATCCTATTCCCTGGGAAATGGGGGGAGATAGAGGAAATATCTCCAGCTTTCTGGGTAATTCCAATCTTTTTGGATGGTACCTGGCAGCTCTAATCCCTTTAGCTCTGGGAATGTTGTCCGCCAATCCTTCTTCAAAAAAAGAAAAAATCTGGCTTTGGGTATCCATTGGATTTTTGTGGGTGGCGCTCATAATTGCCCAAAACAGGGCAGGCTGGGTTGCCTTCCTGGTTTCTACGGGTATTTATGGAGTTTTATTCCTTCGGATGAAATCCCGTTTTGAGGGAGCCTCCTTTTATCCGGCGAAAACCCTTGGCTTTATTCATAGAATTTATACTGTCCGGAAAATCCTTTTGGGAATTTCAGTGGTTCTGGTTTTCCTTATGGGAGTGATGTTCTGGAATCATTACACAAAAAAATCCGATATTCCCATTAAAGGCCGATTCCTTCACTGGAAAACCTCTGCATTAATGGTGAAAGAAAATCCTTTTTTAGGAATCGGACCGGGTAACTATGGCAACCACTATCTTATCTATCAGGCCAGAGTTCTGGGGAATCCTGCCAATGCTTCTTTTATGAGAATCTCCAGGGAAATCCAATCTATCAATGCCGAGTATGCCCATAATGAATATATCCAATCCCTGTGTGATACCGGGATTCTTGGGTTTGCTTTCTTTTCATTTCTTATCTCAGTCATTCTGGTTATCGGTTTCCAGGGAGTGAAACGTACGGCTTCCCTTGACCGGACCCTCTTGATCCTGGGATGTTACTGTGGAGTGATATCAATTCTAGTCAGTGGACTCTTTGGTTTTCCCTTTCATGTCCCTGTTACGGGAATGCTTTTCTGGCTTCTGACAGCCTCGATAGCCGGACTGATGAGGCTGGATATCAGCAAGGACCGTCCCTTCCAAAAAGGGGCTATCCCCTATGTTTCTGGAATATTTAAAAGCCGGGGAGCCGTTATAATAGGGATTGTTTTATTAGCCGGATATTCCCTCTGGGCAGTCCCCTCAGCTCTCAATACTTATCGGGCCTCCCTTTGGGTCCGGGAGGGCCGTTTCTGGGCTGAAAAAGAAGGAAATGTCGAGGAAGCCGTCCACTCCCTCCAAAAGGCTGTAACCCTGGCTCCTGACTATGGTTTGGCCCATTATTATCTGGGCGGGTATTATGCCCGGTCTCAGCAAAATGAACAGGCTCTTAAAGAATATGCCAAAGCCCTGGAAAACTATAATGATGTACATATCTTCTTTAATATGGGCCAAATTTATTTTAGTAATAAACAATATGACCGGGCTGAAGAATACTATAAAAAAGCCCTCTTTCTTAATGATACAATGTATAACTGTTACAAGCAGTTGGGTTTGATTGCGGCTACCCGGAACCAAATGGAACTGGCCCTGGGGTATTTTAGAAAGTACCTGGAATTCGATAAATCAGGCCCAGAATCAGAACGATTTAAGCTGATTGTAGATGAGCTGCAGAAAGAAGTACCCGGCTCACAAAATCCTGTTCCCTGAGTGAGCTGGTTCAGGAAGCTGGTTCAGATTGAAGTCTCTAGGTTGTATCAATGGATATTAGAAAATGACAAATGAGGGAGAATCCCAATGCCGGAATCTCAACCTGATAAATTAGTACATAAAAAATCAAACCTGCATAAACAGGTCTTGGTGGTTTGGATTATATTGATGGCGGGTTCTTTAGGTGTCCTGAGCCTTTTTGACTGGGGCAGCCCCAGGCTTATGAATTACCTCGAATCTAAAAATCCACGGATATTCTATGACCGGGCTAAAATCCTTGCTCAGGAGGAAAAATATCCTGAAGCTCTGGAGACCCTTCAAAAAGCCTTATCCATTCTCCCTTCCGAATATTCCTTTTTGATGCTGCAGGGCGATATCCTCGAAAAACAGGATAAACTTGATGAGGCCTATCCTTCCTTTGCCAAAGCCGAAAAAACTGATTCAAAACGATGGGAGCCTCCCTTCCGAATGGGAGTCATTTTAAGTAAAAAGAAAGACTATAAGGAAGCGGTGGTCTATTTACAGAAAGCTGCTGCCATTAATTCTTCAGAACGCTGGGTTTATAATGCCCTGGCCTGGTCGGCTTATGAAGATAAACAGATGGATGTTGCTTACCAGGCCTTCGATAAGGCTTCAGAATTAGCCCCCCAATCCCCTGATTATCCCTTGATGATGGGAAAAATCCTCGCTTCCAGGAACCAATGGAGCCAAGCCCTGACTTTATTTCAAAAATCCTTTTCTTTGGATTCTACCTATATAGATGCTTTCCTCTGGGCCGGCCAGGCCTGCCTGAAAATGGGCGATAAATCCAGTGCCCGAGCCTATTATCAGCAGGCTTTAAAACTGGACCCTGCCAATCCTCTGGCCCTGAAAGAATTAGCCAATATTTAACCTGATTGACTCCTTTGGCGAGTTGCTAACCGATTGGAAACTATTTATCTCTTTGGATTGTTTATTTATATGTATGGACCTATTTATAATATATATTGACATGTAATGTATGTAATGTATAATAAGAGTTGGAGGCAGGAGATGATGAGAATGTTAAAAACATTATCAGTGTTCATCCTGCTGGTGGGCTTTGCAGGGATATCTTTTGGGGAAAGGATAGACTGGGAAAGAATGGCTAATCCTGATTTTGTCCTGACGGGTTATCCGATGGATATGGGATACCGTTTGAGCAAGTCAGACGATCCCGAATTAAGGGGAGATTTGTTTTCCGGGTTGACCGGGTCTCCTGATAAATGGACCCGGAATAACTGTGCCATTGCTGCCAGTTATTTGAATGATGACCAGGACCTGATTAAGATTGTCTCCATTGCTTTCCAGCACGAGACCGATGGAGTGGTTAAGAAAAGCCTGTTTAAGATTTTAAGTGCTTCCAGTTCTGATAATAATATCCCGGTGTTAGTCAGTATTATTGACCAGTATAAATCCCTGACTACAGAACCTGATATGAGTTATCGGCAGGAGTCCATCAAATCCCTGGGAAACTCCAGGGAAAAAGGATGGCCTTTTTTAGAGGGGATTCTGGCGGGTTCATATTATGGTGATACTGATAAAGTAATCGCCGTTAAAACTCTTGCCAGTTCAAATACAACCCAGGTGATCCCCGTTCTGCTTCAGTTTCACACTGATTCTTCAGCGTTAGTTCGAAACCATGTGGTTCAATCTCTGGGGGAATTATCAAAGCTTTCACTGAATACAACCTTGAAACAGCGGGTATTTGAAGCTCTCTCCCAAAGAGTGGAAGATTCAGATCCCACTGTCCGTATGGAGACCCTCCGGGCTTTTATTCAATTGCAGGACGATCGGGCTTTACCCATTATTGAGAGGGTAACTGTTTCTGACAGCCATGAAGTCAAGACGGTTACTATCCAGCAGGGGCAGAAAGTAGTAACCACCCGTTATCCGGTTCGTGAGCTGGCATTCGATATGAAGAAAGAATATCAACATATCAAAACTCTGAGGGAAAACCCTGATTTA
>DIVR01000054.1 GCA_002428325.1 bacterium UBP4_UBA6127
TGGATGTCGGAACGACCCTCTATGCCATCAGTACCTTGCTGATTGACCGGCATATTTCCCCGGAATTCCATGATGCCTACAACTATTATCTCAACTGGGCATTGACTGCCGGAGGAGCTGCCGGACCGGGGTTTACCGGCAGTGAGCAGGTCTATAATATGTTTAATACAAATCCAGGATCGTCCTTTGTTTCAAACAACTATCATACAGATTATTGTTTGGATACTGGTTATTTCCAAGATACAACCCTTGTTGATATGAGAAATAACAATAATCGTGAATATAATACATTTACCACTCAGATGCTTAAGGACAAACTTGCTTTATATAAAGTTATGACTTGTGTGAACTGGAACTCCCGAACATGGGATAATTTGGGGGGAAGCAATCGGATAAGCATCACTGGATTTACTAATGTAACACCCATCTATTCAGGGAATAGCAGTAATATGATTGCCTATTTCTGCCGAGATATGCAGGACACTACAGTGAATTATTCAACCAGTACTATAACTAACATGACGGTTACCTTCAGTGGATTTCCGGAATTTACTCCAATTTATTTGACTTGGTTCAATCCCAAAACCGGCGAAAAGATATCCAGTACCAGTTTTTCTGAAGGTTCTATCCAGGTTACAGTGCCTCCCTTTACCCGTGATATTGTAGCTGTCTTGAAACCGGAATAAGATGAAATAAAGGACCTTATATGAAAAGAATGTTTTTACTTAGTTTAGTTACGTTACTTCTAATTGTTGCCATTCCCCCAGGGTTTACTCAAACCCTGGGGGAATGGACTTCGTTAACCTCTTTACCATCTCCAAGATATGCATGCTCAGCGGTTCTGATTGATACAACAGTTTATATAGTAGGTGGTTCTGAATTCTCTTCGGGTACTTCCTATCCAGTTTTAAGAACCGGGATCCTTCCTGATGGAACTCTATCCGGTTGGGTAGAAGAGAGCTGTCGGCCCTTGGAAATAAGAAGTGACAGTATTATTTTTGCCAATACCGGGTATCTTTATGCTATATCAGGACGAAATGGACCTTATTTAGACAGATCAACAACCATTGAGAGAGCTAAGATAAATACCGAGGGGAGTATCGGAGAATGGGAGTATTTTGGATATTGTCCTTCACCGGGATTTTGGGAGTCCACCTGGTTGCAGACGAGTACGGATTTGTATGTATTTGGGGGATATCCCGGAACCTGTGAAATCTGGCGGTTGCCCCTCTATGATAATGGGAGCATTGGGACTTTTTCCAGGTTAAGCAGTGATTATAATATTGCTCGATATGGGTCAGGAGTTGTCTTGATCGGTAACAGATTATTTATTCAGGGAGGAGCTAATGTGTATGGACCAGGTCAACCTGAATATACTGAAACAGCAATATTATTCTCCGATGGAAATATTGGAGAATGGACGATTCTGTCAAAATCAAATTTTAATCACTGGACTCATTTGTTGGCTAGGGTAGGCGGTGATTTATATACCATAGCAGGAGTGTTACCTGGTGAGGATATTCGGGGAGCTGAATCAGCACCCTTTTTGACGGACAGTACCTTAGGGGAATGGAGTATGGGAGCACCCAGGCCTCACCAACGGATACATTTTGCGCATATACAGACTGATAAAGGGTTATATGTATTTGGAGGATGGGGGAACCATGATTTAGATGGGGTGGAATTTGCGCCAATCATATATTCAACCGATGTTAAATCTCGCCAGTGGAAAGAGTATAACTGAAGGGATAAAAAGCTAAAGAAATAGGGGAGAGCAATTTTTGTGCTGATTGTAGCAATCGACTCATGACCTGTGTGAATTGGAATTCTCGGACTTGGGATAATCTGGGGACAACTAACCGAATCAGTTTCAGTGGTTACACAGCCTATCCTGTATATTCAGGTAATAGCAGTAATATGATTGCTTATTTCTGCCGGGATATGCGGGACACAACGGTAAATTATACAACCAGCTCAGTATCCAATATGACAGTCACCTTCAGTGGGTTCCCTGCTTTTACTCCAATACGATTGACTTGGTTCAATGCCAGTACAGGGGATGTTTTATCCAGCACCAGCTTTTCCACGGGGACCTAAACCGAGAATACTATTTGCACATATACGTACAGATAAAGGGCTTTATGTGTTTTAGGGGTAGAGGAACAGCGATAGATCGAGGGTTCAGTTTGCCCCGATTATTCCGCCTTTTTAGTTATCAGAAGTTTTACCAATTGGGAAAGATTTTCATTGTATTCTTCTTCAGAGAGTCCTTGCTGCATCTGGATTCTTTCCCTGGAAAGGATTGATTCTTTGAGAGGGGAGTTCCATGAATCCCAGTCCATATTACCTGTTTGAACCATCAAGAAAATATTCTGGTTACGTTCTTTTTCTTTTTTGAGAGCCTGCTCTATCTCCCGGGTAATATCCCCGGAAACCAGTGAATTGGGATGAACCAGGACCACCAATTTATCATATAAATCGATGGCCATATCCAGTGCGGCAATCAGCCGGGTATTCAAATCCTCAGGATTCCATTTCCAGCATCTGATACCCAATTTGCCTAGATCCCGGGTCAATTGGGCTGCCAGGGATTCATCTTCGGGAGTATGCATGATATAACAGGTTTGGAAAGAAGGCTGTTTTGCCAGGGCGTCCATTAAAGGTTGGATAGATTTTTCCGGGAGTCCGGTGCCTATCAAAAAGCTGGCAGGAATCTTACCCTGGGATTGGCATAAGGTGTCGATACCCAGAATGCTGGGCCCATAATGGGTCAGGGTCTCCAGCCCGAGAGTCTCTGATAAATCCAGATCACCTAATGCCGTAAATCCTACCAAGGCCCCTGATAACTGGGTTCCTTTTAAGTTGGCTCCGGTCAAGGCGGCTCCAATCAAATTGGCGCCTGTCAGGTCGGCATCCCGTAAATCAGCTCCCCGAAGGTCTGCCCCGAATAAATCGGATTTCTTGAGATTGGCTCCTTTGAGTTTAGTTCCGAAAAGATTAGCCTGCCGCAGAAGGGCCTCTTCCAGGTCTGCTTGTTCCAGATTGGCAAAACTGACATCTGAAGAGGTCAGGTCGGCTCCATGCAAATCAGCATAAGGAAATTCCACATCCTGCAGGCTGGCTTCCCTCAAGTCTAACTGGATGCCGGGATGTTTACTCCGCCAAGTTTTAATTCGGCTGGTCAATTCCAGTACCAGGTTCAAATGTTCAGGATTTGCCATCAGGAGTTCTCCAAACTGATAAAGGGTATAATATTCTGTAGTTCATATAATTCTAACTTACCTTCAGGTTAGGGACGAACATGATAAGACTTTTTTCCCTGGCAGAAGAATACCCTGTTCAAGGGCTATTGTTAATTAATAAGGTGAAACAAGGATGCTGACATACCCACAAATCGACCCGGTCTTAATGTATATTGGCCCCTTTGCGGTCCATTGGTATGGGATGATGTACCTCGCCAGTTTTCTCATATCGTATGGGATAACCTGGCACCTGATCAAAAAAAGACAATTCCCAATGAGTCGGGATGTCTTGGATATGTTTTATATCTATATGATGGCAGGAGTGGTTTTAGGCGGCCGTCTGGGGTATGTGTTTTTTTATGATTTTAAATCTTATCTGGAGAATCCCCAGGATATTCTGGCTGTCTGGAAAGGCGGCATGTCTTTTCATGGAGGGTTGATTGGGGTCATTATTGCCGGATTATTGTTTTGCCGAAGCAATAAGTTTGACTTCTGGGCTCTGGCGGATATTCTGGCGGTCAGTGCTCCGATAGGATTAGGATTAGGCAGAATGGGGAATTTTATCAATGGTGAGCTTTATGGGAGAGTCACTCAGGTTCCCTGGGGGATGGTGTTCCCTGAGGGAGGCCCTTTACCGCGGCATCCTTCCCAATTATATGAAGCTTTTTTAGAAGGTATTATTCTTTTCATCCTTTTATGGATATTAAAAGACAGACTGAAACACCGACCGGGAGTTTTAGGGTCTGTTTTTGTTATCGGATATAGCGTCATCAGATTTATCGTTGAATTTTTTCGGGAACCAGACCCTCAATTGGGTTATCTGGCCGGATTTATCACCATGGGCCAAATTCTCAGCCTGCTGATGTTGATAGCCGGATGCCTGTTGATATTCCTTAGGGTGAAATCCACCCGCAAAACCTGATTCGGGAAATGGTTATATCGGATTATTTCAGCCATCTACCGGATAAAATAAACCAAACTCACTTTGGGATTGATTTTATAAGGGATTATTATGCATATACCCTTATGATATAAAGGGTTTTGCTTGTAAAAGACATCCAGAGTCGGTATAATCATAAAGTAGCAGCTGGTCAAATAATATGGGGAAAGGCAGTTATTGGAGTCGTATTAGATGACAGATACATTAGCGGTTATACTTATCATCCTGTTTGCCTTAGCCATGTCCGGCGGCATGGTTCTTTTTTCAGCCCTTCTGGGCCCACGTCGAAAAACCAAGCGTAAAACCAGCCCCTATGAATGCGGGGTCAAGCCTGTCGGGGATGCCCGGCACCATCTTTCCATCAGTTATTATATGGTTGCCATGATATTTATCCTCTTTGATATTGAAGTTATTTTCATGTATCCCTGGGCCGTGATATTTCTGGATATGAGCCCTAAACTCTTTGCTTTTATTGAAATGGCTTTATTTATCCTGATTCTTCTGGCCGGGTACCTGTATGCCTGGAAGAAAGGGGCCCTGGAATGGGATTAGAAGAATTACTTCAGGGAGAAGATTTCCTTACCACGACTATTAATAATGTCATTAAATGGGGCCGGAAAAATTCTATCTGGCCGGCGACCTTTGGGTTGGCTTGTTGCGCTATCGAAATGATGTCAGCCAGCGCCTCCCGATATGACCTTGCCCGATTTGGCTCAGAAGTATTCAGAGCCTCCCCTCGGCAATCCGATTTAATGATTGTCTCCGGCCGGGTATCCAAAAAAATGGCACCTGTCTTAAAACAAGTCTATGAACAAATGCCTGAACCTAAATGGGTGATTTCCATGGGGGCCTGTGCTTCCTGCGGCGGCATCTTTAATAATTATGCGATCGTGCAAGGGGTCGATCAAATAGTCCCGGTGGATGTGTATGTCCCCGGATGCCCCCCACGTCCTGAGATGCTTATCCAGGGTATTATGTTGTTGCAGAAGAAAATTCAGGAAGGCGACCCTCGCCGAGAACCCATTATCGTCCAGTAATAATATTGTTTTGGGGCTCTATGGGAAAATAGAGGCATCCCCAAACCGGAAATATTAAAAAAGAGCCCAACAAAATCACGCATCCTGGCTGGATTCATGCGGGGATGCGGAGAATGCAAGTCCGGTCAAGAACCGGAACTCTTTTATCAGGGCAGAGATAACGTTAACTCTATGACTGATTTCGAAACGAAAACCGTTGATAAGCTCAAAGAAAAATTTCCCGACAACCTGAGGGAAATCAGGGAATTCCGCGGCCAGGTGACAATCCTGGCAGAGACCTCCCGTCTTATGGAAATCCTGGGATTCCTTAAAAACGAACCCGAATTGGATTATGCCTTTCTGGCAGACATCACAGCCGTGGACCATTTTCAACAGGCTCCCCGGTTTGAACTGGTGTACCAGTTAAGGAGTTTTTCCAATACCGGGATGATGACCGTGAAGGCCTTATTGGGGGAAGAAGAAAAAGCCCCCTCAGCCGTCTCTCTCTGGAATACTGCCAACTGGCTGGAACGGGAAATCTATGACTTATTTGGCATTGAATTTACCAATCATCCCGATTTGCGGCGGATAGTAACTCCCGATCATTGGGAATTACACCCCTTAAGGAAGGATTATCCTCTCCGAGGGGTCAATGAACCTTTATTCCCGCCCACTGAGGATGATGTGTAGGATATATGAACATGGCGACTGATACGAATCTCACTAAAACTGATTATCGGACCATGACCCTGAATATGGGGCCTCAGCATCCCAGTACCCATGGGGTGCTTCGGCTGGAACTGGAGCTGGATGGTGAAATCATCCAAAGCTGCCGTCCGCATATCGGATACCTCCATACCGGGGTTGAAAAAGAAGCCGAATATAAAACATTCCATCAGGTCATCCCCATGACTGACCGGCTGGACTATCTGGCCCCTATGTCGAATAACCTGGCCTATGTCCTAGCGGTGGAAAAGCTTTGCGGAATTGAAGTCCCTAAACGGGCCCAGTATATAAGGGTCATGATGACGGAGTTGACCCGTATTGCCAGCCATCTGGTCTGGCTGGGTACCCATGCCATGGATATCGGCGCTATGTCAGTCTTCCTTTATTGTTTCCGGGAACGGGAAATGATTCTGGATATGTATGAAGAGGTTTCCGGAGTCCGGATGATGTCTTCTTACTTCCGAATCGGAGGGGTCCATGAAGATATTACCGACCGCCTGGTTCAACTGATTCGGGAGTTTATCAAAGTGTTTCCTCTCCGTTGGAAAGAATATGACGGACTGCTGACACAAAACCGGATTTTCATGAACCGGACTCAAGATATTGGCATCCTGACTAAAGAAGAAGCGATTAATTATGGACTCAGCGGACCCTGTCTTCGAGGCAGCGGTGTAAAATGGGACCTTCGGAAAGCCCATCCTTATTCCAGTTATCAGGATTTTGATTTTGAGATTCCCACCGAAGCGGCCGGGGATGTATATGCCCGATATTTGGTCCGGCTCAGGGAAATGAAGGAATCACTCAAGATTGTACAACAAGCCTTGGACAATATGCCTGATGGCCCGGTGGTTTCAGATGACCGGAAATATATTCCTCCTCCCAAACCGGAAGCTAAGAAAAATATGGAACAGCTGATTCATCACTTCCTTCTCTATAGTGAAGGGTTCAAAGCTCCTGAGGGCGAAGTTTACCATGCCATTGAAGCCCCGAAAGGGGAATTAGGCGTTTTTCTGGTCAGTGATGGTAGTAATAAACCCTACCGGATGCATTGGCGGGGGCCTTCTTTTGTAAATCTCCAATCTCTGCCTCATATGGCTAAAGGCCGGTTTATTGCCGACCTGGTGGCCATCATCGGCAGTATTGATATTGTATTAGGTGAAGTGGACCGATGAGCACACCGACATTAGAATTTAAACCTGAAACAATGATTAAGTTCAAGGAACTGGCGGCTAAATATCCCAGTTCCCGATCCGCCCTGCTGCCAACCCTATATCTGGCCCAGGAAGAGTTTGGGTATCTTTCGGATGAAGCCATTCTTTATGTGGCTGACCTGTTGGATTTGGAACCCATGGAAGTTAATTCGACCGCCAGTTATTATGTGATGTTTCACCGGCATCCGGTGGGGAAATGCATCATAGCCCTTTGCACGAATATCTCCTGTGCCCTGGAAGGGGCTTATTCGGTCTTGGAACATCTGAAAAAGATACTGAATGTGGATGCCGAAGAAACCTCTGCAGATAAACTATTCACTTTGAAAAAAGAAGAATGCCTGGGGGCCTGCGGCTCCGGTCCGGTAATGCTGATTAACCAGTATCTTTTTGAATATCTGACTCCGGAAAAGACAGAAAAGATTATTCAGGCTTTAAAATCAGGAAAATCCCTGGTGGAGGTACATCAGGAATTCCAACAGACAGATGGCCGTTCTGCCCAGAAAATCCATCAGACCGGTAAAGAAGTCTTATTAAAAAGAATGATAGGATTTCCTTCTTCTGCCTCGTTTGAGACCTATCAGCAGCAGGGAGGATATGAGGCCTGGAAAAAGGCCCTGACCTCCATGAAACCGGAAGATGTCATTGAACAGGTGAAACAATCCGGGCTGCGGGGACGCGGCGGCGCTGGTTTCCCTGCCGGGATGAAGTGGAGTTTTGTCCCTAAAAATATTGATAAACCAAGATACTTAGTCTGCAATGCGGATGAGTCTGAACCGGGGACCTTCAAAGACCGGCAAATCATGGAAAGAGACCCCCACCTGTTGGTGGAAGGGATTTGTATCGCCTGTTATGCCATCGAATCCCATCAGGCTTTTATATATATCCGGGGTGAATACCCTTATTCCGCAGTAAGAATGGAAAAGGCTTTGGAAGAAGCCCGGAAAACCGGGATGTTGGGGGAAAACATCTTTGGAACCGGATATGAGTTGAATATAACAGTCCATTCCGGCGCCGGAGCTTATGAGTGCGGAGAAGAATCCGCTCAGTTGGATTCCCTGGAAGGTAAACGGGGAGAACCCCGGTTACGCCCTCCTTTCCCGGCCGTGAAAGGGCTATATGGATGTCCGACCATTATTAATAATGTAGAGACTCTGGCTAATGTCCCTGCCATCATAACCAATGGACCTCAGTGGTATGCGGCCATGGGGACTGAGAAAAATACCGGGACCCGGATTTATAATGTCAGTGGGCATGTGGTAAGCCCCGGCCCTTATGAACTGCCTATGGGAATCCCTTTGCGGGAACTTATTTATGATTATTGCGGGGGAATCCGAGATGGGCGGAAATTGAAAGCGGTTATCCCGGGTGGAGCTTCTACTCCAGTACTGACACCGGATGAAATTGATGTGAATATGGATTTTGATTCTCTGGCCAAAGCCGGAACCATGCTGGGTTCGGCAGCAGTCATTGTGATGGATGACCGGACTTGCATTGTCCAGGCAGCCCTTCGCATCATGGAATTTTACCGGGATGAATCTTGCGGAAAATGCACCCCCTGCCGGGAAGGGACTTATTGGATGGCCAATATCCTTCGCCGGATTGAAAATGGCCAGGGAAAAATGGAAGATTTGGACCTGATATTGGATATCTGCGATAACATCGCAGGAAAATCTTTCTGTCCTTTCGGAGATGCGGAAGTCGGAGTGCCGGTCAGTACCATCAAAAAATTCAGGGAAGAATACGAATACCATATTAAAAATAAAAAATGCAGGGTCTCAGGTGAATTGAGGCTGATATAAGTAACCAATTGAGCCATTGCTTCGAGTCGGGTGTATGGTATTGAACCCAAATCGTTGAATAAGCGGACATGATATGAACACAGTAACATTGACCATAGACGGAAAAACAATCACGGTTCCGGCTGGAACCACAGTCTTGAATGCTGCCAAAAAACTGGGCATCCATATTCCCATCTTTTGTTACCATGGGGAATTGGAACCTATTGGCGCCTGCCGGATGTGCCTGGTGGAAATCGAGAAGATGCCGAAGCTGGCTATTTCCTGCGCCACCGTAGCCTCTGAGGGGATGGTGGTTTATACCCGGACCGAAAAAGTCCTGAAAGCCCAGAAGGGGATGCTGGAATTTCTTCTGATCAATCACCCGCTGGACTGTCCTGTCTGCGATAAGGGCGGCGAATGCGAACTTCAGGATAATACTTTTTCCTTTGGACCTGCTGCCAGCCGTTTTGATGATTTAAAACGCCGTTATGTAAAACGAGACCTCAATGAAGTGATTCGGCTGGATATGAATCGATGCATCATGTGCCGGCGCTGTGTGCGAACCTGTGCCGACCTCCATGGAGAAGGTGTCCTGGGCGTTGTGGAACGGGGGTTCCGTTCTGAGATTGATATGTTCAAGGGCGGGGAAACCGAATGCACCTATTGCGGCGATTGTATTGAAGCCTGCCCGGTGGGTGCCTTGACCAGTATTCCGTTCCGATTTAAAGCCCGTGTCTGGGAACTGAAGAAAACCGACAGTGTTTGTGCTTATTGTGCCGATGGATGCCGAATGACCCTGGAAACCCGGGAACAGGAAATCCTGCGGGTGAGAGACCGGCTGACTCCCGGTGAATATCTCAGCACGGAACATCTCTGCAGCAAAGGCCATTTTGGATTTGATTATGTCAACAAACCTGAAAGATTAAGAACTCCTCTTCTCCGGAAAAATGGGCAGCTGGTGCCTGTTTCCTGGGAAGAGGCTTTTGAATATGCAGCCAAAGAATTAAAACGGATAAAAGAGGTTCAGGGTGGTAAATCCATAGGAATACTTGCCTCTCCCCGGTTAGGGACGGAGGATTTATTCCTGGCCAAAAAACTGGCCGGAGACATCCTGGAAACTCCTAATCTGGACCATTTGTTAACCCCTCTGGGAACTTTTGAAGATGATTCTTTCCAGAGGCTTGCCGCCCATCCTGCTAAACTGGAAGATATTGAAGTGGCCCAGGCGATTGTGGTGATTGGAACTGATATCAGCCAGTCCAACCCCTTGGCCCGGTTAAGAATCATTCGTTCCTCTTATCGAAATATTGGCAAGGTCATTACCCTCTATCCCCATGATATGGGACTAAAAGGTTATGTTAGCCATGAATTGAAACCCCGTTTTGGGAGTGAACCTTCAGCTGTCGGATTTGGATTGACCCGAGCCCTGACAGAAACCGCTCCGGTCAATGCTGAAATTAAAAGCCGGTTGAATAACACCCTGGAACAGGTTTCCCAGGAAACAGGGATTGATGCCCCATTTTTCCTGGAAGCTGCTAAGACTTTAGCCGGCGCTGAAAGGCGAGTTATTTTATTTGGCAGGGAAGTCCTTTCCCACCCACAGCGTAATGAGTATCTGAAAGCTATCGAAAACCTGGTAACTCTCCTGAACAGCCTGGAAAACGGGATAACCCGGGTTTCCTGGCTGCCGGAATATAATAATTCCCGTGGCGCCTATGACCTGGGTATCAAACCCGGAGAAAAAGGTCTCGCTTTTAACGGTATGATGGAAGCCGCTACCCGGGGGGAATTAAAAGCCCTTTATGTCATAGGTGAAAATCCGATGGTTCGAGGCTATTGTCCTGAAGAAATTAAAGCATCCCTTGGGAAACTGGATTTTCTGATGGTGCAGGATCTCTTCCTAACAGAAACCGCCCAACTGGCCCATCTGGTTCTTCCGGCTACATCCTTTGCTGAGAAAGATAGCACCTATGTTGCCGGAGATGGACTGGCGCAAAAACTGACTCCGGCCTTCTCGCCAAAAGAAGATGCCCGGGCTGACTGGTATATCCTGGCCGGGTTGGCTCAAGCGATGGGGACCGATTGGGGTTTGATTTCTCCAGCCGACATAATGACCCTGGCAGCCAAAGAAATCCCCGGATTCCAGATGATTGATAATTCTAAACTGGGCAGAGACGGTCTTTATCTTGATTATCCGACACCGGAGAAACTTCCAACCCAGTGGCAGGAAATTCATAAATATACTCCATTAGTTCCCTTAACCGATAATCGGTTTGATGTGATAATTGAAAATAATTTATTCCATTCAGGCAGCCTGAGCCGGTATGCAACAGTACTAAATAAATTATCGGGCGCTGCTTATGTTCAAATTTCCCGAATGGATGCCAAACGGTTGAACCTTTCTGAAGGGCAGAAGGTTACATTATCCACTGCTCGCGGCCGTTTCTCGCTTCCCCTGAAAATTAGGAAACACCAGGGTGCTGGGACCCTGATTGTCCCATCGAATTTTACTGAAGTCCCGATCTTTAATTTATTCTCGAAGGAGGAAACTCGGCATCAGGTTGAGCTGATTGCCGGGTAACCCTGGGAATTGTTATGAATGAATTTTTAATTCAACTGGCCATCGCCTTAATCAAAATATCGGTGGTGGTGGCTTTTGGTTCCGGCATCATGGTGCCGGTGATGGTCTATGCTGAACGCCGGGTGGTAGCTTTTTTCCAACAGCGGTTAGGTCCCAACCGGGTGGGGCCTTTTGGCATTCTTCAACCTTTTGCGGATGCTCTGAAATTGATTTTGAAAGAAGATATCACTCCGCTGGGAGTGGATAAATTCATCTATTACCTGGCGCCGGGGCTGGTACTCTTTTTCTCTGTCATAAATCTGGCGGTGATACCCTGGGGACCGGATTTCCAAATATTCGGCCGGACCATTACTCTTTATGTGGCTGATTTAGGAGTCGGGCTGCTTTATCTGCTGGCAGTCTCTTCTTTAAATATCTATGGGATTGTGCTGGCAGGCTGGTCTTCCAATAATAAATATTCCCTGTTGGGTGGGTTGCGGTCTTCTGCTCAAATGATCAGCTACGAGTTATCCATGGGTTTAGCCCTGGTCGGTTTGGTGATGTCTTCCCAGAGCCTGAGCCTGGTTTCTATTGTGAATGCTCAGCAGGCTTATCCTTTTATCCTGATACAACCCCTGGGTTTTGTTATTTTCCTGATTTGCATGGTAGCGGAAACCAACCGGGCGCCTTTTGACCTTCCCGAAGCCGAAACTGAACTGGTGGCCGGCTTCCATACGGAATATTCGAGCATGAAATTCGCCATGTTTTTTATGGCTGAATATGTCAATATGGTGGTTATGTCCTGTGTGATTACCACTTTATTTTTAGGTGGATGGCGATGGCCTTTTCCCAACCCCGGCCCGATTATCGGTGTGGCCCAGTTCCTGGGAAAAGCTTTTGCTTTCCTTTTCCTGTATATCTGGTTACGGGCGACCCTGCCGAGGTTCCGTTATGACCAGCTGATGAAATTCGGCTGGAAGGTTTTAATGCCTCTGGGAATCTTGAATATATTAATCACGGGACTGATTCAGTCCCTGGTGAAGTAAGGAGGAACCCCGATGATTAAGGAAATCCTCAAAGGGCTCGTAATTACCAGTAAACATCTCGGCCGAAAGCCGACCACTATAGAATATCCTGAAGTGAAGAAGGAAATGCCGCCCCGGTTCAGGGGACGCCACCATCTTCGCCGGGATGAAAATGGACTGGAGCTTTGTATTGGCTGCCATATGTGCGCTGTTGTCTGTCCGGCGGATGCAATTTATCTGGAAGCTGAGGATAATACTGAAGAAGAACGCCATTCCGGTGGAGAACGGTTTGCCAGAGTCTATCAGATAGATTATCTGCGCTGTATTTTCTGCGGCTTTTGTGTGGATGCCTGTCCGACCGATGCTCTGGTGATGGGAAAAGAATATGAAATGTCATCTTACCAGCGTAAAGATTTTGTGTATCGCAAGGAGATACTCCTGGACCCGCTGGAACAGAAGACAGAAGTGAAAGCTTTTTACCATAATAATGGAGATACCGATAATTCCAGTGACAGTAAATTGAATGAAGAAAAACTTAAGCCAAAAGAGGGAAAATAATTCCCTTTTGACTGTGGTATATTAATCAAAATCAGCATGCCCGGGGAAAGAAGATGAATTTCCCTTTCATCCCGGATGAAGAAGACAGGATTATGATTGAAGGATATATGGAACAAATAGCATTTTTGATACTGGCCTTGTTTGCTGTGGTCGGCGGCCTGATTACAGTGACCCATCGGCATCCGATATATTGCGCCTTGGGCCTGATACTTTGTTTTCTTTCTATTTCCGGATTTTATGCCATGTTGGGAGCTCCTTTTCTGGCAGCGGTCCAGGTGATTATTTATGCCGGTTCCATCATGACCCTTTTTGTGTTTGTCATTATGCTGATGGATTTGACCCGGGAAGATTTGAAAATGCCCCCGTCTAAATTCAGTACCGTAGTGGCATCCTTTCTGGGGTTTGTACTGCTTCTGGAAATGCTGATGATTATCGGGGGAGGTTTCCTGACCGGTAAAATGGGAAGCTGGACTCCGGAAAAAGTTGATTCTGTCGGGCATACCCGGGTTTTGGCCCAGGTGCTTTTCACTGAATATTTATATCCTTTTGAAATCATCTCTTTTGTCCTGGTGGTAGCCCTGGTCGGTGCTATCCTTTTAGGCAAAAAGAAATTACATCTGGGAGGAAAAGAATAATGGTGCCTCTTTCCTGGTATTTATCGTTAAGCGCAATCCTGTTCTTTCTGGGTGTAGTGGGGATGATGACCCGGCGAAATACCATTATTATGTTGATGTGTATTGAACTGATGATGAATGCGGCCAACCTGACTTTTGTGGCATTGTCCCATTATCTGCATTCCATGAATGGGCAGATGTTTGTCTTTTTTATTGTGGCGATTGCCGCGGCGGAAGTCAGTGTCGGATTGGCGATTATTATTAACCTATACCGGTTGAAAGCCTCTGTGGATCCTGATGATATGAATCGGTTGCAGGGTTAATTCTTTAGAAGGGGATTTATTGATAACGGGCGGTTTTACAGCCCGGGCATCTTGAATAGATGGATAGATAAAGAAGCATTATGGAAAAATTTGTCTGGCTCATACCTGCATTTCCTTTAATCGGTGTATTGATTAATTTATTTTTCGGTCGATGGACCGGGAAAAAAGCCCATTGGATTGCCTGTCTGGCGGTTCTTGGCTCTTTTATCGTTTCCCTGATGGTTTTCAGCAGGGTCATGCAGGGTGAGACCCTGAATTATGATTATTTTAACTGGATTTGGGTCGGTTCATTCCATGCCAATGCCGGAGTCTTGATTGACCCGCTTTCGGCTTTGATGTTGATTGTTGTAACGGGAGTCAGTTTCCTGATTCACGTTTATTCCATCGGTTATATGCATGATGACCCTGGGTATCCCCGATTTTTCCTTTATTTGAATCTTTTTGTTTTTTCCATGGTCAGCCTGGTCCTTGCCAATAATTTCCTGCTCCTTTATGTCTTCTGGGAAGCGGTGGGGCTGTGTTCTTACCTGTTGATTGGGTTCTGGTTTCAGAAAAAATCAGCATCGGATGCCGGTAAAAAAGCATTTATCGTGAACCGGATTGGTGATTTCGGGTTTGGCCTGGGTATCATGATGATATTTGTGGTCTTCGGATCTATTCAGTTTACTGAAGTCTTCGGGATGGCTTCCGGAGCCTCGGTAGCCTGCCTGACGGCTATTACCCTTTTACTTCTGTTGGGAGCCATGGGGAAATCAGCCCAGATACCTTTATATGTCTGGTTACCCGATGCCATGGAAGGACCCACTCCCGTGTCTGCCCTTATCCATGCGGCCACCATGGTTACTGCCGGGGTTTATATGATTGCCCGATGCCATGTGCTTTTTAACCTGGCTCCTTTGACTCAGAATGTCATTATCTGGATGGGAATGCTGACAGCCTTTTTTGCTGCCACGATAGCCCTGGTCCAAAAGGATATTAAACGGGTGTTGGCCTATTCCACTATCTCCCAGCTGGGTTATATGTTTGTGGGGGTAGGGTTGGGCGCTTATACCGCCGGGATTTTTCATCTGGCCACCCATGCCTTTTTCAAAGCCCTGCTCTTCCTGGGGGCCGGCAGTGTAATGCATGCCATGGCCAATGAAACCGATATGTGGAAAATGGGCGGGCTATCCAAAATCATGAAATATACCAGTTGGACCTTCCTGATTGCCTGCCTGGCGATTGCCGGAATCCCGCCTTTTGCCGGGTTCTTCAGCAAGGAAGAAATCCTGGGAGCCGCCTGGTCTGCCCATCGGTATGAAATTTATGCCTTGGGGATTTTGACCGCTTTAATGACAGCCTTCTATATGTTCAGGGTTTATTTCCTGACTTTCAAGGGGACTCCCCGATATAATGTCCATTCCCACCATGCCCATGAATCACCGTGGGTCATGACTTTTCCCTTAATGGTCCTGGCTGTATTTTCTGTGATTGCCGGCTGGGTGGGGATTGGGACCCATGGGGGTTCCTGGATCCATCAATTCCTGAATCCTGTTTTTACACTGCCCGGTTCAGAACACATGGCCGAAGCCGGACATAGCGGCTCTGAACAATTGTTATTGATGGGAATTGCCATTGCCGCCGCTTTAGCCGGTATCGGGCTGGCATGGCAGATTTATCTGAAAGATATTAAGCAGTCTGACCGGATGGCTGCCCAGTTCTCCGGGTTGCATAAAGTCTTAACCAATAAATATTATGTCGATGAATTCTATGATGCGGTCTTTGTGACCCCGATTAAAAATATCTCGATAGCCCTCTGGAGGGGATTTGATGCCGTTGTGATTGATGGCACTGTCAATGGCATTGGCTGGTTTGTCAGTATCATCGGCCAGCTTTTGCGGTATTTCCAGTCAGGGTATGTCCGAACTTATACCACCATGTTTGTGATTGGTGTGATTGCTGTTTTAGGATTCTATTTAACCAGGTAAGCGAGTTTTTAAAAAATGCCAAACAGTTTAGGGAATTTCCCCATCTTATCGGTATTGACCTTTTTACCGGCCCTCGGTGCGCTGGCCTTTTTGGCAGTCCCCCGAAACCGGGAAAGTTTTTTCAGACAGGGCGCTTTTGCCGTTTCCCTGTTGAATTTCTTGATATCCCTCCTGTTGTTGAAAGGATTTATACCTTCCAGCGCAGAGATGCAATTTGTCGAATGGCGGCAATGGATCCCGGGGCTGGGCGCCAGTTATCATCTGGGCCTGGATGGCATCACCTTGTTTTTGGTGTTGCTGACCACCCTGATTTCCATGATTGCCATTCTATCGTCCTTTTCCGCCATAAACAAAAAGGTTAAAGAATATTATATTTCCCTGCTTTTCCTGGAAACAGGAATGATTGGGGTGTTCCTTTCTTTAGATATGCTGCTGTTTTATTTCTTCTGGGAAGCCATGTTGATTCCCATGTATTTCCTGATTGGGATTTGGGGCCATGAAAGAAGGATTTATGCGGCAGTGAAATTTATCCTCTACACGATGGCAGGCAGCGCTTTCATGTTGGTGGGTATCCTGGTAATGTATTTTTACCATTACCATCTGACGGGAGCCTTCAGTTTTGACCTGTTGAGTTGGAATACGATGGAGTTGCCCTTCAAATTGCAATTCTGGCTTTTCCTGGCCTTCTTTGTAGCCTTTGCCATTAAAGTGCCTTTATTTCCTTTCCATACCTGGCTGCCGGATGCCCATGTGGAAGCCCCGACAGCAGGCTCTGTTATTCTGGCCGGGGTACTTTTAAAGATGGGGACTTATGGTTTGCTTCGGTTCTGCATTCCCCTTTTCCCAGTGGCGACCCTTCAATTGCTGCCGTATGTCTGCACGCTGGCTTTGATCGGTATCATTTATGGCGGCCTGGTCGCCATGGTCCAACCGGATATGAAAAAACTGGTAGCTTATTCTTCTGTGGCCCATTTAGGTTATGTGGTCTTGGGTCTTTTTGTCTTGAATCCTCAGGGAATGGTCGGGGGACTCTTACAGATGGTCAATCATGGGCTTTCCACCGGAGCACTTTTCTTGATGGTAGGAATGCTTTATGAACGGCGGCATACCCGGCTGATTGAAGACTTTGGCGGGATTGCCAAAGTGATGCCGGCTTATTTTGCTTTCTTCCTGATTGTTACTCTTTCATCCATCGGGTTGCCAATGCTTAATGGGTTTGTCGGTGAGTTTAACATTATCCTGGGAGCTTTCTCTTACAGTGTCTTATACGGAGTGATTGCTAATTTCGGGATTATTATTGCGGCTGTTTATATGCTTTGGATGTTCCAGCGAGTCATGTTCGGAGAGGTTACCCGGGAAGAAAATAAAATTCTGAAAGATTTGAATCTCAGAGAATATCTGGTTCTGATTCCCCTGGTGATCCTGATGTTCTGGATTGGAATTTACCCCAAACCCTTCATTTCCCGGATGGAACCTTCTATCAATAAAATCATTTCCAGATGTCAGGCAGGTACCACAGTGGACTGCCAAATTCCTTCCGGCATTTCCATGGAGTTGAATAAATGAAAGTTTTAATGCCTTCCATTGATTATATGGCAATCATGCCTCAGACCCTCTTAGGGGTGGCTGGGTTGGTTATTCTTTTATTGGGGTTATTTGTTCCCCGCCGCCGGCAGGATTTACTGGCTGTTCTTAGTATCATCTTTTTAAATATCTCTGTCCTTTTCTTATTTACCGGAAAAGGGCTTCTGGGAAGTGTTACCCTAAACCAGATGGTTACCTGGGATGGTTTCTCCATCCTCTTTACCCTCTTGTTTGTAGTATCCTCAGCTTTTACCGTAGCCTTATCCATTCCCTTTGTGAATCGGGAAAATGTCCATCCGGGTGAATACTATTCCTTGTTGATTTTTGCGACCTTGGGAATGGTCCTGATGGCAACCACTACCGACTTGTTGATTTTATTCCTGGGGTTGGAGTTGATGTCCATTGCCCTGTATATTTTGGCTTCGATCACCCGAAATAATGATAAAGCAGCGGAAGCTGGTATGAAATATCTTATTATGGGGGCTTTCTCATCCGCATTTCTCTTGTATGGGATTGCTTTTATGTATGGGGCTACCGGGTCCACCAACCTGGTAGAGATAGCTTCTTATATGAATATCAGTCCAATGGGAGCCTATGAATGGATGCTTCCGGCCGGCCTTGGGCTGGTTCTTATCGGATTTGGATTCAAAGTGGGTTTGGTTCCTTTCCATATGTGGATACCGGATGTTTATGAAGGGGCTCCGACAGTGGTTACCACTTTCATGTCCATTGGTCCCAAAGCTGCAGGATTTGCGGCCTTGGCCCGTTTCCTATTGTTAGGTCCTTTCATTCCCAATCATGAAGTTGGGAATATCCCCTGGCCGATTCTCCTGGCAGGATTGGCTGGGTTGACCATGACCATCGGTAACTTGATTGCGATTGCCCAGACCAATATCAAACGAATGCTGGCCTATTCCAGTATCGCCCATGCGGGGTATGTGATGGTGGGGCTGGTAACGGCCAGTCCAAAAAGTGTTTCAGCTATTTATTTTTATATGGTGGCCTATTTCCTGATGAATATGGGAGCTTTTGCCATCGTGTATGCCCTTCAGGGTGAAAATGGCCGCGGGTTAGCTTTAAAACGATTTATGGGTTTGGCTTATAAGAAACCGGGATTGGCCCTGGTGTTTTCAGTCTTTTTATTATCTTTGACAGGTTTTCCGCTCACAGCCGGATTCATGGGGAAATTTAATCTTTTCAGGGAAGCCGTAGATGCCGGGTTGATTGGACTAGTAATTGTGGCTGTCTTAAACAGTGTGGTTTCTGCCTATTATTATCTACGGGTCGTAGTGTTCATGTATATGCATGATCCTGACGAATCAGTGACTGTTCCTGAAATTCCTTCCATGGTGGGATTTGTGGTTGCCTTATGCCTGGTGGGAGTTCTTTATTTTGGTATCCTCCCCGGAGGGATCCTGAAAGTCATTAATCTCCTAATGGGAAATTAAATTTTCCCTGACAGTGGTTTTCAAAATAAGAGGGTGGTAGGAATTAATCCGGCCGCCCTTTTCAGCAGGTTTACCATAAGATAAAAACTCAAAACCCCGCCCCCCTATTATTACTCTTCCCCATCCCATTGTTCCTTCTTAACCGATCTTATGGTCAGTGTTTAGGAAAAACAAATCCATGATTAGTTTCCCAATAAGATAAATTATTTCTTTTTTGCCAAACAGAAGAGGTTATCCAGATTCAGTGTCCCCATCGAAAGAGTCTCCAGTGCTTTGACAGAATAATACCAGCCTTTTTTCATGGAGACCCTGAAAGAAGAGTTGTTACCGGATACTGCCATAATGGGAGGGAGATGGGTCATTTTTATTTCTTGAAATCCATTTCTTTTCAATAAGATTGCCAGGGTATGGGGAGTATAAAGGTGGCAATGGTCTTTGGCTTCCAGGTAATGAATCCCTTCTTTCATTCCCAGGATAGTTTTTTTTAGTTTGGCTTTGGGAATCTGGATTTTGGCATTTGGAGTATGCAGGAATAGAAATCCATCGGGTTTCAGCAGGGTTGAGATTCTTTTTAATAGGGTATCCGGCTGGGGAATATGTTCCAATACATCCCATAAAGTAATGACATCAAAAAAATCCTCCGGGTAGGGAGCTGATTCCAAGGAGCCCTGATGCAGGTGGGGGAGTCCTAATCTTTTTATACCATATTCCACCGCTACCGGGGAGGTCTCACACCCATATAACTCCCAGCTGGGGATTTCCTTGATTTGAGCCAGAAAATATCCCAATCCACAACCAACATCCAGTAGATGCCCTTTCTTATTTTTGAGATATCTCCTGGCAAACTCCGCATACATCGGAAAATGGGCCTTTCCCCAGTAGCTATATTCTGCTTCACCGGGTAGGGTTTCTTCCCCAAAATATCCCTCATAATGTTCCGGGGGCTGATAAGACGAACAAATATGTCCACATTCCCGGCATTTCAGGATTGGAATATTAAATTCAGTAAAAATAACCTTGAAATTTTCTCTGCTACATATCAAACAATTTCGATGCATATTCCAATACCCTAATGGGAAACAGGGCGTCTTTGCAACTTATATGATAAACAGAAGAATGCCTGAATGTATTTGAAAATCGGTTTTACCCCTGTAAATTCAATTGTTTAGACAAAATATCAGTCCGTTTTACCAGATTGGTAAAATCATCGGCTCTGTCAAGTCCCCTAAAAGTATGAAATCGTTTATCATATTGATGTTATAGATTGAATTGTAGAAATTAGCCCTTGAAAATAAGGCCTAATGGGTGTAGCTATTTACAATTAGCTAAAATATGTAAAATATAAATTAAGGAAGAGACATATTTTACCAAGAGATGCTGTCTGTTATTACAGAAATAACCGCTTCTGAGAGAGAAGCGAAGCGAAAATGGGACGGAAACCAGGTTCGTCAGGTCCTGCAAGGCGATGTAAAAGCCTTCTGGGAACTGATGGAAAGCTATTATCCGGTTTTCTACCATATAGCGCTGGGATATTTAAGGCAGCCTGAATTAGCGGAAGATACACTCCAAGAAGGTGTTATGGCGATATACCAAGGGTTGCCCGGGTTGAAGGACCCAGACCATTTCGGCTCCT
Source organism: bacterium UBP4_UBA6127 (assembly GCA_002428325.1). Lineage (GTDB taxonomy): Bacteria > UBP4 > UBA4092 > UBA4092 > UBA4092 > UBA4092. The sequence continues at coordinate 20,626 of DIVR01000054.1, forward strand.
GGGCCTATACGGTCATTCGACGCAAGGCAATCGATGCCAGTAACCGGGCAAGAAAAGAAAAACGGCTGGAATCTCAGGGCGATCCGACAATAACTCGGGCGCTCCGGTCATTCAGTGGTGGAAATTCCATCCAGTCGGACCCTGTCAAACAGGCCCAATATCAACAGCTTTGGGATGCCGTTAATCGGTTAGGCGCAAAGTATCGGGACCCCATCATATTACATTATTTCCATGGATATACATTGGAAGAGATAGGACAGACCCTGGGGTTGACGGCCAATGCGGTGGCAATGAGACTGAGACGCGGACGGGAAGCCTTGCGGCAGGAAATGGAGGGTAAAGAGTCATGAGATTCTTCCATTTCCAGAAAGATAAATGGATACTGGGATATCTGTGGAACCAGTTAACACCCTCAGCCCGGGAGGCTTTTGAACGCCATCTGGAAGGGTGTTCGGCCTGTCGTGCTCAATTGGAGAAAGAAAAGAACTTGGAATCCCTTCTCCATGAAACAGGTGAATATATGGCCCCCGAAAAAGAGGGTTTAGATGACCTGAAAGCTAAAATCGGGCCTTTACCCCCTTATGAATATGTGGAAATCAAAGAGAAATCCAGTAAAACTCCTCTATATCGTCAGTTTGCTTTCCAAAGCGTTGCTGTGATGGCTGTTATGGCTCTGGTTGCTCTCCTGATCTGGATGGGGATTCCCAGAATTGAACCGGTTAAAGTGGATAAATTAGTCGGTAAAGGATTATTGATTACCTCTATCAATACAGGAGTAACCAAACCTTACAACCGGGGTGATCGGTTATATCGGGGAGATATCCTCAGAACTCAACCAGGCACAAGAGCGGTCCTAAAGGTGGGGAACCTGGGAACTATCTGGGTCCAGCAGGGGACTCAAATAGCTTTCCTGGGTCAGGAAAATTCTGAGTTCTCGGTTGATTCAGGTGAAATCTGGGTTCAGGTGGATCGGCATGGAAATCCTTTCCGTGTCCATACCCCCATGGGGAAAGTCTCGGTGATGGGGACTGAATTCCGGATTTTGATTAAAGAAGGGTATCTGACTGTCGCTTGCCTGAAGAGCAAGGTGAAACTGGAAAATGAATATGGAAATGTCATCATTAATCAGGGTTGGAAATCTTATGCTAAACCGGGTATGGCCCCTAAAGACCCTGTAAAAGCATCGGGCGGCAATGACTGGCGTAACCAGGTGGATTATTATGGTAAACAAAACCCTGAACAGCAGAAATTAAGTTACCTGCAGCTAATGAAACTGGCCCGGGAGAATTATAGTAAAGGAGACTATGCGGATGCGTGGAAATATTATGCCTGGGCTTCTGTGTTAAGGCCTGAATCTCCTCGGGTTTGGCAGGGAATGGGGTATAGTTCTGGTCATATAGACCAAATCCAGCGGGCGAAAAAAGAATTTCTGGCATCCTATAATCTTGATTCTGATAGTTTTGGTGTGGATTGGATATGCGGCAGCGTTTTCCTGGATACCGGAGATTATTCCATGGCAGAGATGATGATGCGGCGGATGATCCAGGAAAAACCCCAATACCATGGATGTTGGCTTCTGGTGGGGGAAGCCTGTATGGCACAGGGTCAGTATGATGAAGCCCGTAATTGTTACAATAAAGCCTGGATTACAGGAGTAAAGGATTGTGAATGTTGTTATAAACGATACCTGATAGATATGGCTTATATGGCTTCTTTGAGTGGCAATAAGGCAGAATTGAATGCCTATATGAGTAAATGGCCCAAAGATTTAAGTGTACAATCTTTTAACTGGTGTTATGTGGCCCGTACCTATCAGCGATTAGGCAGTATCCAGGGAGAAAGGTCTGCCTGGTATAAATACATGAAGATGAATCCTCAGGGGCCTTTTGCCAAAGAAGCCAGGGCTCGGTTGGATAAATTGGAAAATATGTAAATTTCCTTCTTTCTGAAATTTCTCAGAGACTTAGAAGGTCTTCTGTTGGTATAATCCTTCTAAAAGGAGACCAGCCTCATGAGAGTTAAGCCTTCTTATCATCTTTATACCTGTATTTGTGTATCAACTCTTCTCTATTTAATCAATATACCCGCTTTTTCAGTATCCATAGGATATGACCTTGCCACCGTCTGGAAATATCAATCCGGCAATGAAGTGGAAGCAGTTGCCTCCCGGTTGGATTATGATGATTCAGGATGGGAGGTGGTGACCCTTCCTGAGACTCGTAAACCGGTTCGGGAAGGATGGTATCGGTTATGGGTGGATATCCCGGAAGCCTCTTCGGGTGAGAAGAATTATTTGGGTTCTGAAATCACTTTCAGCCGGATTTTTGGCAATAACCAAATCTATTTCAATGGGGAAGAATTGGGTAAACAGACAGGCTGGGGGATTTCTGCCAAAGAAAGGCCTGTCTCCTATGTGATTCCTCCTCGATTAATCAAATTTGGCCAGAGAAATCTGATTGTTATCCATATCAAAGGGTTTGGGGGAAAACAGGGGATAGGGGTAACAGGACCTGTTCTGGCAATGGCACCTCTGGGAGGGGCTTGGCTGACCCAAAGGCTGCAACAGACAGAAGAACAATATGCCTCATTTCTGGGCCGATATCCCGGAGCCGAATATGGAAAAACGAAATCCGCTAAAATCCTGCAGGGAATCGAGAAAATATTGGCTAAGACCAGGAATGCCCAAAGCTCCTGCCAATGGGGAACGATGTATCAACTTCTCAACCAGCTTGAAGAGAAAATCCCTGCCGCTGAAAAAGATATTGATTCTTACTGGGAAAAACGGGATACCGGCGTCCGTAGTCTGACAGAAGCTCCGGAAGGATGGAGAGAATCCTCTCCTGGATTTGGTATCTTAGGCAGGCTTTATAATGATGGGTTATTGACTGTCAATTCCGACCCGGCGGGTTTTTCCATGCCGTATGGTCCCGGAGGCAGCTGCCGAGTGGATTATGAGGGAATTACTCCCAACCATATCTGGAAGAAAAGAATGAACTGGATGAGTAAGACTGTGGCAGTCGAGGGGACTCATAAAGGCAAACCAACCTCTTATGAAGTCACTCATAGCATAGCTTTTCCGGGTGTCATGCTGAAAGTATTTGATAAAGAGTTCTCTTTTACTTTGAGTACCCCTTCTTCTATGGGGCCTGATTATTTGGGATATTCTACGGGAATTAAAAGGTCCGTTACCATTCCTATCACCGATAAACAGGGAAACCTGTCTGAGAGTATCCTCCTGAATCCTGATAAATCTAAAATTCCCATGCAGCGAAATTGGCTGGTCTTTTGGGCGAAGACCGGGAATCAGGGAGTGGGAACTTATCCTTTGCAGCTTTGTTTTGAATATCCCTTGGAGGAAGTAACCTTCGCTAAAAATGATGAGGGTAAAACGGTTATTACCTTGAAATCCAGGCAGTCCCTGGGGAATATAATTTTTCTATATCCTTTAGGCATTGAATCAGGACAACAGGCTTTCGGCCAATGGAAAGATATGGGAATCCCTGGGGATTTTTCCGGGGTCTGTGATTTTTGGGGATATGCTTCCCGTCAAATTCCTCTGGGTTGCCGGGAGTTTTACAAGGTAGAAGAATCTCAGGGGTATGTGGATATCTTTGACCAGTATGAATACCTTTGCCTGGATGATGAATGGAATGCGGGGCGATTATTATTGACCCCTATCCCTCCGGTACTCAGTCAGGCCGTACTGCATCAATACCCGGTGCAATTTTCTCAGCAGGGGGGGCAATCATTGCCTACGGGAGTAGAGTTTAACCGGATCAAGTCAGGCTTGAATTTCCTCATAAAAACGAAGTATGGCGAATATGGGACTTTTATTGGGACACCCCAGTTGCATTATCGGCTTCCCATCCCTCCCCTGGATGAGAATGCCGTATTGAAAGATGAAGCGGTAAACCCTGAACTGGAGAATCTGATTAATCAGTCCGTTAAAGAATTAGGATATACCGAAGCAGCCAATGGAGTGGATAAGGCATATAAGGGAAATGCGCAAGCCTGGATGGCTTATCCTTATCTGAATCCTGAGAATAGGACTAAACTCTGGAACTCTTCCACCACGGCAACCTTGCAGGCATTCCAGGATGAGTTATGGACCCGGGAAATAGAACCTTTTTCCAAAGTTCCTTACCTTTGGACTTATTATCTGGAAGGTCCTTATTATGGGTTGTATGACGTAGACTGGGGTAATGGCCTGACCCTCTATGGATTCCAAAAATATGCTTCTTACAGCGGCGACTGGAAATCAGTTCAAGACCACTGGGTGTTCATGAAGAAAGTTTTTAGATATTTTTCCCTGTCAGACAGCTGGGTCTGGATGTCTGCTACAAATGCTGATTTGGGGCATGGAACCGGAGCTGGAGATTGTCTGTGTTCTTCTTATGCGGCCTGCCTTTCCATGGCTCGAATGGCTAAGGTCATGAAGGACATTCCGCAAAGAGAAGAAGCCCTTTATTTATTATCCAAGACAGCAGTACCGGCTTTGACCCGGTTCTGGCTCAAAGATTATGCTGATAAAGAAGGGATGCTGGACTCTGGCCAATATCCCATCGGTTATTTTGAAGAGGAGGGAATCCTGACGATTTCTTCTTCGGATGACCCCTGGTATATGACCTCCATGATTTCCGGGAATGGGGTGGAGCCGGAAATATTTAACCTCTATATGAAATATGCGCCGGAAACCCTGAAACAGTATGAAAAAGATTTTGAGGAGAGATACCCTCACTGGGATGAGGGAGATTATCAGTATGGCCGAAAACTGACCTATCCGGATAATTCGGGTTATACCACTATTCCCCATTTATATAACCGGTTCCGGCTGGGAGATTCCAAAGAATCCCTGAATACCTCACTGGCGAAAGCTTCCCGGACTCAAAAGATGTGGTGGACCGCCCCGGGGGTGTTGGCAGAAATGGCGGCTTCGGAGATTCCTCTGAAACTGGCTGATTGGTCGCCTGCTCAATGGCTGGGGGGAGAAGTCTCCGCTGGTTATAAAGAAGCCGACCTCTATTTTAGGTGGGAAACCTCGGAGCCGGCAGGGTTTTCGGAATATTTCAAATCTAAAAACAAAGGATATGACCGGAGTTTGGAATTTTCGACCCGGTATCGGCCTTATGAAGTAACTTGTATGGCGTTGGAACCTACCAATAAAGCCACGGGTCTCCTTTCTAAAATTGAGACTTCTGAACAGAAAACTCTCATTCGACTGTTCCAACCGGAAGGGTTTACCGGGAAAGTTAAAGTGAGTTTCAAGTTTTATCAATAGGGAGCTGTAAAGATGGCAGACAAACTATATCGGATTATTCTGGTTTTTATGGTTCTGGCCGTGATGGCAGAGGTCAGGGCGGTGGAGCCTGCGCAAACTTTTTCTCTGGATGGGAATCTGGAGGATTGGAAAGGGATGGCTCCTTTGATGGTCTTAAATCAAAAGGTACAGTTAAAGGAATCTCCTGGCAACTGGCAAGGGCCAGGGGATTTAAGCGGCTCCTTCTTTTTTTCAACCGATACTCAGTCTCTCTGGATTGCCATAGATGTGGTCGATGATAATTCCTTATGGTGTCCCAGAGGATTGGATTTGCAGGCTCCCTGGTGGAAAATTACGTATGATGGTGATGCGGCCAGAATAAAACTTCAGGATAAGAATAACCAGTCAGTAGAATTATTTATCTATCCCGGCCAATATGGGGTTCGGCCCCAGGTATATTTCAAGAATGCTGAGGCATCCAAACTGATTATATTGGAGGGAGCTGAGATTCTCTCCAGCTTTAAAAAGGAGACTCCGGGCTATCAGGTGGAAGTGAAAATCCCATTAGCTTCTTTAAAGATAAAACCTTCAGATTCTCAGGTAGAAATAGAATTATTTGATTCAGATGGCCCGCCCAGAAGCTGTAAATCAATCAAGGGTTCTGCTTCATTTCCAACCGGGGTTCCTGTCTCTTGATAGTTGCGGGTTACAGAATATCCATGGATTCTTGATTCCCATTATCAGGGGGATAGGTAAATCCCATTTAATGGGGAAATTGTTATAAAATTAAGAGTCAATTTTAATTATTGTTACTAATTGGGAAGGACAGCCTCAATGGCAGGTATGAAAAAATATTTATCTATTATCCTCTTATTAATCTTCATCGGAATTCTGGGGGTTGTTCACTCCTTCAGTGCGACTCGGGAATTCAGGGGAGTCTGGGTAAGGCCGGTGGCCGATGAAAAGGAAATCATCCAGACCCTGGATAATATCCAGAAAGCCCATATCAATGTGATTTTCCTGGAGACTTTTTATAATGGGTTTACCATTTATCCCGGGAAAGTCTTTGAACAGCGTAAGGAATTCCAGGGTAAAGATTTACTCAAGATATATCTGACCGAAGCCCATAAACGTAATATCGAAGTCCATGCCTGGGTGCATACCCTCTTTTGGCGTTATGATACTTTGGGTGCCGCGGTCTTAAATACCCATCCAGAATGGCTGGATAAAAATTCTGTCGGGACAGGCAGCCGGGAGTTTGAAAATCATTATGATTTTGTGAATCCTTCGGTTCCTCAGGTCCGGGAGATACTGCGAAATCTGGTGGGTGAAATTGTAAAAAATTATCCGGTCGATGGCATTCATTTGGACTATGTCCGATATGCCGCCAATGGGGATGAAAAAGGATTCGGTTATCATCCTGAAGCCATGATGAAATTTAAGAAACAGTATAAAATCGACCCCAAAGTGATTGACTCTTACAAAACTCCCACGGCCTGGGAACTCTGGTCCCAATTCAGGGAAACCCAGATTACCGAGCTGGTCAAAGAGTTATCTGATAAAGCTCGGTATAATTCCCGGAAAGTGAAAGTCTCGGCGGCGGTATTCCCGGATTATTATGAAAACAGGTTCCGTAACAGTAAAATGCAGGATTATTCGACCTGGTGTAAGAATGGATATCTCGATTTTCTGACTCCCATGTGTTATGCCTATGCGACCACCGGTATTGTAAAGGAAATCAATGTGGCCAGGTCTTTTGCCGGGAATGTTCCCATTTATCCGGGGATAGCGGCCCGGCAGGGTACTCCCCATCCTGATTTTCCCACTCAAATTGAATTGGTACGGAAAGAAAATCCCGCGGGCCACAGCCTTTTTGCCTATAACTGGCTGACCACTTACCCGGGGATATTTGATACCTTGGCGGAGGGTCCCTATAAAGAACCGGCCGTAACATGGTAAGCATAAAATTATTCGTTAAATCGGGAAGGAGGATTTACTGAATATCGGACATTTGATTTTTAGTTATATTCCCGCTGGCTGTGCGGTGGGTTTCTCCAGACTTTTTTATGAAAAGATTTTTATAATGGGTTGGGAACCCCGGTAGATTCAATATAAAGGGTTCGCAGTTCTATTATCCTGATTAAGGAGTTTTATTTGTTATGGAAATATTAATAGGTTTTATCCTGATTGGAATATTTTTGGGCATGATGGCGTTGATGTATTTGAACAAATTATCGGCGTTGTTGGCTCTGCCTCTCATGGCCATTGCTTTTACCCTGGTGGCGGGGGTACCCAATGTCCCCTGGTCTCAAATCAAGGCTGATTTTGCCAAAGAAAAAATTCAGGCTCAGGTGATTTCTGATGCTTGGACCCAGGTGGCTACCAGCCATTCTGCCAAAGGGGAAGATTTAGCTGCTTTTACGGCTAAATGGTCGGCTTTGAGGGCAAAATTCAACCATTGGTTCTTTCTGCGGGACACTTTTGCGGCCAGTAACCTGCTTAAAGTAGTCCTTTATGAAGGGTCCTTACGGTTGCATGAGGCTTATACCCTGGCCTTCTTCGGCGGCATGTTGGCTATTTTTGTGAAAAAGAAAGGGATTGCCGAAGCGGTTATCCGGATAGCGGCGGAGCTGGCGGGCGACAGGCCTATCATGGTATCGATTGTCCTGTTATTTGTCTGTGCCCTTCTCTTTGTGACTCTGGGCGGGTTAGGCGCCATCATCATGATAGGTACGATCATCTTTCCTATTATGTTGTCCCTGGGGACCCCTCCCCATGTGGCGGCAGGCGTTATGCTGATCGGCCTTTGCGCTGGCGGCAGTATGAACCCCACCAGCTGGGTTTTTTATAAAGATGCCCTGGGTGTTCCTGTCAATGAAACAGGCGCTTTTGCGGTAAAAATGACAGGCCTTTATCTGTTATGCGGTGTCATTTATATTATGATCAATGCCAGAAAGAGCCAGTTAGGCCGATATTGGGCCATGGAACAAACCAATAAGGAACCTCAGGAAGCTCCTAAAAAAGTGAGTATCTTCGGAATTCTGACCCCTCTGGTTCCCCTGGTATTGATTCTCATTTTAAAC
>DIVR01000003.1 GCA_002428325.1 bacterium UBP4_UBA6127
GCATTTATGTTGATGACATCCAGGGCTTTCTCATATTGTTGACTAAGGTTAAGGGCCGACTGGCTATCTCTTGCCTGAAAAAGCTGTTTGTTAAAAGCTTCTTTTCTCTGGCGAAGACCCAATATCTTTTTGGTTATCCGCCTTCTTTCATTCAGCTTTTCCAATCGGGCGACTTTTTCTTCCACGGCTTTTAAAGAACCGCCAATCCCTGTTTTCATTTCCTGATATTCGTCCAGGAGGGCAGGCTGATAAACAGGTCTGAAGAAGGAACTTATAATGGCATCAATTTCTTTGGTATTGAAATAAGGACAGTACCCTTTCTGTCTCTTTATATCAGACTCATATTCGCTTCGGATAAGGGATAACTTTTCAGATGTAACTTTCCCATTAAGCGAATACATACCGCCAAGTAGCAGCCATAATCCGAAATCCAATTCTTTTAAAGACAATCCAATTTTAAGTTTTCCATAAGCCCGGGATAAGTAACGGTAATCATCTGTCCAGACGCCATAATCTCTGGCCTTCTTTTCATCAACAGCCGCCAATTCCGCTTTTTCGCCCAATAAAGCTTCCTGGCGAAGTCTGGCTACAGCTGTTTCTGACCGGACAAAATCTTTTTTCTTGAACCCATCCAGTATTTGCAGGGTAAAATCTCTTTCTAGTTCCATCTCTATTCGCCATTGAGAAACAGTTTCTTCCCCAAGTCCAAGGGACCCATACTGTACATCAGGTTCCAAGGCAAAAAGTTCCTTGATTTTCCTTCTTGAAGAAGGATAACGGAAGGAGAAAGTTCTTCTTCTGGCTCCCGATGTGCCATCTGCCAGAACTAAAGCTGAATCCGGCCGGCCTTTTCGCATCAGGTAAAAGAGTTTAGGCATATTATCTAAAAGATCTAAGAGTCCCGGATCGGGTACTCCTAAATCGATAAAATCAGTACCTTGGATAGCTTCTTCGTAGGTGGGTATCGTCCCTCGACGGTCAGTTACTAATAAGTGGATTCTGGATCCAATCTTTTCCAGAAGAGCCTTCTTTTTATCAGGCTCCATTTCCTTGATACCGGACCAGTTCTCAATATCCCCACCATACACAGAACAATTTGCGTCTATCATAGACTGGTTAAGACCCGTTTCCAGAAGGATATTATTGACTTCATCCTTGATATCTTCCAAGCCTGAGCCGGGAACATAATTGAGCAGGTCAGAACCGGTGCAAGTTCCCACAAAACGGAGGTCCGCAACCGATTTGAATCCCGTAAACATCTTCTTGATAACTTCCCGGCCCTCGGGATCAATATCTTTAAGAAGATGAGCTTCATGAACTCCTGAAAATATCTCTAATTTTCTGGCTCCGGCACTGAACCGGACATCGGAAATTGGAATTTCAAGACCCTCTTTTACAGCACCTTCCTTATAAGAGGCTGTCATCACTCCAATGAGTTTTTCGTCCGGAGCGATAGATGGATTCTTTTCCCTGGCTTTCTGAATCAGGCTGCGGATAAGGTGGATTTTTCGGTAAGGTCCAACCCGGTTTATCTCTTCCAGGCCCTGAGCTTTTTTATTTATCCAATTGGTCAATTCATAGGTTTCATGGATTTTTTCTTCATTGGCAGGTGCCATGACCCCTGATTTTTCAAAGAGATTGGAAAGATTGACCATATTAGGCAGATAGAAACATCCCCCATTGGTCTGGAAATAATCCTGGTATCGTTCAGAGAGAAATTCCTGGACTTTGATTTCCCAATCCATCTGGGTGGCAGAGTCCAGTTTTAACCGAAGTAAATTTCTCAAATCTTCCACCAGCAAAGGTTGAATTTCTTTAGGAATTCCAAAGGTGGTCAATAAATTGGTGGATGTGGAAGGATCCACAGCAGCCAGAGTTACTGCATATAGAAGAGTAAATTCCTTAGGGACACAGAATCCTCCATAGGTTTCTCCAGTTGGTAAAACCAGCCGGTCTTCCCTCATGTTCCATTGATCTCGGAAAAATTCAAAATCGCCGATTCGCAGGGCATCAATATTAGCACCGGCCGCCAGCGATAAATAAAACACTCCGCCCCGGGTGAAAAAGTTTTCTCCGACCTTCATAAATTCAGCCAGGCGGGGGGAAGAAACTGCCTGGGGATTTGCATTATAAAGGGCATATAATTCTTTACCACGGACAGAGGCTTCTTTATCTTTTCCTCCCAACCATTTGGGTATTCCTTGAACCGAATAAACTTCATCAATTCCTAAATCCACGCGGCTGGGCGTATAGAGAAGGTTATATCGTTTACAGGGGCCTGCGGCTTCGTATCGGTACCGAGGATCGGCTAATTCGGAAGATAATCCTTTTTCAGCAATAATCTCTCTTCGAGCCAGCAAGATGGAATTGGTACGATCCATCTTTCGGTATAATTCTCGGCTGGTAATTCCCATGGATTTTGCTACTTCAGCGCAAATCTCCGGATAGGATATGACCAGTTTTAACAAGCCCTTTTCTGTATCAGACTTATCCTGGGGATTCAGATTCTCATCATTCAACAGATTGAGTAAAGTGCCTTCCAATTCCTGTTTTTTGACAATATCCTTCGTGGCTGCAGCAATGATGGAAGAATATTTCTTGACTTTAGCTTTAACATCTCCCTCCAGTTTATGATGACGGATGATGTTGTATAAAGCCATGGATTCTTCCAGCCAGTTTTCAACATTGACTTCTGTCTCTCCAGGCCCCAGGGTGGTTAATACATGAGCACAGGGCAGGGGTCTTCTTTTTTTGCATACAAAAGGTAAATAGGCAGCTTTTTTGACTTCCAGATTATGGTCTTTGACCAGAGCGGCCATTTTTTTTAAGGTGGCTGACTTAATCGGCTGGTTAAAAAAGGGTTTTACAAGATTATGGGCGCTTGGGTTTTTGCTAAAAACTATTTTAAGAGAGTCCAGCCGATTGAAACCTGATTCCTGCTGGATAGCAATTGCCTCCGCCAGGTTCCATGCGGATTCTCCCATGAGGGCTGCAAAATTTGCGATAGCTTCCTCTAATTTATTTTTCTTAATCAGTTCACAGTTTCTTTGATGAGTCTGGTTATCATGACTCAGACCGACACTGTTCAGGATAAGTTCACGCGCTAATTCAATTTCTTCCAATCGCATGACCTCTTCAATATTATCGGCCCAATCATCGGCATGACGGCGGTACATTTCTTCCAGGGAAGCCCGTTGAACAGCCGCTGTTATTTTATAGCCGCCTTTATCTTTTGGAGTAATCTGGTAGGAAGCATAAGCGGGAAGAGCTTCAATCCAGTCATCGCATTTTTGTAACCAGGTATTCAAATGAGGGGTAATATAAGAATGGTGTCCGGACTCTCTGATTAACTCATGAATCTCATCATCCTCACCAAAGAACGGGTCTTTTTTTTCATTAAATATACCTATATTAATTGCCCCGGTATTGGTGATTCGCTGGAAAAAGACCAGAAAAGCAGGGTCTTTTATGGGTGAGCCGGCAATCTCTTTTTCCAAAGCAGCCAATCGGGCTCTGATATTCATAGTCCTTGTATGGATAGCATCCAGTTTTACGGAAAGGCTTTTCCAATCATGGTTTAAAGTCTTCTCAGTATTCTGGGTGGCCTCTTTTTCAAATTTCAAAAGGGACTTCCTGAATCGGATCAAAACACCCTGGATTTCAGCTTTAGAAATAAACTCTTTTCCCAGCAGGTTTTGTAGGAATTGGTTGTCTGACCCCAGATATTTCAGGAGGTTAAACGTAGCATCTTTTGATTCTATTTCCCTGGAGAGGGCCTGAATTGGTTTTCTGATGAACTGAGAAGGAATGAGTTTTGCTGAACCCATCAACATCCCATCAATGTAGAATGCTCGGGAGAATCTTCCGCAGACCAGTCGGATGTCTTTTTCTCTGCACCAATCAGATACTCTGAACGCATTCTCCTGGTCAATTGAATGATCAAACGAATCATTTATATCTTTTTGAATGGCAGTTCGAAGTGAGGCTAAATCATTATACTGAACAATATCATTTCTTACATTGGATGAATTGTAGGGAATCTGAACCAGGTTCCTGATTCGAAGCCATGAAACCAGCCTTATTTTCTCTTTCTCAGTCTGGTTCTGGCCTTCTTTCAGGAATGAAGCCATAAAATTCCCAGGATCCACATCGGATTGTTGAAGCTTCTTAACCAGGTTTCCCTGGCTGGTTTCATCAAGTCTCTCGAAGTAATTCAGTCCAGCCAGAAGGGTGGCTTTCTCATCCATTCCGGAAGACTGGCATAGGCATAAAAACAGGTCATACTGGAACAAGTCTTCCCGTTCAATCATATCAATATTGACAGTAAAGGTTTGATCGTAATTTGAAATGTATTGGATACCTTTGAACAATTCAAGGGTATGAGGAGCAGAAGATATATTCAAGGATTTCAAAAGGCCCTTTTGAAGAAGGATAAGGACAGCTTTTTTGATCTGTTCAATCGATGATTGAACAGAGCTTTTTTGAAAGGAAGAATCCTTAATAGAGAGGGCGTTAACTGATACGCCAACAGGCCGTTTTACCTGAATCGACATCTTGGCGGAGGCAATGATATGTCCTTCAGATTTTTCAGCCACATCGAAAGGTAAATGGTTTGCCTGAGAGGAAGTTATTTTAATCATTTGAACGAACCTTTTTTATTCAATCTCGGTGATAATATTTTTGATGGCATGAATGGCGTTTCGGACTCCTTCAATTCCACTGAAACCTCCCTTGCAGTCGCCTGCTTTTAAATGGGGTTCCATGGATAAAAATCCATCGTAGCCAGAGGTTTTCAACTCTTTTAATAAAGGAAGATATTGGACATCTCCCCTTCCAGGCTCTGTAAAATGGCTTTCACCAATACGGATGTCTTTTATATGAACATAGTCGATTCTATCCAGTGTCTGATTGAAAAATTCAGGATAAACCGGTTTCTTGAAAAAATAAAGATAATTCCCTGGATCGAATAAAAACCCTAATGAGCTAGACTTGATAGAATCCATTACATCCATAATCTGTTCGGAAGTGCCACCATATAGTGTTTGGTCTTCATTTTCCAATAATAATTTAATCTGATGCTTTTCTGCTTCCTTAACCTGGGATTCTATCCGTTTCATGATTTCATTTCGGTTATCGGGAGTAGCCAGGGGGGTATTATAAAAACCGAAAATGCGAATTCGATCGGTTTCAAAAAAATTAGCTATCTCGATAGCTTTTAAAAATCGTTGGAAATGGGCCGGATAATCTTCATCAAGTTTTATCTTTCCAATAGGGGAAGAGATGGCCGATACTTTCATTCTCCGGTTGCGAATAGACTGTTTTACTTCCTGAAGGGCTTCAGGTGATAAATCCAATATGTTTTTCTTCTGGATACTACGCACCTCGATGTACTCAATCCCTTCGGATTCTAATAAATCTAACTGTTCACTAAGCTGTGGGGATATTTCATCACTAATGGTACTGATTTTGAACATAAAGCCTAACCTCAATATATTAAATAGATAAAAGCGAATAATAATTTAAATATAAAAAATTAAAACGATATATATAAACTATTAACTATAATATTATAGCATATACCATCCTAAAATCATCTTATAATTGTCTTATATAGAGAGCCATTCAAAATATCAATAGAAAAACATTAAATATTAAAGGTCACTCCAAAGCATTTACATAGAAAAGTGTTGCAAAAAAAGGTCGTGATGAGTATCTTTAGTTAACAATATATAAATATATAATGAAACAAAAAACAGAATATTGAGCCAAAACTGGAGTTCATTTGGATACTAATGATTCAAAATATTGGATAATCTGTATTGTATATTTAACAATTCTTGCATTAGCTTACCCTTTTTTCTACCAATATTCTACACATATCGGGATATTTATCTATTTCCAACTATATGTTTTTCCAGTCTATATAGCGACTGCAATGAAAAACAAATGGGGAGGATATATCGCCGGGGTCATAAGTCTGGTGTTGATGATGAGCTTACTTGAGGGAGTAATCCCCCGGATGTCCTATACATCATTTAAGGGTAAGGAAGAAAGTCAGGTTATCATCCCCGTGGTTCTACAAGTCCTTATGGTGGGCTGGGTCATTTATCGTAACAATAAGAATCTCAGCAAAATACAGTCCCGATTGACCGAGGCTATCAATGAAAACACCCTTATGGAGCAGCAACATTTTTCCAGCCAGAACCTGGTGCAAGACCTTCGGAAGGAAAATCTGCATTATTTATCCCATTTGATTAATTTGACTGAATATCTCCGGCAGTTAAATCAAGATGTGACCTTTAACGGGGTGGTAAAAAATGCAGGGAAGATCATAAATGAGCAGGTTATGCCATTTTATCAGGCAATTTTCAAAGTAACTCATTATGAATCGGTTTTGAAACTGGCCTGGGATGAAGGGCAATCTCGATATTCAACGGTAGAAGACTCGGTCCTGTGGGGTGAGGGGCTTATTGGTAAGGCTGCTGAACAAAGACAGATGATGGTCCATTCTACTGAAGCTAATCGAAAAGATATAAACCATGAAGAAAAGGATGATATCTGTGTCGCTTATCCATTATTGTTCCAAAAAAAAATAATGGGTATTCTATACCTGCAACTGGAAAATACTAAATTTGAACATAATAAAGTTATGCTAGATACCTTTGCTACTTTCATTGGGATGGCATTACATTCATCTGAATTGATGGAACTGAAACAGCAGGAAGCCATTACGGATGGATTAACGCAGTTGTTAAACCATGCCAACTATGAACAACGATTGAAAGAGACCTTTGCCAGCGCGAAACGATATCAACGTCCACTCAGCTTACTGTTGATGGATATCGACCATTTCAAACATTATAATGATACTAATGGCCACCAGCAGGGAGATGTCGTTTTGATGGATGTATCCAAGCTGTTAAAAGCCAATACCCGCGCATCGGATATTGTCGCCCGATATGGNNAAGTGGCTGCCGAGAAAATCAGAAAATCAATCGAAAGTCATTCTTTTCCAAATGGGAATAAACAACCACTGGGAACGGTCTCTATCAGTTGCGGGGTTTCTACTCTGACTGATGAAATAACCGCTCCAGAGCAGTTGGTAGAATTAGCTGATAAAGCCTTGTATAGGGCAAAAGAAAAGGGACGTAACCGGGTGGAAATCGCCTACTAAAGAGCTTGCAGAGCTTCTTTCAGGGTAAAACATCCATCATAAAGGGCTTTTCCTACTATTACTCCAGTGATATTCGAGCAATTTAATTGGTTTAGATCCTGAATATCTTTTATAGATGAGATTCCCCCAGAAGCAATCACAGAAGCCTCTATCCCTTGGGAAAATTCCTGTAAAGCCTGAAAATTCGGGCCAGCCAGAGTCCCATCCCGCGAAATATCCGTAAAGATGAAAGTATCAATACCGGCATCCAGCATCATTACTGCAAGTTCCAGGGCTGTAATCGATTCTGTTTTTGTCCAGCCTTGAACGGCGACCAGTCCCTTTTTACAATCAATGCCTATAATGATTTTACCCGGATAACATTTAGCGGCTTCTTTTACCAGGGCAGGGTTCCGATAGGCCACTGTACCCAGGATTACACGGGAGATGCCAGATTGAAGGGCTGATTCAATATGCTCAATTGATCTGATACCGCCACCTAATTCGGAGGGTATCCCTGTTTCCCGGGCGATTTTCCCGGCTATTTCCAAATTAACGGGATGCCCGGCTTTGGCTCCATCTAAATCCACCAGGTGTAGAAACTCGCCTCCCTGCCGTTTCCATTCCATTCCCACAGAGACAGGGTCACTGGAATATTCGGTTTTTTCGGCATAATTGCCTTGATGAAGACGGACACATTTTCCATCTAGAAGGTCAATGGCTGGAATGATGAGCATATCAGGACATCTTCCCAAAGTTGGTCAGGATTTGCAGTCCCACTTTCTGGCTTTTTTCAGGATGGAACTGGGTGGCAATAATATTATCTTTCCAAATCATGGAGGTAAATTCACTTCCATAATTAGTTGTCGTGCCAATTACACTGGAATCTTCTGGGGAGGCATAATAAGAATGGTCAAAGTAGGCATAAGACCCTTCTGTAATTCCCTCAAAAATAGTACCTGTTTTTTTCAGGATCAACTGATTCCATCCGATATGGGGGATTTTCATATCTCCTTGAAACCGAATGACTTTTCCGGGAATGATATTCATTCCATCAAAAACGCCATTTTCATAGCTGACGGTCAATAACATTTGCATTCCCAGGCAGATACCTAAAAAGGGTTTGCCGGATTCAATGGCTCTGACGACTTCTCCAGTCATTTGATGCTCTTCAAGGCATCGTTTAGCATCACAAAAAGCTCCCTGACCCGGGACTACCACATGGGTGGCATCCCGAATAACCTGAGGATTCTGGGTGATTTGGGCATCATAACCAACCCTTTCAATGGCTTTTTGCACTGACCTGAGATTTCCCATACCATAATCGATGATTGCTATTCTGGGTTTCATTAAAGAGTCCTGTTTATAATCCTGTTTTTATTAAAGTGAATTTCTTTTCTTTTAAAGCATAATCCAGTGTAAATATAATGACCCCGGATGAAGGGGATTTTCGGGCTTCATTCAGAGAATGAATAAATTCTCCCTCACTCAGGGTATCCGGTACACTACAGGCCTGAATAATCGGTACGACAGGTTTTCCTGTCATTATTTGAAATTCAGTGGTGACCTGATGAATCCAGTTTGGATTTTTATAACAGATTCTATGATACACCATTGGTGAAAAAACATCCACGAAAGGGGCTAATTTCCGGTAATCCTGTCCGATAATCCGGTAAATGGCATTATCATAATCTGAAGCTGTCCAAGGGACTCCAAATAAGCCAACCACTATTTTGGGATTAACCTTTTTTATCACCTTTCGGGTTTCTTTAACATAATCGGTAATAACTGAACATCTCCAATTATACCAATCATCTGGATGGTTGGTGAGAATCCAATCCGCTTTATTCTTGGTGGATTTTAGTTTGGCAGGGATTTTGATGCCAGTCTGCTGTTGGAATTTCTGGAGGCAAACCGGGCAGAAGCAAGTATCTGTTAATTGAGGATTTTTACCTTCCCAATGGCAGGGATAGCGGATAAAATCCAGCCAGATTCCATCCACTTGATTCTCTTGGCATAATTTTTGAATGGATAAAAGCTTCTTTTGACGTAACCACTCCTGATTAGGGCAAACTCCTCCATACCAATCTTCCTTTTCCATGGGGATTCCCATTCGGGTAATAGGTCTGCTTTCAGGATGTGATTTCCAATGTTCTGTCCCGACAAAAAGTCCTATTTCGGCATAAATCTTTATTCCTTCTTTATGGAGGGCCTTTCGGAGGGTTTTATTCTCATATCCGCCAAAAACAGCATTAATCCCTTCTTTTTTTAATTCTTGTGCAATCTCTGTTTCTGTCATGCCCGGAAACTGTTTTAAATTGGATTCCAACCCAAAAACAGCATTCATAGGAGAAAGTTGATTCATGGCCATTATTTCCTTATTGGGTACTCCCATTAGAATTATTAATCCCAGGAGGAAAATGAGTTTCTTTTGCATTAATGATAACCCTTGCGTTAAAAAATCAAATACGGATAAAAGTTATTCATATTTATTATCCCAGATTCTGACCCCTGAGTGTAACTTCTTCATTAGAAATGATATACCTTAAAAATAAGAAATTATCAGTAATATGCTGAAATAAGATTAGTTAGGGATAAGCTGAATGCTATTAGCTATCAAAACAGATAAGGTTTCAAATGTCGCTTTACTCATTAAGAATATCCTTTTATAACCTAATAAGTGGCTTTTTTATCACAAACTTGATAAAATACAAAAGCTTATTCTTATTGTTACTTAGCAAAAAAACATATAATCTAACCGATTCATTATTCTAGATTCAACTGTAGTGTATCACATAAAGGAGATATCACTTTGGCATCATCCGTTCAAGCATCATCAATTCGAAAAGGAATGGTTATTATTTATAATAATGATCCACACCGAGTATTGGATTTTCAACATCGTACACCAGGAAACCTGAGAGCCTTTGTTCAGGTCCGGCTTCGTAATCTTCGAAGTGGCCTTTCAACTGAGACCCGGTTTTCCTCTACCGAATCCATTCCCAGAGCCGAACTGGAAGAGCATCAGGTGGAATTTCTTTATAATGATGACAATGGATATACTTTCATGAATACCGAAAATTATGAGCAATATACCCTGGACATCGAAGCCTTAGGAGATGCGGTCAATTACTTGATTCCTAACTTAAAAATTGAAATTGCTTTTTATGAAGAAAAACCCATTACGGTTGAACTTCCCAGTACCGTTGAATTGAAAGTTATAGAGACTGAACCCGGGATTCGAACTGCGACTGTAAGTAATGTGACAAAACCGGCGAAACTTGAAACCGGTGTTCTTATACAGGTTCCGAATTTCATTAATGAAGGGGATGTCATTCGGGTCAATCCGCTTGAAGGTAAATACCTCGAACGAGTCAATAAATAAATTATATTTCTTCTGAAACAAAAAGAGGCATGCTGAACATAAAAATCAGCATGCCTCTAACTTTTTAAAGGGGTCAAGGCATAATATACTGCATTGTAAGATGACTATTCTTAATGGGATTCATTGCCTGGGCTGTTTCACCAAAGACTTTATCGAATAATCCAAGTTCACGAGGTTTCAAGTAGATTAATTTATATTTATTCTTATCTTTAATGCCTGCCATATCAGCGGCTAATTCAATAGCTGTATTTAAGTTTCCCAGCTTATCGATCATTCCAGCCTCATAGGCTTGTTGTCCTGAATAGATATTTCCTTCCGTATAATCCTTAATGAAGGTGCTTATTTCGGTAAAGGTTATTTCGGCGCGGACTTTAGCAATATCTTTGCCTTTCAAATGGCTGGTGGATTCACCTAAAGGGGGTAATTCCATCTTTTGGTGAGTTAATACTTCCCGGATACTGTCTTCTCTGCCTTTAATGACAACTTCAAGAAATTGGCTGAATACGTTGTCAATGACTCCTTGAAAATATTGTTTTTCATCATCAGTCATCGGGCGGTTGGGAGTTCCTGAATCTTTAAATCGGCCGCTTTTAATATTATAAAATTGCAGGCCCAGTTTATTGCTCATCAAGCCCTGCCAGTTCATAAAATTCATAATGACACCGACACTGCCAGTGAGAGTTCCGGGATTGGCCACAATTTTAT
>DIVR01000033.1 GCA_002428325.1 bacterium UBP4_UBA6127
TCTCTGGAAACCCCCATCGGGGAAGATAAAGACAGCCACTTTGGTGATTTTATCGAAGACCAGAAAATCGAATCTCCCCTGGATGCTACCACCGATGTCCTGCGACAGGAACAGATTGAACGAGTCCTGAAAACTTTGACTGAGAGAGAAGAAAAAGTGTTGCGTCTTCGGTTCGGTATCGGGGATGGTTATCCCCGTACCCTGGAAGAAGTTGGAGCCATTTTTAATGTGACTCGTGAGAGGGTCCGGCAGATAGAAACCAAGGCTCTCCGCAAACTTCGCCACCCCAGCCGAAGTAAACGCTTAAAAGAATTCATAGAATAGGGTATAATATTAATCCTGCATAAGTTACCTTGGGCCCATAGCTCAGCTGGTCAGAGCAGTGGACTCATAATCCATTGGTCGCAGGTTCAAATCCTGCTGGGCCCACCAAGGTTTTTTAAGCACTCTGATATCTCATACCGCTGTTTAAGTAAGTCTTTACTTAGACAGCGGTTTTATTTTGCGAAGTTTTATTTGATTCCATCTTTTATTTCAGGGTTCTCTTCTTTTTTATAAACATTTTCTTCCCTTGATTTTATAACTTCCTGAATTGATTATTCTGAAGATAGGCCCTTCCCAGAATTTTATTTATTTGAATCTAGATACCTATTTCTCCCTATATCTACCCGATCATGTCTTTTTCCCTTCAGAACCCTCTCAGATTATATTCAAACTTTGACTCAGTCTGGGCCTCTCTCCCCCCTAGAATAATTATTTCAAAAAAATAAAAATAATGCTTGACAGCGAATGTCAGTATTCATATACTGGTTTCCGTAGAGGTAGTGAGCCTATAAGGGATGCCACTGAGGCCCTTCCGGGAATTCCTGCCTTTTTTAAAGATCTTTTAATGCACACATATACGCAGTCGGGCAGAATAACGGCGCTCCTGGGACAAATATTGTTTCCCAGTTTCTTTTGAAAAGGGATGATTTAGGACAGTTTAGTTAGCTGCCTGTTTCTTTTCATAAAGACTGCACACGTATACACTTCTTAATTAAATGGGAGGCGGGAGTGAAAAAGGGAATAAAGGAAAAACCATTCATGTGGGTAGTAATTGGATTGGTTTTACTAGTCAGTAGCGGCTGGGGAGAGATAGTGAATCCCCAGATGGATGGAACCTTTATTCAGATTGACGGAAGTGTAAGCCAACGGACTTTCACCCAATGGGGAAATGAGTTGGCACTGATGAGAACCATTGGGATGAACACTGTTATTACCGGAGCCGGGAGATGGGGAGATACGGTCTATTATCCCAGTTCGGCAGCCGGAGTGGCAGAGACAGGGAGTCAGCCTTTCGAAAAAATCCTTACGGTGGCCGATACCACCGGGATGTCCGTCTATCTGGGATTATTTATGGATGATGGCTGGTGGTCCAATGAAGGAAATGGGACTTTTCTGGATGGGATGGCTTCCAAGAGTACCACAGTTGCCGGTGAATTATGGTCTTTATACAGTACTCATTCTTCTCTGAAGGGTTGGTATATCACTCCTGAATTGGATAACTGGACGACCCGGGAGGAAAGCACCCGCCAGACAATGGTGAATCATTTCTTGAGGCCGGTCAGTGATTATTGCCATCAAATATCCGGATTACCGGTCGCCATAGCGCCTTTTTTCAATTCATCCTTACCCATGACAGCCACGAATTGGGAAAGCTGGTGGGTCAGCACTCTCAGTGAAGCCAGTTCTGTTGATTTAATCATTATGCAGGATGGGATGGGCACTCATAGCGGAAACCTTGAAACCACCATTCCAGCCTATTTCGGTGCGGTGAAGAGGGCCTGTGACAGTACCGGCAGAACCCTCTGGTCGGATATGGAAATATTTGATCAAATCAGTACTTCTCCTTTCACAGCCATCCCTGCCACATTAAGCCGAATCACCGCCCAGATTCAATATGAAAGAACGATTGTTCCCGGACTGGTCTGCTGGGAATATTACTACTACATGAGCCCTAATCGTGGAATTCCTGAAGGTGAGTTATACAGCCAGTATTCCGCTTATCTGTATGGGGTTCCTTATTCTGTCAAAACCAATGTCGCTTTAAATTGTACCTATACAGCCCAGCCGGCGGTTTCTACCAGTTATCCTGATACCGGAAATGCAGAACTCACCGATGGAATTATTGCTACCTATAATTGGGCCGGGCAGGTTGGCTGGTCGAATCCCTTGACCCATCCTCTGATAACCATCGACCTGAACAGCTCCCGGAACAACCTGGTGGAATTCTGGGCCAGTTTTCTTATGGATACCAGTTCCGGGGTTTATTTACCTGAGCAGGTGAATGTATTGGTTTCTGATAATGGAATTGATTTTACTTCCGCAGGGGTCTTGACCGCTCCCTCCAATACTAATACTCAGGCATCCAATGTGTTTGTTTTATCAGGATGCAATCTCAGCGGGCGTTATATCCGGTTTGAGGTGACCCCTCATGCCGGAACCTGGTTGATGTCCAATGAGCTTCAGGTTTATCAACAGGAAACTCAGACTTCTGTGGAATGTTGGGAATTCATGACTGAATAACATAAATGAAAGGAGGTGACGAAGATGAAAAAAATACTTTGTTTATTTGCTATGTTGGCGATGGTTGTTTGTATGGTCTCCGTGAGTTTAGGGCAGTCGATTGTTACAACAAATTATGCTCTTAATACAACTATACCCTCTAACTATGGGACACTATGCATTCCAACGCTAACTTCGCAATGGTATCAAACAACTCCTCTTGCTGAGCGAACCATGCTGACCAATGGTAATTATGATTTTACTTGGGATAACTGTGATGGATGGGATGGCTCGGTTACAGATCCACCGTTTTTCTTTGTTATAGACTTGGGGTCGGTAAAGACAGATATCAATTCTGTGGTTGCTTTCAACTTGGTTGATACTGGATCTGCTATTACCCATTGCACCGCAATGAGAGTCTATGGTTCAAATGATTCGACTACCACTTCCTTTACTTTCTGGGGAGATATGGTATGTGGAAATCCCTCAGATACTACATCCTGGGGCCCGCATATGTGGTCTTTTGTTCCTACTAGCGGATACTTATCAGCCAGGTATGTATTTGTGAATCCATGGTTTTATCAAACCGGATCGCACAAATTGTTCTCTGAAATCGCGGTGTTAAGTGTTAAATCACCCGTGAATGAATGGTACCTGTATTAATTAAAAGCAGGAATTACTGATTTTTGCCGGGGCGGGTCCCCAGGAACTGCCCCGGAATTTTAAAAACGGCTTTATAACTTATGAAAATAAATAATACACATAAAATAATGATATTGTTTGGAATTCTGTCTCTGGTATTGGTTCTGATGATTCCAACTGGATGCAGTCTCAGTCCTGATAATGCAGATGGAAAGACGGTCGTCAGCTATTATACCTGGACTGGCAGCAATAGCCTGAAACTACTCCAGGAAAACCTGGCTCAATTTGAAAAAGAGAATCCCACTATCCGAGTGAATTTAATCAATGAACCCGGGGATGCCGCTACCGGATTCGTTAAGTTGAAAACCATGCTGGTAGCGGGCACCAGCCCTGATGTAGTGGTTTTATATGATCCCTTGTTTCGGGTCTTTTCTACCAAAGAAGTTTTTTTGGAATTAGATTCCTTTATCAATAAAGACAGTACTTTCAATCAGGATGACTTCTATCCAAGAGCCTACAAATTCTGCCAATATCAGGGGAAACAGCTGGCTATCCCCAGAGGGCAAAATACCTATATTCTTTATTACAATAAGGATTTATTCGACAAAGCAGGATTGAAATATCCGGATGATACTTGGGATTGGAATGTCTTTTTAAGTGCTTGCCGGAAATTGACGAAAGATACCAATGGAGATGGTCGTCCTGACCAATATGGATTTCGGTATGGGGCTGACCCCAGTGCTTTTATCTGGCAAAATGGCGGGGATTACTTTAATCCTGAAAAAACAAAATGTACTCTTGATAAGCCGGAAGTCATTGAATCCCTCCAGTTTATTTCTGATCTGATCAACAAATATAAGATTGCTCCTCAGGCTTCCCAGATGAAAGACCAGGATGTCTTCCAGGCTTTTATGTCTGGACAGGTTGCTATGATTTATGGGGGCCGGTTCTACTCCAGAGTCTTCCAGGATATCAAAGGATTTAAATGGGATGTAGCTCCTCCTCCCCATGGAAAATTCAGGGCAACCCAGTGTGATTATACCCTTTTTGCCATCACTCGAAATTCAAAACATCCTGAGGCTGCCTGGAAGTTAGTCAAATTCCTTTCCGGCCCGGAGGTTCAGAAAAAATCCAGCCGGACTCTGGATGATATCCCGGTTTTGAAATCAGTGGCTCAATCGACTGAATTTTTAGACCCCTCCCTTCCTCCTGCCAATGTGAAAGAATTCTTGAATGCCATAGAATACAGCCGTTCTGTTTCTGAAAGTGGATTAGATGCCGAAATGCTGGATTTGATAACTCCTGATTTAGATATGGTTAACATCCAAGCCGAAACCCCTAAAGATGCAGGAAAAAATATGACTAGAAAATTAAATAAAATTCTGAAAGACAGAGAACTGAAATCAAAGGAGAAATAAGCTGATGGGGATATTGCCGATAAGAATGAATGTCTGGGTGGCGGGTATTACAGCCGGGCTGATGATGTGTTCTTTCGCTATGGGAAAAAAGCCGGCCGTCCAGGTGAAATCCCTGAAATCTGATGGGGATAAGTCTAAAATCCGGATGATTAATGGGATTTTGGATATTACGATTGATCCGCAGAGGGGGGGAAGGATTTTTGATGCCCGGGTTAATGGCAGCGGAAACCTTGCGAACCGGGATTGGGGATTTGTTTCCGACCAACCTCTCGGTTTGGATTGGAACCTTTTCCGCCATCATCCCTATGAAGCCAAAATATTAAAAAAAGGTCCCCAATCCGGGGCTGTGCAACTTGCCTGTCGATTGGAAGGTCAGGGAGAAATAACCAAGATAATTCGACTGAAACCCAATGATAACAAAATCTATGTGGAGTATAAGGTAACCAATCTGGGACCTGAAAAAAAAGCGGTATTTTCAGTTTTTGCTAATTTCCTGGAAGTCAACAAGCAAGGGAAATATCCGGTGGTCGTATATCCTCATCTCAAACGAACCTTGAACCTGGAAGATATCCCCCACTCCGATGTGGGTGTTTATGACAAGTATTCGGTTGAGGAAATGGCCCAGGCCCGGTTGGATGGATATGACCCTGAAACCGGATATACCGTTAGAACCCTTACCCATGATAAAAATGTGCAAATGACAGCAGTGGGGACTGCCCAGAAATATTACATCTCAATGGAAACATTCTATGCCAATGACTGGAAGCCGGGAGAAACCCATCCTTATTCAATGGAAATTGAATTTGTAAAAGGGATCCCCAATCCTCAGGTAGCTCAACTATTAAAGGAAAACGCCAAAATGCAGGAAATCAAAACTCACGCAGCTCCTCCCCCTTATCCAGGCCAGAAGCTGGGACTGACCGGTGCGTTCATGAATATGGGAGGCGTTTTAGAGAGGTATTCCGACCCTGAATTATGCCGGCAGGAGATGGATGCCATGGTGGCCATCAAGATGGATACGGTGATTATTGATACTGCTTATCCGGATGGTGCTTTCTTTTCATCAAAATTGATGCCCTCACTTACCAACGGCAAAGACCCCATCGAAAATATGATGGCTTATGCTGATAAGCATGGCATGAAATGTTACCTGAATACAGGCCACTTAACCAATGATTGGGCTTTTATGAACCCGGGCCAGGCCCAGGAACTTCTTCAGAAAAATATGAAATTCGACCAGGAGTTATTCGATAGATATGGGAAGCATCCTTCCTTTGCCGGATGGTATATCAATTATGAGTTGTGTGATGGATTATTGAGGTCAGAAGAAACCCGAAAACAGATCTGCCCTCTCTTTGCCGAGATGGCAGATTACTTGAAAAAACTGACTCCTGGAAAACCTGTGGCGATAGCTCCCTATTTTACGACCAACCTGCCTCCCGGGAGGTTTGGTGATCTTTGGAAAGATATTATGCTCCGCTGCCATATTGATATCCTGATGATGCAGGATTCCATTGGTGCCGTTAATGTAAGCGGTTCTGAAGCTGACCGATTTAAACACCTGGCGGCTTATTATGGTGACCTGCATCGAGTCTGCAAAGAAATTGGAGTCCAATTTTGGACTGATTTAGAAGTATTCAGGCAGACCCATGGCGCCCCCATTGATACCAACCCCTGGAAAGCTCAACCAGCCCCTATTGATCGGCTTATCAGGCAAATTGAAATTGAACAGGAATATGTGGAAAAAATTGTTATTTTTGATTATCCCCATTACCTGAGTCCGTTGGAACCTCTCCCTGATGAGTTTGGTGACAGAGGAACGGTTCTTTATAACGGGTATAAAGCTTTTATCGAGAATCGAAATAAGTAAATTTAGTAATAAATCTATCTTATAAAAAAAGGACTTTTTATGAGTATTAAAAAAATCGGTGTGGTTCATTCCAACAAGACAGATGTTTTTTTGGACAAGAAGTTCCCGGTAAGGATTGATCAGTATTGGTATCAAAACGGGGCTTTAAACGCCCTCAAAGAAGCCGGTATTGAGGCTGAGATGGTTGAAACAGAGTCTCTGACTTCAACGGATTTGAATGAAAGCTATGGGGCCCTGCTGCTTGACAATGTTTTATGTGTTACCGATGAAGAAGTGAATGCCCTTCGGAAGTTTCAACTTAATGGAGGGGGGATTGTTGCCATGTTTGGCGCTACGGCCCGCCAGCCAGATGGTTCAATTCGGGAAGATATGGCCCTTGCGGATATTTTCCATGTATCCTGTGGCAGTGATCCGGTGACTGAACAATGGAATGAACAGCCTTTTGGATACATATTTATGGCGACACATCATCCGGTAACCGAAAATTTTGCCCTTGGGAGCCGGCTGATGTATTCCCGGATTCTTGTTCCAATCTGGGCACCCCGGTTAACGGTTCATCCGGGAGGCTTAGTGGTGGCTACTCTGGGTGATTTTATCGGCCAGGATCTTGGACTTCCGGCAGTAGTCGTCTCCGAAAATGGGAAGGGACGTTGTGTCTATTGCGGTCCTTCTTTGAGTTATCGTCTCTCTGAACCCCGGATTCCTCAGGATACTGATAATTTGAAATCTTTTGTTGTGAATATGGTCCGCTGGTCTGCAGGACTGGTTTACCAGGAAATTAATTCATAAATACTAATTTTAAAGGAGGTGAGATTATGAAAAAGAAAGGTTTTACCCTGATTGAACTTCTTATAGTAGTGGCGATTATTGCTATCCTGGCTGCGATTGCCATTCCGAACTTCCTTGCTGCGCAAGTTCGGGCCAAATATTCCCGTTGTAAGGGGGAAATGCGTTCTATAGCCATGGCCTTGGAAAGCTACAGTGTTGATAACGGTCAATATGTTTGTAATACATCAAACAATGGTGGAGATTATAGAACATTTGGCAGTGGATTAAGGCTTTGCCTGACCCCATTGACCACTCCCGTCGCATATATAACCAGTATCCCGACAGATCCTTTTATTGCTAATTTAACCTGGCCTGAAACGTATGTCTATTATTGTGACATGATCCAGCGAGGACCTTATTGGGGAGGATATAGTGTTGGATTATGGTATTGGGGGTTATGGAGCTTTGGTCCTAACAGCCATACCGACTGGGGTGAATTCTATGACCCGAGTAATGGAACTGTCTCAAATGGAGATGTCCATCGTTTTGGTCCATAAGAGTTTAGTTATGGATTCATCAGAGTCTTCTCAAGACAATTAGCTTTACAGGGTTAGAAAATAGAAGGGAATTAAGTTAAGTGAGGTGATCTTGATGTATAAGAAAGGTTTTACCCTGATTGAACTTCTTATTGTAGTGGCGATTATTGCTATCCTGGCTGCGATTGCCATTCCGAACTTCCTTGCTGCTCAAGTTCGGGCCAAGGTGGCTCGGGTTCATGAGGAAATGAGGGGCATGGCAACAGGTTTGGAATCATATTTTGTGGATAATAATAACTATCCGACGGATGGCGGCTCTGGAAATGTATGCAGTTCTACTCCAACTCAATTTACAGGTGTTGTCGTTTTATCTACTCCCATTGCCTATATAACCAGGCTCCCGACCGATTATTTCCGGGTTGGACATCCCTATTGGCCTGATCCCAGTAATCAGACTTATGTTTATTATTGTGACGGAAAAGATGTTCCAGCGACCTGGTGGAATTCTCCGGCAGCATGGAATTATGCCATGTTTTCATTCGGTCCTGACAAGATAAGCAGTTGGGCGACTGAGTATGATCCAACCAATGGAACCGTCAGCAATGGTGATATTCGCCGTTTTGGTCCTGGCAGAGGTATTGGCCGGTAATTTTATTTTCTGATATTTTTCCTGCGTAAGGAGGGCGGCCGGTTCATCTGGCTCCCTCCTTTTTTATTGGGAGATATATAAAGTAAATTTCTGATTGACAGCGAATTCTTCTTATGATACTTATTATACGTGGATACGCGGAATGTCAGGGTAACAAAAGTGGAACATCCGCGGTTCGGCAGACTCACCTCTTACAAATGCCGAATGAATGACAGCTGAAGCGACTTGGGGTGCTGATGATGCTGATGGCAGAAAAAGAAAAGGTTCCAATCTCGGTCTCACAAGGGAATTAGGGCATCCATATGATGCATCCAGGATTCTGGAGGATTATCCAGAGGCCTGGATGCATATCATATAATGAACGAGAAATAAGGGCGTTAATAAAGTAAGGAGGGCCATATGAGCCAAGTCTCCATGCAAAGCGAACCCTTGGACCTGAAACCTCTGGATGAAATCCTCAGTGAGTATGCAGGCCGAACCGGGACCTTGATTACTATCCTTCAAAGAGCCCAGGAAATATATGGGTATCTTCCCCCTGAAGTACTTCTTCACATAGCCGAACGTGGAGATATTCCCCTCAGTCAAATTTACGGTGTGGTTACTTTTTACTCTCAGTTCTACCTGACCCGCAGGGGTAAACATATCATCCGCCAATGTGATGGTACCGCCTGCCATGTCCGGGGAGCTGGAAAAATTGTCGATGTGGTTGAACATGAATTGAATATTGTTGATGGAGAGACTACCCCGGATTATAAATATTCTTTTGAAGTGGTTTATTGCCTGGGGTCTTGCGGATTATCACCGGTAGCCGTGATTGATGATACGGTCTATGGCCGCCTGAGCCCCGAGAAAATGGCGCAGATGTTGAAAGAAATGCACTGACAGTTTTTTGGGTTTTATGATGACGGGAGTTGGATACGATTCAACTCCTTCCCATATCCATTTGCTTCATGCAAAGGAGGACCGGAAAATGCCCAAACTGAAAAGCTTGAAGGATTTAAATTCCTTAAGGGAAGAGTTACAGAAAGATGTTGTCTTGCGGACGCATATGGAAACCCGAATCATTGTCGGGATGGGCAGCTGCAGTATTTCCACGGGAGCCAGGGAAGTTATGGAAGCCATAATGAAAGAGCTGGCCCGAAAGAAAATCATTGCCCAAGTTAAAACAGTGGGTTGTATCGGAATGTGTGAAAAAGAGCCTCTGGTGAATATTGTCCAGGGAGATGAGCCTATGGTGACCTATGCCCATGTAACCCCGGAGATGGTTCCCCGGTTGATTGAAGAGCATCTGGTTCAGGGCAAGGTTATTCAGGAATGGGTCATGGCAAGACTGAATGTTACAGCCAAGACAAACCATTAAAAAATAAAAAGATTGAGGCATCATGGTTGATTAAGTAAGAGGAGGGCCTTTAATGTCTGATATCCTTTATCATTATACGATCCTGACTTGCGGCGGGGATGAGTGTACTGCTCTTGGCTCAAAAAGGATTATTGATTGCCTTAGCGAAGAAATTGCGAGTCGGAATCTGGAAAAAGAGATTCGAGTTATTCAAACCAATTGCCGTGGATTCTGCCCGGTAGGGCCCATCATGGTGATTTATCCCCGGGGTATTTTATATTGCCGAATTCGTCCTTCTGACATTCCCCAGATTATCGAGAAAACTGTATTAAATGGTATTATCCTGGATGAACTGACTTATAAAGAACCGGATACTCTGAAGTCCCTGCCTTTTTATGATGAAATCCCTTTTTATTCAAAACAGAAACGGATAACGTTAAGAAACTGCGGCGTTATTAATCCGGAAGTGATTGAAGATTATATTGCCAATGATGGGTATTCCGGCCTGGCAAAAGTCTTGTCGGAGATGTCTCCCAAAGAGGTCGTTGAGGAAGTGAAGAAGTCCGGACTGAGAGGCCGGGGTGGCGGTGGTTTCTCCACCGGTATGAAATGGGAAATCACTTCCAAATCTCCCGGAGACATAAAATATGTGGTCTGTAATGCTGATGAAGGGGATCCCGGTGCATTTATGGACAGGTCTATCCTTGAAAGCGATCCCCACAGCCTGATTGAGGGAATGACTATTGGCGGTTATGCCATTGGAGCCAAACAGGGTTATATTTACTGCCGAGCGGAATATCCTTTAGCCATTAAACGGCTGAAAAGAGCCATTTCTCAGGCGGAGGAATATGGACTTTTGGGTGAGAATATCCTCAATAAAGAATTTAGTTTCCATCTGGAGATAAAAGAAGGCGCCGGCGCTTTTGTTTGTGGTGAAGAAACCGCGCTGATTGCCTCGATTGAGGGGAGAAGGGGAGAACCTCGTCCCCGGCCTCCTTTCCCATCGGTCGCAGGACTCTGGGGAAAACCTACCAATGTGAATAATGTTAAAAGCTATGCCAATGTTCCCCAAATTATATTGAAGGGTTCAGACTGGTTCAGAAGCATCGGGACCGAAAACAGTCCCGGGACCGCTATCTTTGCCCTGACCGGAAAAGTTAAAAATACGGGATTGGTGGAAGTCCCGATGGGTATTTCTCTGGGAGAAATCATATTTGATGTCGGCGGCGGCATCCCTCAGAAAAAGAAATTTAAAGCAGTCCAGACTGGTGGTCCTCTGGGGGGATGCCTGCCGACTGAGCATTTAAATGTACAGGTGGATTTTGATTCCCTGAAAGCGGCTGGAGCGGTCATGGGTTCGGGTGGAATGATTGTTGTGGATGAAGACACCTGTATGGTGGAATTCTCCAAGTTTTTCCTGAAATTTGCCCAGGCAGAATCTTGTGGTAAATGTGTTCCCTGCCGAGTAGGGGGGCAGCTGATGTTGGAAATCCTGAAAGATATATCTGAAGGACGGGGAAAACTGGAAGATATAGATACCCTCAAGAATATTTCTGAAGGAATGAAAGAAGGAGCCTTGTGCGGTTTGGGGCAGCTCACTCCAGGCCCGGTTTTGTCCGCCCTTCGTTATTTTGAAGAGGAATTTAAAACTCATATCCTGGAAAAGAGATGCCCTTCCGGTGCCTGTAGAATACTGGTCAGGGCTCGTTGCACCAATGCCTGTCCGGCGGAGGTGGATGTTCCTGCTTTTGTGGCATTGATAGGCCAGGGACGATATTCAGAGGCTTTGGAAGTCCATCGAAAACGTAATCCTTTTGCCATGATCTGCGGCCGTGTTTGTCCGGCTTTCTGTGAGAATAAATGCCGCCAATCGGATATCGGTGAGCCTTTGGCTATCCGGCATGTCAAACGTTTTATGGCAGACCATGAAAAGGAAGTTCCCTGGATACCCCCTAAACTGGAAAGTTTAAAATCTCAGAAAGTGGCGATTGTCGGCGCCGGACCTTCCGGTCTGACGGCTGGACTTCGCCTGGCTCAATTGGGTTACCCCGTTACTATTTATGAAAAACTTCCTGTGGCCGGGGGAATGATGGTGGTGGGTATTCCTGAATATCGGCTGCCCAGAGATATCCTGCAGATTGAGATTGATAACATCCTGAGCGCTGGCATAGATTTGAAATTGAACCAGTCCCTGGGAACCGATTTTACGGTAGAAACTTTGATGGAAGAAGAGAAATTCAGCGCGGTCATTCTAGCCATTGGCGCTCACCGAAGCCGAAAAATGGGGATTCCCGGAGAAGAATTAAATGGGGTCATCCATGGGACCGAATACCTGAAGGAAGTCAATCTGGGTATTCCTGAAAATCTGGAAGGTAAACGGGTGGCGGTGGTAGGGGGCGGAGCGGTGGCTATTGATGCAGCCCGAAGCGCTTGGAGAATGGGTGCCTCCCAGGTTCACCTGGTTTATCGAAGGACTCGGGATGATATGCCGGCCTGGGGAGAAGAAATACATAACGCTACGGTGGAAGGAATTCAATTCCATTTTCTGACCAATCCTGTTCGTATTCTTGGAACTGACCATGTTACCGGAATGGTCTGCCAGGCTCAGAAATTAGGCGATTTCGATAAGAGCGCCCGCCGCCGTCCCGTTCCCGTCGAAGGAAGCGAGTTTACTCTGGAGGTGGATATTATTATTCCGGCTATCGGCGAAATGCCTGAAATATCCAGTATGGAGGGCAGCCAGAATATCAGTATTAATAAAGATGGGACAGTAACCGTAAGCGCGGATTTGGCGACCAGCAGAGAAGGAGTCTTTGCGGCTGGGGATGTCGTCCTGGGTCCGGCCACGGTTGTAACCGCGGTCGCCTTGGGAAACAAAGTAGCTGTGGCGGTGGATTCTTATCTGAAAGGGAAAAAGATTACCAGTCCCCGATTTGTCTCTGATTACCTGGATGTCCCCCAAATATTCAATCCTGAAGAATATGTTGAGGCCCGCCGTCCGGTTATGCCTGAGCTGCCGGTGGAAAACCGGTTACGGAGTGTTGCTGAAGTCCAGTTAGGCTTGGATGAAGAAACAGCCAGGGAAGAATGCAAACGCTGCCTTCGCTGTGATTTGGAATGGTTAAGCACCAGCCAATTACTGGAAGAAATAGAAGAAGAAGTCGGGGTGGAAGAAGAATAATTCCCCAGGAATAAATACCTTAATTGAAAGGAGCACCCTGGAATATGGCCCTAATGGTAAATATTACTCTGAATGGACAATCTATTCAGGTCCCTCTTGGCTCAACTGTCCTGGAAGCAGCTGAACATGCCGGGATTCATATCCCTACTTTATGCCACCATCCGGCATTGGTTAATTTGGGTGCCTGTCGGATGTGTACGGTGGAAATTGAAGGGGAAAGAGCCCTTCAGCCCTCCTGTACTTATCCTGTCAGGGAAGGAATGATAATTAAAACAGAAACTCCAAGAGTATTTAATCTGAGGAAATTTGTCCTGGAGATGCTTTTCTCCGAACGGAATCATTATTGTATGTTTTGTGAGATGAGCGGGGATTGTGAGCTTCAGACTCTTGCTTATCAGCATGGATTAGCCCATTGGACTTATCCTACCCCCAATCCCAGGCTCCATGTGGATGGCACCCGGAAATATTTCCTGATGGACCATAATCGTTGCATCCTTTGCCGGCGTTGCATCCGGGCCTGCAGTGATATTGTGGCTAACCATACCTTGGGAGTGAAATATCGAGGTTCTAAAACCATGATCAGCGCAGATATGGGAGTGCCTTTTGGCGATTCTTCCTGCATATCCTGCGGCACCTGCCTTCAGGTTTGCCCGACCGGAGCCTTGGTGGACCGGAAAAGCGCTTATATGGGACGACATACGGATACCCAGACAGTTAACAGCCAGTGTTCTTTTTGCAGTGTGGGGTGTTCCAGCCAAATTATCAAACGTTCAGGAAGGGTCCTTCGGGTGGAGGGTGATTGGGA
The DNA here is from genome assembly GCA_002428325.1 of bacterium UBP4_UBA6127. Lineage (GTDB taxonomy): Bacteria > UBP4 > UBA4092 > UBA4092 > UBA4092 > UBA4092. Next base: position 13,753 of record DIVR01000033.1, read on the forward strand.
GGGTTCCAATGAAGGAGTTCTCTGCCATCTGGGCCGATTTGACCCGTTTTATGAGACCAGAGACCGGGTTCTTTCTCCGATGATACGAAAAGGGGATTCCCTGATAGCAGTTGAATGGGATGAGGCACTGGATTGTATTGCGGATAAAATTAAAGAAACCGGTCATGAAAAGGCAAAGGCCTGGATCACCGGAAAGACCTTGCATGAGGCGATGGAATCCTTTGTTAATGTTTTTGAAAAGAAAATCGGAATGCCGGTGGGGGCGTTGGAATCCACCTTGCTGGATTTGAACCTTCCATCCAATGGAACGCTTTCTGATATTGATAAATCCGATTGTATCCTGATTATTGGAGCCGACCCTTTATTGCGGCATCTGGTACTGGGATACCGGGTCAAACGGGCCCGTAACCATGGGGCTAAAGTCATTTTGGTGGGTGGAGATGGCAAAGAAGGTATCGGCCGTTATGCCCATATGAAATTTGAATTCGGCAATCTGGATGATGCCCTGAAAATCTGTATGGACAGTGATATGCCGATGGTTCTATATGGAGAAGGATTAGGGATCACCAATGCGGAAAAAGTGAAAGTCCTCGAAAGCCGGGCAAAGTTTATGGGCCTTTTCCCTGCTACGAATGGCTATCATGCCAGAGAACTGGGCTTACAGGATGGGGTTAAAAGAGACCATGCCAAATTAATGTATGTCCTGTTGGAAGATTTGGAATTACGAGAGGAGACCGTCCAGACTCTCAAAAAAGCTGAGTTTGTTGTTTCTCATTCTTCTTACCTGGGAGCTGTCTCTGAGTTTGCGAATGTCATTCTTCCCGTTCCCCTTTGGTATGAGAGGGAAGGCACTTTTGTTAACTGTGAAGGAAATGAAATCAAAGTAACGGCGGCTATGAATAAACCAGAAACTGTTTTGAGTGAGGTGGAAGTATTTGACCGCCTTGCTCTGAGATTCTAAGGAGGCTCAATTATGGCAAAAGTAAAAGTCGCAACTGATTGGCTGGCGGCCTGCGCCGGATGCCACATGTCTCTGTTGGATATGGATGGTAGACTGGTGGAAATTCTCGATAAGATTGAATTGACCTCCAGCCCCATTACCGATTTGAAACATCCACCGGTTCAAGGGGTTGATGTGGGAATACTGACCGGGGCTATCAATAATTCCACTAATCTGGCGGTTGCCCGAATGATGCGGAAACGTTGTAAATGCCTGGTAGCCTTGGGGGATTGCGCTGTCTTTGGCGGGATTGCCGCCATGAGGAATTCCTTTGATATCAGGGATGCCCTGGCCCGCGCTTATGAGGATTCGGAAAGTACTGTGGATGGGCATATCCCCAAATCAGAAGAGATTGCCAAACCTATCAAGGCAAAAGCGGTGGAACGGCTGGTTAAAGTGGAACTTAATGTTCCAGGATGCCCTCCCTCTCCCGATGCGATTTATTTTGTGTTGAAAGAATTAGTTGAAGGCAGAATGCCCATATTGAAAGATGAATTGTTGAAATATGATTAAGAGAGGATTATCCCGATAGTCCAGGAAGGAGTCCTTATATGCCTAAAATAACGATAGAACCGGTTACCCGCATTGAAGGCCATGCCAAAATCACTATCCATCTCAATGATGATGGAAAAGTGGAGAAGGCTTATTTTATTGTGAATGAATTCCGGGGATTTGAGAAATTTTCCGAAGGCAGGCCTTTTTTCGAGATGCCGCAAATTACTCCCAGGATATGCGGGATATGTCCGGTCAGCCACCATCTGGCCTCTGCCAAAGCTTGTGACCGGGTAGCCGGAGTGCCCCCCCCCCCGNNGACAGCATCTCTTCTCAGAGAATTGATGCATATGGGGCAGATAATTCAATCGCATGCTATGCATTTCTTTTTATTAGCCGGTCCGGATATCCTTTTAGGGTTTGATGCAGACCCCAAAATCCGAAATGTGGTCGGTTTAATCAAAGGGAATCCCACCCTGGCTTTGAATGCAGTCAAGGCAAGGGCTTTCGGGCAGGGTATCATTCGAAAGCTTTGTGGGAAAAGTATTCATGGGAATTATGCGGTAACCGGGGGAGTCAATGCTCCGTTGAAACCGGAAGTCAGAGAAGAAATCCTTTCAGAAATTGAGGGTGTCAGCAGTATCCTTCTTTCTGGAATTGAAATGGCTAAACGCTGGTTTGAAACAAATAAAACCCTGGTCAATAGTTATGCCAGTTTCCCTTCCGGATATATGGGAACTGTAGAGAAAGATGGGGCCTTGAATCTTTATGATGGAAATATCCGGCTGATTGACAGGAATGGCAAAAAACTGGAAGAATTTGAGTCTGCAGATTATCTGGACCATATCGGGGAACATGTGGAGGACTGGTCTTATCTGAAATTCCCGTTTTACCGAAAAATGGGATGGCCTGAAGGTTCTTATCGGGTTGGACCGCTGGCTCGATTGAATGTGGCGGAAAAAATCAATACTCCCCTGGCGCAAAAGGAATTCCTCAATTTCAAAGCCATCAATAACAGCAAGCCTGTGGAGGCAACCCTTTGGTACCATTATGCCCGGTTGATCGAGGCCCTCTATGCCATTGAGCGGGTCCGGGAAATATTAGAAGATCCCCGGGTGATGGCTGATACTGTCGTCAATGACCCCAAAGCCTTTGTAGGGAAAGGAGTGGGATGCCTGGAAGCTCCCAGAGGAACTCTCTTCCATGATTACACCACCGATGAAGATGGTATGCTGACAAAAGTTAACCTGATTGTAGCTACCGGCCATAATAACTGGGCTATGAGTAAGTCAGTGGAAATGGTTGCTCGGCAATTTGTAGATGGTAAAAAATTAACTGAAGGGATGCTGAATCGGGTAGAGGCGGCCATTAGGGCCCATGACCCCTGCCTTTCTTGTTCCACTCATGCTATAGGGACTATGCCCATGGTAATCAAAATGATAGATTCAAGTGGAAAAGTCCTGGATAGCTTAATACGTTGATTACTTTAATATTGATTTAAAAGACAAGCTGAAACTGAAATATTGTAGATTTCAGCTTGTTTTTATTTATCTAATAAAATGAAATCTCAATTTCTGAAAGGGTTCTGTTAAGTTTTAGGTTGATTCCTGGCCCGGGGTATAGTATAAATAAAGAGATAGAGGAAGGAGGTAGCCGGGATGCTTCAGAACCTGATTGATACCTACACTGAAGAAGTATTTATCTCGGATATTCTGGCTGCTATTAAGCGTCAGTTCAGGCCTTTGATGTCCCTCAAGGCCAAATGGTTTATCCATCGAATCCTTCCCAAAGATACCCTTCTGACAGAGTGGAAGAATCGCAGCCGGTTGGAATTGGAAATTGATATTTCTCAGTGGTTTACCAGCAGGGACCGGTTGGAAAAACTGTTCTGGCATGAAATGTCCCTGATTAAAGATGAAATGGACCCCAAATTTGAGTTTCCGGTTGAATATGTCAGTAGTACTTATGGACCTGAAGCTCCCAGGGCTAAATATTATTCCCTTATCAGAGCTGTCTGGTGTGTTTACAGTTGTAGCCGATTAACCAAACTGGGCTTACCCGTCTGTGCTCTTAAGGATATTAAAGACCATTATATTGAATGTTTTGGGGATTATCCTGAATCCAACCAACTGTTTTACAATATATATGACCATTCAGGAGATTATACTTTTAAAGACATTGAAAATATTGCCAAGCAACTCTATAAAATCCGGAAAGAGAATGAACAGGGTCCTCTGGTTATCCCGGATCTCCCTCAGCGTCCTCCCTCATCGGAGGGTAATAAAGCAGGGTTTTAAATCCTTCTTATCCTGTTGATAGGTGGATTTTGACAGCTGTCAAAATAATTATCTTCTTTTATATCAATATTGTAAAAATTCGCCAGCTGTCAAAAGTGTCTATGGAATTCAGAATGATTCCTGAAATAAAGACCCGTTAATTCCCTGAATGATATCATCAACCTGCGGAATAAGTGGATGGACCCTATCATTTATTTTCTTCTGTTATCCATTTTTGACAGCTGTCAAAACAATGATTTAATATAGGGTCTCCGAAGTTTTTAGCAAATTTCAAGGTTTAGATTTCTGAGTCCAGTATTCCCAATGAGAATTTAAAATTATCCAAAGGACTCCCGGAAGAAGGATGAGTCCGCTCATCATGAAAATCATGGTTTGAGGGCTGATACTCAATCTATCCAATCCTACCCCTGTGAGGTAATTGGATAAGGACATGGCAAAGGTAAACAAGGCCCATTCACTGGCAAAGACTCGTCCCCTTATTTCATCCCGGGTATTTAATTGCAGCAGGGTGGTGCTGAAAACCCATAGAATACTGGTTCCGCAATGAGACAGAACCAGGGTCAGGCAGGCCATCCACAGGGAATGAGAAAACCCGAACCCCACAAAAAAGATGCCTCCCAGCAGAAAAGAATAACCAATCCATTTTCTCATTCCTTCCTGGGAGTTTCCTCCTATTTGTCGGGCAATAAGAGGACCCAGAGCGGTTCCTAATCCCCTGGCTGTATAAAGAATTCCAATACCGGCATCGCTGCTTCCCCCAAAGACAAACACTTTATTCCCCAGGATGGTGATTAACAGGAGAATGCCCCCGGATAATCCCCATCCGGTTTTGACCAGTAAATAGGCCAGGGTATCTTTTTTATCCCTGACATAATGCAATCCTTCCATAAACTGCCTGAAAGGGGATTGTAGATGAGTTTTTCCTTCCCAATGGCTCCTGGGAATGTGGGCCTGTAAAATCATCCCGGCAGAGACTAGATAGGAAATGGAATTCAGGATGAAAGCGGTTTGATGGCCCAGTAGGGCACTGACGGCCCCGCCTAAAGCTGCTCCCAGGGTTAACATGACTGACCAGCTGATGGACGATAAAGCATTGGCGGAAATCAGTTCATCCTTGGTTGCAATCATGGGAATGGCAGCCGATTTGGCAGGAGTAAAAAAGGTGGAAAATAAAATTTCCAATGTGGTGGCCGTATAGATTATCCAGACATCAGACCTTTCTCTGACCAGTGATAATGACAAGACTACCAGGGCTCGGAAAATATCCGACAAAATCATGACTGTCTTCCGGTTGAATCGATCGGCTACTACTCCAGCCACCGGACTCATGAAGAAATAGGGCAGGGACCGGATTATAATAATCCAGCCTGCAGCCTGGGCCGACCCGGTCAATTTCAATAAAAGCCCCATCACTGCCACCAGGTTGAACCAGTCCCCTAAATGGCTGATAACCTCTCCGGTCCAGATAAGCCGGAAATTTCGGTTCCCTTTCAATAGCTGCCAATACCCAATCGGTTGCAGCCTCTTCTCTTCTTCTTTCTTACCCATATCCTTCTAACCTAATTTTAATATACTGTTTTTGTCAATATTTATTCGGGATATTATTGAAAATATTGAAGTAATATCCGATAACTAAAACCTTTTTCCTGGGTTTTGCATATCGATTCATTTGGGAGTCAGACCCAACCTGTAACCATCAGCCTGGGTCTGGCTCCGGGGAAAGGAGGAAAAGATTAGGGAGATATAAGGGGGGCTTGAAATGAGGGAATAGAGTGGTATAATGCAACAATATTAAATGCTGAGGATAATAAAAAAGGGGTTTATTATGGGTCGGACGATTAGATTCATGGTCAACGTATTAACAGGGGTATGTTTGTTGATTCTGATGGCAACAGCCGGTTATGGAGATACTCCCGAGTTCCGTTCCCTCTATGTTTATGGATGGGGGAGTGGGACCTTCCTGAACTGGAGTGAGGTTTCAACCCTGGTCAATATTGCCAGAGAATATAATTTCAATGCCATCGTCCCGGAAATCAGAAAAGTGGGCGATGCTTATTATCATTCATTATACGAACCCGATGCTATCAATCCTCCTGTGAATGACCCAGATCCAACCTTTGATGCCTTATCAGCCATGGTGCAGTATGCCCATGACACTTCCGGCGGAAAAGCTTATATTGAAGTCCATGCCTGGATGGTAGCCAATCGAATCTGGAAAGGAACTATGAGCTCTGCACCCAGCGGACATGTTCTTCTCCAGCATCCGGAATGGACCATGCTGGATTACAGTGGTGCCTCATCGAATTCAGAGGGTGTATATCTGGATCCTGGGATTCCGGGGGCTCAGGACCATCAGCATCAGGTATGGATGGATGTTGTCAGGCGTTATGATGTGGATGGTATCGTGCTGGACTACATTCGATATCCTGGGAATACCTGGGGGTATGCCACCCTCAGTATTGATCGTTTTAACCGGTTATATTCCCAGACCGGCGTGCCTTATTTTACAGACGATGATTTTGACCAATTCAGGCGGGACAACATCACTTCTATGGTAAAGAAATTGTATGCTGAAGTCATGGAAGAAAAGCCTCAGGTAAAAGTCTCTGTCTGTGCCATTCCCTGGGGATATACCACAACGAATTTTTATGATTCTTCAGCCTATCTCAGTGTGTTTCAGGATTGGAAAGGGATGATGGAAGGACATTTCCTGGATTATCTCTCGCCGATGATCTATGACCCGGAGGTCCCGGAGTCACGGGCCATTCGATATCGTAACTGGAATTTAGCCAGTAAAGAATGGAGTGGCGGCCGCCATGTCTATGTCCTTCAGGGCAGTTACATGAATACGACGACCCAAACCCTCGACCAGCTTTACTATTCCCGGGAAACAGCCATGATGGAAGGATTTCAGATATATCGGTATGGATATGCCACAGATGCGGGTGGTTCCGAAGATTTAGAGTTATATGATTTATTGAAGACCCGGATGCTTTCTTCTGTTGTATCGACTCCTGCCATGCCATGGAAAACCCAATCTCCCTATGGGATAGTAAAGGGTACTATATTATACGGTACCTCCAGTGTGGATGGGGCCGTAGTCAGCCTTTATTCTGATAATGCTTTCCTGTCAGTTACTACCACCGATGCAACAGGATTTTATGCTTTTTTTGATGTAAATCCGGGTAGTTCTCTGAAGGTGAAGGCGGACGGAACCCGGTGGGGATATTCCAGCCGGTTTTCTACTCCTTTTGCGGTCACTTCCTGCCATGTCGTTAATAGCGATGTAAACCTGGCGATTGTGGTGGCTGATTTTTATGGGGAAAATACAGTGGGCGGCAGTCCTCTCCTGGTTAAATTCCATGATAACTCCCTGAATAATCCAACTTCATGGAACTGGAGTTTTGGAGATGGATATACCAGTACTGAGGAAAATCCTGTCCATATTTATTCATCCGGCAGTCAGGTCCAGAGTTATGATGTCCAGTTAATTGCAGCTAATTCCTATGGGAGTGATACCCTTCTCAAAGCGGCCTATATCCAGCTTAATTCCAGGGAAACTACAGCATTAGCCGATATGAAACTATTCCGGGGACAGGAAGACGACGATGCTTTCAGTCTGCAGGAGTTTTATGCCAATGCAACTATTTCTAATTCATCGATATTGCAGAATTTCCTGGGACTATCTTCCTTGTCTGGAAATACAGTCAGCCAGGGAGCTTATAATCAGGCAACTTCCGGTTATAATTATTTTAAAATCGCTGGTTCCTGGGGGGAGGATACCTCTTCCAATAAGGTAAAATACTCAACCTATAAGATTACTAAACTACCCATCATAGGTATCAAAATGGGTGAGGCTATAGATTTCCCCATTGGAAAATATACTTATGATTCCACAGGAAACAATCTGCCTCCTTCTTATGGAAATCCCAGTTCACTGGTAAGCAGCGAACCTGCTGAGCTTCAGGCTCAATGGTCAGGAAATGCCAGTATAAGAATTATGGCTCTTTCCGGTTTCACCTCTGGACAATACCTGGATATTGTGGCATCTCCCTCTGATACAGCACCCTTTGGGATGGATATCGATAAGGAACGGCTTTGGGTCTATCCAGACCTGTTTCCTATTGGAAGTTATTCTTCCGCCACTGAATTAGAACAATTTGGATTCGAGACAGTCAGCGGATTCCCGGCGATGGCATCTTATGATTGGGTATCTACCATCTCTGATAGTCTGGGTAATCAGGCGGATGGATGCCTGAGAGTTCAGTTCAGCAGTGAATCATCAGGGATTAAGATGACTCCTTATCAGGATTATCGGGTGAATTACCAGCAGAATCAATGGTATATAGCCAGGTTGAAGGTGTTTTCTCCGGATACCGATAATGCCTATCAGCTTCTCTGCTACAACTTCAGTAATGAGGTTCAAGCTCAGTCTCATGTGGACTTAAGCGCTCATATCTATTTTGGGGTTCCTACCTGTTGGAGCTGGGTTGATATTCCCCTGTATTCAAATCAAACAGGATTGGGATTTCCCCAGTTGATTTTGAAATCAGCTTCGGCGGGGTCTGTGTATATTGATGAAATGCAAATTATTGAAGCCGTTCCTGATGTGGCGGTTTCTCTCAGGAGACCCGGTAACCTGAAATATCCTTATGGAATTTTTGATTCTCAGGAAGATACCCTGGGCTGGGGATGGGAAGATTATCAGGGGGATGATTTTATAGCCACCTTGCCTTCTCTCACTGTTGCCAATGGATGGTTGGAGGCTGATTTTGCCGATGCGGGACAGGGAACTGATATGAAAGGTTTCAAGGCAACAGCTACCTATGGCCGGGTTACTTCCATTTATACTCCTGAAGCCAATCCGGAAGGATATGTCGCAATGAAGTCCTTCCTGAATTGTGATACAGCAGCTTTTGCTTCTACTGAAGCCGTCTATATAATGGCCCTGCTGGGTGTTACTCAGGAAGGTGATTACGAAATACTAAAACCATCAACGGATTTGATTGCCGTAGCTGAATTTGGAGGTATCACCAATGGATGGCATTGGCTGGCTTCTCCCGCACGTTCTTCTTATTACCAGTTCCAATTCAGCCTGAAAAATGATCAGTCGGGAATCGCTAAATTGAGTCAATTGGATTTGGTCATCGATAAAGATGGCCTGGATTTTGGTGACGATTTACTGTTTCCGTGATAAAATCTAGCGGATTTTAGGGTCCTCTATTGAGGGGTAGAGGACCCCATCTTTTACAAGAGAAAGGGTTTCGCTATGAAACAAAGAAAGAGATTAAAGTGTTTTTTCTTTTCAATGCTTATTATTATCAGCCTGTTGGCTGTTTGTTCTCAGGCCCAAACAGTCATTGTTGATAACAACGATGCCGCTTGTACAAGGTCTGGAAGCTGGTTTACAGGTACTTCCGCGGCTGATAAATATGGCGCTGACTATAATTTTGCTAATGTAAATAACACCAATGAGTCTGCCACTGCTATCTGGACCCCCACCCTTAGCCAGTCAACCATTTATGAGGTCTCTGTCTGGTATCCGGAAGGAACCAATCGAAGCACAGAAGCTTCTTTTACCGTAGTTCATAAAAATGGAATTGAAACGGTTAAAATTAATCAACTTAACCATGGGGGACAATGGGTTACCCTGGGAACTTATCCTTTTGAGGCTGGCAGTTCCGGATATGTTTTTCTGACCAATTATGCCTCAGATGGGTCTGTGATTCTGGCGGATGCGGTTCGTTTTAAAGTGTTTACACGACCAGTAGCTAAAACCGGCGGCGAATTTAGAGCCTTCTGGGTGGATGCCTGGGGAATAGGCTTTAAGAGTGCGGCAGAATGCGCTGCTACAGTCGAAACCGCCCGCCGATATAATTATAATGCCATTGTAGCTGAAGTCCGTATGAGGGGAGATGCCTGGTATGATTCATCCATAGAACCTGTCTCCTCATCCTTGGATTGCCTCTCCACCTTAATTCAATATGCCCATGATACTTCCGGAGGAAAACCCTATATTGAAGTTCATGCCTGGCTGGTGGCTAATCGTATATGGAGCGGTACTTTAAGCGCAGCTCCGGCAGCTCATGTTGTTAATACCCATCCTGACTGGTTATCCATCAATTATTCCGATGCAACGGCTGATGGGACAGATTACTATATAGATCCAGGGAATCCGGATGCTAATGAGTATAATTCTGACGTATATATCGATGTCTTAAGAAATTATGATATCGATGGACTGCAGTTTGATTATATTCGTCTTAATGGAAATGACTGGGGATATAATGCTACTTCTCTGGCTCGGTATAACGCAGAATATGGAACCAGTGGTAAACCTTCTGTATCTAATACCATTTTCAGCCAGTTCCGCAGGGACAATGTAACTGCCTTAGTGAAAAGGGTCTATGCCAATGCTATGGCCATTAAACCCAATGTGAAGGTTACTGCTACCTCGGTAAATTGGGGGACAACCGGCGCTGCCTGTTTAAGCGATGCAACAACCCAGGAATTCCAAGAATGGCCTCGATGGATGAGTGAACATATGCTGGATGCTAATACCCCTATGATTTATAAAACTGTTTATAGCCAGTTTACGGGTATTACGGATTTTAATCTGACTAAAAATGCGCCTTCCAACCGCCATACCTATGTAGGTTTGGGGAATTATCTGAATACAACAACCATGACTGCTGACCAGATAAGTTATACTCGTGGGCATTCAGAACATGAAGGCATTGTATTTTATAGTTATCGGGCTACCAATAATGCAGGTATTTCCAACACCAACTTCTATAATATGGTTTCCACCCGATTCTATTCTTCCTCCACCCATGTTCCTTCTATGGCTTGGAAAACTAATCCTACGACAGGGATTATCAAGGGCAAAGTGATTTCTTCTATTGCTACACCTTATCCTTTCTTTGATGGATCCAAGGTTTATAAAGCTAGAGTGGTTTATTCAGGACCTAATGGTTCGGGGACAACCTATACGGATTTAGTCGGATTTTATGCCCTGATGGATGTTCCTTCCGGTTATTATAATGTGAAGGCTTATCTGCCTGTTTCTTCTGGGACTTATGACACTTCCAGTGTTGCCATGGAAAGTAATATCCATGTGGATGAAGGATTAGTCACCACCGTAGAGCTTGATGCCAACCTTGATAACTTAGTTCTTGATGATACTCCAGTGGAACTATCAGGTTTTGAAGCTATCTCCAAAGTTGAACCTGCAATGGTTAGAAAGAATAAATTAATGTAGTTTTTTAAATATAAGGAACTATCTTTAGTTATATGAGGCGTTTTCCAGTTTATATTGACTGGTGAACGCCTTTTTTCTTTGATTATTGATATAGCCTCCATATCGATAGATATGTTATACAGCCAAAACTATTTATTTCCATCGACAGGGTAAATATCAAAAGAACACAACCCTATATGTTTTTGACAGCTGTCAAAAGGTAATAAAAGGTTCTTGAAAACAGTTCCATATAGCCAACCCCAAAGGAAGTCTTCTTACCTTCCTCATTAGCCAAGCAATATATCATATTTAACGGATTTGAATAGGGTAATACCCTTCTCTATATATATTTAAAAAAAAAGCCGGTATCTGAGGAGATACCGGCTTTTATTACTAAATAATTCAATAAATAAGCTAATTTTGCCTATTCAAATAAATCCTTAAAAACTGGGGCACTGGTCGGGACTACTGTTATCGTCGCTGTTCCTGTGTACCCATCATAATCAGTTGCTGTGATGGTGGTGGTCCCTAAAGCAGCACCAGTGAATAAACCATTGGCATCAATAGTCCCAACGGTAGTATCACTGCTGGTCCATGTATAGGGCGCTGTTCCCTTGGAAGCCCAGAACTGCTGTTGATACGTTATCCCGCAAGAAGTGCTGGACGGGGAAACGGTCAATATAATGGGTAATGTCATGACATTCACATCATCAAAGTAGGCTGTACAATGACCGGTGCTGGTTGTCGAAGCGCTAAAGAGAATGACTCTGGCATAAAGGGCATCAACCGGAGGTTTTACAGTGCTGACAACATAAGTCCAATTTCCAGTATCATCACCCACTACCATAGCTGAGCAGTTAGGAGGTACAGATAAGTCTCCACCTGCATTCGATGAACCTAGGCCTGCCCATGATGCGGAATCCCCATTTATTGTTGAATCTACTCCATTAAAAAATTGTAAGCCAATCCCGGCGGCGCCAGTGGTTACATTACTCCAACGCATCCAAGTCCCATAAACATAATCTCGGTCAGGATCTATTGCAATATAGCCACGGCTAGCTCCTTGAGCGTTATACCACATTTTCATACCCGTATCGGTTGTGGTATTGGCAAAATGGGAATAAGTTCCTGTATGAGCCATCAAATCGGTAATAGCTGCTTTACTTGAACTGGTATTTCTTCTCCAGTAGATTGCTGCTGTAGGATAGGTAGAATCAATACTTTCTAAACTAGGTTCAATGAGCATATTGACTCCATCGGGTCCTTTCAGATTCACATTATCGAAAATAACCCAAGTTTCAGTGTTGGCCATTAAAGTACCCAGGAATATTCTGGCTGAACGACCATCCACAGGAGTGGTGAAAGAACCGGTAAATTGGACCCATTCACCATTTGAAGTTCCCGTTGTCGTAAAGCTGTAATCTGTCAGAGAAGCACCTGGTAGGGTTGTGTCAAATACGCTCAGAACACATCCAATAGTTCCTGCTGTGCTATCACCCCATTTTGCCATAAAGCTAATGTCATAAGACACACCCGGTTGAATGGGAGCTCTGAATTGGTTTGTAAATCCAGTGGAACTGGTACTGTTGTAAGATTTTACATAGATAGCACCATCGCTTTGATATCCCTCAGAGGTGGTTCGGCAAAATTCATTATTACCTACACTCCGATCCCATCTTTTTGGTAAAACACTCCCAGCTCCCCACCAGGCATCAGGCTCAAAAGTAGGGTTGTTAACTAAATTATTACTGCGAACAGCGTATGAAAAACTGCTGATAAACATACATGCTAAAAGGAAAAACAATACTTTTTTAAACTTAGTCATTTTAAACTCCCTTCGGTAATATTATTGACTCAGATATTGCCAAGCTAATTTAGTTTATGATTATTGGCTTAACCTCCTTTCATCTTGTCTTAATCAATGGTCTCTGAACTTCAGCTTATGCAGGAATTCTACCCTTACCCTGAATGAGAAGCAATATCAATAAATTGGAATTTGTGGAATATAGGTTTGAATTATATAATATTTGTTTGATATTGATGTTAATCGAACAGATTTTACATAAATGATATTTGTCCGTTACAATTTTATTCAGAAAACATAAACATCGAGAGATGATAATCAAATTGCCTAATAAGGAATAATGCCCAACTGAACCAGGGGGTAGGAGAGAAAAAATGGGAGATAAGCACAGTATGATACCTTTTGACGAGGTAATCGGAACCAAGCATTTGATTCATGGACGATACCTGGTAACCGGGGAAGCTGGAACTGGGAAGACCAGCTTGGCGCTTCAATATGCAGTCAATGCCCAGATTGAGGATAATACCTGTTTATTTATTTCTTTTAAAAGGAAAGAAGCCCGATTCCATCTGTTAATGCCCCCGGGGAAAAAGAAATCTGAATCCGGACCTGTCTCTTTTGAGGCTTATGAATATGGGAAAATGATTTCGCCAGCTGATTTTATTCGGCAGATTCGAGCTTATGATCCAGCCTATGTTGTCTTGGATGATATCCATGTGTTGGCGCAGAATTGGTCGTCCAAAGAAACCCGTGAATTTTTAAGCTGGGCCGCTGGATATCCCAAAGGGCTTTTAATGACCAGCTTGCCGGCATCCCAGTTGAAAGAATCAGCAGACATGATACAGAAACTGGCTGATTTAACCGAAGCCTTGATTGAACTGAAGTTCATGCCACTTCAGAATCAGATGCAGTTATGGCTCTGGGTTCCCAAACATCCCGGGATTATCGGGTCATCGGGACAGTTTTGCCGAATGTCAGAGCAGGGGATTCGAACCCTTAAAGAATCAGTTACTCCTTCGATTCCCATCCGGGATGAAAAATCCTCCAAACCGGCTCAAGCTACCAGTACCCTGGTTATGCCGGAAATACTTTATTTTTCACCGTTGCATTATCAACGGGTCAAACGGCGGGTGGAACATTATAATCGGCAGCATCCGGGTTCCTCTGTCCGGCTTCCTGAAAAAAACATTACTTCCATTCTGGAATATCACCAACACATAATGCAATTTGAAGAAGCTAAATCCAATTTAGGCTTATTACCGGTGGATTTATTTAAATTACCGGAACTGGTAGAAAAAGAATTGATCCACCCCTTGGATGATTTCTTTCCAGAATCCGCCCAGCAGGCTTATCTGGATAAGGCTATCCAGCAATGCCGATACCGGGGAAAGATTTATGCGGTTCCCCATATCATCAATGTCGGAGTAATGGCCTATCGCCAGGATTTGCTGGGTAAAATCCATCGAACCCCTCCGACCAATTGGCGGGAGATGATGGAATGCTATCGGATTTTATCTCGGGATATGTCACCAGAAAATATTGCCGGTATCGGATATCAGGGGGCCCAGTTTGAAAATCTCTCCTGTAACCTGTTAGAGCTCATCTGGTGCAATGGGGGAGATGTGTTCGATTCTTCCGGACATGTCATCCTGAATCGGCCTGAGGCTGTAGAAGCCCTTCAGTTCCTGCAGGATCTAATCCATAAGCATCATTATTCGCCTCCGGATACTCCCTTTATGATGGAATCCCATTGTGAAAGAATTTTCCTGGAAGGCAGGATGGTTTTTATGCGCAGCTGGCCCAGGATCATTTCCCAGGCTGAACTGCCAACCTCCCATGTTTCCGGTCGGGTAGGGTTAATGCCGCTGCCGATTGGTAATTCCGGACGGGAAAGTATTCCCATTATCGGAGCTTTTGGTTATGTCATTCCCCGTACGGTGACCGATCCTGAACCTGTCTGGAATTTTATGGTTTCCATGATGACCGAGGAAGCGGTCGTGGAATCTGCCACTATCGGGTGGTCTTGCCCGGTCATTAAAGACCTTTATACCCATTCGGATGTGCTTCGAGCCCGGCCCTATTATCGGCAAATGGTCCAATTGATTCCCACCGGAAGGCTTCGCCAGACGATCCCTAACTATTCCGTGCTGACTTCTTTGATTAAACGGGAAGCCCATTTGGCTCTCCGAAATGAGAAAACGGCCCAGGAAGCCATGGATATCATTTCCCAGGAACTACATAAATCCATTCATCGGCAACTCCATATTGCCCCGATTCAAAAAGCTATGGAATTTGTGCATGAACACATGAAAGAACCTATCACCCGGGATCAGGTGGCTAAAGTCGTGGGCATCAGCCCCAGCCATTTCAGTGTTCTATTTAAAGATGTAACCGGGCAGACTTTTACTGATTATCTGATGAGGGTCCGGATTGAAGAAGCCCGCCGTCTATTGGGCCGGCCTGAGTTTAATATTTCTCAGATTTCCCATGAAGTCGGGTTTAATGATGAAAGTTACTTCTCTTTCACTTTCAAACGATTGACCGGAGTAACTCCTTCCCATTACCGATTGAATCTTCAGGGAACCATCTTATCGCTCTAATTTTATAAGTTTTTTTCTGATGAACTGACGGAGTAGTAACGGAGAAGGTTAGATCCTCTCGCTTACCACTCCGTTTTTCTTTAATCCAGACAGGAATGGAATTTATTATCAACTTTATTTAATAAATTTAAACGTTCCCATTCCCCTGCCATAATATTAAATTCGTATTACATAGTTTTGAAAATACCGTTAAAAATCATTTGCTTTAACCCTCGTTTGAAAAGCGCTTTATTCTTCATAAATCCACATAACATTAATATTATCAATCCATTAAAAATATAATAAACCGTTTTAAAACACTTCATAAAATCATACAGAAAACTAATATTATATAAATCAAACCATTATAATAATAAATCATTCTAGATTCCCTTGTGAGTTTTTGATTTCTGTCTGTATACTTTCACCCATGGGAATAAACACAAGAAAAATGGAGGTGAGATGTAACATGAAGATGAAGAAAAAAGGTTTTACTCTGATTGAATTATTAATTGTGGTGGCGATTATTGCCATACTGGCAGCCATAGCCATCCCCAACTTCCTGGCGGCCCAAGTACGCGCCAAAGTCTCCCGGTCCAAGAGTGATTTGCGAACTATGGCAACAGCCCTTGAATCTTACTATATTGATAACAACAACTATCCATTGATGGGACTTTATGCGTATGAGGGAGGGATTGAGGATGCTTGGGGGATTAATCCATCGAGTGGTACCATGGGGACGAATGAACAATTTATTTCTCAGAGAACCAGTATAACAACTCCGATTGCCTATATTACCAGCGAACCCTATGACCCTTTCTATCTCAGTACTCGCGCCAGTACTGGGCCGGCTGCTAATAATCCTTACATGAAACGGTATTGCTACAGCAGTTATAAAGCATATCAATTAGGGACTGGTGCTATTGATCCAAATCCTGTATGGCATTTACCTGTCTATGGTGAGTGGCGTCTTTGGGGAAGTGGTCCTGATAGCGATCGACGAGATATTTATATCAGGGATGCTGCTAACTCGGCTATGACTTATGATCCTTCTAATGGGGTTGTTAGTAATGGAGATCTCTTAAGAAGTCCTCGATCTTCTGATGGGCAACGTCCATTTGTTCCGGGAATAGTGGAATAGTACTTGTCCGATCCGTTAGAGAAAGATGTAACCTTTGGGAGTGGGATGGGCCTGTAAAAATCTGATATTGGTACAGGCCTAGTTCTCAGGAAGGAAAGAAAAATGAAACGTTTAGTCATATTTTTATCAGTCCTATTGTTAGTCTGTTCCAGCCCGCTTTGGGCCGTTACTTTAACAGTCAGCACGGCTGGAGGAACCGGGGATTTCAATTCCATTCAGCTGGCGATAAATTCCTGTTTAAGTAATCCAGATTTACCAGATGTCATCAATATATTGGATGATGGCCCTTATTATGAAGCATTGGATATTGGGACTTCAGGTTTTGATCTGACAATACAGGGTAACAGCGGAAGCCGTCCAGTGGTGGTGGTAAGCGCCACTAATGCCAATGGGGGAGCTTTTGGAGCATCCAACCGTGCTTTTGATTTGAGAGTTGATGCCAGTACTACAATGATTAAAGATTTAGTCATAATACCTGATGTGGCAGATCCTCCTGCAAAAGGGATATCTATCTATCCCTGGTCAACCTTGAGTAATTATTATGTAACTCTGGATAATGTGGTTATTACGGCCAATGATGGTTCTGATGGACCGGTTACTATGGATGGATTAACCTTGGTTTCGGATGCGACGACCTTTACTGATGACGTTATTGATTTAGCAAGTTCATCTAATCCAGGTCATGTGGTGCTCAATAAAGTTATTTGTTCCAAAGCAACGTTAGGAGCTAATGATGGATTAAGGGTTCTGATGGATGGCGTTTCCGGAAGCAGGGCTTCTGTTGATGTCGGGCCTGGCTGCGTCTTCTCCTATATTCCCGAATATGGAATTTATTTTGGCACATCCAACTATCTAAGCGCTTCCATCTCCGGGACTTCTACCAGCCCAGTCATTGTTACTAATAATGGAAAATGGGGAATTTGGGATTATAACAATGTAGGTAATTCAGCCATTACTACATTGAACTGGGTAATTGTGGCAAATAACACTGATATAGGCTATAGAATCTCGGGTACCTCAAATCCGGCCAATATCTCTATGACCAATTGCACCTTTGCTAACAATGGTAAATCGGCCATTGATGCCAGCCCTGGTACAGGCCCTATTACCATTACTGCCAGTAATGTGATTATTGCCGGGAATGGCAATTTTGATGGATTAACTACCAATAATATTAATATTGGAGCTCATACCTTAAATGCCAGTAATTCTGCGGTTGTTTTAACTGGTACCTATTCTCTGGATACTAACACGGATGCGGATGGGGTCGTAGGATCGGGAACTTATACTCCGACTGCTGTGACCAATGCAAATCCTTATTTTGCATCTCTGGATCCAGCCAATGCGAATTTCCTGAGTGTGCAGAATGATACTTATCAAACTGCAGGCCCGGGTGGTACTCCTTTAACCGGTGCCGGCAAATTTATTGGTGGTGTCGTTCCTGTTGAATTGTCCAGTTTCCAAGTTGAATAAACAGATATCAGGGTAAAGCTGGAAGAGGGAGGAGAGACTCCTTGGAATCCTCCTCCCTCCTATTTAGATAAGATTGGAGAGAACATGTTATTTAATACTTATATAAAGATTCTTATAAAAGAAGTCCTGCTGGTTATCTGTATTTTATTTATTTTATGCCCTTATTCATATTCTGCTTCAGATAACTTAAAAAAACCTGAATATATATTATTTATTACCGCAGATGGATTTCGGCCGGATTATGTTGAAAAATATAATACGCCTCATTTGAAATCTCTGATTAAAGAAGGAGTCTGGGTAGAAAAATCGACAGATATTTTTCCGACCTTAACTACTCCCAACATGACCTCTCTGGTGACAGGGGCTTATCCTCGAACGACGCATATCGCCGCCAATACCCAGTTTGATTCCATCCAGCAAAAACTGGTGGGCGGACCTCGGGATAATAAAGCAGTTACAATTGCGGAGGCTCTGAAAGCGGCGGGTTGGAAAACCGCTGCCGTAAACCAGTTTATGCTGGAAAACAGAGGTGTCGATACCTATATATCCGCGGGGTATGACAATTCAGAGAAAATTACTAACGTAGTAATTGATATATTAAAAAAGGATAAAGCCCGATTTATCGGGGTGATATATGGGGTTACAGATAGTATTGGTCATAAGAATGGACCTAACAGTCCTGAAATGAAAAAAGCAGTCCTTTCTGTAGATAAAGAAATAGGAAAGTTAATGGAGTATCTTAAAAAATCAGGATTAGCAGACAAGACGATTATTTGTATCAGTTCCGACCATGGAATGTCAGATTTTAACAAAAAACAGGCTTCAGCCGAACCGGCCGACATATTACGAAAAGCCGGATATAAAGTGGCAACTGCGAAAACAGATTTCCAACCTGACACTCAAATCATCCTACTGAGTTATGGGGTTAGAATCCTTTATTTTATGCCGAATGTCAGTGAAAAAGAAAAACAGGATATTCGTCAATTATTAACACAAATTAGAGGAGCCGAGGTCCTGGACCGGAAAAAATTGGATGCTCTTGGATGCCATGATAACCTGTCTGGGGACCTGATTGTCAGTCCTCTACCGGGGTATGTGATGAGCGGAGCAGGCGAACCGGGGGGATATCATGGGACCTTTGATGAGGCTCGTACTATTATGATTTTCAGCGGGACGGGTGTTAAAAAAGGAGCCACACTCAAGGAGGGACGGAATATTGATATTGTTCCGACACTCTTATACTCCGTAGGGGTGAAGGTCCCTAGTACCGTTGATGGAAAACCTTTGAAGGGGATTTTTAAATAAGTTTTTAAAATGGGGCTCTCACCCCAATACTAATCAGATCCATGTTCTAAAGGAGACAGTATGTATATCGGTACTTTATATCACGGCAACATTCAGATGGACCGGCTGCCCCAGGGAAATGAACCGGGAGTCATCAAGGGTTATGAGGCAACTCTAGATATTTATGACAAAAAACATCCCGATATTCCGGTTAATTTTAATATTACAGGACCTACCATTGAGTATATGCGGGACAATTACCCGGATATGATTGCCCGACTAAGAGAAGGACTGCAATCCGGAAGATATGAAATCAATGGAACATTATATCCTAATGCAATTCCCCAGTTAATCAGTTATGAGGGAATCCGAATGCATATCCAGAAGCATCAGGAATTGGTCGAAGAATGTTTTGGAGTTAAAACCAGCGGTTTTTTCCCTCCTGAATTTGTTTGGGATCCATCATTGCTTCCTATCTTGAAGGAATTTGGACTGGATTATTTCCTCTTTGAAGAAAGATTATATCAATGGGGTAAAGCGAAAAAGTATAATTTCGGCATCTTGGGGCAATATGGTAATTTTACGATGGAAATTTACCCTGAAGTAGATGCTGTGCAACTCCCCTCTGTTTCCTGGGAAGAAAGGTCCCATCCGGTCAATGTTTTAGGAGTCGGGGGAAAAATCACCGGATTATCCTCGCAACGGGAATTTTCTCGAATGGGAATGCTTTTCTCTTATTTATCCGATAAACGAACAATGGAGGATGTCAGAAACTCCTTCAAGGATGTTTTTAAACAAGTGGATGATGAAGGTTTTATCTGGGTCTATTGCGGTGATTTTGAATATATGAGTTATACCAATCCTTATGGGTATCCTGCCGCCGGGTTTGCCCATGCCGCAGATAAATTCAGTGAGATCTATGATATGTTGAAAAATGAGTTCAATGTTACTTTCAGTACGGTTCGGGATTATCTCAAGAAGGTTGAACCCCGTGGAGAGATAATGATGAAAAATGGGTCCGGCACTGAAAGGGATTCCATGCTTCGAATCTGGACGGAAGACTGTGGATCAGCTCGTTTAAATTACTTGGCGGACCGGGTTCGTGAAAAGCTTTATATGATTCGAATCCTAAAAAGGCTGTCCAGAAAAATTGGAATATCCGAAACAGATAAGGCCAAAGCGATTGAACTGGAAAAGAAAGCTTGGGATACCTTGTTAATTTCCGAGAATGGCGATACCCGAGGATGGAATCCAACTGCTTACCGGCGTTTGTTGGGATATGAACAGACTTATGAAGCAGATGTCTATGCCACCCAGGCCATTGACCTGTTGGCACCTGAAGAATAATCTGAGGTATATTTACATGTGATACTAAAAAGGGTCGGAGTTTGATGATAGCTTCGGCCCTTTCTTTGCAAGATGGATGGAGGTCCTCAATGTTTGCTCATAAGGATATTACTAAATGCTTATTGTTAATATCATTGGGATTATTTCTGGTTTCCGTATTAGGGTGCGGTCGGCCCGCTGGAAGCCACGGAAAAACTAAAGTTACTGTTACTACTTGGGACAGTGCCGATAATAAGATAACCCGGGATTTGTTAGTGAAGGCTTTCGAGAAAGAACATCCAAATATTCAAATTGAATGGATAGATATCACTGCCGCAGAGTATTACCCAAAACTCCAGACTATGATTGCAGGGGATGCTGCGCCTGATGCCGCATTTCTGGCTTACGACATGATTCCTTCCTTTGCTGGGAATAATGCTATTCAGTCCCTTGATCCTTTCTTGGCTAAGGATACCAGTTTCACCATGAATGATTATTATCCCCGGGTCAAAGAAATGCTTTCCTATGAGGGGAAATCCTATGCAGTAGCCAGGGATTTCACTGTTTTTGCCCTGTATTACAACAAAGATATGTTTGATAAGGCTGGGGTGGCCTATCCGGATGAATCTTGGGATTGGGTGAAATTCAGAAATGCTTGTCTGAAACTGACCCAAGATACGAATGGGGATGGGAGAACAGACCAATATGCCTTTGTAAATGAACCATGGCTGGATTCTTATATCTGGTGGATCTGGGAGAACGGGGGCGATGTCGTGGATAAGGATTGTTCCAAATCGGTTATCAATAGCCCTCAAACGATTGAAGCTCTCAAATTTCTGGGAGACCTCAGGAATAGGGATAAGGTAATGCCCCGGGTAGTTGGTTACAATGAGTCTGGTCAGGAAAACCAGAGTATGCTGGTCAATGGCCGATTGGGAATGTATGTCAATGGAAGCTGGTTGATGGGACTCTTAACTAAACAGTCAAAAATAAACTGGGATGTGGCACCTGTTCCCAAAGGTCCTAAAAGTAGAAAAACAGTTTTATTTTCGGTAGGAATGGTTATTCCAACCAAATCGAAACATCCCCAGGAAGCCTGGGAGTTTTTAAAATTTGTTGGGGGACCCGAAGGCCAGAGCTTTTATGGTAGTGCTGCAATTGGCAGCGGTATCCCGGCCATCAAAACAATTGCAGAATCGACTGTTTTTATGAATCCTGCCTATAAGCCAGAGCATCGGCATGTCCTTCTTGATGCGGCTGAACAGTATGCCGAACCGTTAATGGATTGCCAGGAATCGAATGAAATCCAGAATTCTTTGACCCGATGGTTGGATTACCTCTGGACAGGTCAGAAGCCTGCTTCTGAAGTCTGTGTGATTTTGGATAAGGAAATTAATAAGATTTTTAAGGAAAGTAAAAAATCTCGGCAGTAGAATAAGGTTAGGGAGGAAGATTCCCATGAGAATGCTTTACCGATTTATGGCCCTGTCTATTTCTTTAATGTTGTTGATTTCAACAGCTTTTTGCTCAAGCAATTTATTATTAAATTCAGGATATGAATCCCGATGGGGTAGTGGGGATGTTCTTGCCAGGCATTGGGAAAGGAGCCCAGCCGACAACCAATATGCTTACGCTACCTCTGCCGCATGGTCGGGTTCCGGCTCAATATACTGCCAATCTCCTATTGAGAATGGAACCTCAGAATGGGTTTCTGAACGGATAGCCGTTGAACCAGGTGATTGGGTTTCTGGAGCTGCCCGATGTGTATGGAACCAGCCATCGGTTGGTGGAAATATTAGGATAGACATCTGTTTTTATACTTGGGATGGTAATGGGTCAGTAGTAACGACCCTGAGTATAATCACTTCAGGGACATCTTCCGGTAGTTGGTCTCTCCTAAGTAGTTCATTCCTGGTTCCCTCAAATGCTTATGCAGCTGAAATGCGGCTGGGTCTTTATGCTGTATCAAGTGGAAGCTATGCTTTGTTTGATGAAGCGAGTTTGATTCGGACTAACAGTACCAATACCCTGAACAGGATTCTTAATCCTGGATTTGAAGGCTTAAACTCTACTTATCCTTCTTATTGGCGTCGAAATACAAGCCAGACTTTTGCCGGATACACATCCATAGTTTTTCACTCAGGAAATTATTCTGTTTATCTCAGGCAGACCTCCGGTAATGCAGCAAATCGGGAATGGTATGCTACTCAGACGACCTCGGCATCTATGGGGATGATAGCAGTCGATTCTACCCGGCTATACCGATTTGGCGGTTGGTTCAGGTGGTCAGGTGTTACGACTGGAAATGGCGGCCTACGGTTATTTTGGTTGACTGATTCAGATGATACCATAGGAGTCCATAGCCTTTCAGTGATTAGTACTCAATCAGAGCATTGGCTAAATCTGGACAGTGGTCAGATTCAACCTCCAGCCGGTGCTGTGTCGGCCCAGATACGCCTTTTTAATTTTGATACGACCAGCCCTGACCCCATATTGTTTATTGATGATGTCTATTGTTATGAATCAGACGAAACTGTTAAGCCTCTTCGTTTAAAATGTTTGGCATGGAATATCCATCATGGAGAAGGAACTGATACCTCTTATGACCTAAATCGGATTGCGGACTATATTGCAGACCAAAATCCAGATGTTGTAGGTCTTGAAGAGGTTTATGAGCCATATACAAATTTTGATAACCAATTAACCCTGATTAAAAACCGTATCCAAAGCAGGCTGGGGGGAACCTGGTATTCAGCGTTTGGGAGTAATGTGGATGTTGTATATGTACACATGGGAAATGGGATTATCAGCCGATATCCAATTATTTCCAGCAATAATCATTCGATACTTCCCCAGATAGGTTCTGAACAGAGGGGATGTCTGGAATCTCAGTTGAATTGTAATGGAACCACTGTTAATGTGTTTATTACCCATTGGGCCCATGATACTGAAACTGAAAGAATCCTCAGTGCCCAGTCTTGTCTTATCTGGATGTCCCAGGCAACAGGACCTTCTATTCTAATGGGGGATCTGAATTCCCGGCATTACAGCCTTCCGTTCAATATTATGAAAACTCAATATGTGGATGCTATTGGCACCAATGCCCTGGGCCAGACCAATACTGTTAGTAATCCATCTCCAACACAACGTATAGACCATATTTTTATGCCGCCCTATCAAATTTTGGGTGACAGTTATGTTGGAAATTATGGAGCAGCCACAATTGCTTCAGACCATAGGCCTGTTATATCAGAATACTGGGATAGTGGATTTTTGTTATCCGATCCTGCGTACCATCAAAAAATATCAAATCCTTCATTTGAATATTACCAGGGGTCAACCGATACAATAACAGGCTGGATAACTTCCTTGAGTGGATTTATTCCCCAGTTAACCACCTTGGCGGGAATAACCTCAGAGAGCCATCACGGATTGTATTCAGTGTATGCCAAATCAACCGGAGGAGGCGATACTGTTTCCTGGACCAGCCGATTTATACCCGTTACAGAAGGTGTTTATTATTCTTCCACCACTTGGATGAAATGGAATGGGATTGATTCTGGAACCTTACATTTATATTTTAGAGGGTATCCCTCCGATAGTTCAGCTTACTACCAGGATTCAACTGTTTGGGAGTATGATTTTACAACGACGGGTTCTTCTTCAGAGTGGTATCCTGTCGCAGTTCGTTTTTTAATTCCTTCAGGGACAGTCGCTTTAAGGGTTAGTTTGTCACTGGAAGGAATGGATCTGAATTCTCTAGCCTTAATGGATAATCTTTCACTTGGTGTAGATTCCATATCAGAAAATCTAATGATAAATGGAGGATTTGAGGGAAGTGATGATGGAGGAGGCGGATTGTATGGCGCCTATTGGCGACGAAGCACTGGAATTAATAATGGGAGGCAGGATCTTACTTTTGCTTATACAGGGAATGCCAGTTATCGAATAAATCATCCTGCTAGTAATTCTGTTCTCTATCGGGAAGCCTATCCCGCATATGCTCTTCCTGCCAGCCCTTTAACTCCCATCATATTACCCATTGAGATAGACCCTGCTAAACAATATCACTTGGAATTTATGATAAATCAATTTGCTTCGCCTACTTCAGCCGCGGGATATATAAGAGGTGGAATGATCCTTCGATGGTTGGGGCCAACAGATGCAACCCTTTCTGATTCTACAATTTATAGAACAGCATCAAATAACACTTCCCTCTCCGGATGGTTATCAGTCAGTACTACATTGACCCCGCCCGAAGGGGCCTTCAGTGTTCATCCCCGTATCTATCTTCAAAATACCCAGTCAGTTTCAACGGCCTGGTTTGATGATATCCAATTCTATGAAGAATCCATTCCGGTTCCTGTTGAATTGAATTCTTTTTCAGCAGAAGAAATGAGCGATATGGATTCCATGAATGATCCTGTTCCGCAAATGGAAACACTAATCAGGTCGTGGATACTCAGAAAAGAATAAGAAAAGAGAATGAAAGATATTATGATGGATTCCATTCAAGAGGGTAGAGAAAAAGCCATTACAGTCCTGGAAAATTGTTTGACTGAATATGGGTTTGTAGCATCCCCAACCCTATATCCTGAAATCTGTGCCCGGGACAGTATGATAACCAGCTTGGGAGCTGTTGTTTCTGATAGGCCTCAACTAAAAGAAGGATTTGAAAAATCTTTGCATACCCTTCGTAAATTCCAGACAGATTTAGGCCAGATTCCCCATTTTTATCATACTAAAGATAACTGGGTAGAATATGGAGAAGCTGGTAATGTTGACAGTAATCTTTGGTATATCATTGGATGTGCTGTCCATTGGTTCAGATATCAAGATAGGGAATTTCTGCAAATCTTTTTTCCCTCCCTGGAAAAAGCCCTTTTGTGGCTTCGGTATCAGGACAGCAATAACTGTGGACTTTTAGAAGTCCATGAGGCGGCTGATTGGGCTGATTTATTTGCAAATCGTTTCAATATTCTTTACGATAATATCCTTTATTATGGAGCCTTGAAATCGATGGTACATCTCTCCAAGGTTATGGCTCAACCAGGAGATTTATACCAGAAATTGGCGGAGGATGTCCATTATAAAATCAACCTTCGTCTTTGGATTAGCCGTGGCAGAGGAGAAGAAGTTCAAAAAGCAAAAGAATCTTGGAAATGGACTTATGAAGAAATGGCTTCTTGCTTAAGGGATCACCCTTATTATCTCCCCTATGTGGCCTTCCGAGATTATGGGGATTATTGTGATGTTCTGGGAAATCTTCTGGCTATTATTTTTGAAGTAGCTGATAAAGAAAAATCTTCAAGAATCCTTTCCTATATCGATCAGGCAGGTGCCAATCGGCCTTATCCCTGTAAAGCATTTTATCCGCCTGTTTATCCTGGGAATAAAGACTGGCGAGATTATTACCGGGTCTATAACCTGAATCAACCTCATCAATACCATAATGGTGGAATATGGCCTTTTATTGGGGGATTTTATATCGCAGCATTGATTAAAGCTGGACAGTTGGAAAAAGCTCAAAAAGAGATGAGTTTTCTGGGAAAAGCTAATCGATTAGGCCATGCCGAAAAATGGCAATTCGGGGAATGGATGCATGGTCAGTCCGGTAACTTAATGGGATCTATTGACCAGGCCTGGTCGGCCGGAATGTATCTTTATGCCCATGCTTGTCTGGAGAATGAAAAGTTAATCTATATATGTGACCTGCTGTAAATATTAGGATAGGTAAAAGACTGATAACATGAAGGATAAATATTATTATCTAATCTTCTTTGTTAAGTTTAGCCGATCCAGAAATAGAGACATACTCTCCTAATTATTCTTATTTATTGGTATAGTTTCCCTTTTTCAACCCATATTATGCATTAGAGAAAGAAAAAGGAGGCTTTTCT
Source organism: bacterium UBP4_UBA6127 (assembly GCA_002428325.1). Lineage (GTDB taxonomy): Bacteria > UBP4 > UBA4092 > UBA4092 > UBA4092 > UBA4092. The sequence goes on from DIVR01000033.1 coordinate 40,289, forward strand.
TTGTTGAGGGTATCAAAGAGGCCATCCATCCATTGACGTTTATGCTTGGCTAAAGCCAAGTTTAGCGCCTTCTGACGGGAGTGATGGGTGATCCAAGCTCCTAATGCAAAGCATTGGAAACGAATCAGGGTGAGCGTCTTCTGTTTTTTTTCTTTCAAGACGATTTGCCGGAAGAGGCTCAACAGGTGATAGGCTACCATGATAAATCGGAAAGCGGCCTCCGTGGGAAAGAACCGGCTCAAACAAAAGTTATCCGCGCCAAAGGCATATTTCAATTCCTTAATCCGATTCTCCGCATCGCCTCGATTCTTATAAAGGGTCCCAATAAGGGGCAAATTGGTGACATAAGCGCTGAACCGATAGGCATGAGGGAAAGCCCCCTCATCCAACAAGAGCTTTTTTCCCCCGGCTTTAGGTCGAATATCCA